>JABMOM010000019.1 GCA_013204105.1 Flavobacteriales bacterium
ATGGCGGCGGCGGCGGAAATGGCTGGAACGGCTCTACATGGGGTTCAGGCGCAGGTGGTGGATCATACAACGCAGGTACTAGTCAGGTGAACACCTCAGGATTTCAAAGCGGAAACGGACAGGTCATTGTCAGTTACTTATCTCCTTGTTCTCCCTTGTATACTAACGGATGCACCTTTGGCGACTTCATCAACAATTTCAGCACTTCTGGAGGGACGTCTAACATTTCCAACTTAGGAACGGGATGCAGCGCTGGAGCGTACGGTGATTATACCTCACAGACACACACATCTGCCTTTGGATCTACAGTGAGTTTTTCTCTGCAATCTGGACCGACGTATGCTCAAGGTTATTCCATATGGGTTGACTGGGATCAGGACAATGTGTTCGGAGCGAATGAGCTCATGTGGAGTAGTGCCACCTCGACAACTGCGGCGGTCAATGGGTCCTTTGCTATTCCATTTGCTATTCCGAAAACTTCGTATAGAATGCGTGTTCGTTGCGCGTACGTTACAATACCAACGGATCCTTGCACGAACTATGCCTATGGTGAAGTGGAGGAATATGAGCTCGTAGTTACTTCCCCCTACTGCTCCCCAACATTCGGTACCGGTTGTGCCGTTGGCGATCAAATAGAAAACTTTTCCACCACAGGAGGAACTACAAACATCACGAACAATGGCTCAGGTTGTAATGGTACCGTTGCGGATTTTACCAGCCTTGTCCATACAGGCGCAGAAAGCGATACGGTTAATTTTACTGTCCAGGCGGGGCCCACTTATCCTCAAGGATTCGGAATTTGGGTAGACTTAAATCAAAACGGAACCTTTGAAGGCACCGAACAACTGTGGAACAGTGGCACCTGGAGTACCGCGGCTTTCACTGGGTCATTTGTGATTCCGTGCGGATCTGATACGGGGGCAACGATCATGCGGGTAGTGGCAACCTATAATGCCGTACCGACCGACCCTTGTTTATCCGCAACGTACGGGGAAGCGGAAGAATACACCCTACAGCTTAACCCGGACGCTACTCCTCCGAATGTCAATACATATGCTTATTTGACCTTGCCGCTTGACGCCAACGGGTCTGCTGTTGTTGACACCAACGACATCGACTCTGCGACTACCGATGGTTGCAATTTTACCCGATCTGTAGCTCGTTCCAACATCCCCGGGTATGAAACTCAAGTCCAATATTTAGGGGCCCTCAACGGCCATTCCTATTATTTGACCAACGCTAGCCTTTCGAAGACGGCGGCGCAAACCTTGGCGTCGAACATGGGCGGATACCTAGCTGCCATTACCAGTGCCGCAGAAAACGATTTTATCACATTCCTCGCGTCTAGCCCCACCTTACCCCCTTGGATAGGCCTTTCAGACGCTGTTTCTGAAGGAACCTTTGTTTGGGACAACGGTGAGCCCGTTTCTTATACCAATTGGACTGTGGGCGAACCCAACAATTCCGGAAATGAGGATTGTGTGCAACTCTATACAACGGGGACTTGGAACGATGTTACTTGTGCTGGCTCCTACCCGGCCGTCATCGAGGTCAATGACACGATGGCTTTCTCCGATCGCGTTTTCTTTTCTTGCGCAGATACGGGAACGCAGGTAGTTTATCTTCAAGCCATAGACGACCGTGGAAATGCCGGTTACGACATCACTCAAGTAGACGTTTCTGACAATACCGGACCCGTTATCTCGGCCAGCAATTTCACCTTGTATTTAGACTCCTTCGGTGAAGCGTACATCCCAGATTCTCTTTTGGATGGAACCACCCCTTCTGGCACATTCTATTTCACAGGCACCAACTCCAATCAGATTTGGGAAGCTGATATGGATTCGGGGTTGGTCCAAATCTTATTCAATTCAGCTGCGGCCGCTTCACAGGGTCCTATTGGCATTGATTACTCTCCAGCACTAGACTCACTCTATTTTGCCGGGGGAAACAGTCCCGAAGTTTACCGCATAGCTACCGACGGCTCCGGATCAACATACTCACTGCCCAATGCAAATGCTGCATCCATCTACGAGCGGCATGAAGTATATGTAGACGATGCGAATAACCGAATCTTCTTTACCGCAGGTGATGATGGAATTTTCGTGGGCAACCTCGATGGAACCGGAGTGGCAACTAATTTATTCGCGCCGGGTACAGCGGGAGAAGCGGGCATGGATTATGACCCGTCCACCGATTTAATTGTCTTTTCTGACATCCAGAATAACCGCATCGAAAGCATGCGGAGTGATGGCTCTGAGTACCAGATCCTATACAATGCTGGAGACGGTGTGAGCAATGCTAGACAAGTTGTGGCTGATGGAAAATCTGGAAGTCTTTTTTGGGCGAACCGAGGTACTGGGTCGATCATGGTTGGCACCGTTGATGGCTCAGGAACTGCTGCAACGCTCTACACTGGACAGACAGGAATCTTTGGCATCGATTACTACGCCCCCTCCGACATGTTATACTGGACGAGATTTGGTGCGGGAGATCAAATCTATCGCGCCCCAGCAGATGGCTCTGGCACGCCAGAGATAGTTTTCAATAGCAACTATGGAAGTATTCGTGGTTTGACCACCAAAGCGATGTTTCCTGCTGGGGTATTTGTCAGCGACAATTGTGGGGTAGCTTCTTATTCCGTCAGTACCGACACATTCTACTGCGCAAACTTAGGATCCAACACCATCACCATTAATGCTTCGGATATCAGTGGGAACAGCAGCTCTGGCACTGTAGACGTGAATGTATTGGACACCATTGTTCCTCTCGCCTTAAGTAAGGATACCATCGTTTATCTGGACGCTTTCGGGTCTGTTGTAGTACCATCCGCTTCGATGGACAGTGCGAGCTACGACAACTGCGGCCTAACCTTCGCCCTCAGCGACTCGGCCTTCACATGTGCTGATGTTGGGAACAACCTGGTTTGGTTCTACGCCATAGATCCATCCGGAAATGTAGACAGTACGCAGGTAACCATCGAAGTGCTAGATACCGTAGCGCCAGATGTGGTAGCCCAAAACATCAACCTGTGGTTAGACGCCACGGGAAATGCCCTGATCTCTGGAGTCGACATTGACAATGGATCTTCCGATGCCTGCGGCATTGCTTCGCTAGCCGTGGATATTACCAGTTTTACATGTGGCGATGTAGGAACACCTGTGACCGTCACGCTGACCGTGACCGATTCCAACGGCAATGCAGATAGTGCAACAGCGGTTGTCACGGTGATCGACACCGTCGCGCCAAATGTGATCGCTAAGAACGTCACTGTCATCCTTGACAGCTTAGGTTCGGTGACGATTCCAGCCGATTCGATGGATAATGGCTCCAGCGACGCCTGTGGTCTTTTATTGATCAATGCAAATGATACCGTATTCGACTGTTCGGATGTAGGCTCCCCAGTGCAGGTAGTGCTCAATGTCGCGGATGTAAACACAAACTTTGACACTGCCCATTCCTACGTTACCGTGCTCGATCAAACAGCTCCGGAGATCAACACCTTCAGCACATTGACGGTTAACCTGGATGCAACCGGACTATACACCCTTACAGCTGCTGAACTCGATTCTGCCTCCTATGACGCATGTGGAATCACGTATAGCCTGAGCGCATCCAATTTTGATTGTTCAGATCATGGATCTACCTATACGATAACCCTTACGGGTACTGATCCATCTGGAAATGTTGGCACTGGAACCACCGATGTAACCGTGATCGACGCTACGTTACCGACCGTGACCACCCAAAACCACAATGCAATTCTCGACGCCAGTGGAAACGCATCCATCGTGGTCAACGACATCAACAACGGCAGTAGTGACAACTGTGGTATTGCGTCCATGAGCCTTGATATCACTTCGTTCAGCTGTGCTGATGTGGGATCACCGGTGACGGTTACTCTAACGGTAACTGATTCCAGTGGAAATGTAGACAGCGCAACAGCGGTTGTAACCGTAATTGACAACATCGCTCCGACGATCGTCACAAAGAACATCACCGTGGTCCTTGACTCCTTGACTGGAACGGCAGTAATTGCGAACGATTCCGCCGACTCTGTATCGTTTGATGCTTGCGGAATCGCTTCGATTACGCTCGACCAAACCTCCTTTGATTGCTCAGATGCGGGCTTGACCCTTCAGCTTGTGCAGACCGTGACCGATTCCAATGGCAATTCTGATACGGCCCATGCTTACGTCACCGTGCTCGATCAGGCGATTCCTGCATTACATGCCTATGACACACTGACGGTTTATCTAGACGTGAATGGACAGTATACCCTGACCAGCGCAGAGGTTGACTCGGCCTCGTTCGATGCTTGCGGAATTGCCTATTCGTTGGATACATTCAACTTTGACTGCAACAACCATGCAGCGCCGGTGATGGTTACACTTACAGGTGTGGACCCAAGCGGAAACACCAGCTTAGACTCCACACTAGTAACGGTACTCGATTCCCTTGCACCAAATGTGGTTACTCAAAACATTACGGTTTTCCTGAACGCTTCGGGACAGGCAAGCATTACGGCCAACGACGTGAATAATGGCAGTTCAGACGGTTGCGGCATTGATTCATTAGGAATCGACACCTCCAATTTTGATTGCGCGAGTTGGAACACTCCGATTACCGTCACGCTCTTCGCAATAGACGTTTTTGGAAATTCCGCGACCAATACGGCCATAGTCACAGTAAGCGACAACATCGCGCCAGTGGCCGCAGCTCAGGTGAACCACACGGTCTACCTCGACTCGAACGGCAACGGATCTATTTCTGGGCTCACCGTAGATAACGGTCTGAGTACCGACAACTGCGCGATAGAAACTTGGGTATTGGACGACAGCACCTTCACTTGTGCGGATGTAGGAGCTGCAGTTCAAATTGTACTCACGGTAACAGACAGCAGCGGCAACTCTGATACAGTCCACGCATACATCACAGTGTTGGATACCATTGCGCCTACCATATTGATTCAGAATTCTTTCGTTTATCTGGATTCAACAGGCAACATCACCATTCCTGCAAGCCTTGTTGACCTTGGCACATGGGACGCATGTAGTACTCCTGTAATTACCATTGATTCAACCACGTTCGACTGCAGCTACCACGGTGATACCATTACTACTTGGTTCTACGCCACTGACGTGAACGGCAATGCCGATTCACAATTGGTAGATTTATATGTACTGGACACGATCGCACCTGAGGTCTTGACCCAAGACTTGACCGTTTATTTGGACAGTCTTGGTGACGCGAGTATTACCGAGGCTATGATCGACAATGGATCATGGGATTCATGCGGTGTTGCGAGCTATGCACTGGACACCACAGACTTCAATTGCTCCGACGTTGGATCGAATACGGTCACGCTTTCGGTGACAGACATCTATGGCAATACCGGATCTGCAACTGCAATCATCACGGTTGTAGACACCGTTGCGCCTGAAGTATTGTTGCAAGCGGTCACTCTATACATTGACACCTTCGGCAATGCATTGCTTACACCACAAATGGCTGATTCAGGAAGCAACGACGCTTGTGGAATAGCCAGTTTTGCCCTGAGTGATTCAATATTTGACTGCTCCGACCAGGGCATGACGTATACCATCGGTTTCACTGCAACCGATGTAAATGGAAATTTCGCGATTGATTCTTTCGATGTGACCATTGAGGATTCATTGCCGCCAGTGATATTGGCTCAGAACGTAACGGTGCAATTGGATGCCGGTGGCAATGCTACCATCAACATCGGAATGGTGAACATCGGAACATTTGACAATTGCGGTTTAGACACGATGTGGATTGCTGACACAGCATTCACCTGTGCCGACCTTGGTGCGAATTCCGTTGAATTCATTGCTGTTGACTTCCTAGGCAATACAGACACTGTTCTATTTACCGTGAACGTTGAAGATGTTCAACCTCCTGTTGTCTTCGCTCAAAACCTTACGCTTTCGTTGAATGCGTCCGGTCAGGCCATCATTAACGCAGATTCTGTCAACAACAATTCAAACGACAACTGTTCGATCACCGCACTTTGGTTGAGTGATTCCATCTTTGATTGCGGCGACACGGCCTTGTTCCCGACGATTACACTCTACGCTCAGGATCAAAGTGGCAACGTGGATTCCGCCACAGCTGTGATAACGGTCATCGACGATATGGCTCCCGTGGTAGTCACGAACAACCTAAGCGTTTTATTGGATTCGTTTGGCTTGATTTCAATCATTCCTGATGACATTGACAGCAATTCAACGGACAATTGTGCCATCCTCACCACCTGGATCTCTCGATCTAATTTCGATTGCTCTGACGTAGATAACCCCGTCACAGATACTTTATATGTTGTTGACGTAAGCGGCAACATAGATTCTGGCACTGCGGTAGTAACCGTCCTTGACAACATCGCTCCTACGTTGCTGGCTCAGAACATCACGATTGCGCTGGACAGCTTTGGTTCGAGCCTGATTGATTCAAGCTATGTGGATCTTGGGTCATGGGATGCTTGCGGCATTCAGGAATTATGGATTGAAAAAGAATTATTCAGTTGCGCTGACGTCGGCGTAAATACACTTTGGTATTACGGCTTGGATATCCATGGCAACTTGGATTCCATCTCCATAGACATTACGGTGGTTGACACCATCGCTCCAGTAATCGATATCATCGACACGTTCTATGTCTCCTTGGATTCTTTCGGCATTGCCACGATGACCGCTGACAGTCTCGACATTGGCTCATGGGATAGCTGCGGAATAGCATCCATTAGTATTGACACGGCTACCTTCAACTGCGGCAATCACGGAGACACGTTAACGGTAACTTTCATCGCAACCGACGTCAACGGAAATGTCAGTGTTGATACGAGCATTTTTATCATCAACGACGCGATCGCCCCTACCATCTTCGCACATTCTGACACCTTCTACCTCGACAGCAATGGTGTCTTCTCCTTTGATGCCATTGGCCTAAACGATAGCACCCAGGATGCTTGTGGCGTTGATACATTCTACCTCTCTGACACGCTTGTGACGTGTGCTTCTGTAGACTCCACCATGGACATCTACTTCTACGCAGTGGATATCTATGGAAACATCGATTCGCAGATCCTGAACATCACCGCACTCGACACCATTCATCCGGTCATTACCTGTCTCGACTCTATCGTGCAAGACAATGACATCGATGAGTGTGGAGCCGTGGTTGAATTTAACTGGCCTACGGCGACGGATAACTGTACCGTGGACTCCATTGTCCAAATCGACACGACGGGTTTAGATTCAAACAGCTTCTTCCCTGTTGGCGTTACGCAATTGACCTATGTTGCCTATGATCAATCTGGGAATACCGACACTTGCTCCTTCATTATAGAAGTGGTTGATTGGCAAACGCCACAACTGCTTTGCCAGTCTGATACGCTCACTTGCGATTCGACATTCATCTTCACCTATCCAGAATACATTGACAACTGCCCTGGGTTTGATGTGGTGCAGGTTGCTGGAATTGCAAGTGGGGAATTCTACCCCGTTGGATCAACGATCAACCGATTCGCCGTTACAGATAGCTATGGCAATACGGATACGTGCGAGTACGAAGTGTTCCGCTACGACTTCCCAAGTCTTGCCGATGCTGGACCTGACCAAGAAAAATGCGAAGAATACACGGGAATCCTAGCCGGAAACACCCCTGGTGTCGGATTTGGATTCTGGCACATGCTTGTGGGAGCAGCGTCGATCGCTGACAGTACCAACCCCGCAACGACTATTTCAGGGATTACAGTGGGCACGACTTCCTTCGAATGGAGAATTGAAAACGGTGTTTGTCCAATCGAGCGCGACACCATGGAGATCGTTGAATACCTGAATCCAACGGCTGCCAATGCTGGATTAGACATTATTCTTTGCGATACTACCGAAGGATTACTCGAAGCGATCCTCGACACGATTGGTACGGGAACATGGTTACCTTCCAGCAATGGAACGACCATTTCAGATACTACGGCATTTAACTCGGTCGTAACTGGCTTGAGTCTTGGATCCTACGACTATGTCTGGAAGGTTGTCAATGGTGTCTGTCCGATTACCTATGACTCTGTACAGATAGACGTGAAGCCCTACACAGTTGTTGATGCTGGAAAGGACCGTTACATTTTCAACCCGTCCAACATCGCCTTGACGGCTACTAGTACACTACTGCCTGTGACCTACACTTGGTCTCCCGCTTCTTCATTGCTGGCTACGGACGGTGATTCTGTCATGGCCGCTCCTCGGGAAACCATGGACTTCATCGTCACTGCCGAGACCGAGTTTGGTTGTAAGACAAGAGATACGGTCATGGTTGGAGTGAACATTGGACCTGTTTTACCCACGGCATTTACTCCTGATGGGGACAACTACAACGACGTTTGGAATTTGAAGGAGCTTGAAAGCTACCCCGGTTGTGAAGTCACCGTATACAATCGCTGGGGATATGAGATGTTTACCTCCAAAGGGTACAAAGATTCATGGGACGGAACCTATAAGGGAGAAGCCCTGCCAAGTGGAAGTTATTTCTATGTCATCGAACTGAATGTGGAGGAGGTTCCACCACAAACTGGTTCCGTAACGATCATCAAATGAAGCGAGCACTAGCATATAGCGCCTTGATTCTCGTGGCCTGTTTCATCACGGTCGGCGCCAAAGGGCAACAAGTATATCAGTTCAGCCAGTACCTGCAGAACCTGTATATCCTAAATTCGGCTACGGCTGGGTTGCATGACTACACTGAAGTGAACCTGAGCTATCGCAATCAGTGGGTGGGTATAACGAATAGCCCGACGACCTACTACGTAAGTGTGACCCAACCGATCGGGAAACGAATTGAGATCAATCCTCAGAATTCATCCGTCCGCATCAGTTCCCCGGCCGCGTACACCTCCATTCAACGTAAATCCTACCACGCAGTGGGGGGTTATGTTGCTCAAGACTCATACGGCCCATATGGACTAACCATGGCGGGTCTTTCCTATACCTTCCACCTGCCCATCGCAAAGCAGCTGAGCGTCGCCTTTTCACCGAGCGTGGGATATACATCTGTCACATTCGATCAAAACAAGGCCGTGGTCGAATTCAGTGGTGACCCAACATACATGAACTACGTCTCTTCACGTGGAGCCAGTTCACTGATGGATATCAATTTGGCGTTTTGGATGTACCATCCAAAGTTCTTCGTCGGTTATTCCAGCGACCAATTGGTACAAGATCGCCTCAAGCTCTCCAATCAGATTACGCTTGAAGAGATCAAGGCTCACCACAACCTGATGGCAGGATACCACTACCGCATCAACCGAAACGTGACCTTAACACCTAGCATATTGGTCAAGTATGTAGGGCAAGCACCCATCTCTGGAGACTTCAATGTTCGGATTGACTTCCAAGACCGTTTCTGGGGAGGCATTTCCTACAGAAACTCGAACTCATTGGTCGGCATGGTAGGATTGCATCTATCGAACACGCTTCGCTTTGGTTATGCCTTTGATTTCACACTCTCTTCGATTCAAACGAACAACATTGGTAGCCATGAAGTCATGCTGGGATTGAATCTGTTCAATAAAGAGAAAGCAATCTTTTAAAGCCCCTGAATGAACCGCCTACTCCTAACCACTTTCCTACTCCTAACCTTCGGCCTTTCACAGGCACAGGTCGGGTTTCGGTTTGAATCCGTCGAAGCTTTGTCTACAGTCATCAATGGCGAATACGAGGAAAATAGTCCTGTGTTTGACCCCATTGACAAACGCTTGTATTTTTCCCGCACCCTTCATCCCGACAACAAAGGGGGCAAAACCGTTGGCCAAGACCTTTGGTACAGTGATTTCACTGACAACGCTTGGAGTCAACCTTCGAACGATCTGAACAAGCTCAACAACTACCTGAACAACTCGGCTATTGGCCTGTCAAAGGATGGCCAGCGCATGTACATGCTCGGAACCTATATCAAGAAGCTTTCACTGCAAAGTGGCTTCTCAATGACCCAGAAGGAAGATGACGGAGATTGGCCTCGGCCCTCAGTGATTGAGGTAAACAGCCTTAATGTCAAGAGCCCCTTTTACGGTGGATACATGAGTTCTTCGGAAGACATGTTGATCATTTCTATGGAGAGCTCAAATTCAATGGGGCAAGAGGACCTTTACGTTTCGCTCAAGACCTCAGAGGGATGGGGCAAGCCGATTTGGATGGGTGATAGCATCAACAGCGCAGGCTACGAAATCTCCCCGTATCTCTTTGAGGATGGGAAAACTTTGATGTTCGCGTCAACTGGCCATGGTGGCTTAGGTGATTGCGACATCTTCTATAGTTATAGGCTTGACTCCTGTTGGACCCATTGGTCAACGCCTGTCAACGCCGGGAAAAAAATCAACTCTTCTGCGTTTGATGCCTTTCCTTTCGCCAGTGGCGAGACACTCTATTTCAGCTCTAACCGAAATGACAGCCTGAGCAATATCTATTCCGCCAAGAACACGCTTTATTTCAAGGAGGCCGACATTCTTCGATTGGTGTTTGAATCCTTTGATTCACGGGCCGTCGATATGAAAGTTGACGTGAAAGATCAGCAGGGTGAATTGGTTGGGAGCTTCTTTCCTGGGGCAGATGACGTCATTGAGATCACAGGATTACGAGAAAAGAACGAATACACGCTCACGCCAAGCCATCCAATGCTTGACCTCAAGTTGTTTAACCCACAGCTTCTCAACAAAGACGGTGCATACATAGAGCAACTTGAATACAACGATGATGGAACCTTGCGTCTCACTCCGAGATTACCTGAGGATGTCGCCGCCATGCCAGTCCTCGATAGGCCAGAATTTGAAAAAGGTACGCAGGGGATTTTTGAAGTCGACCGCACTCCAATTTCCGGTATCATGCTCGCCTTGGTAGATGCAGATGGCAAGGTGTATCAATACGCCCAGACTCAGCAAAAAGGTGCCTTCACTTTCGCGGATACCCCCGACAGTCTTGATCTGAAGATTCAGATCGTGAGTGATTTGGAGTACATCAAGAATAACGGTACCATTTACTACACGGACGATCAGGGTGAAAAGCTCTTTAAGAGTGTCGTCAACGATAACGGCGAGTTCAAGTACCAAAAAATCCAGGCCCGAGAAATGGCCCAGTTGAAGTCGCTCGCTACTGTAGATACCAAGATGGAATCCGAGGCCTCGCAGAGTGCAGGTGTGTTTTCCTATGAAAATCTACCGCAAGATGGTGTGACGCTTCGTTTGTACGATGAGAACAACAACCTGATTGAGGAAGTAGTGACCAACGAAGACGGCGAATTTATGTTCACTAAACTTCGTGCAGATCAAAATTTCAGTATTCGCCCAGCCGATGAGTTATTGGCAGGAGGTAATTTAGCCTTCATGGACAGAAACGGAAATGCTGTGAACAGCTTGGAAGACAGCGAATATGGTTTCCGTTATGAGGCGCTCGATCCAGAGTTGATTGCCGGTCTTCGTCTATTAGAGGAAGACTATGACGACAATCGCCTTGCTCAAAACTTTGTATTTACGATTGGTTTGTACAAATACAAAAACCTTCCAACCGATGGTATCTCCTTGCACCTTTTGGATGACAACGACAACATCATCGAAACCGTTACTACCGATGCAAGCGGTCACTTTGTATTCTCCATGTTGAAGCCGAATCAGAACTACCGCGTTCAGGTGGTTGGTGTGGCCGATACTGAAATGCTTGAAACGCAGCTCTATTTTGTAGACAGTGATGGAACCGTGAATACTGCGGCCATCGACCCTGAGAATTTATACGCCATTGAGCAGTTGAATGATGAATACTTCTTCAACATTTCACAGATCAACTCGGATGAGGCAAAAGAATTGGTGACTGAAAGCTTCAAGGATGTCAAGGGTCGATTCGACTATAAAAGCTTAGGTAAAGAAGGCGTACGACTTGAGCTGCTTGATGAGAACCAGAAGGTGATTGAAACCGTGTACACCGATTCCAACGGTAACTTCATCTTCAACAAACTCGCGAAGGAGTCTGAGTATTTCGTTCGATTGGCAGAACAAGACGAGGGCCTGCTAGACGAAGCCCGATTCGTTTTTGAAAACGAGGCGAATGAAGAACTCGTGCAAGAAGGCCCAACAGCAGCTGGTTTCAAATTTGTGACCTTGGCTAGGGAAGACGGCTCATATGCAGGAATGCGCTTGACAGAGAACCCTGAATTGGATATCAGTAAGTTCCTTCCCAAGGAACCCCAGAACATCAATTCAAGCACACCAAAGACGGGTAAGCCAGGCCCTGATGGAGAAGACGTTGATCACAATGACCTGAAGCTGAAGACCATTTACTTTAATTTCAACAGCGTTCGTTTGAGCAACAGCGATCGCTATCGCCTCAATCGCGTTTATCCTATCATCCGGAATTCAGGACAGCCAGTCCTCATCGTTGGGCATTCTTGTGACCTGGGTGACCCAATGGCGGCCGCAGAAGTCTCTAAAATGCGCGCTGAGATTGTCAAAGAATACCTCATGAACCTAGGTATGGACCCTGAACGCATCATCATTGAGGGAATCGGTGCGCCAGGAGAAAAGCTAACATTCGGTCAGCGATTGGAAATGCGTCGCGTGGATATCTTCCACCTTGCTCCCTGACATTTTCATGACACAATTGGTAGGCCATCGCTAGACTTTCGTGCCGGATTTGAAGCACTTCAAAGTTATAGCGTTAACACACCGTCATCTGGGTCTAGACCTAGTAGGGAAGTTCCACGTGGAGCCGGAGGAACAAAAGAATCGGTTTGAGCAGGCCATCGACCGCTTGGAAATCAGAGAATTCATGTTCCTGTCAACCTGCAACCGGGTAGAGTTCTTCTTTCGGTGTGCTCAACCACTCAGCGAGCGACTGGTCCGAGACCTTCTTTCGATATCCTACCCCCATCTTGCTAGTGAGGACATTGAATCGGCAGTGAGCGAAGCTCGTTTGCACACGGGTCTCGAAGCCATCCGTCACGTCTTTCACGTAGCGAGCTCTTTGGACTCACTTGTCATTGGTGAGCGGGAGATCATTACACAAGTTCGTACGGCCTTTGAACGTGCGCAGGCTAATCGATTAACCGGTGACTTCATCCGCCTTGCAATTCAAAAGGCAATAGAAACAGCAAAGCAGATCTATACCGAAACCGAGATCGCGACCAAGCCCATCTCCGTAGTGAACCTTGCCTATCGCAAACTTCTTGACCGCGACCTTACCAGCGAGCATTCGATACTTTACATCGGAGCTGGTCAAACTATAGAGGCCATCGCGGGTAACTTGAAGAAGCATGATTTTAAATCTGTCAAAGTATTCAACCGTACCACCGAAAAAGCCGTGAAGCTTGCGGGAGTATTAGGAGGAGAAGGCTATGGATTGAATGACCTCGTCGCAAAAGCAGGCCATTTCGACGTAATCGTCACCTGCACCGGGTCTGATCGCCCTATTATAGATGCTGAGATCTTTAAAGCTATGGGCGTTCAGGGCAGAAAGACCGTCGTAGATCTAGCCATTCCGAATGACCTAGATGCATCTGTTTTGACGCATTTCGATATTGATTACATCAGCATAGAAGACCTCAAAGATGAGGCTAAGAACAACCTGCGTGAACGCGAGAAAGAAGTCTTCCACTGTGAGCAGCTGGTTGAACAGCGCCTCGAAGAATTCGAAGAAGCATTCAAGACGCGGAAATTAGAACTGGCCATGCAGGATATCCCTGCTTTGATGAAGGACATCAAACTCCGGGCTTTGGACAAGACCTTTGCAAAGGAGCTTCAAACCATGAACCCGGAAAGCAGAGAAACCCTCGAGAAGATCTTGGACTACTTAGAGAAAAAGTATATTTCCATCCCTATGAAGATGGCCAAACAAGTCATGCTGGAACAAGACCTAAAAGACCCCATCATTGAGCGATAAGATCCGAATCGGCAGCCGAGGAAGTGACCTCGCCTTGTGGCAAGCAAACTTCTTCCAGGAACAGCTTCAGCTCATCGATGTTGAATCGGAGATCATCATCATCAAAACCACCGGTGACAAAATCCAGCACCTGAGCTTCGATAAGATTGAAGGGAAGGGTTTCTTCACGAAGGAGATCGAAGAGTCTCTTCTTCGAGACGAGATCGACATTGCGATTCATTCGCACAAAGACTTGGAGACATCCAACCCTCCCGGGTTAACCGTTGCTGGCGTTTCGTATCGGGAAGACCCCTCCGAACTACTGCTGATCAGAAAAGAAATCGTCGACAAAAGCCAATTCCTCAACTTCAAACTGGGTGCTGTAATTGGCACTTCATCTGCGAGACGAAAAGCACAGATCACCGCGATGCGACCTGACATCACGATCAAGGACATCCGTGGAAACGTCCTGACGCGTATCAACAAGCTTCGCTCAGGAGACTTCGACGCCATCCTACTTGCCTATGCTGGCGTGCATCGATTGGAGCTTGATCTAAACGACCTTCATGTCGAAAAGCTCGACCCCCGACTTTTCATCCCGGCTCCTGCCCAGGGCGTGTTAGCCTTTCAATGCAGAGAAAGTGACCAAAAAACCATCGATGTGGTAAAGCAACTTACCCACAGTGATGTAGCAGACGCCGTTTCCATTGAAAGGGGCATCTTGAGTGGTTTCGGAGGTGGTTGCCACATCCCCATCGGGGTATACGCAGCCCCTCATGCAGATGGTTTTACGGTTTGGGCCACGTACGGAAAAGAATGGGAAAAATTCCCGGCACGCGTTCGCTTTGATGCCGCTGCAAAGGAGGACGCACTTTCAAGCTTTGGTGCGCTGAAAAATTGCGCGATGCCTTCCCAAGTCTTCATTTCACGGGAGCTTGGCGAAAATAACTACTTCCGCAGGGCATGTGATGCCTTGGGTATCAAACTCACCGCTCAGTCGCTCATTGAGACTTCGACCCTCTCCTTTGAAGCGAATTCAGCTGAATACGATTGGCTCGTCTTCTCCTCATCGGCTGGAGTTCATTCCTTCTTCGAGCAGGAATCGAAGGAGAAATGGTTCAATAAGCAATTCGCAGTAGCAGGTGATGCTACTGCCAGCGCGCTTGCGGCTGAAGGAATAGAGGCAGATTTCATTGGCCAAGGGAGTGATATGGAGGAAGTCTCCCTGGCGCTTGCGCAAAGCATTGGAGAAGCCAGAGCGCTATTTCCAAGTTCGAAGCGCTCGCTCGCCTCGCTTCAACGAGCGCTTGATGCTTCGCAGTGCCACATCGTTGTCTGCTATCAAACAACTCCTATTCACCGTGCCGTTGAAACGTATGATGCCTACGTCTTTACAAGCCCGAGCAACGTAGAATCTTTTCTCGAAGCTGGAAATAACATCCCTCAAGGATGCCGAGTGGTAGCAATCGGTCCCTCTACCGGCGCTGCGCTTCAAACATTAGGCGTCGATCACGTAGACGCAAGCATTCCCTCTGAACCAGAACTGATTGCGTTGTTGGCAGTCCAAAATGGATAACTTTCCGCACCAAACCCTGAGGTTGTTTTCAACGTATTTACCTTCATCGTCTAATACCTAAAACCCATTTCGCATGAAGCGAATTTTACTCGCCACGTTCCTTGTACTTGCCGCACAGAGCAACTACGCACAATTCTCCACTAATGTCACCACACAGGATGCTTCCTGTTGGGATGCCAACGACGGTAGCTATACCATCGACAGCATAGCGGGGTGCTTTGCGCCTCTTTCCATCCAGATCGATTCAAATACATTTACGTTCGAAAACCTGACGAGTCCGAACTATACCTACCTGAATCATGGAGCGGGGACGGGCAACAATTACTCCTACTCCGTATGGGCGGGTGAAACCTCAGCGGGGCCTATTTATGTAGCTACGGGGACCTTTGAAGATTCCATCAGCTTTGATTCCATCACACTCGTGGCTTCTGCGCCACAAGAAATGTGGGTAGCCTGCTTCGACGCTACGACGAGTGAAGTCATGTGGGCGCACGCCGGATCCGGTGGCGTTGGTTCTTATACCGCGGGTTATGCGGTCACAGGGGCAGGAGACAAAGCCTACGTTACTGGTTACTTCTTGGGCACGACTCAGATCGGCAATGCTTCGATCACCTCTACGGGTGGATACCAAGGATTTATTGAAAGAGTTGCCCTACCAACGGGCATCGTGGATACGATTATTCAAGTCGGCGGTTCTGGGTCAGATGAGGGATACAACATTCAGTACGCCGCAGGGCGAATCTATCTTCTCGGCGACTATACAGGATCGATTACCCTAGCTGGAAACAGCTTTTCTTCCGCTGGTAATTCCGATGCCTTCATCGTGGTCATGGACACGAACCTTACCACAGAGTTTTGGTCTGCCGCTGGCGGTGGAACAGGTTTCGATGTCTTGACAGATGTAGTGGCATATGAAAACAGCGGGACGGTCGAAAAGGTATACGTCACCGGTCGTTTTCAAAACAGCGCCATCTTTGGTTCCAATTCAATCTCTTCGTCCGGCAACGCTGACTTTTTTGTAGCTAGCATTGACACTACCGGAACATTTGGATGGCTGACACAAGGCGGTTCTACAGGAGCCGATTTTTGTACTTCCATTGACATCAACGCCGCTGGCGATAGACTCTATGTCGCTGGTTCATGGGTAGGTGCTTTAAATTTTGGAGGACAGTTGTATACCGCTAACGTGGTGGACGATGCCTTCATCGGCTACCTCGATTCAGCAGGGACGCTCGATACCCTCTACGTCATGAGTGGATCGGGCCCTGATTTCATCTACGACCTGAAAAGTGTTGACGATGACTACTTAGTCTTCTCCGGACGTTTCGGAGGAGATATCACTTTTGGAGATACAACGCTTACTTCGAACGGCAACTACGACGCCATCGTCGGAAAGCTTGGGCCAAATCAATTGGAAATCTGGGCGAAGAATTTCGGTGGGTCTGGGAACGATTCCTACAATTCAGTATGGGTGGGACCCGGACAACGTGTTCACTCAACCGGAAACTTCCGTGTCGATTGTTCCGCTTATCAGTCTGGCCTTGTGTCCGCTGGAGGTGACGATGTGGTCGTCACAAATGACAACCTTTTTGGCGGCATCGATACGAGCTTCACGGTGACCGGACTTACAAGTGGTATGTACACGTACACAATGACTGATTCGGCAGGAAACACTTGGATTGACACCGTTATGATTGGCGCACCCGATTCATTCAACATCAGTGCAGTAATTGTGGATGCATCATCATCCTCTGCCACCGATGGGTCCATCGACCTCACGGTTAGCGGCGGAACGCCCGGTTATACCTTCAGTTGGTCTAATGGCGCAACTACTGAAGACATTGATAGCTTGATGTCAGGCAACTACTGCGTAACGGTAACAGACTCTATCGGCTGCACTGATACCGCTTGTTTCTTCGTTGATTCATCGCTGGTGGTTGGTCCCATGATCGTCACTTCTTCCGTCAATGACCTGTCTTGTTTTGGAGACAGCACCGGAAGCATTGACCTTACTGTTACGGGAGGGCTTCCTCCTTATTCTTTCGCTTGGAGCACTGGCGCTTCTACCGAGGACCTTTCTGGTTTAGATGGTGGAACGTACACGGTGACCGTGACAGACAATGACACCGCATCGTATATCGACAGCTTTGTAGTGGACCAACCCGATGAAATCGTGATTACAGGGGTCATTACGCCTCCTTCAAGCGGATCATCCAATGATGGAGCAATCGATGCAACTGTGACAGGCGGCATTGCTCCTTACGGATTCCTTTGGAGTAACGCAGCCACTACAGAAGACCTTTCTGGACTTTCCATTGGCAACTACACCTTGACTGTTACTGACACATCCGGCTGCTCCGCCGTCAAGAATTTCTTGGTGGATACGATCGCAAGCTTAAGCCTGGTGAGCGTTTCTGGTGATGTTACATGCATGAATACACTCAACGGGTCCATTGACTTGACCGTGATCGGTGGTGTGCCTCCTTTCACATTTGCGTGGAGCAATGGCGCCACTACAGAGGACATCTCGGGTCTTTCCGCCGGAGTGTACACCGTTACCGTTACGGATAGCGTCGCGCAATCTGGAACGCTCACCGATTCCATCGGCTCCAACCCAATCCATCCGGATCCTACGGTAGGACCTATTTCAGGTTCTGCCTCTGTTCAGGCCTGGACGAGCTACAACTACAGTGTACCTGTGACGAATGGATCGGTGTTCAACTGGAGCGCAATGGGCGGGGCCGTGACCTCCGCAGCAAGTAACGCTGCCAGCATCCAATGGAATGCTGGACCGTCTGGAACGATTATGGTTTCCGAAACAGATGTCAACGGCTGTATGGCCAGTGACTCTCTGGAAGTAATCATCCTGTTCGTTGGCGTGGAAGAAACACATGAAAATGCCATTGCCGTTTTCCCAAATCCAGCAAGCGACATGATCCAAGTTCGGCTGCCAAATGGAACAGCGTCAGCTTTGATTCAATTGATAGACCTAAATGGGCAGCTTTTAAGGAGCGAAACAACCTTCAATGGCACATCGGCCATCAACGTGTCCGATCTTCCTGCAGGAAGCTATATAATGCGCCTGGAGGTAGCCGAGGCCGTGCTTCACCAGACGATCATTATTCAATAGCATGATTGATCGAACATAAATGAAACAGAAGGCCCCGGTCTCCTCTTGGAGTAGGGGCCTTTTGCATGGTACCTGATAACTTAATGGCCCGCCTCTAGCGGTGGCTGAGCACCAGCTAAAAAGTGCTTTGACAATACCCGCAGGCGCACGGCTCTACCCGCTGGGGTTCGGCCTATGACAAAACAAAAAGCCCTGTGTTGATTGAACACAGGGCTTTCACAATTAAATTTTTCAGGGGCTACTGCATGTATATCTTCTCTGTATGGACCTTGCCATTCACGGTGAGCCGTGCGATGTACACACCACTTGACAGATCAGTAGAAGAGATGCTAACTGAGTTATCCATGTTTTGAATGTCCAGTACTTTTTCTCCTAAGAGATTGTAGAGTTCAACCTCAGATATGATCGAAGCAGCAACAAGTTGGATATGGGATCCGCTGTTCAAGATCTGAATGCTTTCCGCGCCAGCCTCATCAATGCCGAATGGAGTTCCGACGAAGCAATCATCCACATTCACTGTCACGGACTCAACGCCCTTGCAACCAATCGCGTCAATGCCAGAAATGATGATGTCAATCGCGCCAGGTGTGTTTGGCGAAACGATTTGGACGTTAGAGGTAGTTGTCAACGTAGAGCCTGGGAATTTCCAGATATAGCTCAAGCAATCAGGGCAAGTAACTGTGATCTCATCCGTTTCATCTAGACAGATCGCTGCTCCTCCAGAGCTCTGGGTTGCAGAGATAGAAGGGGCGGGAATAACGTTGATGGTAGCCGTTCCACTCTTTGTACAACCTAAACGAGTAGCGACAACCGTGTAGGTTGTAGTAGTCGTAGGTGAGGCAACGACGTCTTTGGCGGTTGGGTCATCCAATGTAGCCCCAGGCGTCCACGAGAAAGATGTTCCATTTGACTGGCAGTTGATCATCGTACTCGTTCCGAAACAGATGCTATCATCTTCAATGTTAATCGTCATCGAAGGCAATACGCTGTTCACGGTGATTTCCAATGACTCAGAGCCCGTGCAACCATTGGTGTCCGTAACCACTACTGTATAGGTTGTTGTGGCAGATGGTGTCGCCTGAACCGACATGGATGTGCTGTCGTTCAAGGACGCTGAAGGTGACCATTCGTAGGTAGCAATTCCAGCCGCATTGGCTGTGAGGGTAGCCGTATTTCCTGCGCAGAGATACCCATTTGTAGCGTCGACCGAACTTGTGATTGTAACCGTTGGTCCGTCAGTAACGTCCAGCGAGATGCTGTCCATTCCCATGCAGCCGTTGCTGTCCATGACCGTAACGTGATAGGTGGTTGCCGAAGCTGGTGTGGCAATCACTGTGTCCGTGGAGTCGTTGTTCAGCGATCCTGAAGGAGTCCACATGTACATGTCGTATCCTCCTGTGGCGACCAGTTCGGAACTGGAACCTTGACAAAACGAAGTGCCAGCGCTGGAAGTAATGCTGACAGTTGGATTAGCGTTCACAACGATGGTGATGGATACGGTATCGGTATCAACCGGTACGATAGTGTAACCAAGTACGGTAATCGCATAGGTTCCAGGCGTTGTGGCACTGAAATTCACGGAGTCTACAAAATTCGTATCAAGATTGATCGTATCACTCCATGCATATAGGTTCATTCCTGACGCTTTTATCCAGACTGACTCGCCAGGACAAATCGAACTGTCTTCAAGGGTCACCGTCAATTGAGCGAACGAAGAAAAGCTGAATGCCAGCAAAACGATGAGGGTAGATAATCTCGCCATAATTAGATTTTTAACGTAAACTCGCAAATCTACCCGTAAATACGATACCCACAAAACCAAATGCTCACTAAGACCAACTAAACCGTCAATTCAGTCATGGAACTCCACGTATTATCCGACGAACACTTCATGAAACTTGCTTTTCAAGAGGCTATGGTGGCTTATGAGAAAGGAGAGGTTCCTGTAGGTGCTGTGGTGGTATCCAAGGGACGGGTCATTGCTCGAGCGCACAATTTGACGGAACAGTTGAACGACGTTACCGCCCATGCGGAAATGCAGGCGATCACGGCGGCGGAGAATCATTTAGGAGGTAAATACTTAAACAAGTGCACGCTTTACGTCACGCTGGAACCTTGCGGCATGTGTGCCGGAGCCTTGTACTGGTCGCAAATCGGGAAGGTGGTCTATGGTGCCCCCGACACGAAGCGAGGGTTCCGGTCTATTTCTGCCAACATGCTGCATCCTAAGACCGAGTGCGTCGGCGGCATCCTGCAAGAGGACTGTGGTGAGATCATTAAACAGTTCTTCCAAGAACGCCGCAAGCAGGGCTGAACCGTACATCGAATTGAACTCTTTGCCGCACAAGATGTTACATTTGTCACAAATTAGAATGTTATGTATCCAGAAGAAATTGTAGCTCCAATGAAAGCGGAGCTTACTGAAGTGGGGTTTGATGAATTGCTATCGGCAAATGAGGTGGATCAACTGATGAACAACATGGAAGGCACGACGCTTATCATGGTGAACAGTGTTTGCGGCTGCGCTGCAGCTAATGCTCGCCCTGCTGTGCGTATGTCCATCGACCACGCCAAGAAGCCGACCAAATTAGTCACCGTGTTCGCCGGGGTGGATCAAGAGGCTGTAGCCCAAGCGAGGAAGTATTTCCTTCCTTATCCTCCATCCTCTCCGAGCATTGCTTTGATGAAGGATGGCAAGCTTGTTCACTTCATCGAACGACACCATATTGAAGGTCGACCAGCTGAGCTCATCGCGGAGAATTTGACTGCCGCGTACGACGAGTTCTGCTAAGCGTTTCATTACTCAATAAGTTCATGAAAGCCCTTCCCCGCTGTGGGAGGGCTTTTTCGTTATCGAGCCTGGTACAACCAATAGCTCGGATCCTGCAAGTCAGTGCTCTTCCATAGCTGGAATTCAATCTCGGTCTTCCCTTTGTCTGTGAGGATGATGCCGATCTCCTCTTTTGTCTTCACTTTGTCGCCGGTGTTGACGAAGGTCTCCTTCAAGTTGGTATAAATGCTAATGTACTCCCCATGACGGATCATCACCACCTTGCCAGCTCCCGGAAGAATAATGATACGTGAAACCTCGCCATCGTACACCGCTCTAGCGCGACTGTTTCCTGTGGTGGAGATGGTCAATCCGTCCTTTTTCACCACGATGCCTTTGAGAAAGGGGTGCGCTTGTTCGCCAAACTTCGCTACAATTTCTCCTTTGTCCACCGGCCAGGGAAGCTTGCCCTTGTTCGCTACAAAGTTGTTGCCCAACTCCCGTGCTTCTGGCGTCAGTTGATAGGTCGACCCGGTTGTACCTGCCGCCTCATTGTGCGCTGCAATCTCTCGCTCGATGGCCTTCTTGATCGCCAAACGTAATTCTGAAGCTGATTTTTCAGCCGCCGATAAGTCCTTCTTGTACTGTACTTCCTTTGTAGAAAGGACTTTTAGTTCCTTCTCCTTCTCTTGCTTCTCTCGGTTGAGGGTCAGCTTTTCCTTGTTCTGGGCATTCAGTACTTCGTTCTTCTCCTTACGCTGCCCCTCTAGCGCTAAGTGCTTGCTCTCCAAACTGCGCTGTGCGGCAAGAATGGCTTCCGCTTGACGCTGCCTATATTCACTCAATTGTTGCAGGTACTTTAACCTCCTGTATGCTTGACCAAAATCGTCGCTGGCGAAGATGAACATGAGTTTCTGACTCGAATTTCGTGTCTTGTAGGCTTGCACGACCATGCGCGTATATTCTTCCTTCAGCCGCGCTATATCTACCTCAAACGCTTCGATCAAGTCTTCATTTACCGCGATTTTATCATCGAGGTAAACGATTTCCTCCCGGATCGAGGAGATCAGCTCTTCTCGCTGATTGATCTTTTTGTTGATCAGAACAACTTTGGTGCTGGAGCTTTTGCTATCCGCTTCAATTTGTTTGAGCAGCTTTTCCTTGTACTCAATCTCATCGCGAAGCTTCTGTTGCTTGCGCTTTAGCTCATCACTGGTCTGTCCGTGTCCAATGAGGACCGAACCAAGGATCAGGATCAGACTAAGGCACCAATGCTTCATACTTTTCAGGAATGGTAAAGGAAAGGCTAACTTCCTTACCCGTTGTTATCTTCATGACGGATGTTTTCACCTCTGCTTGTTCATTCGCTGACTGTGCCGTGTAGAGGGTGACGTTTGGGAAGGTCGTGTTGCAAAGCTCCTTATAATCAGTGTATTCCGCCACCAAGTTTCGGCCTGATTCAAAGTCAGTAATCGAAGTTTTGGTCAGTCGAAATCCATTTGGATCAACCCAAAGACCAATATCGAGTTCGAGGTCTGTGGCCTCGCCTTCATTTCTCAAGGCCCTTCTAAGCTGTCCTTTCTTCAAAAAGCTCAGGTAGTAATTTCCATCATCTTTAGAAGATCGGATCTTTCCCTCTGCCGCTTCGATCTCCAGCAATTTGATGCTGTTAGAAAGGAGCAACGACTCAAGGATCTCAAAATTGGTCTCCACTTTAAACCGGTCTTGGATGTAGTTGTAATCGCCAACGTAGTACTTATTGTTCTTGCGATCCATGAATTTCACGGTGTCCGGGAGAAAAAGAAATCTAGCTACCTCGACGGCATAGTATGTCGCGGAAATCCAAATGACGCTGTCCTGCTTCATACGGACGTACATCTTGAAACTGTCCTCAAACTTCTCGGACTTTATCTCTACGTCATATTTAATGCTCAGCCAATGGCAGTCAACCTCCTTCTCTTTCATCAACCCAAGAATTTCATCGGTCTTGCGGTGAGGTACAGCTCTGTCCCCCGCGGTCTCCCGAGTGCTCTTGCAGCCAGAAAGAAACACCAACAAGGATGCCACCACAATCAAGTATTTCATTCCGTTATTCATTCAAGGTTCTTGTTTCCACTTTCTGCTGTAGTAGATCATTATTCCCTTCCAGCTCCAAGGCTCTTTTCCAATAGCCTATGGCCTCCTCCTTTCTGTCCGAGTGGAAGAGAACATCTCCAAAATGTTCTAGCACCTCCGCAGAATTTTCACCCCCATTCAACAGCGCCTTTCCCAAGAAAGTTTCCGCTTCTTCATATGCCTTCATCTGATAAAGGATCCACCCGTAGGTGTCCAGATACGATGCATTGTCCGGCTCCAAGGTCAAGGTCTTTGCAGACATCTCTTTTGCCCTTTCCAATTTTTCCCCTCTCAGCGAAAGAAAGTAGCTGTAATTATTGAGCACATAGGTGTTGTTGGGGTCAAACAACAAAGCGGCTTCGTATGCACTGTCTGAGGACAGTTCCCTGCCTACCTCATTGTAGGCATCGCCCAGACTGGCTAGCATTTGAGCCGAGAGTGCATTGTTACCAATGACCATTTGCGCTCCTATTCGTAGGCTCTTGACCGCTTCCTCCCATCGCTCGAGTTGGGTGTTCGCGATGCCGTTGAAAAAATACACCGTCGGTTGCGCCGGGAAGAGTTCCAAGGCACGCTTGCTGTCATCGGCGAGTGCCTCCGTGAGGTTTAGTTCTGATTCGATGAGCAGGATCTGAGACCAAATTGCGAAACGTGACGGGTCTAGTTCTGTAGCCTTGTGAAATTGTCGCAATGCGCCGGTCTTATCACCCTCCAGGTTCAAGAAGTCCCCGTAGATGGAATATGCTTTCGCCTCTGCTGGGTGGGTTTCCACCACGGCTTCACAGAGCCCCAGTACACGTTGGCGAGTCACCCTGTCTTGGTCGGCCTTATCGTACATTCGGAGCAGCACACCCACTTTTCGATCGATGTCAAGGTTTGGGTTGTAAAAAGCCTTTCTTAGATAGCTGAACGCAGTGTCAGGCATATTCGTCCGATCGTAGTACTCCGCGAGCGAGAGCTGAAAAATCGGATTGCTTGGGTCGGCTTTGTACGCGTCCTCGAACATTTGAATAGCCTCGTCTATCTTTCCTTGGGCCCGGTATAATTCGGCAAGCATTCCATACAATTGGCTGTCTTCAGGATAGAGCGCGATCAATTTCTTGAGTTCTTCCACCGCCGCTTCATACTTGTGCTGACTGATGAAATATTCTGACTTTCTCAGGTTGATCTCATGGCTCGGACCAGTGATCGCCTCAATCTCGTCGTACACTTTAAGGGCTGCTTTTTCTTTGCCGGCGAATAGAAGCGTATTGGCATAATCCAATTTCAGCTCAGTATCTTGAGGGTAGGCGGATGTTACCCGCTTATACACCTTCGACGCATCCTTGAATTTCAGCTGATCCAACAACACTTGGGCATAGCTCAGCGCGTACCATTTGTTGTCTGGATCTATCGCATAGGCGCTTTCAAATGCAGTTTCAGCCAATCCATATTGCTCTTGCTCTAAGTAAACCTTTCCTTTCCCAAAATGCACCGCATCACTCTTCGGATTCAGGATTTGACATCGGTCAAACAATTCGAGGGAGGCTTGATAATTCCCTAAATGCCGTTCTTTCTCCGCATCGATAAACCTCCGCGCGAATTGAATTTCTGCCTCAGAAGGGTATTCCGTTTCCTGCGCCATCCCCGTTGCGGTGAGCAAGGTGAACAGCGAGAAGCCTATAAGACGTATGTATTTCGGTAGAAGGATCAATCGGTAAGCGTTGAGAAATCTCCGAGACTGAGGTCCATGGCGTGCTTTGATACCACTGCGTGCGAGCCGATCAGTGAGTTGTCCACCACGGCATTCTCAATCCGCGACGATTCGCGTACGATGCTGTTGGACACCCTTGCATTTTTGAGGATGGTATTGTTGCCTACACTCACATGGGGTCCGACTACGCTGTTTTCAATCATTGCTCCATCTCCGATCAAAACGGGTTGGATCAGGGTGCTGTTGATGAGTGTCGCATTGGGTGAAACTTGATCCCGGTCCTTTTCAAACTCGAGGATCATTCGGTTGGTCTCCACCGTGGCATCCTTGTTTCCGCAATCCATCCAATGGTCAACGGTGCCTGGTCGGAATTCAACCCCTTGCTGCTTCATATTTTCAAGTGCGTCAGTGAGCTGATACTCTCCCCCTTTGACCACATTATTGTCCATGAGGTACTTCAATTCCGTCCTCAGGTGAGCTCCATCCCCAAAAAAGTAAATTCCGATGATGGCTAGGTCACTGACAAAATCCTTTGGCTTCTCTACGAAGTCGGTAATCACTCCCACGCTGTTCACTTTGACCACCCCGAAATGGCTTGGGTCCTTGATCTGCTTTACCCAGATCATGCCTCCCTGTGCGACATTGATCTTGAAATCGGCCCGAAAGAGAGTGTCTGCAAAAGCTACTATCACCGGCCCGTCCAACGACGGTTCTGCGCAGTAGATCGCGTGGCCTGTTCCAAGCGCAGCGTCCTGATAATAGATCTTCCCTTTAGCCCCAAGGCTTTCTGCGATTGCGATAAGCTCCTGCTCCACCTCATCGCCGAAATCGCCGATGATGAATCCGATTTCATTGATTGGTTCGTCGCACATCGCGGCGATGTCTTCTACGAGACGCTGTACGATCGGCTTTCCGCCTACTGGAATAAGGGGTTTCGGAGTGTGCAGGGTGTGGGGTCGCATCCGCTTTCCCTTGCCCGCCATTGGAATGATCAAATTCATCTATATCAACTCTTTGTGGCGCAAAAATGCGAAAACATAGACTGGCGAAAGGACCGCGTTTGAGAATAAGCCTTAATGACCGGTGATTTGAATCTATTTGACGCCTGTGCTTCCGAACCCACCTTGTCCTCGGTCGGTCTCCGAAAGCGCTTCTACCTCTTTCCAGGATGCGGTTTCATAGCGTGCGATGACCAATTGCGCTACCCGCTCTCCATCCGTCACTTCAAACGGCGCATCGCTGTGGTTGATCAAGATGACGCCGATGTCTCCTCGGTAGTCGGCATCGATCGTGCCCGGCGCGTTGAGTACGCTTACTCCTTTCTTGTAGGCCAATCCTGACCGGGGCCTTACTTGAGCCTCGAAACCTTGGGGCAATGCGATGTGCAGTCCTGTTGGGACCAATTTTCGTTCGCCTGGATTCAGGGTAAAAGGTCCTTCTGGCAAGTAGGCGCGTAGGTCCATCCCCGCCGACATGAGGGTGGCATAGCTCGGCAATGGATGGTGGCCCTTGTTTACGATCTCAATGGCTTGGGGCATGCTTCTTTTCTTTGAGGAATTCGAAATAGATCACAATGATCGCGAATAATCCGATCATCAAGGTGTGGATGGTGTACATGATCACTGACCCGACATCAGGAAGGTAGAGAGACGCAAAATAAAGGACCATCGCCAAGGCGAAGTAACTCCCCACTTTCTTCAACTTGTAAGGCACTGGGTAGAAGCGCTGACCAACGATGTAACTGGCGGCTGCCATGCTGAAGTAGCAGATCAACGTAGCCCATGCCGACCCTCGGAACCCGAGAATTGGGATCAGCGCAAAGTTCAATCCTATGGTAAGCAGCGCCCCGCCAATGGCGATGTAAGAACCGTACATCGTTTTGTCGGTTAGTTTATACCATACGCTGAGGTTGTAGTAAACCCCAAGAAAAACGTTTGCAAGCAAGAGGACGGGAACAATGTCAAGTCCCACCCAGTACGCCTCGTTGGGAATGAAGTACTTAAAAATGTCTAGGTACAAGGTAACCACAAGGAAAATCAGCATGACAAAGGCAAAGAAGAGGTGAAGCATCCGGGCATAGATTGCCCTTGCTTGACTGCTTTCTGCTTGGTCAAAAAAGAAAGGCTCCGCCGCATATCGATACGCTTGGATACAGAGCGTAATCACGATAGACAACTTATAACACGCACCATAGATGCCCAATTGGGTCATGGTCATCAATTCACCTTGGTCGCCGATCAGCATCCATTTCAACATGGCACGATCGAGGGTCTCATTCACAATTCCAGCCAATCCAGCCACGAGCAAGGGTATTCCGTAGCGCATCATCTTTCGCCATATCACAGGGTCAAATTGAAAGCGCTCCCTGAGCATATCTGGCAGCATGAGTAAAAAGCGAACCCCACTCGCGATGAGGTTGGCGATGAAGACATAGCCTACTCCCGTATCCGGATCGTAGAAGGTTTCCACCAGCCAATTGATTTCGCCGGCCTGGTACTTGGGCAAGCAGTATGCGAGAAAGAAGAGGTTCAATCCAATGTTAACCGCGATAAAAACGAAGTTGATAAAGGCGAATCGGAAGGCTTTGTTTTCGGCGCGAAGCTTCGCCAAGGGCACCGCAACGAGCGCATCCAAGCCCACGATGATCCCAAACCAAGAAATGTATTCTTTATCGTTCGGGTAGCCCAAGGTCTCTGCGATGGGTTGGGCAAAGACAGAAACGATGGCAATAAAAGCGAAGGAGGTTAGGATCAAGGAAATGAGCGCCGTTGAAAACACCTTTTCATTGCCCTTTTCCTTTTGAGCGGCAAAGTAGCGGAAGAAGGCGGTTTCCATTCCGTAGGTGAGCAAGACAACAAGGAATGCCACGTAGGCATACATCTCGGTGATGATACCGTACTGATCAGGCGAGAACACCAGCTCACTCGTGTAGAGGGGGGTAAGCAGGTAATTCAGGAAGCGACCCAGTATACTGCTGAGTCCATAAATTGCCGTTTGACCGACGAGCTTCTTGAGCGGTGATGCCATCTTGGTAAACAAAGAAACGCCCAATCTAAAATTGATTTCCCGTCTTTTGTTAAAGTTTCCACCTGCGAACCGTGGATTCAGAAGATGAACAATGAAATCTTGGATTCAATCACATCATGCTTAACAGCGCTTTGAACATAAGGTCCTCTTTCATTTGGGTACTGACCTTGAGTTTGGCCCTCGTGCAGTACTTCTTCTTATCCGATGAGAGCTGGTCCATCGCGGGGCTAGAGGTAATCACCGGAGATGGGCGCGGCTACTACGACTACCTCACCTCCATTTTCATCGATGGCGATCTCACCCATCAACAGATCAACGGTCGATACATCCTCAGTGTGGATGGCGTTGGTGTCAATAAATACTATGCGGGAACGGCTTTGTTGATGCTCCCGTTCTTCTTGTTGGGAATGTTCATCGCTTGGTTGACGGGGGTTCCGGTGGATGGTTTCAGCCTTCCCTTTCAACTCTCCATGTGCCTAGCGGCCCTGACATATGCGATGGGCGGGGTTTACTTCTTTCGTCGCCTTCTCGCTTCTTTTGACGTCAAGGTTTGGGCGATAAACGTGCTGTCCTTTGCCGCGTTCTTTGCTACGAACATGCTGTACTATACGGCCTATGACCTCACTGCCTCGCACGTTTATTCCTTCTTCGCGATAGCGGCGTTTGCCTGGTATGCTAGACAGTATTTCCTTGCTCACGAAGCCATTGACCTGCTCAACTTGGCCTTTTGGTTCGGCATTACCCTGTTGATCCGTCCGGTAAACGCCTTGGTCATTTTCGCTTTGCCCTTTTTAGCGGGTGATCGATCCACGTTCTTGCATACCGTTCGGGCACTCTTTAAAAATGTGGGGGCACTGGTCACCGCTGCAATGGTCATTGTTGGACTAGGGTTGATACAGTTGATGCTCTACAAATTGCAGTCTGGTAACTGGATCGTCTGGAGCTATGCCGGTGAAGGATTCTACTTCCACCGTCCCGCTTTCTTCGCGTTCCTATTTGGGTTCAAACGGGGGTGGCTGATTTACAGCCCCTTCTTCTTGCTCCTCATTCCCGCACTTTGGAAGATGATGAAAAGCTCCCGCTGGATGTCCATTTCATGGATAAGCTACCTCTTGCTTTCGGTCTATGGATTGAGTGCATGGTGGTCATGGCACTATGGCGGGTCCTATGGAGCGCGGCCGATGGTGGACCTTTACGCGATCTTACTGCTGCCCATAGGAATTTGGTTGAACAAAAACGGAAGCCAGATTAGACAACGCATCATCGTCATCGTTGTAGCCGTTTTTTCCCTGCTTACCGCGGCTCAAGTGCATCAAATGAAGCATGGAATCCTCTCGGCCTGGCACATGAACGCAGGAAAATACTTCTGGGCTTTTGGCAAGTATGACGCTGACAAGCACGCCCATCAGCTCGGTGGAAGAGATGATACCATGCCCTACCACAAACGATCGAAGACCCTCTACGCTGGCACTCCAAAGGACCGTGATGGGCATTGGAAGGCTAGGCATGCCCAAGGCGAGGCGGACGCAGTATTTACTCCGGAACTTGAATTCAGTCTAGGCTACTCCTATGTCTTCGGTACCCTCGCCGGTGAGCGCATTTTCATTGAGTTGGAGGTTGAGAGTCAAGAATACATTGCTGGCTCAGCCACTGGCGCCTTTCTGGTCATCGAACTGAAAGCCGTCGATGGAAAGACCAAACGATACGACGCTTTTCGGATCAACGAACATCCTGGGTTAAGCTTAGACCATTGGCATAGCATGCACTATGCGTACTCCATAGAGGAGGATGTCAAGACCGATGATCAATTCAAAATGTATATCTGGAACAAAGAGAAAGGTGCTTTTGCACTGAAGGTCAAAGCTTGCCGGATACTCGCCTTGGAGTGAGCATTACTTCCCTTTAAAATCGGGCTTTCTTTTTTCTAGAAACGCCGAGGTTCCTTCTTTGAAATCGTCCGTGCCGAAGGCTTCGCCGAAGAGGTGGATCTCTTCTTCGAAGCCATCTACTCCTCCTTCATCCCCTGCATTCACCGCTGCAATGGCATACCCAATAGCTGTGGGTGAGTTCCTTGCTATTTTAGAAGCAATCTCGCGACACTTTTCAAGTAAGGCATCCGATGCCACCACGTGATTCACCAAGCCTCCCAGAAGAGCTGTATTGGCATCGATCATCTGGGCAGTAGTAATCATTTCCATCGCCCTGCCTTTTCCGACCAAACGAGGCAAGCGCTGGGTACCCCCATAGCCGGGTATGACCCCCAATGAAACTTCGGGAAGCCCCATTCTGGCATTGTCGGAAGCCACGCGCATGTGGCAGCTCATCGCCAACTCTAATCCTCCTCCCAATGCGAAACCATTGATGGCAGCGATGACCGGCGTGCCCATCTCTTCGATCAAATCAAAAAGTTTGCGGTGCCCTTCCGCGCTTAAGTTGCGTCCTTCTTCTACCGTGAAACCAGCAAATTCACTGATGTCGGCTCCGGCCACAAATGCCTTATCTCCCGCCCCGGTTAGAATGATACATCGTACTTCCGGATTTGCATCCAACTCCCGCATGCACTTGCTCACGTCGTCGATCACCGAGATGTTCAATGCATTCAATTTATCGGGTCGGTTGATGGTGACCTGGGCGATCCGATCGCTTTGTTCTACAAGAAGGTTTGGGTATGCCATGGTCCGATTATTTGCGACGAAGGTAGTAGACTGTCGCTTGCTGGAAAAGCACTAATCGATCAGGCCAACGGAAGGGAAATCTCGAATTTGGTATAGGCTCCAAGCTCGCTTTGAAAGGTGATCAATCCTCCAGCAGACTCGATGATTTGCTTGCAAATCGCCAATCCCAAACCCGTACCGCTCGATTTGGTGGTGAAGTTGGGGCGGAAGATCATTTCCTGATCCTCCTGTGGGATACCAACCCCGTTGTCAAGCACGGTCATCACGGCGCGCCCCTCCATCATGCTCACTTCAATGTTCACCCTCGGAGCTTGCTCATTTGCCACAGCGTGCTTTGCATTCTTGAGGAGGTTGTTAAGCACTCTCCCGAACTGCTCCGGATCTATGTTCACATTGACCGAGGTCTCTTGCAAAACCAAGCCTAGTTCAAAAGGCACATCGGCAAACAGCTGTGCGGCATCGCGCACGACCTGGTTCAAGTCAATGACCTCGACATTCGCCTTTGGCATTTTGGCGAAGTCGGAGAATTCCGTAGCAATGTTGCTCAAGGAATCAATCTGCTGAATGATGGTCTGCATCGTCCGCTTGAATTTCTCTCTCCATTCCAGGTCGTCATAGGCGGCAGTGGCTTGTAGGTGCTGAACGCTTAGCTTGATGGGCGTCAACGGATTCTTGATCTCGTGCGCTACTTGACGAGCCATTTCTCGCCAAGCAGATTCTCGCTCGCTCTTCGATAGTTTTTGCCGGCTCTCCTCCAATTTCTGAAGCATCGCATTGTAGGCATCAACAAGCGTCCCTATCTCGTCGTCTGATCGCCAATCAAACGGTTCGTTTTTGATGTTCAAATCCACTTGTTGCATGCGGTCGCTCAATGCGGTTACATTTTTCGTGATCGATCTGGACAAGAAGAACGTAAGTGCAATTCCGCCCAGAAAAATAAACAGGTAGACTACCCCAATCGAGCCTAAAAACGATTCCAAATCCCCTTGGCTTATCGTCGGGTCTTGCAAGTAAGGAATGTTCAGAATGGCAATGCGTTCGCCCCGTCCATTGTAGAGGTTGGTATAATCAGAAAGATACCTGTGCTCCCCCTCTTCTTCCGGAATGATGATCCTGTCGAGCGACTTGAGTTCCTCCAAGGCCGAGTTGGGAACGCGCTTGTCTACGTATTCGGAATGAATGGCGTCCGGCCGAGCAGCGACGAGCATCTCTCCTGAGGTGTTGAAGACATTGATTTCCAATTGGTGGACGCTTGCCAACCGAAAGAGCTCCTCTTCAAATTCTTGTACTACTACATCCAAGTCCTCCTGCAATTCTACTTCCTTGGAGAAATAAGCCATCTCCGTTTTGATCGCGCGCTCTTTTCGTTGTAACCGTTCTTGGTGGTATTCTTTGTTTTGCTTGGTGAAGAACCAAATGGTCACTGCTCCGATCACCAGCAAGGAGGCGATGACGAGCGAAAGCATAGACAGCGATATACGGGTACGGAGTTTCAAGCGGCTAAAAGTAGACAAGAATCCTGCCTGAATAAAAAAGGGCGGCCCTGATGGACCGCCCTTTCTTTGATTTTATGCAGATCTATTAGCCGTTGAGCGCCTCAGCTCCTCCAACGATCTCGAGGATCTCTTTGGTAATGGATGCCTGTCGTGCCTTGTTATAGGTCAACTTCAATTCCTTCAGCAGGTCGCCGGCGTTATCCGTCGCCTTGTGCATGGCCGTCATACGCGCCCCGTGTTCTGAGGCTACGCTATCCAGCAAGGCCTTGAAGAATTGTGTTTTCAGCGACTTTGGAATGAGGTCCGCAACGATCTCCTCCATGTTTGGTTCAAAGATGTAATCCGGACTATTTGCGCCCTCCTCCACAACCGGAGGAACGATGGGCAAGAATTGCTCTGTACGAATGATCTGAACCGCTGCATTCTTGAAGGAGTTGTACACTAACAATACCTTGTCAAATTGCTTCGCCTTGAAAGCATCCATGATCTTCTTAGCTGCCGAAGCCGCATTGTCATAGCTCAGGTCATCGAAGATTTCATTCGTGTGGCGAGGCAACAGTGTACCCTTGATGAAGTGATCGGTCTTTCTGAATGCATCTTCCGCCTTCTTTCCAAAGGTGAGTACAGTCACCTTCTTATCCTTGTAATCGTTTGTGATCAGCTGCTTGGTGCGCTTGATTACCTGGGAGTTGAAAGCACCGCAAAGACCCCGGTTAGAAGTAATGACAATGATCAACACGCTATCCTCTTTGTCAGCTCGCCCATAGACGTTCTCACTTGTGTCAAGGCCTGCGCTCACTCCTTCTAGGATCTCCTGCAGTTTTTCAGAGTACGGGCGCATCTGCGTAACCGCATCCTGCGCCTTTCTCAATTTGGCAGCAGACACCATTTTCATTGCAGATGTGATCTGCATGGTGCTGTTGACCGAAGTGATCCGGATCCTTACTTCTTTTAAGTTAGGCATGCGTTAGCGTTTATTTTTTTGAAACGTTGTACTTAGCAGACATCTCCGCGGCAACTTTCTCAAGGGTGGAAGTAACCTCATCTGTCAATTTTCCTGCCCTTAGTGTGTCGAGTACGTCGCGGTGATTTCGATCCATGAAATCAAGGAATTCGACTTCAAATTCTTTGACTTTGTTGACAGGAACTCTGCGGAGCAAGTTCTTAGACCCACAATAGATGATCGCAATCTGCTTCTCCACTGCCATAGGCTGATTCTCCGCTTGCTTCAAGATCTCCACGTTGCGCACACCCTTGTCAATAACAGATTGGGTAGCCGCATCCAGGTCGGATCCGAACTTGGCAAATGCCTCCAGTTCACGGTACTGCGCTTGGTCGAGCTTCAACGTACCCGCCACCTTCTTCATGGATTTGATCTGTGCATTACCTCCAACACGCGATACCGAAATACCTACGTTAATCGCCGGACGCACACCTGAGAGGAACAAGTTCGCCTCGAGGAAGATCTGACCATCCGTAATCGAGATCACGTTGGTTGGGATATACGCAGAAACGTCTCCTGCTTGTGTTTCAATGATTGGAAGTGCCGTAAGCGACCCGCCTCCTTTTACTTTTCCTTTCAATGGCTCAGGAAGGTCGTTCATCTGAGATGCGATGGTGTCATCGTTGATGATCTTAGCTGCACGCTCGAGTAAACGGGAGTGTAGGTAGAATACGTCACCAGGGTACGCCTCACGTCCTGGAGGGCGTCGAAGCAAGAGCGATACTTCACGATAGGCAACTGCCTGCTTGGAAAGATCATCATATACGATCAACGCTGGACGACCTGTGTCTCGGAAGAACTCCCCGATCGCAGCACCTGCCATAGGCGAGTAGAACTGCATTGGTGAGGGGTCGGATGCATTCGCAGCAACAACGGTTGTATAGGCCATTGCTCCCGCATCTTCGAGACGCTTCACGATACCGGCAACGGTAGACGCTTTCTGTGCAGAAGCGACGTAGATGCAGTATACAGGCTCTCCTCGGTCGTAGAATTCTTTCTGGTTGATGATCGTATCGATCGCAACCGTAGTCTTACCTGTTTGACGGTCGCCAATGATAAGCTCCCGCTGGCCTCGGCCAACTGGGATCATCGCGTCGATCGCCTTGATACCTGTTTGGAGGGGCTCGTTTACCGGCTGACGGAAGATAACGCCTGGAGCTTTGCGCTCGATCGGCATTTCGAAGAGTTCGCCTTCGATTGGACCCTTTCCATCGATTGGATGACCCAAGGTATTCACCACTCGGCCAACGATTCCTTCACCCACATGGATGGAAGCAATACGACCTGTGCGCTTTACAGTATCGCCTTCTTTGATATCGGTGGAGTGTCCGAGCAATACCGCTCCGATGTTGTCTTCTTCTAGGTTGAGGGCGATGGCTTGGAGTCCGTTCTCGAACTCGATCAATTCACCCGCTTGGACATTGCCGAGTCCATAGATACGCGCGATACCATCACCGATCTGGAGGACCGTGCCTACTTCTTCGAGTTCGGCTTCTGTCTTCGCTCCGGAGAGTTGCTCCCGGAGGATCGCTGATACTTCTGCTGGTTTGATTTCAGGCATGACTTTATCTGGTTATTTGCTTAAACGCTTATGCGTTATGTATGTCGTATTTCAAATCGTTCAATTTCTTGCGGTAGCTCGCGTCTACACGCTGATCACCTACCCGGACCTTCAATCCACCTAAGATATTCGCATCAACGTGCTCGATGAGCTCGATCTTATCACTGAGAGACGCAAGTACACCTGCGACTTCTTTTCGCTGTGCATCGCTCAAGGCAACCGCAGAGGTTACATTCGCTGTGACAATGCCCATGCGCTCTTTGTAGATCTCGATGTAAGCCTTTACCACCACAGGAAGCAGCGCCTCGCGGCCCTTAGCGCAGACCAAGGTCACAAAACCCATGGAAAGATCCTGCACATGCTTACCGAATACAGCTTTAAGGACAGTCTGCTTCTTGTCCACTTTTACAATCGGTGATTGCAGGAGCAATTCCAATCCGTGGTTTTCAGCAATAGTGGCCGAGATCAGCTCCATGTCCTGCTTCACCTGCTCGAGCTTATTTTGCTCTGTCGCAAGATCAATCAGGGCCAAGGCATATCGTCCGGCTGACTTCGTTCCTTTCATCAGTTGAAGTTGATTTCGTTCAAGGCAGTCACGACAGAATTTTTCTGTTTGTCTGCGTCTGTCAATTTCTCTGAAAGAATGCGCTCGGCGATTTCAAAAGAGAAATCAGCTACCTGATTCTTTAACTCTTCGATCGCCTTCACTTTTTCATGCTTGATCTCATCGCGTGCAGAGGCAAGAATCTTGGTCGCCTCTTCCTGCGCTTTTCTCTTCGCTTCGGCTATGATCTCATTCTTAGTCTCTCGAGCTTCTTTCATCAAGGAATCCCGCTCATCCCGCGCCTGCTGAAGCAATTCATCATTGCTCTGCTTCAACTTCTTCATTTCGCGGCGTGCAATATCTGCCTGCTCAAGTGCCTCTTCGATCGACTTCTCACGACGGTTCACAGCGATCAACATCGGCTTCCAAGCGTACCTTCTCAATAAGAAGAGGAGCGCCAAAAACAGCACGGTTTGCCAAACGAATAGGCCTACCGAGAATTCACTGATTAACTTTTCCAAGGTTTATAATATTTAAATGAATGTCAAAAAAGAATCAACAGCGACAGCCAACCGCGGCCGCTGTTGATGTACAATTATGAAACAGCGAAGAGAGCCGCGAAAGCGACACCTTCTATAAGGGCCGCAGCGATCAACATCACCGTTTGGATACGGTTAGTAGCTTCTGGCTGACGAGCAATCGCTTCCAGTGCAGAGCCTCCGATATTTCCAATACCGATACCGACTCCGATTACTACCAAACCTGCTCCTACCATTACTGGAATTTCCATGTCTATTCGTATTTAGAGGTTAATAATTCAAATCAATGATCATGATGAGGTTCTGCAGCGGCACTGCCGAAGTAGAGTGCACTCAACATGGTGAAAATATATGCCTGCAGCGCAGCTACAAGCAGCTCAAGAATCCCGATGAAAAACGCCAATCCGAAAGAGAGCGGACTACCAATCCAGCTCTTGAAAATAAAGATGAGGCCTAACAAGCTCATCATTACGATATGCCCCGCGGTGATGTTCGCATAGAGTCGGATCATCAAGGCAAAAGGCTTGATGAATATTCCAAGGATTTCAATGGGAACAAGCAAAGGATAGATTCCTAATTTGCCATACCAAGGCATGGACTTCCCAAGTGGGTCCAAAATGTGCAACCAATAGGTCTTTGTTCCAGACAAATTCGTGATCAAAAAGGTGATCAAAGCCAAGGCGAAGGTTACTGCAACGCTATTGTTGATGTTCACCCCCAAAGGCGTAAGGCCAAAAAGGTTGACGATCCAGATAAAAAAGAACACTGTGAGCAGGAATCCCATGTATTTACGGTAACTCTTCTCCCCGATATTGGGTCGAGCTATTTCATCCCGCACGAAGAGCACAATGGGTTCTACAAACTTGGCCGCCCCTCTCGGAACGAGGTCGTTCTTGTAATTATTAGCCGCACGACCAAAAAGCACAATCATTAAAAGCCCGATCACCATAATGTGGAATACATTCTTCGTAATGGACAGGTCCAATGGCTTCACATTGGTGGGGTGATGATCTGCATCAAAACTGAGCGTTCCTTCTGCGTCTGTCCGGTAAATCTTATTGTGATATACAGCGTAGAACTTGCCATTGCTTTCGGCCACTTCCTCGTCGTGATGAAATGCAGATGACATGAAGAAATGCACCCCCTCATCCACAAGGATCACGGGCAACGGAAATCCGTAGTGGCTTCCTGTCGACTCATCTGTGAAAAGATGATAGTCGTGACCATCCTGCAAGTGATGACGGATATCTAGCTTGATCTCCTCCTGCAAAGTCAGACCGTCCTCAGCAAGTTCACTGTGCTGAGCGGTTCCAACGAACGGATTGAAAATCAGTGCGAAAAGGACAAGTGAATAGATAATTCTCGAACGCATACTCCTCTGCGAATAAGGGTTTTAAAATCGGGTGCAATAGTACATAATAATGTTAGACTTGAAAAGAGAAAAAGGAATTGAATTTAGGGCGCTAAAGCTTGCTCACCTCAAGACTGTTTGTTCAGAAATCGGATGAGGTACCAAACCTCCACAATCATGGTCAAGGCGTAGGGAATGAAAAAGGTCAAGAACTGACTTTTCTGCACCGTTTCTTGATCGCTCAATTCGGGAAAGAAGAAAATAAAAAAAATGACCAGCTTCAACAAGCTTCCTCCCATGAACGTGAATCCAGTCGTATCCGGCCGGTCTTGGGATAGGTAGATGATCAACACTCCGATACACAGACCAAACACAGCATTCATCAAGTAATACCCAGGAAGTAGGACTAGATTGTCAGAGGCGCTCGACGTTAATACAGCATCATGGATGGTATAGGATACGCCCAACACAACAGCCAAGGTCAAGGTGAATAGCCCTATCGCTCGATAGAGGTTCATTCTTCGGATTGGTTGAGTTGACGGATCGCATTGTAGGTGGCGCCTCCAGTAGCAAGTAGGGTGAGAATCAGTGTATAAATACGTCGTTCACTGATCGGATAATTGTCATCCAAGTAATCTCCAAAATAAGCTCCAATGAAAATAGTGGCTGCGAGCTGAAAGCCCATGCCCGATAGTGCCGCGACCCGTTCAAGCGGTTTTTTCGGCAAGGGTGTCGGTTTCTTTAAGCGCGATGTCCTTGATCACTCCGCCCATGCTGCAGCTTCCGCTGAAGGTGGCGCCTGGCTCAATCGCGAGCTTTCCGGTTGTGATTTCTCCTTGAAGTTTGGCAGAAGCTTGCAATGTGAGCAGCTCCTTGACAATGATCTTTGCCTTAACCTCGCCACTGATGTTTGCAGAATTACACCGAATCGAACCTTCGATTTTTCCGGAGGGGCCCACAACAAGCTTTCCCGTCGACTCTACGGAGCCTATTAACGTTCCGTCAATCCGAAGCACTCCCTCGGTCTTGATGTCACCCTGAATACGGGTGCCCTTGGCGATCTGGTTGTGCGCACCAAATTCTCCGTCTCCGTTCTTACTCATAGGTTTCGAATTTCTTCCCATCATTGTGAAAAGGTTTTTGCAAAGGTATGGGATTCCTAAATACGATCGCAGCGGCTGATATCACTCGCTTTTCAGGTATTTCTCCGAGAAAAATTGGAGGTAAGCTTGGGTATTCTGGTCTTTGTAGAATACCGCGTAGTTGTCATAAGAGATCACGAACGGCGAGGTGGCTTCGGTGGTGATTTCACTGAGTTCAGCGGCACCGGTAAAGGTTCCGTAGTAGTCCATTGCCTTGGATGCGTAACCGACATTCGAAACGATGATCATAGCACGACCATCCTTCATAGGAATCGAAGACGTTTTGAATCCCTTGGTACTGAAATACTGTCGATTGAAGTCGGACACCTTTGTCTGAATGGTTGTAGCATCCATCGTGTCAGGGATGACCATGACGAAGTTGTGGGATGCCCCAATGTCATACGCGTATTTTTCCATGGCACGCTCAATCGCGGCCTCATTCACCTCTTCCTCTGCGGCGGCCAGCGAACTATCGAATTTTCGTCCGTTTTCGAAATAAGTAATGATCTCAGTGGCTTCCTTGCCCACGTCAGAGCCTCCGTATTTCTGCTTGACCGACCTGAGTTCAGTGAGCATTCGCTCTTCGCTATCGATGTATCCGAGGCAGATGGCTTCCAAAAACTTTAATTGAGGTTCGAGCGAGGAGTTCGGGAAGGCGGTCAAGGCATCCACAACCAAGCCATATGCTTGTCGATAAAAGCCTTGCTCAAAATAGACATAAGCCTTTTGGTACACTTCTGATACGGCCTCTGTGGTCTCCTCCTCCTTGGCCGCATACTCCGGGTTCACGATCACCTTCGCGTACTCAGAATTCGGATAATTGCTCAGGATTTGGTCTTTGTGAAATGCAGACTTTGAAGCATTTCCCATATCCTGATACATGAGGTATAGCTGATAATGTGTGGTGATGTGGTACTTAGATGTATCGTAGCGAGAAAGTAATTCTTCGAAGGTTTCGGCTGCCGGTGGTAGGTCGTTCATCTGCTCTTTGTACACCAAGCCGAGGTCATACAGTGCTTCTACAATCAACGCGTGCGAACGCGCCATCTTCTCATCTGTGTCAGGGACAGATTTTCGGTAAAAATTTGGGTTCTTCGGGTCATCTGCTCCTTCAATCGTATCTTCTTCCAAGACTCCGCCATCTTCAGCAATCAACAACGGTGCTGAGGAAGTCTTGTCCATCCTGCGCCAATCGTCTTCGTTTTTTCGATTGCCTCCCCAGATCTTCTTGAACTCGGAAACGCCAAATCCAATGGCCCCAGGATTATAGAAATACCACTCCCCGCTCTTCATGTTGCGGTTGAATTGGTTTCCTTGGTCAAACTTAGATTGCTGGCTTTGCATTTCCTCGAGCTGCAGCTTGCGTTTCTCGTCATCCTCTCGTTTGATAACCTGCTCAATGCGCTGATCAATCAAGGCTTCCTGTTCTTTTTCTGACAATTGTGCGAAGGCCTGTAAACTGTCCTCGGTATTCACAATCTCGATGTCGCGCATCATCTGGGTCAAGCTATTGGCGCGCGATAAAATCATCTCGTAATCAGGATGTTCGGTGCTCAGGAAAGCCACTGTACTGTCGTAATAGGTCTGCGCTTCTTCGTACTTGGGTTTCGCAAAGAAGATCTCCGCCAATCGATAGTAAGCAAGTCCCTTTGCGTTGCCGTTTCGGACGGATTTCCGGGTTGCCAAATGCAGGTATTCGACCCCTTGGGCTTCATTTCCTTCTTTTAGTTCAATCTCGGCAAGCGCGTAGTAGACTTGATCCAGGAACTCCTTGTTCTTCTCATCCTTGATCATTTTGAACAAAATGTCCTTTATCTCATCCGTATTCCCTGAATTCACATCGAATGCCAGCGCACGATTGATCTTGGCATAGAAGGTCATTTCATATTCTGGATTCCTACGAATGACTTCCGCAAAAAGGTCACTCGATTTCACTCCATCCCCCACTCGATCGTACAGCTGCGCTAGGATGAACATCCTGCGGGTCCTCTCATCTCGATCTCGTGTGTAATAAATGGATTGCTCTAGTTCCTCAATCGCCTTGTCAATGCGATTCTGTCGGAGGTAATTCTCGGATTTCACAGCATGAAACAAGCCCATCTGCTTTTCAGGCATTCCGTCTTCTCGGCTGACTTTGCGAAATTGATCTCCCGCCCTTTCATATAGCTCTTGCTCCATGTATATCCGCCCCAGCCACATGTACGATAGTTGCCGAGTTTCGCGGTCTGGATATTTGCGTTTGGTAAAATCGAATATCTGCTTGGCCAAGGTGAATTCTCGCTTCAGGAATTGTGCCTCCCCCATGACCAGCCAAGTATCATCGATCCACTTACAATTCTCTTTTCCACTAATGTCCATGCTGTGGCGCTCTACAACCATCGAGGTCTTTTGGATTGCACGATCGAGCTGGGGGTATGCCCCTTGAGCAATTTCATCCTTCTTAGAAATGAAGATGGGAAGCTGTGCTGAGTAGTCCTCCTGATACGCTTCAGTCATCGCCTTGTGCGCGTCCTGCAGAGCCAGTCGCCCATTGAAGAATCCATTGTACCTCGCCGTCACGTTGTGGTAGGAGCGATTGAGGATGGTATTCTTCTCTTGTGAACACCCCACTAAGAGCAGGGTGATCAACGCGGGTATTATGATGCGGGTGTGCTTCAATTTGACTTCAGCCTATGCAATCTTCAAAGGAGGGCAAAATTACCTTAAATCTAAAGAGTTATAAACGCGGCCATGGCCTTGGGTATTATTAAGATATTTGGACAAATTTCTCATGGCCAAAAAGGGGGACGATAAAAACACCAGGGGCAAGCTGTACCAACGGCTTCGCAACCACTACAAATTGGTGGTCCTCAACATTGACACCTTCGAAGAACGGTTTTCGCTCTTGCTGACTCCACTTAACTTGATCGTTTTGGTCGGGGCATCGGTAGTGTTCATCACAAGCATTGCATTCGCCCTCCTAGGGTGGACGCCCCTTCGCTATTACCTGCCCGATTACGCAGAAGAGATCAGGGTGCGCAACATGGTCATGGAAGCGTCCATCAAGGCCGACTCGATGGAAATTGCCTTGGCGCAGCGCGATGCGTATATCTCAAGCATTCGCATGTTGATAGAAGGCCGAATCGACACGGTCGCCGATTCTACCGCATTTCAAGTGGTCGACCCCCTCGAGGTTAACTACTCGCGCAGCCGAGAAGACAGTTTACTGCGCAAAGAGATCGAGCGTGAAGATCTAGTGAACCTCAATCCTAATTTTAACCGCGATAACAAGACTGCTTACCTGCTGTTTCCTCCCTTGAAAGGAACTGTCATGGATCGATTCAATATCCAGCGCAATCACTTTGGTGTGGATATCGCGGCCCCAAAAGATGAGAGCATCAAGGCGATCGACGATGGTACAGTGATCCTTGCGGCGTACACGGCCGAAACGGGCTATATTATTCAAATCCAACACGACAATGACCTCCTTTCCGTGTACAAGCACAATTCCTCCTTGCTGAAAAAGGAAGGGGATAAAGTACGAGCGGGCGAAGCGGTGGCGGTAATTGGCGAGACGGGGGAATTCAGCACCGGACCGCACCTGCATTTTGAAATGTGGCGCAACGGGGTTCCCTTGAATCCTGAAACCTTCTTCTCTTTCGAATAGATGGCACGAATCTCAGTGTACACAGACGGTTCAGCACGAGGGAATCCTGGCCCAGGCGGATTTGGGGTAGTCCTCATGTCTGGTGAGCGCAAAAAAGAAATCTCGGAAGGGTTTCGTCACACCACCAACAATCGGATGGAGCTGCTCAGCGTGATTGTGGCGTTGGAATCGTTGAACGGAAGCGGTCACGAAGTGCTGATCTACTCAGACAGCAAATACGTCGTAGATGCGGTGGAGAAAAAATGGGTCTTCGGTTGGCAGAAAAAAGCATTTAAGGGGAAGAAAAACGAAGACCTTTGGCAACGATTCCTGCGCATCTATCCCAAGCACAGCGTCAAATTTAAATGGGTAAAGGGTCATGCTGGCAACGTGTACAACGAACGCTGCGATACCCTAGCCGTGGACGCCGCCCTAGGCACCGGGCTGAAGCAGGATGCCTTCTTTGAACGCGAATCAGGGTTTAGTCGTTAGCGTCTTCCTGCTCCTTCGCCTCCAATTCTTTTGCTTCACTGATCAACGCTGAAAGGCTAGCCTTTTTGTTTCGCAACAGCGCCAGCCGAGTCAATTGTTCCTGCGAAGGGGCTTCGATCTCCTCCATTTCCCCCAGGCTTTCCTCATAATACGTCAACGCCCGCTGCATCCCTTGGACGGTAGACATGCGCGCCCACCATGACATTTCTTCGAATGCAGAGTTCCCTAAGTAGGCCACCAGCGCATCATAGACCTCTTCGCTTTCCACGGCAATGGCAAAGCGGGTAAAATCATTGTTGAACATGAATCGATCGATCCCCTTCATCGCATCCCCATGCTCCTGAAAAAACGATAACGATGCCGCATTCCCGCATAATGCATGCATGCGCGATATCCAAAGCAGCATTTCCTCACTGTCTTCATCCTTCAAGTTTTGAGATAGGCCTATGGCGCTGCACGGATCGCGTTCGGTAAGGATGCTCAGCGCTGCACGGACTACCCGCATCGAAGAATCTTGCATCGCGCCGATAAACAAGTCCGTAATACCTTCATCCCCTCCACTCAGCGAGTCGATAGAAAAGAGGGCCTGCGCCCTCAATTCAGTGTTCTTTCCCTCCTGAAAAGTCTGCATCAATGCATTAATTGCTGCATTGGTATCCAAGCCAGCTAAGCCCGGGAGGTCCGCGGCGGCCATCTTCTTGATCGCCCAAAACTCATCCTTTGCTCCAAGGATCTTGAGCAAACTCATCGTATACCGATCGGAGAGGTCGACACCGACTTGTTCCAAAGCTCGGAGCGCTTCTGCCCTCGTCATAAAATGCGGAGCGCGTGCCAATTGTTCCATCCAAACGGCTCCTTCCTTTTGCTCATTGACCTCCCAAAGCATATCCCCCTTCGGATCGATTGCATACCATTCTGGGATAAAATCAAAAACCACCGAAAGTGTTTCGGAAGCCTCATCGACCCAGAGGCGCTTGGTAAACGTTTGCGCTCCTGTTCCTGCGATTAGATCCACATGAAACTTAAAGGTGCCGTATGCTTCCCCTTGTTGGTCCAACCTGACCGTTAGCCCCTTGGACGCGGAATCGTGCTCATATTGCACGTCAACAATCGGGTGCCCTTCTCGGTGGTACCACTGATCAAAGAACCAACTCAGATCAACGCCCGAAATTTCTTCCATCGCCAAGCGCAAGTGCACATCTTCCACGGTACCAAAAGCATTTTGGTGGAGGTACAACTTCAATCCTTCGAAAAACTTCTCGTCTCCCAATTCACCGCGCAGCATGTGGATAACGCGACCGCCTTTTTGATAACTGTGTCGATCAAATACATCGTCCGGGTCGTCGTATGTCCTTCGAATGAGCGCATGGTTGGTTCCCGATATGGATTCACTTAAATAGACATCCAAGTCTGATTGCAGGTGCAGACGGGCCTCTTCGTCGCCGTACTTATGCTCCCACCAGAGGTATTCCCCATAGGTCGCGAATCCTTCATTCATGGTGATGTGCGTCCAACTTTCGCTTGTAATCAAGTCCCCAAACCAGTGGTGAAAAAGTTCGTGGGCAATCACATCTTCATGCGTTCCATCGATCATTTGCCGTGGTGTCTGTTGCACAAACTCACCGTGTACAACGGCTGAGGTGTTTTCCATGGCGCCTGAGACAAAGTCATGCACGATTACCTGGTGAAATTTCTCCCACGGGTAGTCATATCCCAGTTTGGTGGAATAGAATTCGAGCATCTCAGGGGTGTTTCCAAAAATCTTCTTAGCATAAGGTTCAAACTCAGGATCAACGTAATACCAAACTTCTTTGTCGCGCCATGTATCCTTCACCACTGCAAAGTCCCCAATGGCGATCATGGTCAAATAGGTACTGTGCGGTTTCTCCTGCTTCCACACGTCCGTGCGCGTGCCATTCCCGTTGTCCAATGCGTAGACAAATCGTCCGTTCGAAAGCGTAACAAAGGAGGTGTCCACCGTCAACATGATTTCTTGGGTGTGCTTTTCATTTGGCTGATCCACGCATGGAAACCAGCCAGAATTATATTCCGTCTCGCCTTGCGACCAAACTTGGGGGTGTACCCGATCGGGATCCGCTTTCGGGTTGATGAAATAAAGTCCTTGACTAGAACTGATTGCATGCCCATCCCCCGCCGGCAAATCCGCCGGTTTGGCGACATAGTCTATCACCAGCACTACTTGCCCTCCCTTCAGAAGAGGCTTGCCAAGCACGATTTCAATTTCCTTTCCGTCGTATTGGTACTCCAATGCTACGAGGGAATCACCTTCTTGCGCATGTACCGTTTCAAAAGCAAACCCACGTGCATCAAGCGTAATCGTATCCAGCGGATCGAAGTAAGGAGCAACGGTAATGAACGCCTTTCCAAAGACCGTTTTTTCAGGCACATCAAATTCAAGGTGAAGTTCAGTGTGCAAGACGTCTATTCGCAAGGGATCCGCGCTGCGCTGGGTTAGATCTGATGCCGACGCTGAAAACGTGAGTTCCATCGTATCTAGCAGGATGGGGTTCTCCGGTGTAGATCCTGTCTGATTCTTCTGCAAAATTGAACAAGCCGTGATCTGGGACACCACCGTCATTGCCATGGCAGCCCGCATTATCCGCAGTTTTAGCATGCGCCAAAGATGCTATAAATGTGTGATTGATACTTTTGCGCTATGCAAGAAATCGTAATCGCTGGTCGATCCTACCGGGTCGAACCGTCCAAGGATCGCAAGTCGGTCAGCATCAATGGGGAGTCACGCGAAGTGGACCTCATCCACCTCGGCGCCGGACATCACCATTTGATCGTTGGAGGAAAGTCCTTTAAGGTAGAGGTAGTAGACGGGGATGAAAAGTCTCCTCATATCAAGATAAATGGTCGATCTTACCGTCCTTCAGTAAAGGATGAAACCGACATGCTCCTAGAGCGATTAGGGCTAAACATTAAGACCAAGAAAGAGGTTAAAGAGCTGAAGGCGCCGATGCCTGGCTTAGTGCTAGAGATTCGAGTGGAGATCGGTCAAGTCATCAAGGAAGGAGACCCGTTGATTGTACTCGAGGCCATGAAGATGGAGAACGTCCTCAAGTCACCGGGTAACGCCGTGGTGAAGGGGATTGCTGTAAGTAAGGGAGACGCCATAGATAAGAACACATTGCTCATTTCATTTGAATAAAAAACCATGAACATCAAACACATTACTGGAATCCTTCTTACAGCCAGCCTACTGGCTTCTTGCGGAGGAGGTGCCGAAAAGACAGACTCTGCTGCACAAGATACCGCGACGGTTGAGGCTCAGGAAAAGACCTGTACGTATACCTACACCGACTCGCCGGTTGAGGTACTTTGGGTTGCGTACAAATACACCCAAAAGACCGGCGTGAAAGGCGTATTTGAAGAAGTGAGCGTCACGTCGGGTGGGAAAGGTTCCCCCGCAGAAGCCCTACAGGGAGCTTCTATCAAAATCAATACGGCTTCATCCAACTCTGGTGACATCGCGCGTGACCCGAAAATTGATGCATCCTTTTTCGGTAAGCTTGAGAATGGCGCAGAGCTCAGTGGCGTGATCACCGCTGCGGAAGGAGATGATCTGGCCGGAACAGTTAATGTGGATGTTACAATGAACGGCATGACCATGCCCGTTTCTGGCACCTACGAAGTCAAAGACGCTCAGGTGGAGTTGAAACTTGAGTTAAACGTAGAAACATGGTCCGCAGGCGAGGCCTTGGCATCTTTGAACGAGGTATGCGAAGACTTGCACAAAGGTCCGGATGGCACGAGTGTCCTATGGCCCGATGTGACCGTTTTCGTCACAACCACTTTGAACAAGGAGTGTAACTGATCAGACCGACGACCTTAAAAGGAGATCTCGATCTGGGTGAGATCGATGAACTGCTGAACGCGGGCATCGATCTCTTTTTTTGTCAAGTTGAGAAGGCGCTCGGTTCCGAACTTCTCTACGCAGAACGACGCCATGGCCGATCCGTAGATGATGGCGCGCTTCATGTTTTCGAAGCTGATGTCTTGAGTCGCAGCGAGGTGACCGATGAATCCGCCGGCAAACGTATCGCCTGCTCCCGTTGGATCAAACACGTCCTCGAGCGGCAGCGCAGGCGCGAAGAACACCTGTTCCTTGTTGAACAAGAGGGCGCCGTGCTCCCCTTTCTTGATGATCAAAACTGCCGGCCCCATTTCAAGGATCTTTCGGGCGGCCTTGACCAAGGAGTATTCACCGGACAGCAACCGTGCTTCTTCGTCGTTGATGGTGACAACATCTACTTTCGTCAGCACCTCTTTCAGTTCATCTAAGGCAACTTCCATCCAAAAATTCATCGTGTCAAGCACAATCAATTTTGGACGTTTCTCCATCTGTTCAATGACCTGCATTTGCACCGCTGGTGTGAGGTTCCCCAGCATCACAAAATCCGCGTCTCGATCCGTCATAGGAACCACAGGTGAGAAGTCCGCCAATACATTCAGCTGCGTATCGAGGGTGTCTCGGGTATTCATATCGTTGTGGTAGCGCCCTGCCCAGAAGAAGGATTTTTCTCCTTTTCTGAGTTCTACGCCATCCAGTCGCATGTCTCTGTTTTTAAGGTCTTCGAGGTAGTCGGTTGGAAAATCGTCACCGATCACGCTGACCATTTGCACCCCCTTTGTAAAGTAGCTTGCAGACAGGCCTATGTAGGTTGCCGCCCCTCCAACAATGCTTTCTGCTTTACCGAAAGGCGTTTCCAATGAATCAAACGCCATGGTCCCTACAACAACCGTCTTTGAATCGCTCATGCTTAATGCTTTGGTTTGTTTTAAAACAGGCACAAAAGTGGCGATTTACAGAAGAAAAAATGCGCTTGCAGGATTCAGAGTTCTACAGTAATATTGCACCCCTTTTCGAAGGAATGTTCATATCCTTCCTCCTTAGCTCAGTTGGTTAGAGCATCTG
>JABMOM010000020.1 GCA_013204105.1 Flavobacteriales bacterium
AGGCGTGGATGTATCGAGAACAACCTTGGGGAACTTCAATTTCAACTGCAACTTCAATCTCAATGAGCTCATGTGCTAATGAGCCAATGTGCTAATCATCTGACCCTCTAATTCACCAACCCACCTCGGCGAAGCCGAGCTAATCCCTAGTCCCTAATCCCCAGTCCCCAACAACCTATTCCCTAAACCTCCCCAACGCTACCTTTGTCGATATGTTGAAGATCCTATCCAGAGAACAGATACGTGAGGCCGATCGAGTGACGATCGAACGAGAGCCGATTGAATCCGTTGATCTTATGGAGCGGGCAGCGGAGGCTTGCACCGATTGGTTTGTTCAGCACTATCCATCTACCCGGCCTGTCATTGTACTCGCGGGTGTTGGAAATAATGGGGGAGATGCTCTGGTCATGGCGCGTCGGTTGTTGGAGCAGGGATATCTGGTTTCGACATTTGTGGTGCGTTATTCGGAGAAGTTTTCTCAAGACATGCAGATCAATCTTGATCGGCTCACGGCCGCAGGACATGAGGTTGAATACATTTTGGAGGAACGTCAATTCCCTTCTATTTCCAGCAATACGGTTGTGATCGATGGGCTATTTGGCTCTGGACTGAACCGGAAAATAGATGGCCTAGCTGGCTTGTGCATCGAGCAGATCAACGCCAGCATTGCCGAGGTGGTTTCCATCGATTTACCTTCTGGATTGTACTCTGACAAGCACACACCGATCAATGGAATCGTGATATCCGCATCGCATACCTTGACTTTTCAGGTGCCGAAGCTGTCCTTCTTTGTGCATGAAAATCAAGAGTGGATCGGTCGGTGGTCCGTGATTGACATTGGCCTGGACCCAGCCTATTTGGCTACCGTTGACTGTCCTGTCTACTATGTAAATTCCATTGATCAACACGCCTCTTTTTTTCACCGTGACCCCTACGATCACAAAGGCAAGTTCGGACATGGATTGCTCATCGCAGGAAGTCATGGTAAAATGGGAGCGGCTACCTTGGCTGCACGCGCCGCGTTGAGGGCGGGGATAGGGAAGTTGACTACTCACGTCCCTAATGCGGGATACGAAATCATGCAGATAACGGTTCCAGAGGCGATGTGCACGGTGGATGATTACGACGAATACGTAGGAGAATTACCCGACATCACACCATATGATGTCATTGGTATAGGTCCGGGCATAGGAAAGAATAAGAAGACGCGACGCGTATTAAAGACCCTCCTTCAATCAAGTAAGGTTCCCTTGATTTTGGATGCCGACGCCTTGAATCTCCTTGCCGAAAGCAAGGAATACTTAAAGCTTCTTCCTAAAAATTCTATCCTCACACCTCATCAAGGTGAGTTTGAGCGCATGTTTGGTCCGGCAAAGAATTCCTTTGAGCGATTAACCATGCTTCGCGACGCCGCTAAGAAGTACGGAGTAATCATTGCGTTGAAAGGCGCCCATACGGCCATTGCAGCTCCCAATGGATCGGTATATATCAATGCCACAGGAAACCCCGGTATGGCGACAGCTGGAAGCGGGGATGTACTCGTGGGAGTCATAACAGCATTCGTTGCTCAAGTAAAAGATCCGTTGATCGCAACCATCTGCGGAGTGTACCTTCACGGAATGTCAGGAGACTTAGCGGCGGTGGAAGTAGGGAGACAAGCCCTCATCGCCTCAGACTTGATTGACCATTTTGGATCAGCTTTGAAATCAACCTTTGAAACATCAGCATGAGTATTACATTGGTCATATTGGTCGCTTGTGTATTGGCTAGCGTCAGCGCGTTCAACAATCGAGACATCTTCTTTAAACTCGATTTTCAGCCCTACATGATCGATCAACGAAAGCAGTGGTATCGCTTCATTTCACATGCGTTTATCCACGCAGACTGGGGACACTTGGTGATCAACATGTTTGTGCTCTATCAATTCGGCAAATTTGTGGAAGGAGCTTTTGCTGCGCTCTTTCCGGATAAGTGGGTGTTGTATTTCTTGATGTTGTACGTCGGAGGCATACTGTTCAGCACCATTCCTGGATATGCAAGGAATCGAAAGAATTACGCCTACCATGGAGTAGGCGCTTCGGGTGCCGTGAGCGCTATTGTTTACGCATTCATCCTGATCGACCCTATGGCACCGCTGGGCATCTTTCTGATCCCGTTTCATATACCCGCTTGGATTTTCGGGTTGCTCTACCTTGCACTTGAATACTACCTCGACAAGAACAGCAAGAGTCACATTGCACATTCGGCCCATTACTTTGGAGCTGTATTCGGATTGGTCTTCACGTTCATCCTCGAACCACAATTGTTGCTGAGATTCTTTTAATCCATGAAGCACTACCTCTTCACCAAGGGTGTTTTCAGCCCCGTAGAAGGACTATTACCTTCCAATAGAGGCTTTGCCTATGCCGATGGCTTTTTCGAGTCTGTACTCTGTCTAGATGGAAAACCAACGTTTTGGGATTTACGCGTGCATAGAATGCGTCGTGCGTCGGAATTTTTGAAGCTGGAAGCACTAGCATTTGATGACCTGCATAAGGCAATCGTGGCTGTCTTGACTGAACATCACCATTCTATTACGCGCATTCGATTGACGATTTATCGCGAAGGGGAGGGGCGCTACCTACCAGAAACGAATGTTCCGGCTGTATTGCTCTCTGTCGAAGACCTGAATGCATCTCCATTCCACAACACGCCGGCCAGGAGAATAGGGGTCTCGACTGTTCGACTTTTCAACTCACCCGAGGGAAACCATAAATTAATTTCCAAGCATGCTCAAGTGCGCGCGGCCTTGGAAGCCAAAGAGCGAGGACTTGACGATCTGATCATGTTGAACACAAGCGAAGAAGTATCTGAATTGATCGCTGGCAACCTCTTTGCCGTGATAGGAAGTGAAGTGCTTACACCAAGCCTACGCGCAGGATGTCTGGATGGGGTGGCACGTCGAGTATTACTTGAATTGCCCCAGGTAAAGTCAGTGCGCCTCACGATGGAGCAGATCATGGGAGCCGACGCCTTGTTCGGTGCGAACAGTGTGACGGGAGTGATGCCATTGGAATACGATAGTATCGCAGCGAATCCGGAGTTGATGATAGGATTCAAGGACCACCTTGAAAGTAGAATGTACTAGGAAGTAAGCTTAGTTGAGCGCTGGATCTTCTGGAAAGTCCGCCATGATTGAGAATTTTTTCCCCAATGCTCGTAGGCTTGATCGCCACATTTCTTCTGGACTATTCTCCATGATATCGCTTACCGTCAAATCACAGATGATCCAGCTCCTTTCTTTCAGCTCCTTTTCCAGTTGCTCAGCTCCCCATCCCGAATAACCGCCAAAGAATTTGGCCTGACCATCGCTCAACGTTCCACCCTTCACCAGTGCACTGATTTGATCAAAATCGCCGCTCCAGAAGAGGCCAGGAATGACTTCTTGCGCTTCTTGAACCGCATTGCCAAGGGTGTGAATGAAGAATAGATTTTCTGGATTCACAGGACCTCCGTAGTGAAAGCGGAAGGTGTGGGTGGGAAAACCTTCTATGATGTCGGCCATGTACAGCTCGGTGGGTTTATTGATCACCAAGCCAAAAGCTCCTTCATCCTTTGAATATTCCGTAAGTAGAATCACCGACCGGTTGAAGTTGGGGTCACCCAAGAAAGGCTCCGAGATCAAGACTTTTCCTTTGGCCAATTGATCAGGGGAAAAGCTGAAGCCCAGCTTGACGAAAAATTCGTTTTCTATGTTGTCCGGTTTAAACATTCCGTGTGCAAAATAGATTTCCGCCCGCTTTAATGCAAGCGTCTGTTAGGAATAGACGAAAGTCAACTGCCTTTGGTCATGTTTACCGGCAAACTAAATGCGCAGCCTTAGGAATTGCTAAATTCGTGGAGGCCGCTGAAAGTCTCATTCCTGGTGATCTCGGAAGTGGAGATATGGCCTTGAGATTGAAAAGAACAAGTCAAAAAATAGACATGAGTTACGAAGCTGTACGAAAGGATTATGCAAAGCACACCTTGGAAGAATCAGATTGTTTGTCCGATCCCATAGACATGCTCGACCATTGGCTGAAAGAGGCATTGATAGAAATGGAGGATGCCAATGCGATGACGTTGACGACGGTCAGCCCGGAGGGTTATCCCGAAAGTAGGGTAGTGCTGATTCGTCAGTTGGATCAGGAAGGCCTGGTGTTCTATACCAACTACGAGAGTGCAAAGGGCAAGGACATAGCGAGCAACCCCAAGGTGGGTGTGAACTTCTTTTGGCCTTGGCTCGAACGGCAAGTTCGGGTTCGAGGTACCGCAGAGCGGATATCCGCAGAGGCGAGCGATGCTTACTTCAAGTCAAGACCGCGAGAAAGTCAATTGGGAGCATGGGCCAGCATTCAAAGCGCAAAGATGACTGCGCGTAATCAGTTGGACAAGCAATTATTGGAGTGCACAGAGCGATTCAAAGACCAAGATGTTCCGAGGCCTCCTCATTGGGGAGGCTTTCGAATCAAACCGCAATACTTTGAATTTTGGCAAGGACGAACCAGTCGTTTACACGACCGGATCAAATATGAGTCCGTTGACGGCGGATGGAAACTGAGCCGATTGTTCCCTTAGGGAAAGCTTACTTCTTAGCGGCAGCCTTCTTAGCGGCAGCCTTCTTAGCGGGAGCTTTTTTAGCTGCGGGGGCTTTTGCCTTTGTCGCAGCTGTCTTCTTGGCGGGAGCCTTCTTGGCCGGAGCAGCCTTCTTCTCACTTGCGGCGGCTGCCATAGTTTCTTCATTCATGACCTTAGTAACTGGACGATCACGCTTCTTCTTTTGACGGGTCTTCCCGTAACTTCCTGCTATTATTTTTCCGCGTGTTGTTTTCTTATCTCCTTTTCCCATGGTCAATTTTTTTAGGTGAACGACAAATATAGAAATCCGAAGGTAGTGGCTTTTACGCATAAAAAAAGGGTCTGAAAACCGAGGTTATCAGACCCTTCGAAATGCTTTTGCTTTTCTTAGTTCACAGATCCACTAAGGTCAGCACCTGCTTTGAACTTAACTACGTTCTTAGCAGCGATTTTGATTTCCTTACCAGTTTGTGGGTTACGGCCAGTTCTAGCAGAACGCTTAGAAACTGAGAAAGAACCGAATCCTACGAGCGCTACACGGTTGCCCTTCTTAAGTGCTCCAGTAGTAGTGTCGATGAATGCATCTAATGCTTTTTTAGCATCAGCCTTAGAAATTCCGGCTCCATTAGCCATAGCTTCAATCAATTCAGCTTTGTTCATGTTAATTGGTTTTTAGGTTAAACAATTTGTTTCAACGAGACAAATATTAGTCGGAACCTTAGAGACTGCAAGCCTTTTGGCGCGTTTTGTTGATAAAAGCGCCCCTTTGTTAATAAGTGAGCCCCATTTTAGGGTGTTTTGCGATCATTTGACCCTATAAAATTTGGAAAACCGCGTCATTGTTGGTCTACAAAGACCCGATCGCTTCCATCAAATTGTGGCGTTTGAATGCTCAAGACCTTCATCGCTTCGTCGCTCAAAACCTGAACGGAGTGACGTGTTCCTTTTGGAATGAATACATAGTCGCCTTTTTGCATTACGCGTTCATCATCATCCAAGGTCATCGTACCCTTTCCTTCCAATACATAAACAACCTCTGTATGCGCTGCGTGAAAATGCTCTTTCACAGACTGCTTCACCCAAATGACATAAGTGGTGGTGAGAGAGTCGTCGTCCAGTTTTTGCACGTGTATGTTGTCATATGCTCCGCTTGGTGCGAGATCTTCTAAAGACCTATACTGCTGCGCTGAACAAAGCGAAGAGATGACGATGAACAGAATACTTACATGGATGGTTCTCATAGTGGTGTTATAAATAGATGTTCGACCAAGTTAAGGAAAGGGGAAAATTCGTTGAGCGGATATTCAACTTCTATCTTTGGGCCCGATTACCAAAACGTAGGCATATGATTACATCATCACAACTAACCTCCAAGGAGGCGATCGAGCTCGAAGACAAGTATGGAGCGCATAATTATCACCCGCTGCCCGTAGTGTTGGACAGAGGAGAAGGTGTGTACGTGTGGGATGTTGAAGGCAAGCAGTATTACGATTTTCTTTCGGCGTACTCGGCCGTGAACCAAGGACATTGCCATCCGCGTATCGTCAGGGCGATGACAGATCAAGCGAGCAAATTGACCTTGACGAGTCGTGCCTTTTATAATTCTCGCTTGGGTGAATACGAACAATTCATCACTGACTATTTCAAGTTTGATAAAGTTTTGCCCATGAACTCAGGTGCGGAGGCTGTGGAGACTGCCCTGAAGTTGGCGCGCAAATACGGGTATGAGAAAATGGGCATCGCTGAGAACGAGGCGAAGATCATCGTTGCCAACGGCAATTTTCATGGCCGCACGACGACCATCATCTCGTTTTCGAACGACCAAGATGCCAGAAAGAATTTCGGTCCTTACACCGAAGGATTCGTATCCATCCCTTACAATGACCTACAAGCGCTTGAGCAGTCGGTGAAGCAACCAGGCGTTGTGGCTTTTCTAGTTGAGCCCATTCAGGGTGAGGCAGGGGTCAATACCCCGGCCGACGATTACATCCGAAAGGCAAAGGAGATCTGCGGACAACATGACGTTTTATTCATCGCGGATGAAATCCAAACCGGTATTGCGCGCACGGGGGCTTTGCTTGCCGTTTGTGGGAAATGTTCCTGCGAAGGCCATTGCGAACGTCAAGCCGCAACCTATACGCGGCCCGATTTACTTATTCTAGGCAAGGCGTTGAGCGGTGGAGCGTATCCTGTTTCGGCAGTATTGGCGGATGATGAGATCATGAACGTGATCAAACCGGGTCAACACGGAAGCACCTTCGGAGGAAATCCAATCGCTGCCGCCGTGGGTATGGCAGCTTTAAAGGTGGTAAGCGACGAGCACCTAGCCCAGAATGCTAGAAAGCTCGGGGATATCTTCCGCGCTGAAATGCAAGCCTTGGTGGATGAGTTTGACATCTTAAGACTTGTCCGAGGCCGTGGGCTGCTGAATGCACTGGTCATCAATGACGATGAGGATAGTTCAACGGCTTGGGACATCTGTGTGCGTTTGAAAGACAATGGATTGCTGGCGAAACCCACCCACGGGAACATCATTCGTTTCGCGCCGCCTTTGGTAATGACCGAAGAGCAGTTGATGGACTGCGTGCGCATCATCCGCGAAACAATCATCGAACACATCAACGGCTGATACAATGCAGCATGACCCGTGTGGGTCAGCGCAACTAATAATTGGAAGAACAGCATGGCAAACTTGCTCAAGAACAAGGAAGACCAAGAGGTCAAGATCCGCAAGCCTAAATGGTTAAAGGTTAAGATCCCTGGAGGGAAGGATTATTTGAAGGTGAAAGAGGTGGTGGAGGAGCGAAACCTACACACGATTTGTTCCAGTGGTAAATGTCCCAACCAGAGCGAGTGTTGGAGCGCAGGTACGGCTACGTTCATGATTCTGGGCAACACCTGTACGCGGTCTTGCCAGTTTTGCAACGTGGATACGGGAGCAGGTGAGGAGGTCGACATCTTCGAGCCGGCGAAAGTGGCAGAGAGCATTCGAGTGATGGGCCTTAAGCATGCTGTAATCACATCCGTAGATCGCGACGATCTGGCCGATGGAGGTGCGGGTCACTGGAAGAAAACGGTGGAAATGATCCGTAAAAAGAATCCCGGCGTGACGATTGAGACCTTGATTCCAGATTTTAAAGGGGAGTGGGAAAACCTCAACCCCATCCTCGAGGTGAAACCAGAGGTGGTGTCACACAACATTGAGACCGTTGAACGCATCACCAAGAAGGTGCGGATCCAGGCGAAGTATTGGCGAAGTATGGAGGTGCTGAAACGCTTGAAAGAAGGGGGCATCGAACGCACCAAGAGCGGCATCATGGTAGGACTCGGTGAAACGGAAGAGGAAGTGGTGCAGACGCTACAAGATCTTTATAACCAAGGCGTTTCAGTCGTGACGATCGGTCAGTACTTGCAACCTTCTAAAAAGCACCTGCCGGTTTCTGAATGGGTTACGCCCGAACAATTCGACCGGTACAAGGAGCTGGGCGAAGGATTGGGCATCGAGCACGTAGAAAGCGGACCGCTTGTCCGCAGTAGCTACCATGCCGAAAGGCACGTATAAAGATCAGGGCGCCATTTCTAGAGAGCGTGCTAACGCCTTATCTACATTCGACTGATAGAGGTTGGTCCAATCCCGATAGATGTCTTGCATGATCATGCTGTTCCTGGATCTATCGGTTTTCGCTGGCGGTCCTTGTCCAAGCACTTTCTGAGCTGAACCCGCTGGAAAGTCGAATTCATAGGTCGCCCACACTTTGTACAGATGCTCCTCGGTGTATTGAATGCACACGCGGTATTGTGCGTAATACCACAAGGGAGTGGTGGTGTTTCTTATCTCATACAATTGGCGATCAGGATTGTAGGTTATTCCACCCCCGTGTGCTTCACTGATCTCGTCTAGCAAGATTTCCGGTATCCCAGTGTATCTAAAATACAGGTATGGGTCGTAATACTCTTGTTCAGGAGTGCCCGTGAAGAAGATGACCTTATTGAAGGGCACCCCCTCATCTGGAGGGTTGCCCTGGGCGAAAGAAGTGAGGGCTGTGGGAAGCAGCAACAGTATGATGAGCCAGTTTTTCATGAGCGTGCTGTACACAAATGTCATACCTCTTTTAAGTTCCTTTCGATGGTCTCCGCCAGCTCGTCGGTTGGGAGGTCGTCCGTATCCGATCCAAAAGGATCCTCGATCGACTCTGCGATTAACTCTAGGCTGGCCAAGGTGTAAAAGGTGAATGCTGCCACAAGCGTGGTCCAATAGCCAAAAGAAGCACCCAGTCCAATTGGCATCGTGACGATGTAAACAAAGATGAATTTCTTGATGAAGATGTTGTAGTTGTAGGGAATGGGCGTTTTCTTGATCCGCTCACAGGCTCCGCAAATGTCTGTGAACCGATTGACGTCCTCGAGCATCGCAAGTTCCTGAGCCGTATTGATCTCTGTCGCTTTTAACTCCGATTGCATTTGCAAGGCTATGGCGTTTGGTATGTGTTCCATCTTCCCGCTGATGCGCTTTATTTCCACTTGAATTTCGCTAGGGAGCAGGGTGTAGTCTGCTTCTCGGAGGTGTTCTTTCAAAGCGTAAGGATAGAGCATGTTGAGCCGAATCATTCTGACTTGGGCAGATTCATCGCTCACGTAGGTGCGAATCTTGAACGAGTAATTCCGTGCGACGTTCACCAAGGCACCCCACTGTTTCCTTCCTTCCCACCAACGCTCATAGGCCGTGTTGGTTCTAAAAACCAACAACAAGGAGATGACGAAGCCAAGTAAGCTATGCATCACAGAACTGGAGAAGGTAGTGAAGAATACTTCCTGCTCGAGGTAGACGATGATGCCGCTGTAGATGGCCACCGATAGAATCACCCAAAACAACTTGCGGAATGTATCGCTCTTGTGAAAATGAAAAATGAGGCCAAACCAGTCCTTGGGATTGTAATGAATCATAAGCGGCAAATATAAACGAAGCGGCAGCGGAGTGGATGGAAGTCAACGCCTTCATTCGAGGCAATCCTGCTCGCTTAAACAAGGTGAGTTAAACTTGCCAATACTACCTTTGACCGCAAATACGGCAACGCCATGGAATACGATTTTACCGCCCTAGACCGCTTTTTACGCTACGTTCAGATCGATACCCAATCAGACCCGCATGCTGAGACCACCCCTTCTACTGAAAAGCAGAAAGACCTCAGCCGATTGCTCGTAAAAGAGTTGTTAGCGATAGGCATCGTGGATGCTGAAATGGATGAACACGGCTACGTATACGCGACCATTCCTGCCAATACTGAAAAGCAAGTGCCGGTGATTTGTTTCTGCTCCCACGTAGACACTTCTCCAGAGAGCAGCGGGGCAAACGTGAAGCCGATCATTCACAAGAACTATCAAGGGGGTACCATTACGCTTCCTGCCGATCCTAATATCAAGATCGATCCAGAAGCACATCCAGAATTGAAAAAGAAGATCGGAAACGACATCATCACGGCGGATGGCACAACCTTGTTAGGCGCGGACAATAAGGCGGGCGTCGCTGCCATCATGGATGTAGCCCACTATTTCTCTAAACACCCTGAGGTCAAGCACGGCGCCATCAGAATTCTGTTCACTCCAGATGAAGAGATCGGCAGAGGAGCCGATAAGGTAGATGTGAAAAAACTAGGGGCGGAATTCGGTTATACAGTAGATGGTGAGGCATTGGGGTCGTTTGAAGACGAAACCTTCAGCGCAGACATGGTCAACATTACCATTGAAGGGGTCAATTTTCATCCAGGATTTGCCAAAGGCAAGTTGGAAAGCGCCCTGAAGGCTGCTTCGGAGTTAATAGCTGCCCTTCCAAAAGACACATGGTCTCCGGAAACTACGGATGGTCGTGAAGGCTTTGTGCATCCCTATGAAATGAAAGCGGGGATCGAAAAAGCCGAGCTTACGTTTATCATTCGCTCCTTTGAAGACGCCGTGCTGAGCGAATATGAGCGGCAATTAGAGACTACCTTGATCGATGTAATGCGCCGCTTTCCGAAGTCGACCTACAGCTTCGAGGTAAAGGAGCAATACCGAAACATGAAGAACGTGGTCAACGCGTGTCCTCAGGTGAGCGAATACGCCATTGCCGCCATCGAACGATCCGGTCTGGAGCCGATCACCGGTAGCATACGCGGAGGAACAGATGGCTCAAAGCTCTCCTTCATGGGGCTTCCATGTCCTAATATCTTCGCCGGCGAACATAGCTTTCACAGCAAGATGGAATGGGCTAGCGTGCAAGACATGCAGAAGGCCGTAGAAACGCTTGTCAACTTGGCTTGCATCTGGGAAGAGCGCAGCTAAGACAGGTCCTAGGCTTTCTTCACGAATTCTGACTTCAACTCCATGGAGCCAAAGCCGTCTACCTTACAGGATATGTTGTGATCTCCTTCGGTCAAGCGGATGTTTTTGACTTTGGTGCCAGCTTTGATCGGCTTCGGAGCTCCTTTCACGGGGAGGTTCTTGATTACAATTACGCTGTCTCCATCCTGCAATGGATTGCCGGAGGCGTCCAAGGCTTCGATGCCTCCGCTTTCAGTCACATTAGTTGGATCCCACTCATGCCCGCACTCCGGACACATCATCAGAGATTCCATCGGGTAGCCGTACGGTGAGCTGCACTTAGGGCAGGCTTGAGTATCAGACATTTATATGGGGTGGTTTTGTTTGCCAATCTGCGCGTTGCAGGGAGTATAGTTGTTGTGGAATTCCATGCATGATCAATTCTTCTTCAAGCGCAAAGCCAAGTTTGGTAAGCACGTTTGCTGAGGCAGCATTCTCGGGTAGGATGGTCGCTATTATTTCTTCTAAGTCTAGGTCTTCAAAGCCAAATTGCAATGAAGCCACGCCAGCCTCGGTTGCCAGGCCTTGTCCCCAATGCGCCTTAGTCAGCCGATAACCCAAGTCTACGCGACCTAAGTCTTGCATATACTTGAGTCCGGTAAATCCAATGAACTTGCCATCACTTTTAAGTTCCATTGCAAACCTGCCGTACCCATACGTTTCATAGTCCTTCAAGGGACCTTTTGAGATGATTTGCTCTACGTGTTCTCGGGTTTTCACCCCACCGTCATGGGTGTAGCGATTGACATCCGGGTCTTGCTCCATGACATAAGATGCTTCCACATCGTCCATTGTAAAAGGACGGAGGAGTAAGCGCGATGTTTCAATTCGTTTTTTCATCTAATCGCTTTAGATAAACATTGTTAGTGCGACTCAAAGAAGAGGCTACAGCCACGCTTAGGATGCGGCTATGAAGGGATAGCCGAAAACGAAATTACAATTGTTCCACACGTTTTCCAGCAAAAAGACTGTAGCCATTCAAACGGCATTCTATGGAGCCGTTAAAGACTTTGTACTTGTGATCTGGCTTAAGCCCGATTCGCTTAAGAGCCCTGAGGTTCCCACTGATAATCCAAAGTTGGTTGCCAGGAAAATGGTGTTTCAATCGAAACCCGACATCGTGGTAGAAAGGAGGCATGTCATCTTCTTCCTCCAAGCGTTCGCCGTAGGGCGGATTCATGAAGATATAGGCGGGTACATCGAGAGGATCGGAGCTTAGAAAATCTTGTTTCTCAAAGGTGATGTGTTCGATTACGGCAGCACGGCTCGCATTCCGCTTCGCGGTAGCTATATTTTGAGCGTTGATGTCTCGAGCGATGATCTGTGTTTTGGGAGATGTGATCTCCATTCTGAGCTGGTGCTTCAGTTGCTTAAAAAGTCCTTCATCGAAATCGCCCCAATGCTCAAATCCAAATTTTCGGAACAGACCAGGTGCGGTGTTAGTGGCAATCAAGGCTGCTTCAATGGGAATAGTCCCTGAACCAGTCATGGCGTCGAGCAGTGGCATTTCTTGGTTCCAGCCTGAAAGCATTACCGTGGCTGCCGCTAAACACTCGCTCATCGGAGCGTCATTGCTTTCGGTTCGGTAACCGCGCTTTTCTAAGCTGTCTCCCGAACTGTCAAGGGAAATGGTTACGTCGGTATCAGAAATGTGCAGGTTGATCCGCACATTCGGGTTGTGCGTATTGACGTTGGGTCGTTCCTGTGTTTCTTCCTTGAATTGATCTACAATGGCGTCCTTCACCTTGAGTGCGGCGTATTGGGAATGTCGAAAACGCGTGCCATTCACGGTACTATCGATGGCAAAAGACTGATCGAGACGCAGGTACTTCTTCCAACTGATCTTCTGTGCCATTGTGTAAAGGTGACGATCGTTGTGTGCGGTGAAAGAAGAGATGGGGACAAGGATCCGAAGGATACTTCGACTACAGAGATTGGCCTTGTAGAGAAGGGTTTGATCGCCCTCGAAGCTTACGATACGATTGCCTTTGACCAGTTTGGTGGCTCCCAGCTGGGTCAATTCTTGTACTGCAAGGTCTTCCAAGCCGTAGAGCGTCTTTGCGGAAAAAGTTTGCTTTGCCATTAGGGTGCAATGATACCCCCATTATCCGTGATTAACGGTGAATAGGAGTAGAATAAGGTTCCAAAGGCGTCTCACAAATCGACGATGGGCGAATCCACTTCTACTTGTCTTCCAAGTATTCTCGTCTCAATTTGTAAGCGCATCCTCTGAACGTTGCATTAATTATTTTCGCGACAACAATCCGAAACAAGATGGGAAGAGCATTTGAATACCGCAGAGCAGCCAAAGAGAAACGATGGGATAAGATGTCGCGCATCTTTCCGAAATTGGCAAAGGCGATTACCATGGCTGCAAAGGAAGGAGGAACGGATCCCGACGTGAATGCTTCATTGCGCACCGCCATCCAAAACGCGAAGGCGCAGAACATGCCCAAAGACAACATCGAATCGGCAGTCAAGCGCGCTGAGGGTAAGGATGCTGCAGATTTTACAGAAATCAACTACGAGGGGAAAGGCCCCCACGGCGTACTGGTTTTTGTTGAATGTGCCACAGACAACACCGTGCGTACCGTCGCAAACGTGAAGCACTATTTTACAAAGTCGGGCGGCAGCTTGGTTCCTACAGGATCGCTCGAATTCATGTTCAATCGCAAAGCGGTATTCCAATTCTTGAAAACCGAGGAAATGGACTTGGAAGAATTGGAGTTTGAACTCATCGATGCCGGATTGGAAGAAATCATCGAAAACGAAGGCGTGCTATACGCTTATTCTGACTACACGAACTTTGGTTCCATGGGTGATGCCCTTGAAGCAAAGGGGGTCGAAGTGGAGAAGGCGAACCTGCAACGCATCCCGAGTTCTCCGGTCGACTTTTCCGAAGAGCAATTGGAAGAAATTGAAAAGATGTTGGACAAGATGGAAGAGGATGATGACGTCCAAGCCGTCTATACGAACATCTCTTAATTACAGGAACTCTACAACTGACCTATGAGTTTAGCTGAAGGAGTTTAAATTCTTGATAAAGAATTACTTAAAACGTTGATCTCTCGTTAAATTTTTAACGCTTTCGATAGCGTGAAGGGTCTTGATTTCCACACAAGCATTGCGCATCTGTTCCCTCCATTTGTTCGCGGTTTCTGGCATGTTTCCTCCTGAAGTTTCCCATGTCTGTTGGTCCGGCCATTGGGCATAGGCGATAAAGTGAAGCGGATCTTCTGTGGAGCGATGCAGGTGGGAACCCAAACTTCCTTCGTATTGGTAAATGAGCTCCGTCAGCTGCTCCCAAGCCTCGATGAATACTTCTACTTGTCCTTCCTTCGCTGTAAACTGATAAATGGCTACAAACATGCGTGTCTATTTTGCAAACAGTTGATTGTCATCTTGAAAAGCCTTGAATTCTAAGGCATTGCCCGAAGGGTCTAAGAAGAACATGGTGGCTTGTTCTCCTACTTGTCCTTTGAACCGAACGTAAGGTTCTATTACAAATTCTATCCCAGCCGAGCTCAGTCGCTGGGCGAGCGCCTCCCAATCTTCCATGCTAAGTACAACGCCGAAGTGCGGAACAGGAACATCGTATCCGTCTACCGGATTAGAGCTGGCTTCGCCTGCTTTTGCAGGGGATACGTGCAAAACAACCTGATGTCCGTAGAGGTTCATGTCTACCCAATGATCGCTTGCACGCCCTTCTTTGCAACCTAAGATTTCGCGGTAGAAGCTTCGGGTCTCTGCGATCTCACGTACTGGAATGGCGAGGTGGAAAGGACGGATGTTCATTGCATGCATTTTTTACTCGACGGGTGAGCGTTTTCAAAGCGAAAGATACAATGGAACGGACAGATCATCATTCGGTGAAGTAGCACTTGGGTTCCTTGCGTTTCTTCTGCTTCTGTCTGCGCCGAGGGGCTTTGTAGTAACGCGTACAGAAACCATATCCCGGCCCCAATCGATTGGCTGGTGTGATCCAGCCGTCGGGGGAAAGCACATAGCGTTCGCCTTGAATGATGAGAGAATCGTTCCCAATCATCGCGCTCACATCGTACAATTCACCATTCTCCCAATGCAGGCTTCCTCCCGTTTTCCATGCGAGGTTGAGGTATTGGTGATTGATGCCTTTCCGAGTGTCTGTGAGGATGATGTGGATGGGGCGATCAAGGCACTGCAGCATCAGGAAGTCCCGAATGCAACTTCTGTTGTCTGCTACCAAGATGACCTCGTTCGCGTCAGGAAAAGCATTGATTCCAGTCACGAGGGCTTCAATATCGTTCTCAGGACTGTCGCCACCGTTGCCTTTGTTCTTTACCTTATTGAAGAGTTTAATGGGTTTGGTCACAGGAGAGGCGTCTGATGTATAGATACCGCCAGTATATCCGGGTATTTTTTTCTTCGTTTTTTTCTTATCTCCATCGTTGAAGAGCGCAACGTGCTCGATACCGCTCTCATCTTCGTGCAGCGCGTGCCACAAGATGACTTCTGAACCATGTCCGTACATGCTTCCGGTCCAATCAATGACGACCAGCGCGTTCGACCACTCAGGGTGATCTCGGAAGGCATTGAATACAGTAGAGTCCATTACATAACGCTGTTGTACCATAAAGCGCTTGATCTTTTTAACGGCCACTCGATTTTGCTCGGTTGATGGGGTAGCCGGGAGCTCCTCAATTTCCGAAAATTCCTCTTTTTCTTCTGTGTCAGCTTCATCATCCCTTACCGGTCGATATCCCAATTCCATTCCATGAAAAAGCTGCATTGCTTCAAATTCATTGTCGCAAGCGGTTTGAAGCGTAATGGAAAATGTGACCGCATCGCTATTGAAGCGTGGGTCAAGTGAGAAAAGGGCCTCCAGTCGCTTCGCCAAGAGCCAATGGTAGTCGGTAAGCCAGAAAGAACGCTCCTTCGGGTACTTGGTGAAAATGATATTGACCGATGTAGGCACCACGCTATCGCCCTGTGGGGGCCAATCGTCGTTTTGAAACACGTACGAAGCGTATCCATTCTCCAATACAATCGTTTGTTCTTTTTCCTTTGCCTTGTAGATTTCAATCTCTTGAATGGGAAAAGTAGATTCAAACAAGGCGCGATATGCAGCAGGGTTCGAAAGCGCTCCTTCCGGAAAGCGCGTTTGCGCGAGCAGGCTTTCAGCGTAGAGCGCTGAACCAAAGAGGAATATGACGGTTGCAATAATGCGCACGGAAAAGGAAACGTAAAAGTGCTTGTAAATTGTTTCTTTGATGCGCGAAAATGACACTTTAGAAAGAATGAGGAGAGGAATAGCTTGGCTTTTGATCAGCTGCTTGACGTATACCGTTCAAGCACAAGACCATGAATTGAAGAGTACCGTTGAAGTCTATCAAGACCTCCAGGAGCTTCAGCGAGGATTGCGCGTATTATACCTCGCTGCCCATCCGGACGACGAAAACACTAGGCTCATTTCGTGGTTGGAGAACGACCAGCATGTCCGCACGGCATACCTCTCTCTAACACGCGGACAAGGCGGACAAAACCTAATCGGCGACGAGAAGGGAGACGGACTTGGGGTAATCAGAACCTATGAATTGCTCGAAGCGCGCAAGGTGGATGGGGGCGAGCAGTTCTTTACCCGCGCCATTGACTTTGGCTATTCGAAGAGTGCCGAAGAGAGCTTTGAATTCTGGGGTAGAGAACAAGTACTGCAAGATGTGGTGCAGGTGATACGAACCTACCGACCCCATGTCATCATCACCCGTTTCCCCCCAACGCGCAATGCCGGACATGGACACCACGAGGCATCTGCTATCCTTGCGGCGGAGGCGTTTGACCTCGCTGGAGATCCGAAGCTTTTCCTGCGCAACTCAAGCAGATGCAACCTTGGACCCCTGAAGTACTGTACCACAACACCTCCTCTTGGTGGGATAAGTCGCTCGACGATAAGTCGGACGAGGCACTGAAAACTGATAAGATGCACCGCGTGGATGTGGGTGTTTTCAACGATGTGCTGGGTTTGGGAATGAATGAAATCGCTTCGATGGCCAGGAGTAAGCACAGGTGCCAGGCCTTTGGTACGCCACGAAGAAGAGGTCAGCAATGGGAGTACCTCCAATTCGTCAAAGGGGAGTGGAAGGATGATTTTCTTGACGGCACGCTAGGGGTTTGGAAGCAATCACCAGAGCATTCAGAAGGCTTACAGCGCATGGTCGACGCGTTTAACTTTACCGATCGTGCGGCGAACATGGCGGCTTTCCGTCAGCATGTTCTTCCGCTACTGTCGCAGCGGAGCATGTGGGCTGAATCGCAAGACATGCAAGAAGTGCTGCAGCAAGTGAACGATTTGAAATTGGCATTGAGCGGTATTCGTGTGGAAGTATATGCAGGCGAAGCGCCTGTAGTGGTTGGCTCCGACTATCCCGTGACCATCGAGATCTACAACGCAGGAGGCGAGGAACGAGAGCTAACCTTCAAGCATGAAAGCATTGATACTGTTTTGACAGTGGTTGCAGGGCAGAATATTTCCTTCGAGGTAAGCATGAAGGCGGAAAAAGAGCCTTCGAATCCATTTTGGCTTCGACAACCGCACGATGGTTGGTTGTATGCGATGGACGTGAAACGTGATGTCGGAGTTCCTTTCAAGCCAGATGCACAGGTGGATTATATGATCAAAATGGACGGACAATGGGTGCTCGGCAAAACCACCCTCCATCGTCGATGGAATGATCGCAGCGTCGGTCAGATCGAAGCGCCAATGGCATTCGTGCAGTCGGTGACCTTCACACCGAAGGTGCGCTCCAAAGTAGTGCGCAATGGGGAGGTCGTGTCCATCGATGTTCTCGTCAAAGCATTTGAGGACATCGAATCGATGGATATGGTAGTTGGTCATCCAATAGAGGTGCAACTCCTGACAGCTGAATGGCCTCAAAGTTTGGCGGCAGGACAGGAACGAAGTGTCACCCTGAGCTTTAAGACAGAGGGCTTAATCGATCCAACGGCCATAACATTTGCGGCAGAGGTGAAGGGCGCGCACAGCCACATGATGCAAACGGCGATCGACTATGAACACATTCCATATGTCTTAATCCATGAGAACGCCCAAGTCAATATCATCCCGCTTGACATCGACTTTGATCCTACCAAACGCATTCTTTACGTTGAAGGTTCTGGAGACGAAGTGGACGATGCTTTAGAAGAGCTCGGCTACCAAGTTTTCCGCACTAACCTCAACGACTTGAGTGCGGACCAGTTGCTTTCGTTTGATGCGATCATCACAGGAATACGGGCCTTTAATCGCAACGATGATTTGGCGGCCAATGCGGGCGCACTCGAAAAATATGTTGATTCCGGCGGCAAACTGATCGTGCAATACAATACCACGTACGACCTAAAAGTCGAACAGATTGGACCCTATCCATTAACATTGTCCAGAAACCGGGTCACCGATGAGCATTCGGCTGTGGAGGTACTAGAACCCAAGCACCCAGTATTCAACTCGCCGAACGAGATAAATACAGAAGATTGGGAAGGTTGGGTACAAGAACGCGGACTCTACTTCGCGGGCGAATGGGACCGCAAGTACACGCCTCTCATCTCATGGCATGACAAAGGGGAAGAACCTGCCTTGGGTGGTTTGATCGTAGCTAAGAAATCGGAAGGGCATGTTGTGTATACAGGCATATCCTTCTTCCGTCAGCTTCCAGCGGGCGTCACTGGAGCATACAAGTTGATGGTCAACCTTATAGAGTATTAAAATGAGCACGGAGGAGTCTGATAAGGAACCATCGGTCAAAGAAGGCGATAACTGGACGCGCACGTACATAATCGTGCTGGCATTCCTGGTGATACAGATCATCGTTTACGCATTCATAACCGACTCCTTCTCATGAATTTGACGGATTGGATAGTACTGCTTTCTACGCTGGGCCTAATTGTGGGCTATGGAACATGGCGTACGCGAAAGCAAAACGATCTGAACGCTTACTTGAGGGGTGGTCAAGATTCCAATTGGGCCACGGTCGGACTTTCGGTCATGGCTACCCAGGCCTCGGCGATCACGTTTTTATCTACGCCTGGTCTGGCATTTGAAAGTGGAATGGGATTTATTCAATTCTATTTCGGACTACCGCTTGCGCTTGTCATTCTTTCGGTGACCTTCATCCCGATCTTTTATAAGCTCAATGTCTACACGGCCTATGAGTACCTCGAGGAGCGCTTCGATCTCAACACCCGTTTGCTGACCGCCTTTTTATTCCTGGTGCAACGAGGTCTTGCTGCTGGCATCACGATTTACGCACCTGCCATTGTCCTCTCCACCGTCTTAGGGTGGGACCTCAATACCATGAACATCCTGATCGGTTTGCTCGTGATTGTCTATACCGTGAGCGGCGGCACCAAGGCGGTGAGCATTACCCAAAAGTGGCAGATGGCGGTAATCATGGGGGGGATGTTCTACGCATTCTACATGATCGTCGATCAACTCGCTCCCCATGTGTCCTTTCTGGAGGCGATAGAAATAGCGGGCATCCATGGGAAGATGGAGATTGTCAATTTCAATGTGGATGTCAATGAGCGCTATACCATCTGGAGTGGACTCACAGGAGGCCTCTTTCTTGCGCTGAGCTACTTCGGTACGGATCAAAGCCAGGTTCAGCGCTACATTTCGGGCAGTAACATTCGACAGAGTCGCATGGGCTTGATGTTCAATGCGGTGTTGAAGATCCCGATGCAGTTCTTTATTCTCCTGACCGGGGTAATGGTATTTGTGTTCTATCAATACAACGCCCGTCCGATCAGTTTTAATGAACATGTAGTAGAGACCGTCATGTCTTCGGATAGGGCAGATGAAGGCCAGGTAATGTTGGCATCTTTCGAGGCCATTCAAGAGGAAAAGGCTGCACTGCTTGGGTCGGGAGTGACGGGCAATGAAGAGGAGCTGCGATCGCTTGAGCAAAAGCAAATAGCCTTGAATGAATCTTTTGGTGCACTCGCAGTGGAGATCGATCCAGACGTGGAAACGAAGGATTCGGACTATGTCTTCATCCGTTGGATACTTGAAAACCTCCCCAATGGAGCGATAGGACTGCTGTTGGCGGTCATTCTTAGCGCTGCCATGTCTTCCACGGCGGGGGAATTGAATGCTTTGGGGTCGACAACTATGAACGATTTTGTGAAACGCTTGCGAAAAGACCGTACGGAGCAACCAGGGGATGTTTGGCGAAGCAAGCTCTCAACGGTAGCCTGGGGCATCTTAGCCATCTTCTTCGCGCTGTCGGCGCGATTGGTCGACAACCTTATTGAATTAGTAAACATCTTAGGCTCGCTGTTTTACGGAACCATTCTCGGCATCTTCATTTGTGCATTCTATATCAAGCGAATTGGAAGTCGAGCTGTCTTTATTTCGGCATTCATTGCCGAGACGATTGTGCTGACGATGTTCTTTACTACGGACATCGGATTCCTGTGGTACAACGCCATAGGCTGCGGTGCAGTGGTTATCTTTGCTACGTTACTGAGCACGATGCCCCTAGCGTCCGCTCAGCCCAAAGACTAACGTGCCTAGGATGATGGTTGACAGATTTATTCCACCCCATTTTTCGCTTTCGACACTACTGAGTCTGCTCATGCTCACTTCCAGTGTTCAGTGTTTGCAAGCGCAAGACGGTGAACGGGAATTGACGGGTGAAGTATCGACGTCTAACTATCGGGCCCCCTTTGGTGACGACCTGGAGATTTTCAACTTAGGAACCGAAGTAAACTCTGTGTTCAGCGAGTACAATCCGGTGATCAGTCCCGACGCCGAGCTCATGTTGTTTACCACACGAAATGATTCCGTGACCGGTGAGAAGATATACGACCAGGATCGGCAACATTTTGAAGACATTCATATCGCTCGTGCTGTCAATGGGAGGTATGTTGCGGATGACAAGGTGGATCACCCTTTGACCACCTTCGTTTCAACCGTGAATTCCAGAAAGCATGAGGCTCCCGTATACATCCAAGAGGAGGCGGAAACGATCGTCCTTTTTAAGGACAATGATTTGTGGTTCAGTAAATTGGAAGACGGCGTATATGGTGAGCCCGTGCGCTATTCTAAGAACATCAATTTCAAGTACTACCACCGGCACGCTTCGCTGACGAAGGATGGAAATACCATGGTATTTACAGCGGAGGTACTCGACAAGAAGTTAAACCGCTTCCACCTAGATATATTTCGAACGGAAAAGGATGCGGAAGGCATCTGGTCCAAGCCTGTGCGGCTGCCGACCTTTATCAACTCACCTTACAACGAAGACAGTCCGGAGATTTCGCCCGATGGCAAACTCCTCTTTTTCAGCAGCGATAGAACCGATGGAGTGGGTGGATACGATGTATACTACGTAGAGCTTTTTCGAAAGGACAGCTTGTTGCATCGACTTGCGGCACCGATCAATAGTCCAGCAGACGACATTTACTTCAAAATGATCGAGGATAGCTCCGTGGCATTCTTGTCTTCAAATCGACTTGGTGGCTACGGAAACATGGATATTTATAAGTTGATCTTTCACAAGTTCGACACGGAGTCCTGTGATCCGAATGAGCTCAAGAATACACAGCTCGTGATGAACGGGCCTGATACCGTCTTGGTTCATTCAAAACTTGTGATGAATGCACGGGGCAGTAAGGTAGGAGGGATAGATCCACGCACAACGCACTGGTACTTGAATGACAGCTTGGTCGGTATCACAGATCGGCTTGAGATTCCTGCAGATAAGGAAGGTCAATACGAACTGCGCTTGTATGCTAGTGTGATCGACGAAAAACGACTCTTGTTTCAATCCTCGTGCGTTTCAAAGACCATCCATGTGCTTGCTCAGGATGCTTATGCTAAGCATTCTCCGATAGTGAAGATCTTAGAAGGTATTGCGTCAGATGTAAGCGAACGTCAGTTTTTAGCTGCGCTTCCGCGGCCAAGTGGAGAGCTGGGTTTGAAGAATGATGTAGTTACCACATACATCAATGCTCCGGTGATCATCCCTGTGATGAAGAACGATGAGAATGAAGACATTGGGGCGTTGAAGTTACATGCCGTTGGAAGGCCCTTGCACGGAAGTACTGTAGCGGAAAACCTTGAAAAGGGAGAAATCCGATATCAGCCAGCCAAGGACTATAGCGGGCTCGATGCCTTCAAATACACCGCTCGAAGTCCTTATGGAAAGACCGGCATTGCTTGGGTAGGCGTGCGGGTGTTGGACAACAGTTTCTTCAGCCTCAATAAAAAGGTGAAGGATGATGTGGTCAGCACGCCAGCAAATCAATCCGTCAAGATCAATCTTTTTGAGAACGACACGATTCCGGAGGGTATGCACCTCCGTATCTCAGGAACCACACTGCCAGTGAACGGTTCCTTGAATGGAATAGACCTGAACAATGGCGTTGTGATCTATTCACCGGCAAAGGATTTCGTCGGATCCGACATGTTTACTTACGCTGTAAATTATCCTGACGAAGGGGAGCAAAAGGCCTTTGTTAGGGTGCACGTTCTCGGCCCACAGGGCGCCATGCCTTTGCGTACGCAGCCAGACTTCGCTTCTACGATGGAAGGCGAGCTCGTTTCCCTCAACGTATTCCTGAATGATGGGTTCAACGAAGCAGATGCGCCTATAATCACGGCCATTTCGAAGACCAACAATGGTGCATCACAAATCTATGACGCAGAAGAAGGAACCGTCGTGTACGCGCCCTTCAAATCGTTTCATGGATATGAGTACTTCACCTATACGGCTACTTTGAAGGACGGCTCTAAACACGTCGAAGCCATCAGCATTCACGTAGAGCCAGAAGAATTGATCTTAGCCTCGGTGGATGAGCCTTTGGAGAAGGCGGACGACGGCACACAAAAGGCGCCAACCGAAATGTACAACATCACGGAATTGGATGAGGACAAAGTCAATGTGAAGGACAGACCTGATATAGCCTTCCAGCAGATCTATTTTGATTTTGACAGGGTGAATGTGCGGGCGGATGCGCGCCAGACCATGGATAACAACATTGCGATGCTAAAGGAATACCCAAAAGCGGTCATCCAGGTCGTCAGTCATTGCGATTCAAGGGGCCCTAAGGCCTACAACATGATTCTATCGGCCAGAAGGGCCAAGTCTACAGTGGATTATCTCGTACAACAAGGAATTGCAAAGGATCGCGTCATCGCTTCGGTGGGTGTAGGGGAAGACAATCTTGTAAACGATTGCGGCGATGGCGTACCGTGCTCGAATGCAGATCACCAAAAGAACCGCAGGTCAGAACTGATCGTCGTAGGTTCTCTGCGCTAGTCAGCCGCCCACTCGTTTCGTCTTATAGCCCTTGTCTTTGAGGTAGGCTTCTACTTTTTCACGCTGGTCTCCTTGGACGATGATCTCTCCATCTTTGGCCGAACCACCCGTTCCACAATGCGATTTAAGTGCTTTCCCCAGATCTTTCAGGTCATCCTCTGGCCCCTCAAAACCGCGAACAATTACGACCGCTTTTCCTCCGCGGCCTTTTGTTTCGCGATGGAGGCTGAGCAGCTGATCTGAAGAAGATAGACTCTCTTCCGGTTCTTCGCTGTCGTTCGAGGAGAAGTTCGGATTGGTGCTATAAACGAAATCTCCGAAGGATTGGAAGCTGTTCTTTTTTTGCTTTGCCATGGTCACGGTATCAATACATGCAATGATCTGGGACGAACTTCGAAGGTAAGGTTTGGTGCCGTTTCAACTACTTCACCATCTACCTGCAGCTCCGCCATGTCAAGATTCTCGAGGGTAAATCGACGGCCGGTCAAGACTTGAACGAACGGACTTTTGTGAAGGGTGCTTAAAAACATGCGCGAAGCCAAGGTCATCATGTTAACGGTGGGCAACTGCTTTACGAGGATCAGTTCCAGCTGGCCGTCATCGTCCACGCCGGTGGCGTTGACCACGGCGTTGTTGCCCAGTTGAGAAGTGTTCGCGCAAATCACCGTCATTGCATTTAGATCCAAGGCATCACCCTCCATAGGGTGAACACGGAAGCGGGTAGAGGAATAGGACAGGAATGCATCCAAGCTTAATTTGATGTAGTTGCTAAAACCGCGTTCATTCGTCTCATCAAAGAGCCGTGCCACGTAGCCATCAACGCCTACGCCAGCGAATCCTATCCCTGGTTTATCGTTCACCCTGAAAGTGTCCATAGATCGTCGCTTGCCCGCTAACATTTCCTTAAGCGCGACGGAAGGTTCCATACTTATACCCAAATGCCTGGCGATGCCATTCCCTGAGCCGGTGGGTACAATGCCAAGGGCAGTTTGGCTTCCGATCAGCTGCGCCGCAATCTCCTGAACGGTCCCGTCGCCACCGACAGCAATTACCGCTTCACATCCTTCTTCGCAGGCCCTATTGGTGAGTTCAATAGAGTGAAGGGCGGATTTACTGATCTCGATATCTAAACGCTCGGGGTCACTGTATTGCTCAATGTTTTGGATAAATGTCCTGCTGGACCCTGTGCCGGAATGTGGATTTACAATGCATAAAAAAGGCCCCTTTCGGAGGCCTTTCGTATGTTCAATCAAGGAAGACATGGCTTATTGTCGCACACCTTGCAGTTGACATGTATATGTCTTGTTTCCATTCGTGATTGTATAGTCGATGGTCATCGTCACGTTGTTGGTGTCTGATATATCAATGATGCCGCTTCCATTGATCGAGCGTTCGTTATCGTCTGGGTTCTGATTGAAGATCGAAAATTTAAGCGTAGACTTTTGCGCACTGGCTTCAATTTTAGAGAAGAAACCTACGATAGGGAATTGGTTAGCATTGAAGACATTGGAGAGTTCAATACGCGTCGGATTGAGTAGATTCCGAGTCACTTCCATATAATGTCCTTGGAGCGTGTCGACAGGATCACAGAATTCGCTTATCTGATACATCCCGATGAATTTCGCTCGGGTCTCAACTTCGCAGAGCTCACCTTCGTAGCCTTCTTGGCAAATGCAGTCTCCATTCTCGCAAAGTCCAAAAGCGCACTCAACGTCATTCAATTCGCAAAGGTCGAGACTGTCGCATGTTGGGCCGGAATATCCTTTCAGACAATCACACTCTCCATCGTTGCAGGTTCCACCATTGCTACAATCATCATCACACTGGCTGCAGGCCACAGAAAAGAGGGTTAGAAAGGCAACAAGTGTGGGCAGAATGAGCTTCTTCATCATGAGCTTAGATTTGAGGCGTAAATATATGAAAATCGCTTGTGCGACTTCGTTCGATGAGAATTAGACGTGGATGGAATAAAATTAGTTGAATCTACAGCGTGAATTGTTCATGGCTGAAATTTCATTTACTTTGTGAGGAATTTGAAATCCATCTAAAAATGAAAAGAATCACACGAACTGCAATGTTTTTCTTGTTTACCGCCGCTGTATTGACTGCATGTGGTGGTGGGGGAGAATCTCACGATGAAGGACATGACGACGCTGCTACGCATGTAGAAGCTACCATGGACGAAGCTGCTGACGAAGCAGAGGAAGCAATGGGCGAAGTCTCTGAAGAGGTTGAAGCCACTGCGGAAGAAGTAATGGAAGAAGTTGAAGAGACTGCTTCTGAACTTACACAGCCAATCGGCGATGCTAAGGTTATTAAGCCAGGTGCAAAGGAAGAAGCTGAGCCTAAGAAAGAACTGACGCAGCCAATCGGCGATGCTAAGGTGATTAAGAAGAAGTAATTCTCTCTTACTATGAAATAAAAAAGCCCCGAGTGATCGGGGCTTTTTTTATGCGGTAAATCAAGGAACGTATCACTGACGGGTAAACGTCGCTGTGCAAGAAACCGTTCCGATGGATGAATCATCCAAGGTATAATCGATCACCAATTCTGAACCATCTGCACTCAATGTGCCAGAGCCAGTCATCGTAAAGCCATCCTCAGGCTCCTGAGCTGGAATGGTGATCTTATTTCCATCTACCTCAGCGATCACTGGATTCTGCCAGTCACCACGATAGAGGTATGAGATTTCGATCTTGTACACGTTGCCAGCAGTGGTCTTGATCGTAGAACCGTAGGTATAGTTCTGATCGCATTCTTCGTCGACATCGTATGCGCCGTAAAATTTAACGCGCTCTTCGATCTTACAAGCGTCTCCCTCGTAATAATCATCGCACCCACACGCCCCGTTTCCGAAGGTGCCATTCACGCATTCTGTTTCGCAAAGGTCTCCAAAGAAGTTTTCAGGACAGTCACACACGCCTTCTTCGTCGCAAACGCCGCCGTTCTCGCAAATCACATCCTTACAAGGATCTTTGCACGAATTGATAAAGAGAAGCCCAGCAAAAGCCATCACAAGGCCAAGGAAATTCAGTGTTCGCATGTTCATTGTATAATCGTTTTAGGGGATCAGTTTCGGTTGAAATTCAGTGAGCACAAGATAGCGTTGTTGTCAAACACGCGCTTGATAGTGATGTTGAAATTTCCACCATTGAGGGTAGCAGGTGCGGTAGACTCCACAGAGAACTTCGTTCCATTGGCATCCTTCACGTTCTGCTTTGGAATTTCGAGTTGATTGTCATCATTGATGATTCCATAACCCTTCGTATCACCAGCAGTAGTAAGGTTGGTAACGCTCACGTAATTCGCGGCATACGAACTATCTGGATCTGGATGTACCATGGCTGAAATGGTAGAAGCGACGTCTTGTCCATTGCAATCCGAAGGAACATTGTAGCTGGCAATCCAGTCAAGGCGCAATTCAGTGCCACAACTCTCACCGGTAAAGCCAGGGTAGCAAACACATTCGCCACTGCTCTTCTTGTAGGTACCTTCTTCACAAAAGGTCTCACAGCTAGGGCCGAAATAATCTTTTTCGCAATCACACTTACCGTCATCACATACCCCACCGTTGAGGCAGTTCACGTTATCGGTGATGCATTTATCTTCAATCTGACAACTATCACCAGAGAAACCGGCTAGGCAAACGCAGGTGCCATCTTCACAGGTGCCATCGTTGCTACACTCGACATCCTTACACTTGTTACAACTTGCCAACGCTAGGACGAATGCGAGGGCTGAAAAAAGGAATAGAAATCTTTTCATTATAGAATATGGTTAGAGGTTTTGAGTACTTGGACGGGAATGTATCCATAAGGCAGCATTATGGTGAAGTCTTTTACGACCAATCATCGAATTTCTTAGACAAGCGTATGTGGATGGCTACATTTGACTTCTCATTTTCACTGCATGAAATTCAACCGAGGTTCCCTTTCTGATGAAACCCTCATCACCATCTACCGAAAGCTCCTTTTGCCGAGACAAATAGAGGAAAAGATGTTGATCTACCTCCGTCAGGGCAAAATCTCCAAATGGTTCAGTGGTTATGGACAGGAGGCGATCAGTGTGGGTTGCGCCTACGGTCTCGATCCAGATGCATTCATGTTGACCATGCATCGAAACCTTGGGGTATTTACCACAAGAGATGTACCCTTGGAAAGACTATTTGCCCAATTTCAAGGAAAAGCCGAAGGGTTTACACAGGGACGTGACAGAAGTTTTCACTTTGGGTCGATCGAGCATCGCATTGTGGGGATGATCTCTCATCTTGGCCCTCAGCTGGGCATTGCGGACGGAATAGCATTGGCCCAAAAGATGGATCAAACAGGCAATCCTACCTTGGTTTTTACGGGTGACGGAGGTGCCAGCGAAGGCGATTTTCATGAGGCTTTAAACGTCGCCGCTGTGTGGGACCTACCCGTAATCTTTGTCGTAGAGAACAACCAATGGGGCTTGAGTACGCCGAGCAATGAGCAGTTCAAGTGCAAGCAATTCATCGACAAAGGCATTGGCTACGGCATGGAGGCCCTTCAAGTAGATGGCAACAACGTCCTTGAAGTCATTGATGCCATTCAAGGTTTAGGGAGTTCGATGAAGGAGAACCCGCGCCCCGTGCTGTTGGAGTGCATCACTTTTCGGATGCGTGGGCACGAAGAGGCCAGCGGCACCAAATATTATCCTGAAGGATTACAGGCAGAATGGGCGAGCAAGGATCCTTTGGAAACTTACGAGGCTTATTTGATCGCTTCAGGAGTTTTGAAGGAAGAACAAGCCAAGGCATGGAAGGAGGAGTTGAAAGTGTCGATCGGAAAGGCTTTTGAAACAGCGATGTCCTATCCGATCATTTCGGCGGATCTTGAGAAAGAAGTGCAAGATCTATTCGCACCAGGCGACACCGAAGGAGTGGCACCGAATGGAAGCCTAAAGGACATGCGATTTATCGACGCCATTGCGGATGGATTGAACGAGGCCATGAAGAAGCATCCTGAACTCGTGCTGATGGGACAGGACATTGCCGACTACGGCGGCGTCTTCAAAGCAACAGAAGGCTTGATGGACCGCTATGGAAAAGACCGCGTCAGAAATACTCCCCTGTGTGAATCAGCCATTCTCGGAGCAGGCTTAGGCCTAAGCATTTGCGGGAAAAAGGCGATGGTAGAAATGCAATTTTCAGATTTTGTCACCAGTGGCTTCAATCAGATCGTGAATAATTTGGCCAAAATCCATTGGCGCTGGGGGCAGCGAGCGGATGTGGTGGTGCGCATGCCGACAGGGGCAGGTGTGGGAGCGGGCCCATTTCATTCCCAATCTACCGAGGCCTGGTTCTTTCACACGCCTGGATTGAAGATCGTTTACCCGTCTACCCCTGAAGATGCCAAAGGCCTCCTGCTTGCGGCCTTCCAGGACCCAAACCCCGTCATGTTCTTCGAGCACAAGTTCTTGTATAGAAGTCTTACTGGTGCCGTACCGGAGGGTTATTATACGACCGAGATTGGCAAGGCTAAGCACGTGCAAGATGGCGATGATGCCTCCATCATCACCTACGGTCTAGGAGTGCAATGGGCCAAGCATATTCAGGAAGAATTTCCGAATCATTCCTTTGACATCATTGACCTGAGAACTTTAGCTCCCCTCGACATGGAGGCTGTTGTTAGGTCGGTTCAGCGAACCGGAAAGGTGTTGGTGCTACACGAGGACTCCTTGACCGGAGGAATAGGTGCTGAAATAGCTGCTAGAATCAATGAATCATGCTTTGAGTTTTTAGACGCTCCAGTTGTGCGCTGCGCCAGCCTGGATACCCCGGTGCCTTTTGCGGGTGTTTTGGAAGAACAGTTTCTGGCCATTAATACGCTGGGAGAGAAGCTCCGTGAGCTGTTGGATTATTAACTTCGTCAAACCAAGTAAAATGAAAAAAATGAAGAAATTACTATTCGTACCCGCGCTGATGTTTGCCCTTGTCGCTTGCCAAAGCGGCGCAGAGAAATCTGGAGCAGAAAGCACTGATACTACAGCTGCAGTGCAAGAAGAAGTGCCGATTTTGGCGCTAGCGTATTTCGGATCTGAGATCACTGATGAAGGAGCGATCGAAGTGAACGAGGCACCTGTTCAATTGGGAGAAATGGATTCCGTCGATCTCAAAGTAGTCGGTAGAATTGAAAAAGTTTGCCAAGTAAAAGGATGTTGGATGACCATGGGTTATGGCGAAGGAGAGAGCATGCACGTCTCGTTTCGCGATTATGGATTTTTCGTTCCGAAAAACATCGACGGCAAAGACGCGGTGATTGATGGGACACTCTACATGGAAACCACTAGTATAGAAGACTTGAAGCACTACGCTGAAGATGAAGGCTTGACAGAAGATGAGATCGCGATGATCACCGAGCCGGAAACGCGTTTAACCTTTGTGGCAGATGGCGTAATCGTGAAGGATTACAACGTTGAGGTAGGTTCCGCAGATGAGGACGAGCAGAACATTGAGGAAGAAGAGCATGATCACTCCGATCACGACTGAAAAACATCAAATCATTTAACAGAAGCCTCGCCATCGCGGGGCTTTTGTTTTATCACCAATCGCAAGCTTTGATCGTAAGTGAAGTAATTCACCGTCCATTCTAAGAAAATGAAGAACTTGTTCTTCACCCCGAGGATCGACATCAAGTGGATGAACAGCCAGAACACCCACGCCACGAATCCTTGAAACTTTATGTAGGGTAAGTCCACGACGGCCTTGTTTCGTCCTATGGTCGCCATTGATCCGAGGTCTTTGTAGTGAAAGGGCTTCATCTTCTTCCCCTTTAGCTGGCTCAGCAGATTGACATAGAGTTGGTCAGCTTGTTGAATGGCCACCTGCGCCACTTGAGGGTGACCTTTCGTAAAGTTTCCTTCTTCCATGATGGCCACATCGCCGATCACAAAGACATTGTCTGACCCCAGCATCTTATTGGTGCTATCTACCTTGACCCTTCCATTGGCGATGATCAGTTCTTCAGGAATGCCTTCCAACACGTTGCCTTTGATGCCCGCCGCCCAAATGAGGCTGTTGGTGATAAATGTTCTACCGTCCTTTGTAGTGACGGTATGTCCGTCGTACGATTCAACGAGCGTATTCACTTCCACCTTGACGCCCATTGACCTGAGAAAGTCTTCAGATCGCTTCGAGGCGTCTTTACTCATGGGGCCCAACAGTCGAGGAGACGCTTCGATCAAGTGGATCTCCATGGTATCGAAATCCAATTCAGGATAGTCTTTGGGAAGGACAAAGGATCGCATTTCTGCTAAAGCACCAGAAACTTCGGTACCAGTGGGTCCGCCGCCAACGACCACAACGTTCATCAATGCGGCCCTTTCCTCGTCTGAATCCGCCACAAGCGCCGCTTCCATGCACTCGAGGATGCGATTGCGCAGGTAGAGCGACTCTTGCACCGACTTCATTGGTAGCGCGTGGGCTTCAATCTGCTTGTTGTTGAAATAGTTGGTGTCTGCGCCCGTCGCAATCACCAACTTGTCATAAGAAATAGAGCCGATGCTGGTGTGAATGCTATTTGATAGGGTGTCAATGCGATCAACTTCCGCCACGCGGAAGTGCACGTTGTGGGCTTTGTGAAAGACCTTCCGTATCGGAAATGCTATAGAGCTGGGTGCCAGTCCCGCGGTTGCCACCTGATAGAAGAGGGGTTGGAATTGATGAAAGTTGTTCTTGTCGATCAACACCACCTGCACCGGCTTGTTTGCCAACTTACGCGCCAGACGCAGCCCAGCAAAGCCAGCGCCTAAAATGACGATGCGGGGAGATTGGCTGGAAGGTAAATGACTAGACATAAAAAATGCTTCCGCAAAGGGAAGCATTTCTTTAGGTCAATGGCAAGGTTTGGAAGGATTTATCGACTCACCACAATAGGCTTGACGATGAACCCATCATTCGTGCGAATCAAGAGATTATAACGACCTGTTTCAATCCCATCCAGTGGAAGAACTGTCTCACCACCTTTCCACGTTCGAATCATACGACCACTCATGTCAAGCATGTCCAGTTGTTCGATGGAGTCAAATTGACCGTCGATGTAAATTTCACGATTGGCTGGATTCGGGAATACCCTCACCCGAACAGATCCAATCTCCGTTACGCTCGTCACGGTGCCTACATTGTTGGAAATGACCTTCTCGCATCCATTGGCATCGGTGATGGTAACGGAATAAGGACCACTGCAAAGGCCGAGTGCTTCATTGCCGTTGAGTCCGCTATCATGCGACCAAGTGTAGGTGTAGGGTGCTGTTCCACCGGAAACGGTCAGTGTAATCATCCCATCGCAGAATCCTTCGTTTGCTGAGTCGCTGGCGACGTCAACCGAAGTACTATCCGGTTCTGTAAGCTCGTACGTCGCAATGTCTGTACAACCTGCACTATCTGTCATGGTAACTGAGTAGCTCCCAGCGGTGAGTCCAGTAATCGTGCCTCCCGAAAATCCGGTAGACCAATCGAAGACCCATGGAATGGTTCCCTGTCCCGCCGTGACGGTGATCGAACCGTTTGAGTCACCGTAGCAGCTCACATCAGTGATGATGGTAGCGTTCTCGTTGATCTCGGCAAATGTCTCGCCGATTGTTTCGCTGAACACCTCCGTGCACCCAGAAGAGTCCATTACGGTGACACTGTAGGTGCCAGCACTTAGGCCAGAGATGATCGCCGACGTACTACCGGTATTCCACGAGAATGAGTAAGGACCATTGCCAGTAAGCATGTTGATTTGCATGAACCCATTAGACTGGCCGCAGTTTTCGTCTTGTTGGGTGAAGACACCGACCAAGCCGGACCCCCCTGAAATGACTTCGCCGGAGTCCGTCGCGAGACAGCCATTGGCGTCGGTAACGGTAACCGTATAAACCCCGATAAATGCATTGGTGATCACACTATCCGTGCTTCCCGTGTTCCATAGGAAAGAGTAAGGAGCAGTTCCGCCTGAAGGTTGAACGCTGATTTCTCCGTCTCCAGCTACGCAAGAAGTTCCTGTTATAGTGAAGGCCAAAAGCATAGGATCGGGGGAAAATACGATGGCTTCTAATTCCTCTTCGTTTCCGCTAACATCTTCAATGGTAACGGTGTAGGTGCCTGCGCATAATCCACTGATGGATGCCGTAGTGTCGCTGTTAGACCATGTGTAGCTGTAGGGACTGCCTTCTCCTCCCGTAACGTTGGAAAGGCTAATGGCGCCATCGCAATCGCCGTCACAAGAGACAGATGTGGTGTCCACACTTGCTGTGATGGGTTGAATGGGGTAAATGGTTGTGCTGCCTGTGTAAATATAGTCTCCAGAATTTCCAGAGGCTCCATTCGCCGCATTCCCTGCGTAATAAAAGGTGAGCGTATCTGCGTAGCTGGGCGCTGTCCATGTGAAGCTCCAAGTTCCAGACGAATTATAGGTTGAATTGTGTCGGATATAAGAACGACTAGAAATGGTTGTAGCGGAAGAGCCAGTGCTAGCTGAGTAAGTACCTCCGTTCGCGTTGTTGTCACGCAAAACGCCAGCCATGAATCCATAGCGCGCTGGGCTAGGCGAGGATTGACTAACATTCATTGACACGGAGTAGGTGGCGCCGGGATAGTAGTTGGCTGGGACGGACATGCTCACGGAACCAGACCCTGCATTGAGGGAATAGGTGTTGTGGCAGCCGTTTTGACAAGTCGCACTGCTTAGTGGGCTTCCTGTTAGGTCTGAAGTGAATCCACCGCCGGAATAGCTATTCAGGGCAACAGCCCCAATGATTGCGCATGCGGTGAAAGTAAGTCGGAGTAGAATTTTTTCCATAGGTCAGGTTTGGTGATGTAGCGTGTTAATTGTGTGTATGCACATTGAAGACGGCCTTCCTTTATTCAGGTTGGGTGGGTATGTTTAATTTTTTTACACGGTAGTTCAGTGCTGATACCAGTATGGTCATTGCGGGACTGATCAAACAGAAGAAGCAGAATGGCCAATACACAGCAGTAGCCACACCCAACACGCCGGCTTGGGCCGCCCCGCAGGTGTTCCAGGGTACGAGCACCGAAGTGACCGTGCCGGCATCCTCTAAGGTTCTGCTCAAGTTGACGGGATCTAAACCGCGTTCTTCGTAGGCTTTTTGATACATTTTTCCGGGTACGACAATGGCCAGGTATTGATCGCTTGCGGTGAGGTTCATAAAGATGGAACTAGCTGCAGTAGTACTTACTAATCCCGTTTGACCATGCGCCATACTCAGGAGTGCCCTAGAGATGGTTTCCAAACAACCGCTCTTTTCCATGATGCCCCCAAATACCATGGCACACATGATCAACCAGATCGTGCCGAGCATGCCGGACATTCCTCCTGCAGATAGGAGGTCGTTGAGCAAGGGGTTTGTGCTTGGAATTTGGAAGTCACTACCAAGCGCAGTTACTGCTGCTGCGTAAGTATTGGAAAACGTTCCTTGTGCCACAAGACCTTCAATCATATCTCCTTGAAACACAAAGCCTGCAGCGATTCCTAGAACACTGCCGATTGCTAGAGCGGGCACGGCAGGCACTCGCTTTACGATGAGTCCGATCACCACAAGTGGAACGAGAAACAACAAAGGAGAGAGCGAAAACGTAGCTTCTAGTTGATCATTCACCGCCGCTACGTTCGCTATATCCATTTCCTTGTCAAAAGACAGGCCGATGATCAGGAAGATCAGCAGCGTCAAGAGAATGCTCGGAATGGTGGTAATGGTCATGTAGCGAATGTGCGAGAAGAGGTCGGTACCCGCTACTGCTGGAGCCAAGTTGGTGGTATCGCTCAACGGAGACATCTTATCACCGAAGTAGGCCCCCGAAATAATCGCTCCAGCGGAGAGACCAACGTGGATGTCCATTGTTTTTCCTATGCCCAATAGCGCAATCCCAACGGTTGCGATGGTGCCCCAAGAGCTTCCAGTGGCCAAAGAGACTACTGCGCTGATGATGCATGCGGTGAAAAGGAAGTAATCAGGGTGGAGGATCTTGAGGCCGTAGATCATAACGGGCACAACGCCTCCGAACAACCAACTTCCTGCAAGGGCTCCGATCATGAGCAACACGAGCAGGGCAGGGGTGGCCTGTTGAAGGTTTTCTATCACCCCATCCATCATCATCTTGAACGGTGTTTTAAGGATCAATCCAACGATGCCTGCCACTCCACCCGCCGCGAGCAACGCGAGTTGGTTAGGGTAGGATAGTGCGTCGTCTCCAAATACTTGAACGTTGAGTGCCAATAGACCGATCAGGAAGAGCAGGGGCAAGAAAGCAAGAAGAAAGTTGGGCCGCGTTTGCATCGAACGAATATGCGATTTTCAAGTAAGCAAAAAAAAAGCCCCTGTCAATGTTGACAAGGGCTCATTCGGATTCAAGTCTTTACTGTTATTCGAAGACTACCTGCATTTCAACCCTTCGGTTCTTTGCACGTCCTTCGGGAGTATCGTTGTCTGCGATCGGTTGACCTTCACCAAACCATTTTACAACGAGCCGGTCATTAGCAACCCCTTTAGAATTGAGGTAAGACCCAACCGCTTTCGCACGCTTCTCAGACATGGTCATGTTGGATGCATCACTACCCACATTATCGGTGTGTCCTGCAATCTCCAGTTTCCAATCGGTCTTCGTTACGAGCAGTTCGGCTAGTTTGTCGAGTGATTCGAAGGAACTACCCGCAATGACCGCCTTGCCTGTTTCAAATTCAAGGTTGGCAAAGGCAGTGTTCAGCACTTCTTGCTCTTCCTGCTTGATCTCTGGGCAACCCTGGTTTTCAACAACACCAGGCGTCTGAGGACATCGATCGTCCTTGTCATACACGCCATCGCCATCGATGTCGCTGTAAGGGCAACCTGCGTTCTCGGCAGGGCCGGGAGTGTCTGGACAGCTGTCTTCATTGTCGATTACACCGTCGCCATCACGGTCTCCAAATGGACAACCTTGATTATCAACGGGACCTGCAACCTCCGGACAGTTGTCCTTGTTGTCGGTCAATCCATCGTTGTCCGTATCAGGACATCCGAGCTTTTCTTTGGGACCTGGCTTCTCAGGACACTCATCCTCGCTGTCTTTGACTCCGTCACCGTCCGTATCAGGACAGCCGTTGAAAGCAAGGATGCCTGGCTTCTCAGGACATTCGTCTTCACTGTCTTGAATTCCGTCACCATCGGTGTCGGGGCATCCAGAGAATTCTACGATTCCAGCCGTGGTAGGACACAAATCCTCTGCATCTGCGATGCCATCACCGTCGGTATCTGGACAGCCTTTGAAGGCTTCTATTCCAGGGGCATCTGGACAATCATCGTCAACATCCACAATGCCGTCGCCATCGCGGTCTGGACAACCTTTGAATTCTATTGGGCCTGGCGTCTCAGGGCATCGGTCTTCTTTGTCCATTACACCGTCCTTGTCCGTATCAGGACAACCTTTGAACTTAAGTTCTCCCGGAATCTCTGGACAATCGTCGTCTTTGTTCTTGATGCCGTCCTTGTCCTTGTCTTCTTTGCAACCAAATTTCCAGTTCATTCCTCCGGTTAGGTGGCGGTTCTTAGTTGCCCAAGGAAGGAAAGGAAACATAAAGTTCGCCGTGCCGAGGATGTTGTCGGTCATCGCGTAGAATTGGAAAGGACCCAATCGTGCGGATGCACCTAAACCAAGGTTCACGAAGCTGCGGTTGTAAATGCTGTAATTGGCGTGCAGGCTGTATTTCTTGTTGATTTCATAGCCATAGGAAAGGGTGAAAGCAGCTTTTAGCTGATCTTTTGGTTTCCTCAAATTGATCAAGGCGCCGACATTGTGCTTCTCTCCGAAGTGAAAGTTACCTGCGAGGTTAAAATTGGTCGGGAGACTTGTCTTATAGGAAAGATCGGTAGTGTCAGCCCCAAATTGATTGTTCAAACTGTCCAACATTTTTTCGACAAAGCCATCCAGGATGGTATCGGTAGAGTTACCGGCGTCGAGGATGGAACCGTCCAACTCAAAACCATTGAATTCCCAGCTTCCATTCGTAGCGAAGAAATTGCGGGGTTGATTGTTCCAGGTTATGGAACCTATGTCGATCACGGAAGCGCTGACCTGAATGTTGTCTGTAATGTTGAAGCTGGCTCCGAGGTCCAATCCGAATCCGCGGTTTGTGGTTCCTGGAAACACAAAGTCGCTGCTGTCATCCAGAGGAATGGAAGTGTTGATCTCGTAGCTTCCGTCTAGCGTTAAGCCAAATGTTTCTTCATCCGTCGTCAATCCAAGGTTGGAAACCGCCGTATTCACATTTGCGAATCCAAATACGATCTTGGGGCGCACTCCGATTTGTAAGCGATCCTCCTCCAAGAGTTTGACCGAGTATTGAAGACCAATTTCAGCAAAGGTGCTGTGGTCGACCCCGGTGCCTTCAAATGAGGCTCTTTTTCCGAGAAGTTGATAATCGGTTGGAACGGCTGATGCGCCAGGGTCTGTAGGGGAGACGCCGTTTCCTACGAAGACCATGGTGAAAATATCCCGAGGATAGTAAATATTGGTATTTGACCTCAGGCTGGCATTCAGTCCTATGTAGTGCTTCTCTTTGAGGTAGAAACCAAAGTGAACGAGGTCTCTTCTGAAGTCAAAGCTCAGGGTGTTTGTTTCCTGCATTGCATCCAGGGCTTCCACGGTTTTGGCCATGCCTTTTCCAAACTTGCCGATGGTGGCTTTCGAAAAACCGGAATTGCCATAATTGAGGGTGGTGGAACCAAAGAGAATTCCTCCAACCGTCACCTTACAAGAAGGGGTGAAGGAAGGATTGTTAAAGCTCGATTGCTGCAGCAGGCGCATGTTGTACTGCGTCAAACCCAATTGAGCTTGTGCTACTTGGATCGACATCGCTAATGCGAGGAGTGTGATGATCTTCTTCATAGGTAATGCTTAGTGGGTAAGGATTAAGGGAAAGAAGGAAGGCCAAGTGAATCTCGCACTGCCTCATTCAATGAATCTAGGTTGATCTCTCCGCCAATCCTCGTTTTGATGCCGAGATTCAATTTCATATACTGGCTGCTGAAAATCCGGACGAACTCGTCGTCGTCATAACCGGAAGTGTTGAATTCTAGTTCAATTACAACCGCATTTCCCTTCGCAAACATGTCGATGTCGTCATCACCTGTAATCGGGTTCTCTTTGTAGATGCGCACATCCGTAATCAATTGAGCCGATTCGGTCGTTGGGTTGGTAGTCGGGTTTAGGTCCTTTTGAATGGCTCCTGGGATCAACACATTGTTGTCTCTAAAATCGCCCGTGGTAGCTTCATAGAGTGGGAGAGGACCGATGGTGTCAAAGGTGGTAGTGTCTACGATGTATCCTTTCATACTCGCCTGCAGGGGTATCCCGTTCTCAAAGTTCAATCGTAGGAAGGCGAAGTCAATCACCTCTGTGAGTAGGTCTTGTTCGAAACCGTAAGCAATGGTGTCACGGTAGGTGACCTTTCCTTTTCCTTCAAATGGCAAGACGACCTTGGCGAAGATGTCCACACGGTCTCCCGTGATGCCCGTGCCTCCTTTAGAAGTAAGGATTGGTTGATAGTACAGGTATTTCGGAGTTGGTTCAAACACAACTGTAAGCGCTCCTGTCGGATTGGTGTTTTCGTTGGTGATGACGTAATCGGTGGTTCCACCAGCAGTAATGTCGCCAGCTGCCACCGGAATGAATCCATCTTGTAGGTTGAAGTAGTACTTGTTCTGGTTTTGAACGTTCAAGGTGTAAATCGTATCAAATGACAATTCGTACTCCATGTTGGTATAGTTGTCAAAGACAAACTCCACTTCTGGGTTCGAAAATTGGAAGGATCCATCCTTTGATTTGCCCAACATTCTCAAGTACATATTGCGCTCAGGGAGCTCGATGGTAACGGGGAAGTCAAAAGAGCCAAGCGAATCTTGAAACTGAAGCAGCGTCAGAGGCTCCAATGTGTCGGTATACACCAACTTGAAGAAGTAGGTGCTGTCACTGCCAGAGCCGAATTCGTATTCGCTGAGAACTTCATTGGGTCTAGCTCCGATGACGTCGCCGATGGATAAACGGGCGTCAAGCAAAGGAAACGCATAGGTCGGACTAAAGCCGACGATATTCGGTTCCTTCTTGCAATCCACCATGGTGACCGCCAATGCGAATCCCACAAGGATCAAGGACAGTGCTTTTTTCATAAGGCTGTGGTTAGATAGTTAGCTCTCATACAATGTTAGCTAAAATAGCTGCTTAGCTTACGAAAGAAGAAGGAAAAGGGTTTTAATCCTTGGTGGGATGCCAAAGCGTATCGAGCCGCATAGCATCGTCAATATCCTCATCTTCAAAGGCGTTCACCCAAGATACATTGGTGAGGAACCAACGATCATTTTCAAAGACCATGGTAAAGGAGAACCACAGCATTTGCTCATAAGCAACGCTCGTGTTTCCTCGTTCTACGATCGTTTGAAACACCAAGCTGTGCACCGTTGCTATGTCCACATAGTAGTCGATGCTGCGCTCGATTTCGTCATAGGACATGGTATTGGCGCGGTAGAAACTACCGCTCCCCTGAAGGAAGTCGGTCACGCTTCCACCCTTTGGAGAAGATGTTAAGCTGCTTTTTTGCACGATGGAATGAATCGTTCCATCCTCCAGAAATAAGGCTTTCAATTCGGTGGAACGTGTTGCTAGATCGTCTTGCTCCATGGCACGATAGAAGGAGGTGATGACCTCGCTTGGGTTGTCAAAACTGGATTGACCAAAGCTGACTGAAGCAAGGAGTCCAAAGAACAGCAAGGCTATGAATGGCCGCAGTTTCATAGTAGGTAGAAGATCAATTTTGTTTTCACACTTGCGTCATCGTGCACCCCTGGATACCAGATGAGCATGCTTTGGACAAAGGACTCGGCCCGTTCGATCTCTGCGCCGCTCAAGTCGCCGACGTAGCCGATGCGCGCAAATCCATCCTCTTCAATGACAACGGTGAAGGGTGAACCCTCAAGGGAATCGTCCATGGTTACCTCAAACGAAGAGAGCAGGGAAGTGAACAGCGCCGGATCTCCGGGATATTCGGGAGCCACCTGGAGTTGGTCGACATTGTAAACCTTATTGGGGTCGTAGTCTTCATCTGTGGTAGGAGCAGGAGCTGCATCAATCTGGGGGCTAGATCCTACGCCGAGTGTCAAGTCTGCCGAAAGTTCTCTGGGCCAGAGCTCTTCACTGAAGGGATAGGCGTCGACTTCGTTTTGAATGACCAGGCTCGCGATCTTCCAACCGTTTTGCTCGATCATTTGAACGCTTTGAATGCTCCGAAGGCGCAGCGTATCACCATTCTGTCTGTCGACCAGCCGAGTGTACAAGCTGAGGTATGCGGTAGCGAGGTGTCCGTAATATCTTGAGAGGATGACTACAGGCTGCTGGTCTACTTCAAAGAGCTTGGTCAGCGTATCGATCTGGACGGCGTAGGCTTGCGGTGTAAATGAAATGGCCTTGGTGCTTCCGTCTTCGGTATAGGTAACCACTTGACAGCGTGCCGTAGATAGAAGGTGGTCGTTAGGGTTAAATCCTGCTTTGGAAGATGCGTGGTAAAAGGCATCCAAGGCGTCCACAGACGTGCTGGGTACTTGGGCGAACATTGAGGTTGCCAAGCATAAAAGGACGAACGTCAGTGCTGTGTGCATGCTATGTCTTCCGTTTACTTTCATCCGAACATATTGCCCATCCCGGGCATCATACTGCTTGCCGCAGATTTCATTTCCGTCTCGTTGACCTTCTCCGCTTTGTTGAGGGCGTCGTTGGTTGCCATTAAGGTGCAGTCTTCCAGCATTTTCTTGTCAGTAAGGATGGTGGTATCAACAACTTCTATGCCTTTAATGACGCGGTTCCCGTTGCAGGTAACTTTTACTTTTCCTTCCGGTGAAACGCCTTCTACTGCAATGGTCTCAAGCCTTGCTTTGATCTTATCCATCTCAGCCTTCGCGGCCTGCAACTTTTTCATCATGTCAAACATCCCACCTGGTTTTTCGCAAAGGAAAGCAATGCTTATTAATTGAAAATAATTTCTTTTGCGCCCAGTCTAACCTAATCACCTGTGATGTATCGAACACTTGCCACGAGCTTACTGCTTTCTGTTTCCATTTTTTGTCAAGCTCAGCCTGGAATGGAGTGGGGCATTCCTATGTCTTACCATCACTTACTGCTTGAGTCACCCGCTTATGAAAATTTAGGTTACGAATACACTCCAGGCGGCAGCAATTCGCCCACTCGATTGTACCCACCAGAACTGAATAAGATCAGCGAGGCATTTCTTGCTCACATTGACCGTCAACGCACCGTCGAAAGTCACAACGGTCCGTTGGGACCAACATACCCTTCTTCTCTTGGGGATTGGCCCATGGGCAAAATATTGAGCAAGCGCGCATCGGGATCTCTCGAACCTTTCGGTAGGTATTTCATGGATGTTTCAAAAACGGAGAAGATAACCCAGAGGGAAGAGGGAGTATACCGTGACGACGAGGCTTTTATCGTGGAGGGGAGAATTGTTCGGGGATTTGACACGGTCTACACACAAGACCTCGCTACGGGAGAGCTGGTCGAAAAAGTGATTGAATTGAACACGGGGTTTCGCGAGAATGTAGCGGGACTTGGCTTTACGGAATTGTGGTCCTACGACAAGAAGAAGGCTTCTTTCCATAAAGAGATCAAGTACTTGTCTTTGGATGAAGGCGTTTTTTATGATGAATCCTACCGAGGACTTCGTTCCTTGCTCAATTTCAAGACGGCGAAGTTCAATAAGAAATACTTGGGCAGCGAAGGCTTGATTCGCAAAGGCATGCAGTCTGCGGAGTTCTTTGACCGCGATTTTAGGATTGAGGGTGAATGCTTCACGGAAGGAATGGCAAAGTCTCCCCATGCCATCGGATACATCGAGCCCAGTGATCGGATAACGATGATCATGAACATTGTTGAAGGTGTGAAATCAGGCCAAGTCTCGATTTATCACTACAGCTTCATCGATTTTGACCCGGCTACAGCGAAAAAGGCAAGTGTTGAAGAATTTTTCAATGCACAAAGTATATCAGATACGGTCTTCTCAGAGGATCTTGTTACAGGTGAGTTTATGCAAAGTGTTGTTTCACATGACCTCGCGTTGGAGAAGGTAATCGGGTTTCAATTTCATGAAGACTGGTTCATCGATGTAGATAATTTCTCGATGTACAAGCGTGTCAACGGAATGGTCATGCTTTCGCTTGCCAAAGGGGACACCGGAGAGGTGAAGGGAGTGAAGCCCTTTGTCCCCTTTTACATCAAGTTCAATCCTCGAATGTAGGTTTGGTTGTGGCTTCTAGCTAATGAATCAGATTTTATGTGTGATTATTAGTCAGTTAAGCTGAATACGTATAAAACACTACATATGTGTGTATATACATATATTGTTAATACATTTGCTTTGTGAAACCAGAAAAATAAAACACAATGGAAACAGCAACAGCAGTAAAGACAACATGGGCCATTGACCCCACGCACAGTGAAGTTCAATTCAAGGTGAAGCACTTGGTCATTTCAACCGTGACCGGTTTCTTCCGTTCCTTCGAAGGCAGCGTTCGATCAGAGAGCGAGGATTTCGACGGAGCTGAGGTAAGCTTCAAATTAGACGTGGATAGCATTGACACCAATCAAAGCGACCGAGATGGTCACTTGAAGTCAGACGACTTCTTCGCGGCAGAAAAGTATCCTCAGATTACGTTCGATAATGGAATCTTGTCCAAAGACGGAGACAAGTACGTGCTCAAGGGTGACCTAACCATTCGCGACATCACCAAGCCGGTGAGCATGACTGCCGAGTTGGGCGGAATCATGGAAGATCCTTACGGCAATACCAAAGCAGGCTTTGAGGTAAACGGAAAGGTTAACCGCAAGGAGTTTGGATTGATGTGGGATACCATCACAGAGGCCGGTGGAGTAGTAGTAGGCGACGACGTCAGGCTGCACTTCAACATCCAGGTTGCCCGAGGCTAAGCCTTGCATGACAAAAAGAAAAGCCCTGCGGAAGCGGGGCTTTTTTGTTTCATTTCTCGGTGATGTCGAGTTTGATGTTTGGCGCCGAGTGCACGGTACCGTCTTTGCCGCTGACCTTCACGTCGAAGACTTCTACGCTGTTGCCGATCTGCAGCGCACCGACGTACGCCTTGCAGTTGTTGCTGTAGTTCGCGCCCTTGTTCGTGCATTCGCTGATGCGTTCGCCGCGGTCTAAGCGCAGTTTGTAGGTGATGACCTGCCATCGTTCGTCGTCATCGTATTCGGTGACGAAGATGCCACGGGTGCGGAGGATGTCGCTGAGTTTCACTTCAGCATTGTCTTTTTGGCCGGCAAGGTGGGTGATGAGGATGACTTCTTCCTCGGTGGTGGTCTCTTGACCATAGCTCGTCATGGTGAGGATGCATACTGTTGAGAGGAGTAGGGCCAGCCGTGAGAAACCTAATATATTCTTCATTTCGTTAGGGTTTGTGTCAAAATTAGGACAGCCTAAGCAAAAGTGATGCCTAGTTCTACGCCAAAGATTTCCTGCTACCTTAAATGGACAGATGTCATCGACACACTCCTTTGGCGTGGTCGTGACTTTCTAGTGTCCTTGAAGCACGCTAGATGCGCACTCCAATGACGCAAACGTCATCGACTTGTTCATTGTCTGCTTTCCAGGCTTCGAAGTCTCGTTCTAGCAATTGTTTTTGATCGCTGATGGGTTCTAGGGCCAGGCGTTTGAGGGTTTCCTTGAATTTTACAGACTTGTACTTCTTGCCGCGTTCGCCTCCGAACTGATCGGGGTAGCCGTCGGAGAAGATGTAGATCGAATCTCCCGTTTCTAGTGCTACGGTATGGGTGGTATAGGGCAGGGGATCGTCTTGTTTTCCGATCGGTTGCTTGTTGGCCTTGTACTCGATGAGCTCACCATTTCGGATCAGCCACAGCGGATTGTTGGCTCCCGCGTATTTCAGCGTCTTTCCTTTCAAAGAGCACAGCGCGATGTCCATTCCATCTTTCACATCGTCTTCCGACTTTTCAAATTCTTGTATCACGATATCTCGCGCGTTGTCGAGGATTTTGCCCGGGTCGGTGAGCCCCATTTCACGTACCGAGCGATTGAGGCCGTTATTGCAGACTACAGATACCATTGCTCCTGGCACACCATGTCCCGTGCAGTCGGCCGCCGCGAAGAGTACCTCACCGTCCTTTTCCTCCATCCAATAGAAGTCGCCTGCAACGATGTCTTTTGGTTTGTAGAGCACAAAAGCGTTGGGGAGCAGGGCTTTGAATACACTATCCGGCGGCAGCACCGCGGCCTGAATGCGCTTGGCGTAGTGGATGGAGTCGGTAATCTCTTTATGCGCATGCTCGATCTCTGCTTTTTGTTGAGCAAGTAATTTATTCTGTTCGCGGGATTTCCGCAGTCGACTGATAACGAAGAGCAGAAAGAGGGCAGAAAGGCCTAAGCCACCCGCAATGGAGTAGCTGATGACTGCTTGTTTTTGCTCACGTTCTTTGGCGACTTCAACTTTCTTTTGAGCAATGGCATCGTCCAATATTTTTTGACTCTCATACTCTAACCGCGCTTTGTCATAAACGATCATTTCTTGGATTTCATCGCTGTGCAAGCTGTCTTTTGTAGTTGTATAAAGCTTGAAATACTTCAGGCTCTCCTCCATGTTTCCGAGTTTCTCGTGAACGACAGCTAAATATTCTGCGGCGTTCATTCTTCGGTATGGATTATTCGCATCATTGGCAAGGGCAATTGCTGTATCGAGATGGGCTTTGGCTTTATACAATTCTTGGGTTCTTGCACTACCGATTAGTTCTAAACTATCAATTCGCATTAAGAATAATCTCCCTAGATGGGTATGAACATGCGTTTGCCCATCATGGTCACCAACTGATTTGCGATAGACAAGACTCATAGAGTAAGCTTCAAATGACTTATCCAAATTTCCAAGCTGTCGATTCGCTGTACCTAAAAAAGAGTAAACCCAGCCAAGGTGAGAATCGTAGCCGCGGTTTTTGGCGATATCATGCGCCTCATTTAGAAAGGGAATTGCTTCCTGATTCTGCTCGGCAGTCAAGTAAGAAGCGGCTATGTTGAGGAGTGCCTGTACCTCTCCATGAGCAAAATTCACCTCAGGACTTCTGTATAAAGCCAGGGCACGCTGAGCTTGTTCTAATGCCTTTGGTGCTTCATGATTTTTTTGATAGAAGACACTCAGGTTGTTAGAAACCAGCGCAACTTGTTTCATGTCACCGATACTCTCACTGATTTCCATGCTTTTTTCCAAGTACTCAAATGATTTCATAACGTCACCTAAGTACTCGTAGGCTTGCGCGACATTGTTCATTCCTTCTGCCATTCCAGAAGAATCCCCAATTTGCTTTCGCAAAATGAGTGATTGCTCATAGTATTCCAATGCTTGCTCAACGTCGCCGTGCATTTGTGTGACATACCCAATATTGTTTATTGCGAGTGCTTTGGCCTTAGATAACGTATAAATCTCTTCTTCCGTCGGATTGGCTGACAAGCCTTTATCCGCCATCTCGATTGCCTTCTTGCACAAAGGAGTCACAGATTCTAGGTCATATTCAGCCAGAATTTCGCTCATTCCAACGTAAGCCGCGGTCTTAGCCGCCATTGAACTGTTAGGGTCTTCGAGCGTAGCATTATAGTCTTCCATTAAATCATTCTGATCATCAGTTAGGTTTTGCGTAAAACCAGTCAGATTACATAGAAGAATTGACAATATAACAAGGCTAAGTTTTTTCATATTTTAAGACCAATTACACAAACATCATCGATCTGTTCTTGATCTGATTTCCAGGTTTCAAACTCGCGGTCTAGAAGCGTCTTCTGATCTACAAGTGGACTATTACTCAATTCTTTAAGAAAGGCTTTAAACTTGACCGACTTGTATTTCTTTCCATTTTCGCCTCCGAATTGATCTACGAAACCATCGGAGAAGATGTACACACTGTCACCGCTTTGAACCTCAATTGAATGCGTAGTGTAGGGCAGAGGTTCATCAAACTTGCCGATGGGTTGTTTATTGGCCTTGTACTCGTGGAGCTCACCATTTCTGTATAGCCACAGTGGGTTGTTGGCACCGGCATACTTTAGCGTATTTCCATCAAGCGAGCAAAGTGCGATGTCCATTCCGTCTTTTACTTCTTCTTCAGACTTTTCAAATTCGGAAACGACAATGTTTCGAGTGTTGTCTAGGATCTTGCCTGGGTCTGTTAAGCCCATTTCTCTAACCGATCTGTTGAGTCCATTGTTGCAAATGACCGACACCATAGCACCGGGCACTCCGTGACCAGTGCAGTCAGCTGCGGCGAACAGTACTGTTCCGTTTTTCTCTTCTAACCAATAAAAGTCACCTGCTACAATGTCCTTTGGTTTGTAGAGCACAAATGCATTCGGGAGCAAGGCCTTAAAAACGCTATTAGGTGGAAGCACAGCAGCTTGAATGCGCTTTGCATAGTGAATGGAGTCGGTGATTTCCTTATGCGACTGCTCAATAATTTCATTCTGTTGGGCCAAAAGCAAATTCTGTTTTCGAGTAATACGAAGTCGGTTAAATACGAAAAAGAGGAAGACAGCTGAAAGTCCCAATCCTCCTGCAACTGAATAGGTAAGTATCCGCTGCTTTTCTTCTTGTTCAGCTGCAATTGCCAGCTCTTTTTCATGATTGGCTTCGTCGATTGCTTTTTGTTTTTCGTATTCGAATTTGAACTGCTCTTGAGCGAAGGCTGTTTGTTTTTCGTCGTTATCCAAACTGTCCTTTATCTGGATAAACTTTTGGTACATCTCGAAAGCATCGACTGTTCGTCCTTGTGCTTTGTAAACTTCAGTCAAGTCCTGAGCTGCTAGTTTCATTCGGTTCAAGTGCCCTATTTCATCAGCAATTTCCAGACTGCTTTCAAGGTTTTCTTCTGCCAACGTCAAATACTTAGAACGGTCGCCACTTGAAGTGCCTTTGCTCCGTGCCATAGCAGTGAATACTTCTCCCAAGTTCCTTTTAGCTTGCGAGATACCGACTTGGTTACTTATTCCCTCAGCTATATTCAAATTGTACGTGTAGTTTTCGATGGCAGTTTCATATTCGCCTAGTTTGAAATGAACTCTTCCGATTGCATATACGGCCATTCCTAAACCCATTTCATTTTCAAATTTTTTGAAGATTCCTTTCTGTTTGTTCAAGTAGAACAGAGCACTGTCCAATTGCCCCTCATCCTCATGCAACGAACCAATGGTGCCATAATTAATTCCCACGCCAAATTCAAAGCCTGCTTTAGTGTTCGATACTACTCCACGTCTGGCCATCTCAAAAGCTTGTTGGTTCTCCCCCGCCATTTGATACATCATCGCTATATTTCCTTCAGCATTGCCCATCGATTTGGCGCGCCTGGTATCGACCGTGACAGTTTTAGCTAGTTCATATGATTCATTGAAGTATTCGAGCGCTTTTGAATAGTCGCCTCTACTGCTCCACACGCTACCAATATTGCCTAGGCACTCCGCTATTCCATATGCGTCACCAATGGTTCTTCTCATTCGAAGTGACTGTTCCAAATACTCTAGAGCCGGTTCAATTTGCCCTTCTGTATTTAAGAGGAACCCCATATTATTTGTAGCGAGTCCCAAGGATTGGGTTAAGCTCTTCACTACTTCTTCTGGTTGATCCTTTAATAAGGCTGCTTCAGCTACTTCTATGGCTTTTTCAGTCAAAGGACGTATGGAAGCATAATCAGCTTGAGCCATGATTTCGCCCAAATTCACATAGGCCCTAGCCAGTGCAGTATCATGACTGTTCGGGTCTGCGATAATTTCGTTGTATCGTTCTAGCTTCGCTTGATCCCTCTCGCTGAATTCCTGGCCAACCGCACTTACTCCAAGGAAGGCCAAGATCATGATCAGTATTCTTTGTTTCATCATACCTTCATCCCAATTACGCATACATCATCGATCTGTTCCAAGTCACCACGCCATTGTTCAAACTCTCGGTTGAGCAGTTCTTTTTGATCGCTGATCGGGTGTTTTGCCATTCGGATCAGCGTTTCCTTCAGTTGGATGCTCTTGTATTTCTTTCCTTTCTCTCCGCCAAATTGGTCTACGTACCCATCCGAGAACAAGTAAATGGAGTCTCCGTCTTGAAGTTCGATGGTGTGACTGGTGAATGGGGTAGGGTTGTCCTGCTTTCCGATGGCTTGCTTGTCTGCCTTGAATTCCAGCAATTCTCCTTTGCGTATGAGCCATAGTGGGTTATGCGCACCAGCGTAGTGGAGCGTTTTCCCTTCCAACACGCACAAGGCGATATCCATTCCATCTTTGACATCATCCGCAGATTTATCAAATTCCTTGATGACGATGTCGCGCGTGTTGTCCAAGATTTGGCCAGGGTCGGTCAAGCCAAGTTCCCGCACGGAGCGATTGAGTCCATTGTTGCACACAACCGATACCATGGCGCCAGGTACTCCATGACCTGTACAATCTGCCGCGGCGAAATAAATCTTCCCTGCCTTCTCTTCCAACCAATAGAAGTCTCCGGCCACGATGTCTTTGGGCTTGTACAGAACGAAAGCCGTGGGAAGCAGGGATTCAAACAATGCATCCGATGGCAAGACCGCCGCTTGGATCCGCTTGGCGTATTTGATGGAATCTGTGATCTCCTTGTGGGCTGCTTCAATGACTTCCTTTTGTTGATGTAAGGCGACTTTTTGACGCTTCGTAACTTGAAGTCGGTTGAAGATCAATCCTAAGAAAATGGCTGTCATTCCCAGTCCACCGGCAATTCCATAAGTATAGAGCTTCTGCCGTTCCTCCTTCGCTTCTAAGAGTGCCACTTCTTCTAAATGCCGGATATCTTCTTGTATTTTTTGCCGCTCAAATTCTGCTTCGATTTTAGCGTTGGCAAAGCGTTCTTGGTTTTCTTTTGACTTCAATTTATCCCTAGCTACAATAAATGCTTGGTGCGCTTCAAAGGCTTTTTCAAAATCCCCCTTTTCGCTGTAAATCAAGTAGAGAATCTCGTAGGCTTTAAACTGGCGAGTTATATCCCCAAGCTCCTTTGAGCGAAGGGTTGCTTCAGAAGCGATGTTTTCGGCTGATTGGAGTGATTGTAATCGTTCCTGAGGGCTGGATGCTGCAGATTGAGCTAAGTGAAGCAAAGCTGTGCTTCTAAGGATCATACCCTGAATAATGAATCCTGGGTGCTCATGTTCGTTCGCTGCTTCTTGATACTTTGTAAAATACTCCAATTCTTTTTTGTGATCACCCAGTTGACCATGCACCTTTCCTAAGCCATTGTATGAAGCGTAAGTCCCGTATGCAAGTCCATATTTTAAGGAAATGTCGAGGGCCTTTTCCAAGTATTCTTTGGCTTCTTTGAGTTCGCCTCTTTTCTCGTGAATTGCACCAACCCCTGCATAGGCTTTGACAAGGCCAGGGTTGAACTGAATGGGTTCCAATTGGTCCATGGCACGCTGGTAATAGTCTAATGCCGCTGCGGTATCCTGAATCCACGTATTGAGGTCTGCTAGGTTTACTAAAACCATACCTATTCCAACCTCATCGTTGATTTCTTCTACTATTGCTAAGCTCTCCTTCAGCATGTCATGGGCCTTGGCGAGATTGCCTTGGCGGGTATACATCACAGACATGTTGGTCATCGTTTCTGCGATGCCTCTTTTATCTCCGATTTGCCTGCGTAAGATCAAGGCTCGTTGAAATAATTCGATCGATTTTGCAGCTTGATGCTGGCCAGAATATAAAGATCCTTTGTCGCTGATGGCTTGGATCATGGACTTATTAAAACTTTGAGAAACAGCGTCTGGTTGCTCGCTCATCAATCCTTTCTCTGCAATGGAAATCGCCTTATCTGCAAAAGACATGGCAACCTCTTCGTCAGAGTAAAAGTAGATCTGCAACAAGCCCGAGTAGGCGGCTGCTAGCGCTGTGTCATGGCTGTTTGGGTCTTCAAGAATATCGTTATAATGGGCGATTTTGACGTGCTGTTCTTCAGTAAACTCTTGCGTTAAGCCAATAACCGAACATAAGACCAAGAGAAGCGATATGAGAAAACGTCGCATCATACCTTCATTCCAATTACGCATACATCGTCGATCTGCTCTAAGTCGCCCTTCCATGACTCAAACTCTCGATCGAGCAAGGTCGACTGATCCATGATGGGCTGCTGGCAGATCTCTGTCAGCTTCGCCTTGAATTTCAGCGACTTGTATTTCTTACCTCGCTCACCGCCGAACTGATCTACGTAGCCATCTGAAAATAGGTAGATGGAGTCTCCGGTTTGTAATTCAATGGTGTGTGTGGTGTAGGGGAGTGGGTTGTCGTGTTTGCCGATGGGTTGTTTGTCGGCTTTGTATTCGATCAATTCTCCGTTGCGGATCAACCACAGTGGGTTGTTGGCCCCGGCATACTTCAAAGTTTTTCCTTTTAAGGAGCAAAGGGCGATGTCCATTCCGTCCTTTACCTCATCCTCTGATTTCTCAAATTCTCGCACCACGATGTCGCGTGTGTTGTCAAGAATCTTTCCGGGCTCGGTCAATCCCATTTCGCGTACCGATCGGTTGAGGCCGTTATTGCAAATGACCGACACCATCGCGCCAGGAACGCCATGCCCTGTGCAATCCGCAGCAGCGAACAGGATGAGATCATCTTTTTGTTCCAGCCAATAGAAGTCGCCAGCTACGATGTCTTTTGGTTTGTAGAGAACAAAGGCGTTAGGTAGAAGAGTTCTAAAAACACTATCTGGTGGAAGCACCGCCGCTTGGATCCGCTTGGCATAGTGGATGGAGTCGGTGATTTCTCGGTGGGATTCTTCGATGATGGCTTTTTGCTGCGTGATTGCTTTTTTCTGTCGATTGGTGACTCGAATTCTATTCACGGCAAAGAGTAAGAACAAGGCAGATAGTCCTAAGCCTCCTGCGATGGAGTAAGTGTAGACTTTTTGTTTGGCCTCTCGCTCAGCGGCAACTGCAAGTTCTTTCTCGTGTTCAGCATCGATTTGACTTTTTTCTAACTGAAATTCTGCGAGGATTGTGGCCTTGGTATATGATTCCTGAGATTCACTATTACTAATACTATCTCGTATTTGTGTGAAAAGCGACTGCAGCTCATATGCCTTCTTGAAATCACCTGACTCTGCATATATTTCATGGATGATCTCTGTCCCAAATTTGATTCTAGCTGCGTGACCGATTTCTAATGCCATGTCCAGACTTTTTTGAGATGCTTCTAAAGCCTTGGTCAATAAAATCTTCTTTTCAGCAGAGCTAATCCCAGCCACTTTCGCTTGCCTGAAGTAGACTTCACCGAGGTATCGTAGCGTCTGTGAGATCATTACGGGGTTTTTGAGTTGGTTGCGTATCTCTAAGCTTCGATTTAGGTCTTCCAACGCCAGGTCAAAATTTCCTTGTTTCGTGTATCCAATCCCTCGAGATATCAGAGCTAATCCAATGCCTTCCTTGTAATCAATTTCTTCAGCTAAATGGAGAGATTTTTCAGCATATTCGATTGACTTCTCGTAATCCCCCAAATTTTTATAATTATAAGAAACAGAATTTAAGGCGTGAGTATGAGCTGTTTTCCATGTGCCACGACTCAAATAATCAGACCCTTCTAAGGCATATTTTAATGCATCCTGGTAATTTTCTTGTGCGCTATATGCATCGGCAATATTGGACTTGATAATGCCAATGTGGTCGGGGTTTTTTCCTATCTCCATGAGAATATTCAAGCTTTCCATAAAGAATTGCAGTGTTTTCTCAGAATCACCGAGGCTTTGATGCGTTACCGCCAAGTTGTTCAGGGATTCAGCAATCTTTGATTTATCGCCGACTTGTTTTCTGAGTAAAAAGGCTTTTTGTTGATAGTCCAACGCTTTGCGTAGGTCTCCTTCTCCCTGATATTTGGCTCCAATATTATTAAGGGCTGTAGCTCTGTATCCACTGAGCACGTTTAAGATGTCCTCGTCATCATATTTTGGAATAGCCTTTTCGGCTGCCTTAAGAGCCTTTTCTCCCAGATTTCCCGATGATTGTACATCGCCTTTGTATGCGAACAATTCAGAGAGGCCGATATATGCTCCGGCAATGGCAGTGTCATGCGCTGTAGGGTCTTCCAACGTTTTATTGAAAGCTGCGATTTTCTCTAGCTGAGATTGATTAAACTGCTGGGCAAAAGACAGCGTAGGTAATATAAAGGCCAATGGAATGACGCACAGGCGAAAAAGAAGAACGTGTCGGAACATGAACGGGTTCGAGTAGGTTAGGTTTGGCACAAGATAGAAATAGTCTAAATAACATCAGACATCATTAGAATAGTGCCGAATCCTACCCTGGGATGCAGTTGTGGTTTTCTAGCACATCTTTAGTAAGTTAGACGCCTACGCAGATTACGCAGACGTCATCGACACACTCCTTCGGCGTGGTCGTGACTTTCTAGTGCCTTCGGCGCACGCTATACGCGCACTCCAATGACACAGACGTCATCGACTTGCTCGTTGTCTCCTCTCCATTTTTCGAACTCATTTGCTAGGATGGGTTTTTGTTCGGCGATGGGTTCAGGACAGATCCTTAAAAGGGTCTTTTTGAAATTTCCGCTTTTGTATTTCTTGCCATTGGTTCCGCCGAATTGATCAGGGTAGCCGTCGCTGAAAACGTAGATGGTATCGTTTTCGTTGAGCTTGACTCGGTGGGTGGTGAACGGCTTGGCCATTTCAAATTTACCGATGGGTTGTTTGTCGGCTTTGATCTCTTCTATTTCTTCAGACCCAGCTCGGATGATCCATAAGGGATTGTGTGCCCCGGCCCATTCCAGTGCCTTGGTTTTTGTGTTCAAGGCACATAACGATATGTCCATGCCGTCTTTCACGTCCTCTTCGCTTTTTTCAAATTCTTTGATGACCAATTCTCTGGTTTGATCAAGGATCTGGCCTGGATCGCGCAGTCCAAACTCTCGAACGGATCGATTCAGTCCGTTGACACAGATCACCGATACCATGGCGCCCGGCACCCCGTGTCCCGTGCAATCAGCCGCGGCAAAGTATACCACATCATCTATGGCTTCCATCCAGTAGAAATCGCCGGCTACTACATCCTTAGGTTGATAAAACACAAAGCTTTCAGGAAGGTGCTCCTCTATTATGCGATCGGGAGGGAGGATGGCGGTCTGAATTCTCTTGGCATAGATGATTGAATCCATTACCTCCCGGTTTTTCTCTTCTACCAACATGCGTTGAAGGTCGATTTGGTCACGCTGGCTTTCTACCTGCTCTTTCTGTGCTTGAATGACCCTATTGTCTCTTCGCTTCAGGGCGAACCCGTAGCCCATCAGGACCAAAAGGATCATGGCAGCTACTAAACCTCCGATCAGTAGGAGTCGTCGGCTTCTTTCTTCGCCGAGCTTTGCCTGAGACAATAGTTGCTCCTGCTCCAGGTTTTCGATCTCCAATTGCTTTTGTTCATTTTGAAAGCGTGCTTCCATTTCCTGGATCGCATCCTGACGACTTCGGGAGTACAGAGAATCCTTTTCGTCACTGTGCTGTTGTAAGGATAGGTATGCCTCTTTTGATTTGCCCACATGAAAGAACAACTCGGCTAAGTCACGATGCCAGTGGGTGTAGTCTTCAATGGTTCCAATCTCTTTGGATAGATGAATGGCCTCTTGCATGAAGGACTCGGCCCTGTCGGAATTGCCTAATTCGAATTCCACTTGACCAAGCGTGTGTAGCGTGATCGATAAGAATCGCTTTTCACCGATTTCTCGAAAAACGTCCAATGCGCTGTTGAGTTTTGCCTTGGCCTCATTCCAGCGTTCAGCTTTGGCCAAGGTTTCTCCTTCGTTCATGCGCATTGACGCCGCGCGCGATCGCTCTCCTAAAAGTTCGTAGTTCTGAGCTGCAAGATCCAAGAAGTAAAGCGCAGAGTCAATTTCATCTTCGTAGAATGCAAATTGCGCCTGCAATGAAAACACCGATGCCAGTCCGTAGAGGTCATCGCGCAATAGATAGATCTCCCGGGCTTCTCTTAAATTTTGCTTCGATTTCGTATCCTCCTCTTGCTCGGCATAAAAAACCGCAAGGTTAAAGGTCATGACCCCCAATTGACTGCTGTCTTTTCTGGACTTCGCTAAATCGATGGATTTGAGTAAGAATTCGAGTTCCTTTACTTTTTCGCCTCGTTCGTGGTAGATGGTGCTGATGTTCAGGAAGGCTCCTGTGAGCGCTACACTGTCCTTAGAAGCAATGGCAAATTTCTTCGTGAGCTCAAAGTAATGGAAGGCACTGTCATAATTCCCGAGATCCGTGTGAGCATTTCCCATGCTCAGGTATTGCCTCGCCATCTTGTCTTGGCGGTCAACAGACTTGTATAAGGCAACGGCTTTCCGTCTAAATTTCAGAGAACCAAGGATATCGCCTTTCAAGTAAACCGAACGAGCCAGGTAATGTGTTCCACCGGCCTGCCAGTACGAGTTGTCCTGTGTTTTCGCCTCGTCTACTAGGCGTTGTCCCCAGTATTCCAAATCTTCAGGGAGCGTTACGCTTGAAGCTTGATCTCCAATAGCGGTCAGCCTTTCTTCACCGGCCTTTGTCATGATGAGTGCCTCCAAGCTATCTGAGGTTGACTGCCCTTGAGCAAGGCCTATCGTAAGCAGATAGATCGGAAGAAGGAGGAAACGAAGTGCTGACATGGGCGGTAAAAATAGCCAATGGTCCGAATTGACCGCCATGCCCGAATTCACAAAACAGGGACTTCAACAGAACGCGCTATACGCGCACTCCGATTACGCAGACGTCATCGACTTGTTCGTTTTTTCCTCTCCAGCTGTGGAACTCATTATGAAGAAGGTCGTGTTGCTCGGGAGTGGGGTGGGTTTGAATGCTGAGAAGGAATCGCTTTAAGTTCTTGCTCTTGTACTTCTTATTCTTCGGTCCTCCAAACTGATCGGGATAGCCGTCGCTGAACACATAAAACGCGTCTCCTTCGTTGAGCTGGATTTTATGCGTTGTATACAGAGAGCGATTTGGGTAGCGTCCAATGGGTTGCTTGTCTGCTTTGACCTCGTACAATTGTGGGCCTGCTTCAGACAGAGATGGGTCGCTAGTGAGCTCACCTCCACTCAGCATTTCGGGTAGGTCGTTTGAAATAATCCAAAGTGGATTGTTAGCTCCAGCCCAATGCAACTCCTTTGTCTTCGTGTTGTAAGCGCAAAGCGCGATGTCCATACCATCCTTGACTTCTTGCTCACTTTTTTCAAAAGTTTCGTCGACGATCAGCGCCGTACGATCGAGGATTTCGCCGGGATCTCTGAGTTGGAATTCGCGTACGGATCGATTCAAAGCGCCATGACATACCACGCTAACCATGGCTCCTGGAACGCCGTGCCCCGTGCAATCGGCAGCGGCGAAGAGTACAAGGTCGTCTACTTGCTCTAGCCAATAAAAGTCACCAGCAACGATGTCTTTCGGTAAGAAAAGGACAAACGAATTAGGCACTTGCTCAGCAAAGAGAAGGTCAGGAGGGAGGATGGCTTCCTGGATGCGTTTGGCATAGGTGATCGAATCAATGATTTCTTTGTTTTTTTCTTCGAGTTCATCGCTCTTCTCCTTTAGATCAGTGGTACGTTCTGCCACTTGTTGTTCTAGCATGATGTTTTGATCTCGCGTTATCCTATTTAGCTCCTCCAAGCTGTCAAATGATTCCTTTTGCGCCACTTCTTTCTCCTTTTGGATGTCGCGGTAGCGACTGACCATGGCCAAAGAGAGGAAGGTTACCTCCGCAGCAGATCCCAATTTGATCGCATTCTGGCTGAGGAAATCGCTGTAGATCAAGTTAAAGTTGGTTAGGATAAATACGATCCCTCCGGCGAGCACAGAAAGGAAACCGAGCGCGAAGAACACATTGACATCTCCCTTCACACGTTGGTTCCAGCCGATTCCCAAGATGATGACTAAGAGGGAGATAAGAGACATCCCATTGACAACGGGATAGGTGAGCTCGTATATTGTGCCCGATGTCAACCCAGTGATGACGCAGAGTCCTACGACGATCAGCAGGGTTCGGTAGATGGATCGGTACCATTTTGGCATCCCATGAATATCTAGGAAATCTGCTGCGTAGAGCATGAGCATAAAGACGGAAGCTCCAGAGAAGAACAGGATGGAATGATTTGCAATCCACGGGAATGAGGGCCAGATATACTCAAATGCCAGTCCATCTATAGAGGCCTGCATGAAGAAAAGGAAAACCACGAAGCTCACATAGTAAGAGTAGATCCGTTCTTTCACAACGATGGCGAAAAAGAGGAAGAGTCCAGCCACGAAAATCAGTAATCCGTAATAGATGCCGAGCGTTAGGTTCTCACGTTGAATGAATCCGTTGAAGTTGTCTTTTTCCCATAATTTGATCGGCAGGGTGATCACCTCACCGTCACTGCGCAGTTGCAGGACTAGCTTTGCATCTTCATCCGATCTAAGGGTGAGGGGGAAGACGAATTTCCGATAGATCACCGGACGGTCGTCAAAAGGGACTTCGTCTCCAGCGGCGTAGAGCAATTCAGACATGCCGCGGGTTACCCGGTATAAGTTTACAACGTTGGTCAATGGTCGCGCGGTCTCGATGTAGTATTCGTGACTGATGTCTGTACCGTTGGATAAGGCAAATTTTACCCACCAGGTTGAGGTAGTGAAGTTGAGGTTGGCAACGTTTTCCGTTATGGGATTGAAGAGCGAGTCGTATTTCCCAACAGCGACTTCCGCAACAGTCCATTCATGCCCGGGATCCTCCGCGATGTAAGCCGTGGTTGCAATGTGCGTATACTTTGGTCCATGCGCCAACAGGGTGATGGAGCTGAAGAGCAAGAGCATGCTAAGGGCTGCTGTGATGAGATGATTGGTTTGGCGCATCGAGGACGTCTAAGATAGGGGTTCAACGTTGGAAGGCACATTTTGCCAATTCGATTTGCCTGCCCAACTGTTCAGCGTGCGAAGTGTTGTCCGTTCCCGAAGCGCCGATAATGTGAAAGCGAATGATACCCTTTGCGTCAACGATGAAATGCTGAGGGGCAGAACGGATGTCAGCGGAGTCAAGGAAGGCCTTCGCTAGTGGAATTTGACGATAGGTAAAGTCGATGTCCAGATCCATCCATTGTGATGCATGTCTATCAGACTGGAAGAATCCCGGAGCGTAATAGGTGATCAGTTCGCCGTCGTTGATCACTGAGTCTCGGTAAAAGGCGAGGAACTGCACGTCTGGGTCATCGGCGTAAGATGCCTTCAGGGTGTTGAGGTTAGGGATCTCTTCCATGCAAGGCATGCATCCGTATTGCCAGGTATTGATGTGTGTAATCTTCCCCTCCAATACCGTGTTGTCTAAAACGATTCCGTCAGCATCCTTGATCTTAAAGGATGGGAAGGCTCGGCCGTTGCGCGGATGCCTTCTCGTGCGCCAGTTATTGTGTACACGCGCTTGCTCTTCGAGCATTGCCGCTCTGGGCGCTTCGGGATCCTCCCATGCTGGATCGTAGAGCGGATGTGGGGTGGCGGATAAGCGATACACCTTCGATAGCGTACACTGCTCGATGTCCACCACCTCAATACGGTGCATTCCCGTATCGACGGGCATGATTCGGATGTCGTCCCCTAGATGACTGATGATGATCTGTGACGCTGCGTTTAGCACTTCGTTTGGCTTCATTTCAATCTCCAGCGGATAAGCCTTGAAAGTATAGGCGTTTCCGAGGTCGATCTCTTCTGGTTGAGGCGTGCACCTGAACACCACAAGGGAGGTAAAGATGAGGGCGGCGATGTTCCATAAACGCATGAAACGAATGTAATTTTTTTTCAAGCCCAGCAAGGCCTCCCATCCATGGTTGATAAAATCTATAGAAAACGATTGCTAAAAATATTAGTAAACCATAATATTGTGATAAGTGAAAAACTAAAAGCTAAAAGCTAAAAGTGAAAAGTGAAAAGCCAGAAGCCAGAAGCTTGCAACCAACAGCCAACAATGTCATCGCCTACGAACAAACAGATCCTTCACCTCGACCTCGACTCGTTTTTTGTGTCGGTAGAGCGGCTGCTTGACAGTCGGCTCAACGGTCGGCCGGTGCTTATTGGGGGTACTACAGACCGCGGGGTTGTGGCGGCTTGCAGTTATGAGGCGCGGGCGTTTGGCATCCATTCGGCCATGCCGATGCGGATGGCGCGTGAGCTTTGTCCGGAGGCCATCGTGATCAAGGGCAACAGTGGAACTTATTCCAAGTACAGCGACATGGTTACCGAGATCATGCAGGAGGAAGTGCCCGTGCTCGAGAAGACCTCGATCGATGAGTTTTATGCAGACCTCACGGGCATGGACCGCTTTTTTGGCTGTGCGAAGATGGCCGATGAGTTGCGCTACAAGATCATCAAGGAGACGGGCTTGCCCAATTCCTTTGGCTTGTCGATCAATAAAACGGTGTCTAAGGTCGCTACGGGGGAAGCCAAGCCCAACAACCGGCTGGAGATTGCGAAAGGAGAGGAGAAGCACTTTCTCGCGCCGCTGTCGGTGCGCAAGATCCCGATGGTGGGAGAGAAGACCTACCAAACCTTGCGCAACTTGGGTGTTCAGCGCATCAAGACGGTGCAGGAGATGCCGCAAGACATGATGGAGCGCGTGTTGGGACAAAATGGAAGCATGATCTGGAAGAAGGCGAATGGTGTCGACAACAGCCCGGTCATTCCCCACAGCGACCGCAAGAGCATCAGCACCGAACGCACGTTTGACCGAGACACCACCGATGTGGTCAAGCTCAAGGGCATCATGCTGGCCATGGGTGAGAACCTCGCCTTTCAGTTGCGCCGCGGCAAGCGGCTCACGGGCTGCGTGACCGTAAAGGTGCGCTACTCTGACTTTCAGACACAGACCCTGCAGGCACGCATTCCCTACACGTCGGCAGATCATATCCTCATCGAAAAGGTCCTGGAGCTGTTCAACAAGGCTTACAACCGCCGCCTATTGGTGCGACTGATCGGCGTGCGCTTCAGTCACCTCGTCGGCGGGGGCTACCAGATCAACCTGTTCGAAGACTCAGAAGAATACATCAACCTCTACCAAGCCATGGACCGCATCCGTGAACGCTTCGGCGATCGCGCCGTCCTCAGGGCCTCCGGCATCCACGCCCGCACCATCGGCCGAAGCAATCCCTTCGACGGCAAGGCGCCGATGTTGTTAGCTAATCGGAGAGCGTGATGCGTGCTATAGAGATCATACCCTACACACCTGAGTATCGCTCGCTTGAAAAGGACCGTGGTAGACGTCGCCTATTCGGTATTCTGTTCTTTTGGCTTGACCCAAAAGAACCAAAAGGTCAAGGCTGTGGAGAGCAATTCACTGCGCTTCCTTGCCTGACCCAACCTCGGCCGAGTGATCTTCGCCCATGGCGAAGCTTCTCGGTCTCGCTAGGGCCAGTCGGCGGTTCTCACCAATTCCACAGCCTTGACTTTTACTCCACTTTGTGTCAAGACAAAGTGGAAGGAACGAAGAGAAAAACGAATCCTTCCTTCTTAGGGGAAAGGGAGGGTATGCTTTCAAGCGTCAAAAGAATAACGTGAGTTGATAGCATGCTAACCAACACCCATACCTACTTCAGCCTAAAATACGGCACCTGGAAGCCCGACGACCTCCTGCGTCAAGCTTTGGAGTGGGGGTATGACAGCGTGTGCGTTACCGACATCAACAACACCTCCGCTTGTTTGGATTGCATACGCATTGGGCAAAAGCTCGGTGTCAAGGTCATTCCAGGAGTGGATTTCCGGAATGGGGTGGACCAGCAGTTTGTGGCCATCGCTAAGAGCAATCACGGCTTTGAGCAGATCAATCGGCTGCTGTCTAAGCACCTGCATACCGGCGTTTCCATCCCCGACGTAGCGCCTGAACTCGAGGATGTATTTGTCATCTATCCCTTTCATAAGCGGTCTGTACTTGGGTTGCTAGACGGTCCGGGTGCAGCCACCGGCTACATTGGGGTTTCGCCCCTTGAGCTTACGCGTTTGCGCTTCTCTCCGCTGCGGAAGCACTTGGATCGCCTGGTGGCACAGCCCACCGTTTCTTTCCGCGAGCAGCGCGACTTCAACGCCCATCGCTTGCTGCGTGCCATTGACAACAACACCCTCCTCAGTAAGCTTCCTAAAAGCGAGGAGGGGGACCCACGTCATGTGCTCATTCCTAAAGATGAGTTGCTGGAGCAGTACCAGTAGTTTCCTGAGGTTGTGCGCAATGCAGAGCAATTGATGGAGCAGTGTTCGGTCTCCTTTGCGTTTGGCGATAGCGTGCCACCCCGAAACAAGACCAGCTATACCGGCAGCGTGCAGGGCGACTATGACCTCATCCAGAAGATCTGCAGTGAGAACATCACATACCGATACCCCGAACTCGACGATAACATTACCTCCCGCATCGAGAAGGAATTGGAGATCATCCGCGAGAAGGGATTCCTCTCGTACTTCCTCATCAATTGGGACATTGTGTCCTACGCTCGGAGCAAGGGATACTTCTACGTTGGACGCGGAAGTGGCGCGAATAGTGTAATCGCTTACATATTGAGAATCACAGATGTAGACCCCATTGACCTCGACTTATACTTTGAGCGTTTCATCAACCTGTACCGACGCAATCCGCCGGACTTCGACATCGATTTTTCTTGGACCGATCGGGACGATGTTACGCGGTACATTTTCGACAAATTCAAGAACGTGGCCTTGCTGGCTACCTACAGTACCTTCCAGTATCGGGCGGTGGTGCGCGAACTCGGTAAGGTCTTTGGTTTGCCCAAGCTGGAGATCGACAAGCTGTCTAAGGGAAACTTTGACATGCGCAAGCTGGACAAGCTCTCTCAGCTCGTGCTCAAGTACGGCACGCTCATTCAGAACTTCCCGAGCCACTTGAGCATCCACGCCGGGGGCATCCTGATTTCTGAGTTGCCGATCGAGTACTACACGGCCACCAACATGCCGCCCAAGGGGTTTCCCACTACCCAGTTTGATATGGTGGTGGCCGAAGACGTGGGCTTGTACAAGTTCGACATCCTCAGTCAGCGCGGGCTGGGCAAGATCAAGGACGCGGTGGTGAACGTGAATCGAAATCATCCCGAAGCGCCGATTGACATCCACGACCTGGCGCGATTCAAGCAAGACGAACAGGTCAAAGACATGCTGCGCAATGGAAAGGCCATCGGCTGTTTTTATGTGGAGTCGCCCGCCATGCGCATGCTGCTGCAAAAATTGAGGGTGGATGACTACCTCGGCTTGGTGGCGGCGAGTTCGATTATTCGTCCGGGAGTGGCCAAGTCGGGGATGATGCGGGAGTACATCAAACGCTTCCGCGATCCTGAAGAGCGGAAAAAGGCCCATCCGGTGATGATGGACATCATGCCGGATACGTTTGGGGTGATGGTGTACCAAGAAGACGTGATCAAGGTGGCGCACTACTTCGCTGGACTCACCTTAGGGGAAGCGGATGTGCTGCGGCGCGGAATGAGCGGAAAGTATCGCTCTCGGTCGGAGTTTGAGCAGGCGAAGGAAGCCTTCTTCACCAAGGCCGTGGCCAAAGGGCACCCAAAGGAGATGGTGGAGGAGGTGTGGCGGCAGACCGAGAGCTTTGCCGGCTACGCTTTTGCAAAGGGACATTCGGCTTCGTATGCCGTGGAGAGCTACCAAAGCCTTTTCCTGAAGGCGCATTATCCGCTGGAGTACCTCGTGGCTACGCTCAACAATTCGGGCGGATTCTACCGTCCTGAGTTTTATGTGCACGAGGCCCGCATGCAGGGTGGACGCATCGAAGCGCCGTGCGTGAACCACAGTGAGTCTGGTGCAACGGTCCTTGAAAAGACGATCCACCTCGGATTGGTCTTCGTGAAGGACCTGGACTACAAGACCGTAGAATGGATATGCCAGGCGAGGGCAGAAGGAGGACTGTTCGAGTCGCTGATCGACTTCACCGAGCGCGTGCCTGCGGGCATTGAGCAGGTAAGTACCTTGGTCAAGGTAGGCGCCTTCCGCTTTACCGGGAAGAGCAAGAAGGAGCTCATGTGGGAAGCCCACCTCACCATGGCCAAGACCAAGAAGCGATCGGTGGAGCCCAAGCTTTTCCGCGAGCAATCCAAGCCCTTCCGTTTTCCGGACTTCTACACGGCCCCACTAGAGGAGGCCTACGATCAGATCGAATTGTTGGGGTACCCGCTCTGTGATCCCTTTCTGTTGCTCCGGCGCTCACCCAAAGGAGGAATTCTCTCTGCTGACCTCGGTGATTTTATCCACCAAACTGTGGTTTCTTATGGCTATTTGGTCACGGCTAAGAATACTTCTACCAACGGGGGTGATCAGATGCACTTCGGCACCTTCATCGACCGTAAGGGCTTCTTTTTGGATACGGTGCATTTCCCGAATGTGGCGAAGAAGTATCCCTTCCGCGGCCGTGGGGTGTACCGCATCATTGGCAAGGTGGCCGAGGAGTTTGGCTTTCACAGCATTGAGGTGAGTGAAATGTACAAGGAGGCCATGATCGAAGACCCGCGCTACAGTGAAGAAAAAAACATCAAGAAGCCGGAACGCAAGAACTACAGGGACGCGGATAAACTGGCCATATCTACCGAAAACAACAACCAAAACGCACGGTATTTTGACAAAGGGACCAAGCGGCGAACCAATGCGCCGCGTGAGGGATAGCAGCGGCACCCCACAGGAGCGGTCAGCGACGAGGAGTAGAGCGGATAGCCCGACCAAGCCGCCCTTGGGCGGCGCAGGGCGCGCCCTTGTTTAACCTCAATATCAACTGCAACCTCAACCTCAACCTCAACTGCAACTGCAACCTCAATTCAATCTCAACGACACACTAAGCCACAAATCATGCGTCAAAGTCCTCCAGCCAAGCACCCCAAGCTCATGCCCTTTCAGTCGGGCCAAGGTGCCCAGACAAATCCCCACAACCGATTTCACCGGCAAACGAATGAGGTGAGCGAGGCCTTCCTCGACTACCTCGTTGCCGAAGGGGAGGATCAAAAGAGAAAGACCAAGGTCATTGAAGTGCATCCGAAGACCATCGTGAATGAGGTGAAAAGTCCAGACGTGCCCATGCCGTGGTCATTGAACCCCTACCAAGGCTGCGAGCATGGATGTACGTACTGCTATGCCCGCAACAGTCATGAGTATTGGGGCTATAGCGCAGGGCTCGACTTTGAGCGCGTCATCATGGTCAAGCGCAATGCTCCGGCGCTCTTGGAGGCCACGTTGAAACAAAAGTCTTGGAAGGGAGAGGTGGTGGTGCTTTCTGGCAATACCGATTGCTATCAACCCATCGAAAGGAAGTTCGGGATTACGCGTCAGCTGCTGGAGGTGTTTTGGAAGCATAAGCATCCGGTAGGCATCATCACCAAAAACGCCTTGGTGCAGCGAGACATCGATATTCTAGCAGACATGGCTAAGAAGAACCTGACGCAGGTGATCCTATCCGTGACCACGCTTGATGACGATTTGCGTAAGAAAATGGAGCCTCGTACGGCATCGGTTCAAAAGCGCTTGGAAACGATCGAGGCCTTGAGCTCGGCGGGTATTCCGGTCTCTGTGATGATGGCGCCGATCATTCCGGGACTCAATGGACACGAGATCTTCAACGTGTTGAAGGCAGTAAAAAAGGCCGGTGCTCGAGATGCACACTATACCATGGTGCGACTGAATGGGCAGATCGCAGACATATTCACGGCCTGGGTGCGGCAGACCTACCCCGATCGAGCGGATCGAATTTTGAATCAAATACGGTCGGTGCACGAAGGTTCATTGCAAGACAATGCATTTGGGCGGCGTATGCGAGGAAGTGGGCAGGTGGCTCAGCACATCAAGGACACCTTTGGCTTGGCGCGGCAGAAGGTATTTGGAATGCCGGACCGACTCGTGCTGAACCAAGAGCTTTTCAGGCAGTACCGAGAACCACAGCTACGTCTCTTTTGATGAAACCAATTTTCAGCTATTTTCACGGGAGCTTTAGCCGCACATTATGAAATCAATTATTCAAAGCGTTCTCTCGCTGTCTGCTGTTGTCACCTTATTGGCATGTATTTCTTCTTGTGGAAAACCTTCGTCTACTGCTTCTGGGGACGGCCTGCACCGCTATCAGGCGGAGGAGTATATTGATTTGACAGAAGATGCAGTCTTTGGAATGGGTAGGATTTACGTGGACAACGCGCGGCCGTATGAAGACATCATGGGAGCCATCATGGCCGATGCATGGAGTGCAGAAATCAATGGAAATGGAGTGGAAATGCGCGGGCTTGAAATCACGGATCTCAAGGTCAGTGAAATTCGCATGGATATAAGTGGTGGGACCGCGGCCGATAGCATGATTCTGTACCTTCAGAAAGCAGGTTTGGTTTTGGAATACTTCGATGGGCAGGAAGTGTCCATCTCATTGGGCGACATGCTCATGGTAGACCGACCAAATCAAATGGTTCGTTTCCTTCCGAATGAGGACGACCTGACCAGTTGGATGAAGGAAAATCGTCCTGACAGAATGTATTTCGAATACGAATTGCGGGATATCTTTACGCCAAAGGGGCCATTGCCGGTGAGGTACGAGATCCTGTTTAGTTATGAATATACCTACGAAGAGAGCGAGGCCAAATAGAAATGCATCTTATGAAAAACATAGCACTATCATTGATGGTTATCGCGCCGATATTCGCGACAGCGCAGAAAGCTACTGACTTCACAAAGGTCTTGCCGGGCGTGGTGAAGGTGACTGAAAACTTGTATTACGACGCCACGGAAATCACGAATATGAATTGGCTTGAGTACCTCAATTGGCTCAAGGGAAAAACAGGTGGGAAAGCTTCGAATGCGTATCAGACTGCGTTGCCGGATTCTACGGTGTGGAAATTCGGATTGGAGAAAGACAGTCCTTACTTGAAATATTATTTCCGGCACGTAGCGTATCAATCGTATCCGGTGGTTGGTGTTTCATGGCAGCAGGCCTCGGAGTACTGTGCTTGGCGCACGGAAAGAGTTGCTGAATATTTGGAGGCAAATGGAAAGAGGGAAAAGGCGCCGCCGTATTTCGCCTACCGCTTGCCGACCGAGGAAGAGTTTAAGCTCATGTACGATAACATGGTTCAATATCCAGATTTTGTTGGAGCAGAAGGAAAGCGCAAATTTCTGGGAATGTCTCGTTACAATATGAAGCGGGAAATGGATGAGTTCACAAGCGAAGTTGGCGACATGGGGGATCATGCAGACGTGACTGCCCCCGTGAAGAGCTATTGGCCAAATGATTTCGGAGTCTACAATATTCGGGGCAACGTAACGGAGTGGTTAATGCAAGCGAACAGCCACGCAGGCGGTTCGTGGATGGATTCTTTTGCCGACGATGTCAGGTCGGTAACAATAGCCGACGCCCCCTCAGCGCGTATTGGTTTTCGATGCGTTTGTGAGGTGTCTACCGAATCCCCGTAATCTTTTTGATCTCCTTGAGGTAGTTTTTCGCCCTAGCTCTGATGCCTGCGGAGTCCTCATCCTTTAGCAATTCAAAGACTAGCTTTAGTTCCTGTCCTAGCTCTGGATAGGATTGTGCGATGTTCAATGCGGTCTTCATGGCATGAGCACGCACCGCGATTGGGTGGTGTTGAGATGGGATATGACGAAGACTCGATTCGAATACTTCTCCGGCTAAGTCCTCATCGAGACTTACACACGATAGGATTCTCCATAAGTCACGTTTGATGCCATCGTGCTTTGTTTCCTGCAGGAAGGTCCAAATCAATTTTTGCTGGCGCGAAGGCAGGTGAGGGAAGGCTTCGTAATAGTGGTTCAAGGTCCACGTCATCAGCCAATTCAAGGGGGAAGGACTTTTCTTCACAAGCGCTAGGTAGTCTTCAAGATTGAAATGTTCACGCGCCATGCGATCCACAAGGCGGGCAACAGCTTGCTTGCTTCGGTCTTGCTGCAGTGCCTCAACTATTTCCTGCGGGTCAATCACTGCTGACCCTTCAGTCGCTCTTCGTCGCGTTTTCTGTTTCTCAGGGTTTGCACGTAATTCTGCGCCTCCCTATCGTTGTAAAGAATGTAGGCATCTTGCGCATACTTAAGGGCATTATCGAGGTCTCCGAGGACTTCATAGGCAATCGCTACGTTGTAGGTAAGAAATCCTGCCCGCTTTGGGTCGGCAGTCGCAATGCCTTCTTTCCAAACCTCTAAGGCGTCGCTCCAGCGATTCACATCCGCCATTCTTGTACCTACCGCGATGGCTGGTGACTTTTTGTTTCTCCGGTAGAAGGGTCTGTGCACCCGAACCGGCATTGGTGCTATGCGGCTTGCATACATCTCTCCGATGTCGGCGCTCAGGTTTGAACTGGCATCTCCCTTACCGATGAGCTTGGCGATGGCTTCTGCTCTTGAGCCGGAGGCTGATTCCCATGTATTTGTGCGCTTATAGAACTGCTCGTCGATGATCGTCTTGTTTGCGAAGTCGTAAAAGCGAATGCCCATCGTGAGGTTTGCTACCCCTTTGGCATACCACTCGTCTACGTCGATTTCCCGCTTGTTATCTCCCTCGCCGACCGTCTTCTTTGTCACGCGCTTGCCATTGGTGATGATGAAATCGGTATCGAAAATTTCGATCGCGAGTACGCCTTGTGCTTTGTATTTACGACAGAGTCCTTCGATGGTGGACCATGCAATTTGTTCCGGAAAGGCACTCGTGAGGCTGTTGCCAGGCAGACGTTCAGAAGCGATGGTCGCTGTGAACCTCGGTGTAGATTGCATGGTGCTGTTCAAGCGACTCAATGCCCTTTGCACAGCCGCTTTATCCTCTTCTGGTAGTTCGCCCGTTAGGATGCCTTCAAGGATTCCTAATTTCTTGTTTTCATCCAACAGACTCCGATCCAGAAGAACAATGTTCTGGATTTCAGCCGGTACGGTGATTTCGGCAGGGCGCATGGCGTTCATGCTAACGCGTCCCTTTTTTGTGCAGGCCGCAAGGCTTAGCATGTAAATTGCAATTCCTGCAAATAGTATCTGCTTCATACGCTTAATTTGGTGGTCACTTTGCAAACTTAGGACCAGAAGTTAACAAAGTGTATTTTCAACCGTCTAATCGATTAGCCTGAATTGCCCTATGATCTATGATATTCTTAAGCCTTTGGTGTCCATTTCCCTCCGGGCTTATTTCAAACGCATTGATGTCAGAGGACAAGAGCACTTAGATTACAAGCACCTGCTTCTAGTGTCTAACCACCCAAGCGCGATGTTCGATCCGCTCCTCATGGCTGTTACTTCCAAGAAACCGCTTCACTTCATTGCAGGAATAGAGTGGTTTGGCGAAGGGTTGAAGAAGTGGTTGTTTACCAAGCATTTCAATATGATTCCTGTGTACAGGCCTTGGCTAAAGACAGGGAAGAACCAGGACAATAAGGACATGTTTCGTGAATGCTATTTGAGTTTGGAGAGGGGCGATTCGGTCATAATATATCCTGAGGCTGAGAGTATTACGGTGTCTTGGATTCGAGAACTAAAGACCGGGGCAGCGCGGATAAAACTTGGAGCTGACCAACACCTGAAGGAGCAAGGAATAGACGAAGAAGTAAAAATTGTTCCTGTAGGACTCAATTATTCAAACCCTCACCGTTTTCAAAGTGGATTGCTCATAAATATTGGTGAACCGATTGATTTCAATGACATCGATAAAGACGGCGAACCGAAGGAAGTGGCTCGAAAAATGACCGAGCGCATTAAGCAGTCTATGGAGGACCAGGTCCTGCATATTGAGCAAGCAGAGCACAATCCGCTTATCAAAGCAGCCATGAAGCTGCTTACAGACACAATTATGTCGGAGATTGGCTTGAATAGGCGCGACCATGGCCAAGCCTTTATCGTTCGAAAAGAGATCATTCGGTCCATGGAAATCACTAAAAGGGAAAACCCTGAGGCCGTCAGTGGTCTTGAAGACCGCTTGATCAAGTACGTCGATCAATTTGAGGCATTGGGATTTCGCAGGTTTAATCCATTTGAGACAGAGACATCTACTAGGCTGCTTTTGATCGTCGGTGCGATCATTGGCGCTCCGTTTTTTGCGCTGAGCATGGTTGTGAATGGATTGCCGTTCTTGATTGCGCGGGCTGCGTTTATGAAATTGTTGCTTTCCAAGGTCACACAAGAACACAAGCAAGGACAGATCAACCCGGCCTTTGCTGGAAGTCTAGCCTTTTCAACGGGACTGGCCATATTTGTTTTTTGGGACTCATCGTCGTTTCAAGCATGTCTATGCCCTGGTGGATCGCATGGCCGGTGAGTTGGGTGCTCGGATATCAATTGGGAAGATTTGCTCTGATATACGTGCGTTGGATTGATCGCTTGCGTCGCATTGCCCGTTGGAATGCATTCACGCAAAAGGATCCAGATTCTGCGCAAGCCTTACTCAAAGAGCGGTCAGAATTGATTGCATCGCTCATGGAAATCTACAAGGGAAAGAAAGGATCCTGAAATAGGATTTCTCACCCATCAAATCACGCTGACCCTTCGATTAATCATCCTCACGAGGTAGTCGCTGTTGACAACTCAACGGTCGAAGCTTTGACCAAACGGGTATAGTCCACAATTTTGCCCCATGTCTCCATCGATTGCCATCGGCATCATAGCGGCTTATTTCCTTGCCTTGATCATCATCTCCTTCTTAACAGGAAAGGATGATTCCAACGCAGCATTCTTCGTTGGAAAGAAGGAATCACCTTGGTATGTGGTAGCCTTCGGAATGATTGGTGCCTCTTTGAGTGGGGTCACTTTTATCAGCGTACCGGGTTGGGTGGCTACCAGTCAGTTTAGCTACATGCAAATGGTGCTGGGTTACCTTGCTGGATACGCTGTAGTTGCGACGGTTCTCCTGCCGCTGTACTATCGATTGAACCTAACATCGATCTACGGTTACCTGGAGCAGCGCTTTGGTTTCTGGAGCTATAAAACAGGAGCTTTCTATTTCTTGCTGAGTCGGGTGATCGGCGCTTCCTTCCGATTGTACCTCGTTGCGATAGCCCTCCACATTGCTGTATTCGAACCGCTTGACCTTCCTTTTTGGGCGGCTGTGTTGGTCGCCGTATTGTTGATCTGGGTGTACACCTTTCGAAGCGGAATCAAGACCATCATCTGGACAGACACCTTGCAAACGGCCTCCATGTTATTGGCGGTTATCGTCACCATTTTTGTAATCAAAGATGCCATGGGCTGGGGGATGGGTGAGATGGTCACAGCCATCCAAGGGTCTGATTATTCGAAGTGGTTCTTTTTCGACGATGTCAATGACAATAAGTATTTCTTCAAGCAATTTCTTGCGGGTATGTTCATCACCATCAGTATGACGGGATTGGATCAGGACATGATGCAAAAGAACTTGAGTTGCAAGAACCTTAAAGAAGCGCAAAAGAACATGCTATGGTTCAGCATTGTCTTGGTGGGCGCTAACGTTCTCTTTCTTTCACTCGGTGCACTGCTCTATCTTTTTGCCGGTGAAACGGGCTTTGACCCTACCTCCGGTGGCGATCAATTGTATCCGGCCTTGGCCCTGAGTGGTGAACTTGGATGGACGGCTGCCGTGCTGTTCATCGTCGGACTGGTCGCCGCAGCGTACTCCAGTGCGGATAGTGCACTCACCGCATTGACGACCTCCTTTTGCGTGGACTTCCTCGGAATGGAAAGCAATCCAAAGGACAGCGATAAACGAACCAGGAAGTGGGTGCACATCGGGTTTACCCTATTATTATTTGGTGTGATCATGCTCTTCCAATCACTGAACGATGATAGCGTGATAGCAGAACTCTTCAAGGTAGCAGGATTCACGTATGGACCATTGTTGGGGTTGTATGCCTTTGGTCTGTTCACCAAGAGAAAGGTGATGGATCGAGCGGTTCCCTTCATCGCTGTGGCTGCACCAATCGTTTGTTACGTATTGCAGTCCTTCAGCGAAGCTTGGTTCAACGGTTATAAGATCGGCTTTGAATTGCTCTTGATCAACGGTGTCATCACCGCTATCGGTCTGCTTGCGTTTTCTTCCCGCAGTAGTGCTTCTTAGATGATTCAGCCTGCAAGTGGCCTTCCTCCACTGCTCGTGCCCAATACTCACAAGCCAAGTCGAACTCATTGAGGTTGTAGTAATTCACGCCCATGTTGTAAAGGGCTGCTGGAAATTGCGATTCACCTTCTTTTATGCTCTGGAAAACGTCGTTGCTTTCAGCGTGCTTGCCGCCGCGCAACAGAGCGAGGCCTCTTGCCACTCGAATGTCCAAGTCATCTGGTGCCAAGCGCTCCGCAGCTTGCATCAAACTGTCCGCATCTCCATACTTGGCGAAATGATAAGCGCATAGTCCAGCGTTGTAGATGGCTGAAACCTCATTCGGTCGTAAGTCGATAGAGCGTTGGAATGCGTTGATTGCGACCGGATAATTTTGCAACCACATATGCGACTGGGCTAAATAGAACCAAGCGTCTGCATCCTCTCTTTTGTTGGTGTAAATACTCAGGTACGATATAGCACCGTTGTAGTCCCCTTGTTTGAAGCGTACTACGCCTTTCCATAAATCCGCTTCTCCGCAGACCTTATTCAGGCTGCAGAACGAATTCAAATCCACCATCGCCGGTTCCAAGTCCCCGCGTTGAATTTTCAATTTTGCGCGCTTCAAGTAGAGGTCTGCCTGACGGGGCGCCTTCTCAATAAACTGGTTAAGCTTCTTCAATGCCTTCGAGGTATCGCCCTTGAGCAGTAGATTGTCTACTTTTTGAATCGCCTTGCTTTGGGCATTGAGTCCAGTGGTGGGGGTGAGCATTAAGAAAATCCAGAAGACGAAGCAGTATTTCATCAGCGCGATATTGCGAAAAATATTCTTCATCTCAGATCGCACGCACCTTTATCTGAGCAGTGGAGTAGGAGATGACCCGGACGCGTTGTCCTTTTTCGATGTATCCCGTTTCAGAGGCAGCATCGTGGAGATGCCCTTCGATTTCAACTTTCCCACTGGGCATCATGTCGGTATAAGCAACCCCTTCTAAGCCGATCAATTCAAATTCCTTAGTAGACGTTCCGACATAACCGTCTTCTTTGTTTTGTGCCGTTTTCAGGATGAAGTGCGCGAATGCATTCGTTTGAAATAATTTGACCGCCAGCAGGATGGAGCCAGCCACGGAGGCAGTAGAGGAGATGATGGCGATTAGGAAAGAGCGGATGAGTACAGATCCGTCGACCGGTGAAAAATCAAAACCGACGTTCCCTACCATCGCCAATGCCAATGCAGTGATGGCGAGTGAGATTCCAGCAATTCCGGCCACGCCGAAGCCCGGAATGACGAACAGTTCCAATGCGATAAGGATTAAACCTGCAATAAAGATCAATATCTCCCAGTTAGCTGCGAGGCCCTCTAGATATAACGGGGCGAAGTATAGGACGGCTGCAGCCATCGCGGCAACGATCGGAAAGCCAAGACCTGGAGATTGTAATTCGAAATAGATGCCGCCGAAAATCACCAAGATGAGGATGCTACTAATTGCCGGGTTGATCAGCCAGCCAATGATGCTGTCGGTTGCGGATAGCCTTTGCTTGATGACCGTGTAATCGTCGATGCCCGCGTGGTGCAATGCCTCTTCCATCGTTCCGTACTCGCCGTCACAAAACCCTAGGTCAATGGCTTCGGAGACCGTTAGGGTGACGACTTTTCCTTTTTCCGACACACCTTCTACTTCCTTATCGGGGTCTACCATGGCTTCGGCAATGTCTGGATCTCGGCCATTTTCCTCGGCCGTCGCTCGCATTTTCTTGCGCATGTAGCTTTGGTATTTGTCGGGCACTTGCTCTCCACTCTGGTTCACAACCGTGGCCGCGCCCATGGTGGATCCAGGCCGCATGAAGATGCTATCGCATGCCAGTGAAATCAAAGCGCCAGCAGAAGCAGCGTTGTTGTCGATCAATATCATGACCGGAATGGTCGATTGGAGGATCTTCGTGCGTATAGAATCTGCGGCGTCCACCGCGCCGCCGTACGTGTTCATGTGTATGAAGATTACATCCACTTTTAGATCATGTGCTTCTTCCATGGCGAGCTTGGTCGTTCGCCATATGGGTGCCGCGATCTCTTCCTTGATGTCAAACTGGTAGATGCGCTTGGTCTCTTGGCCTGTGGAAGAGAAGACAAGGGAGAAACAGAAGAAGAGTGCGGTCAGGATCGATCTCATGCGGTTAAAAGTAAGGAGTGGTGCTCGCATACCGCATGTTGAAGTGAAAAAAGTCTTTACTGGATCACAATCGTACTCACAGCGCTGAATACATCTTCAAACGTGAAGGTGGCTGTATAGGTTCCTTTTGCCAGCTGACCGGGTTGAAGAAACTGCAAATCATTCTTTCCCTCTTTGAGGTCTCGGACTTCAAAATGTTGCACAGCGCGGCCACTTTGATCAGTGATCGTAACGAAAGCCGCACCGTTCTGTGGAGCGGTAATGTTGATTCTAACCTCGCCGTTGGATGGATTCGGGTAGGAGACTGCGCTGAATAGATGTTCGCCTACGATAGGGACATCGGTCGTTTCGGCGACTGATTTTAGCCATACTTCATAGATCACTGGGCTTGCGCTGGTTTGATTGGTGCTGTTGTCCACGAATGGATTCAGAGCACTGCTAGAAATGCCCCCATAGATGTGTCCGAGGAGCATGGAGTCCACTAAGCTTTCTCCGAATGCGATGATCTCATCTTCAATCATGTAGAGATTTGGGTTGGGGATGAACTCGGCGCTCGCCCCAACAAGGGCTGGCATGCTGACCGGCAGCGCGAATTCTTCCAATGCATCGTTCTCGTCCCGCGTGAGCCTTGAAATCGTATTGACGAAAGGAACATTGTCGTCTTGTATCAATTCGTCCTCTTGATAATAATAACGCGCCATGCCGCCAAAAAAGAGGGAGTGGTTGAGTTCTCTTGTGGTGTCTAAGAGAGTGAGGTGGGCTGAATGATAATTACTCAAGTACTGGTTGAAGGCAGTTATAGGGGAGTGACCATTTGGGCTGATTTCAACAGGGTAGAGGTAGGGAAGATCAACATTGACTTGAAATACACCTGAAGAGATCATGTATCCGAAGCTGCCGTCTCCGAAGACTTGTGGAACCAGGTTGTAGTCTCTCCGATGCAGGTGAGCCGCGTCAATGGTTTCCGTGAAGTCTGAGATTACAGGTGAGCTGCCCGAATTATCTACGTGAAAAGATCGGATGGCATTGGTGTAGGTCTGCACGTAGGTGTTGTGCCCCATGGGATTATATCGGCCATCGAAACGGTGACCGCCGATTACCTTGAAACTCCCTTGGAGGTGAGCGAGTTGACCACCGGTGACGGCCATCTGCTCATCAACAACCGATTTGATGTGTGGGACAATTGACTCACCGTCTACAATGGCTTGAATCAAGCTACTCACCGTTAAGGTAGTGAGTCGAGGAAAGGTGATGTGATCTGCGGAGCTTGCGCTGTATGCATAGCCACCGACATAATAAAGCGTGTCCCCCACTTGTTTAAAGCACATGTTGGTCGCGGCGAGTTGCTCCCGTACTCCTGATTCAAGGGCGTTGCTATTCGCTGTCCAAACCTCTCCAGTAACAGGATCGACAACGCGCAGAAGGCTGTTGTTTGAGTTCGCGGGAAAAGCGTTCATCGGCTGACGCGCGTGGAGTCCGTCTAACCTACCACCAACGATCAACCACATCCCATTGCTTTGTCCAAAAGCATAGGAGTGAAGTCCAGGAACGTCAACATTGGCTACAGGGTTTAAAGACAGCGCGAACGGGAAATCTTGTGCTTTTAGAGTCGTTCCAAGCACAAAGAATGCAAGCAGTATAAGGCGGTTTCTCATGCCGACAAAAATAGCTGCACTCAGGAAGAATCTGAGTGATAGAAGTCACATCAAAGCTGAACGCGACCTTTAGGAGCGGAGCGTTTAATCCAAGAGCTTGTTTGCGATTCTAGGGTAGTTATGCAACTTTTTCCTCCTCGCTCTTCAGTGAGAATCCCGACCAAAATCCAGCGATGGTCAACCCTGAAATAATGTGCCAAACACCCCACCAAGCCGCAATGAATGTCATTCCTCCGATGGCAAGGTCGGCAGGGAAAATATCGGGGTTAAACAGCAAGGCGAGTGCAAGTCCTGAGTTTTGAATACCCGTCTCGATGGACACCGTCTTGCGCGTTCTTTGATCAAGTTTAAAGATCCGTGCAACGTTGTATCCCATAAGGAGTGCAAGGGCGTTGTGCACGAGTACGATGAAGAAGATGAACTTGATATAGGTAAGGAAGGTGTCAAAGTTCTTCGTGAAGATGATGACGATGATGGCTAAGAAGGCCAGAATGGAAATCCTTTTGACCGTCACCAAAATCTTCTTGGTAGTATTCGGAAACTTATGACTAAAAGCCACGCCGAGAAGAAGCGGAATGCCTAGAATGATTGCAATGGTCTGAAGCACCTCGAAGGCATCAATGTTGAGGCTGCGCACGAGGTCAGAAGAAGCGCCTGAGGTAGATGCCTTAATGTAAAGGTTTCCCCAAAAGGCGAAGTTGAAAGGCGTAAGAATGATGCCGGCAAAACTGGAAAAGGCGGTTAAGCTCACCGAGAGGGCAACGTTTCCTTTCGCCAAGGCACTCATGAAATTCGAGATGTTTCCGCCAGGGCAAGCTGCAACTAAGATCATTCCTAGTCCGATGGTTGGTGTGATGAAGGCTTTGAGGCTGTACACCAATAGAAAGGTGAGCAGCGGCATGAGTATGAATTGACTTAAAATCCCTACCAATGCAGGCTTCGGGCTCTTCATAAGCTTCTTGAAGTCATCCAATTTCAATTCGAGCGCAACCCCAAACATGATGAATGCGATGGTGAGGTTCAGAAGGTTTTTACCGTCTTGTGAAAAGTCAAGCACTATGTGGTCAATCTCGAGGAGGGTTTCGATCATGGTGAGTTGGGTTGGTAGGTTAGTAGGTTAGTAGGTAGTTTAGGATGTTGGAAGTCTAAATATCAAGGAAATACGCGTGTAAATGCCATTCGGAGAGATAGAAGCTGTTTCCACTCGATTATTGTTGATTTTGGTCAATGGCAGCGCCAAATCGGCTTTGTCGCCCGCGTCAAAGCGACGCAAAGATCTTCCTATCGAATGCCCCATTGTCAGCCTAGTGATGATGTTTCCAAACTTGTATTGACCAAATAGTCCCACTTCATTGTTGGCCTTCTCAATGTAACTATCTGTATCCCCCAAAAAGTAACTTCGACTTATTCCGTCAAATCTCAGCCCCACGGCCATTCGCTCTTCCATAAATGAACGACTTACTTCTGCATTGATGGGGATGGTGGCCTTAAGTTCCCAATCCCCCTTCTTCAAGTAAAAACCAGCGAAAGGAACAATGAAAGGTCCAAAGAACTCTCGGTTGCCATACACGCCGAAACTCACATTGAAAGTGGGAGAAAGAATGTACTTGCCTAGAAAGACTCCCCCTATTTGAAGGTGGTCCTTGTTGGTATTTTTGAAGTTGGAGGAAATTTTTGGCAAAAGCAGGTAAGTGGCAATGAATTTATCCGAATGCTTGATGTTGACACCGAGTTTAAGTGAAGTCCCGTAAATCGTAGAGCAAACGTCCTGCTTCTTGGAAAGCGTTGTCTGCTCAAGGATGATTCCAGTAAGAATAACCGCTTTGTCGCTGATGACCACAGGAAGTAAGAAGTCTAATGAGGTTGCAGAATACTCGCTCTGTCCAGGAAAGACTCCGCTTGCATTCTTTAATTGATGTGCGTGCTGAACCTTGATAAGGTCGACATACTGCTGGGCGAAAATCACGCCGGTAAACACGAATAGGGTGAGGGTGGTCAAAAGGGTTTTCATCGCGCTTGGTTTAATTTACTGTCCCAAAATTACCGCCAATTCTTTGCAAGTAATAACTATCCAATACGTATTTATTCTTGTGAATTGCAATAAACGCAAGAGGTTCTAAGTTGATAGTCAAATACACTACACTTTATGCCAAAATCATCAAGATTTCCCATAACGCGTAAGGATTTATGTTCGGAGAAGGTGCGCGATGATTAGATTTGGCTTCGTCAAACTTGTATAATTAATATCGAATGAACATGAAATATCTTTTTACACTGATTGCTGTGATGATAGTGTCGGCAGTTTCAGCGCAATCCTTCGTAGGCCGCTGGAAGACCATTGACGATGAAACAGGTAAGCCAAAATCAATCGTGGAGATTTATAAGAATGGTGACGTTTACGAGGGTAAAATTTTAAAATTGTTTCGAACCCCAGAACAAGACCAGGATCCAGTCTGCGATAAGTGCGAAGACGATGATCCGCGCTACATGAAAAAAATCATTGGGATGGTGATTGTGAAAGACATGATCTATGATAAGGACGATGAAGTACTTGATGATGGAACCATTCTAGATCCAAAGAAAGGCGAGGTTTACGATTGCAAGATTTGGGTAGAAGATGGTGAGTTGCAGGTAAGAGGCTATGTGATGTTCTTGTATAGAACACAAACTTGGTTGCCGTTCACAGGTGAGATCTAAGTCGTTTGCCACCTTAGTGCTCTGAGCATCGATCACCCGATGTGTAAATAACATGAGCCGCCGCTTCTTCTGAAGTTGGCGGCTTTTCTTTTTCAAAGCATGCAAAGGGGGAGCATGGCCTTTTTGCGGCTGCTCAGTCTAGGTCATTTTTCATCTACCAAGAGCATGTCGGATTCAATGCCTGTGCTGACCATTCCATTGCGCTCGATGTTGTGCAAGGTGACTCGCTCCGTCCGATTTGTTGCCTCTTCGTCATAGGGCCTTTGAACTTTGACGTAATTCTCCGTAAACCCATGCATCATCCCGTCATTTTCAGAGGCCTCCCACAGCACATCGTGCTCGCTACCAATTTGACTTTCGTAAAATGCCCGTTTCTTTTTATGGGAAAGTTGTGTCAAGATCTTATTGCGTTCTTGGCGCACCTGCATCGGGATCACCTCATCAATGCGCAGGGCTGTGGTGTTTGCGCGCTCGGAATAAGTGAAAACGTGGAGGTAGGAAATGTCGATGCCTTTTAAGAGCTCAACCGTTTTCATAAACTCATCATCGGTTTCACCCGGAAAACCGACGATCACATCTACCCCTATACAAGCGTCGGGCATGACACGTTTGATGTGCGCAATTCGATCGATGTAGAGCTCGGATAGGTACCTTCTTCGCATGCTCTTCAGCATGTTGTCAGACCCTGACTGCAACGGAATGTGAAAATGAGGAACGAATTTCGTACTGCTTGCCACGAAATCAATGATTTCATCGCTGAGTAAGTTGGGTTCGATGCTCGATATCCTAAAGCGTTCGACGCCTCCGATTTCATCGAGTGCCTTGATCAATGAGAGAAAGTCTTCGCCTTGTCCTTGACCAAAATCGCCGATGTTGACTCCCGTTAAAACGATCTCTTTCACCCCTGTTGATGCGGCTTCTTTTGCCACGGTTAATGTCTCTTCGATGCTTTGGTTGCGGCTGCGACCACGCGCCAACGGAATGGTGCAAAATGAACAGAAGTAATCGCATCCGTCTTGCACCTTTAGAAAGGTTCGGGTTCGATCGTTGGCAGAAAAGGATGGGATGAAGTCCTTCACCTCCTTGATGTGGCCATTTTCAATATGCGCCTTGCCATTTGTTGGCTGCTTGTCGAGGTGGTCAATGATGTTGAATTTTTCGTTCGCACCCAATACGACATTGACCCCTTCGATTTCCGAAATCTCATCTGGTTTCAGTTGAGCATAACATCCGACCACGGCAATGAATGCATCGGGGTTGACGCGTTTAGCGCGCCGCACAAGGTTTCGACACTTTTTGTCTGCATGATCCGTGACCGAGCAAGTGTTGATGACATAGATATCCGGACGATCGTCAAAATCGACCTTTGCATAACCTCCTTTCTCAAAAAGCCGAGCAATGGTGCTCGTTTCTGAGAAATTTAGCTTGCAGCCAAGCGTGTAAAAAGCAACTGTCTTGTACGGATTCATTTGGTAGCGCGAAGGTAATAACCACTCTTTGCTTACCGACATGCTTAAAATGATTGATTGACCCCAAGTTTAGCGTCGCGAGATGCGCTGTGCGTGTCATGTGTTATTACTTTGCGGGCAGTATGTCCATCCGCCTTGATCAACAGACCATCAATGACCTCGAGTTCGAATCGATCCGGTCGATTCTTTCTGGATATTGTCATGGACCTTCGGCGGGTACGCGGATGGCTGAATTGCATCCTTATGCGCATTTAGGTGAAGCAGAAGAGGCCTTGGATCTAGCCCATGAACTTCTCATGATTCGCAATGAAGAAGAAGGGTTTCCTCGCATTGAGTTCGAAGAAATGCAAGTGGATATCCAACGATTAGCGATCAAAGGGAGTGTGTTGGATCTTGAAGGATTCATCCGTTTGTTGGACGCGAGTAGGTTGGTCAATGACTTGATCCAGTTCTTCCATAGACGAAACGAGGATTATCCAAGAATATATGCACTTGTGCATGCCGCACACCAGACATCGGAGATCGTGGATCCGATTGAGAAAGTATTGGATGCGAGAATGAAGGTGAAGGACGATGCATCGTCCGAATTGCTCCGCATTCGCCAAGAGCTCAAGCGCACAAGAAATGAGATCAATAAGAACTTCGAAAAAGTCTTACGACGTCTAGCGAAAGATGGATTCCTGGCCGATACGATAGAAGCATATATCAATGAACGCCGCGTGTTGAGCGTCCTGTCAAGCCATAAGCGTCAAGTGTCTGGTAATGTGGTCGGAGCCTCAAAAACCGGCAACTTCACCTACATCGAACCCCGAGAGAATACACTGCTCAACAATGAACTCGAAATGTTACTCGATGATGAGCGGGTCGAAATTCGAAGGATATTTCTCGCGCTGACGGACGCTCTTCGAAAGCATACAGGGCTGATTGAGATCTATCAGTCTATTCTGGTGGATTTGGATTTTGTACAGGCCAATGTTAGATTGGGGCTTAGTCTAAAAGCATCCAGACCTTCACTGGAGGATGAGCCCATTATTGAATTGATCCAGGCATACCATCCACTGCTCTGGCTCGCTAACAAGAACAACAGCGCCAAGACCATCCCTCAGAGCGTTTACATGGATAAATTTTGCCGGATGATGGTCATTTCTGGTCCCAATGCCGGAGGGAAGTCCATTACCCTAAAGACGGTAGGTCTACTTCAGATCATGGTGCAATGCGGTTTGCTTGTGCCCTGCGATCCTTCGAGTCGCTTCGGATGGTTTCATGCGGTGCTATCAGACATTGGTGACAACCAATCCATCGCCAACCAATTGAGTACCTATAGCTATCGCCTAAAGCGCATGAAGCACTTCCTTGAAGTGGCCAATAAACGCACGCTGTTGCTACTGGATGAGTTCGGGACCGGTTCGGACCCGGAATTGGGCGGAGCGCTCGCGGAAGTGTTCTTCGAAACGCTGTACAACAAGCGAAGCTTTGGTGTAATCACAACGCACTATGCCAACATCAAGCTCAAGGCGTCCCGTCTGCGCAATGCCATCAATGCAAGCATGTTGTTCAATAGCGAGTCGCTTGAACCGATGTTCCAACTGTCTGTGGGGCATCCTGGATCTTCGTTCACCTTTGAGGTGGCTCAAATCAATGGTATTCCAATGGATCTGATCGAGGAGGCGAAAACGCGGTTGGATGCAAACAAGGTGGAAATGGATGAATTGATCGCACACCTGCAGAAGGAAAAGTCGGAGGTAGAGGAGTTGAACCGGGTTTCACGACTTGCCAAACTTGAGGCGAATGAAGCCAAAGGCGAATACGAAGGCTTGACAGAGCACTTCGAACAGCGCTTGCTAAAGCAACAGCAACTCATTGAAAAAAACAATAAGGACCTGAGCAATGGGAAGCGCATGGGGCAGTTCATCCAGAGCTATCGATTGAAAGGACACAACAAGGAATTGTTGGAGGAGGTAAAGAAATTCCTCGCGATCGAGAAAAGCAAGGTGGCCAAGAAAAAGGAGCAGGTGAAGGTGAAGAAGGCGCAAGTTGAAGTGAAGCCCGCTAGAAAACAGAGGGCGAACAAGAATGAGCAGCCCAAGCCGACGCCCAAGCCAGTGGAGATAGGGGCCGTTGTTAGAATGCTGAATGGAAGTCAGAAGGGTGAGGTTATTCAGCTAAAGGGGGAGGATGCTACGGTGTTGTTTGGAAACTTTAAAACCAAAACAAACGTTGCCGACCTCGAAGTCATCGCATGATCACCATAGCTTCACAATCCGGAAATTGTAGCTTGATGAAGGCGTGCTCAATCGAAGAATGAACGCTCCCTGAGGAAGCGCCGCCTTGTCCCAGGAATAGAATGTAGCATCGCTTGACTTCCAGTCCTCGGTGTAGATCAGTCGACCTTTCAAGTCAAAAATTTCCAACACAAGGATCTCATTGTTATTGGTGTAGATGAATAACGGCTCGTTGTTGAACGAAAAATCGAATGAATTTCCAAGATAGGGAGCCGTGAGGGGAGTGGTTGAGATCAAGGTATCCTCGCAACCTGGAAGCAAGCCCCGTGCGCAAAATACAGCGGTAATGATATCGCTGTATTGTCCAGCATTGATGATTGTATCCGCCTGCACATAGAGCTGCGCCGCGTCGGATAGCAGCATGAAAGGGAACCAGCTATATAGGGAATGCAAGGCGAGTCGATCCGCTTCCTCCATACCAATGAGTTCTGAGATTTCCGATAAAGCCGAAACCCAAAGGATTCCATCGCCATAAATGTTGTTCAACTTGTCGCTAGGGTAAGTGCGACCAGCAGTCAAGGTGCGGCCTTCCCAGTATTCATTATGTCCGTCCCAATCGAAGATGGTTGACCGATTGTAGTCTGTGAGTCTCGCCGTATAGCTCATTGCGAAGTAGTCACACATTCCTTCATCCAAGGCGTTTCTTTCCGCACCATAGCTGGTGTTTGGGACGATATCATGAATTACAGCATGCCCGTACTCGTGCACAATGACCTCAGCATCCTCCCCGTCGTCTACACCGCCATCTCCAAATACCAAGTAAGGAAAAACGTCGCTGGGAACATAACTTGACTGATCCGCCTCTGTTCCATGCGCATCAAAATGCAGCGGGAAGTCTACAACCTTGAATCCGAGCCGGGAGAAGTTGTCGTTGGCAGCGTGCAAGTGGTAGAAGACGTTGAAGTATTCAAAATTTGGATCGCTCCGATTTACTTTGAGGTCTGCGCCTGAGAGGTCTGCATAGACAGGAGGAGTAATGTCGGGTGCCGCAATGTCATCGGCGACGGCTAAGTCTGAACGTAGCTCCCATACCCCTGTGCTGCTGTTCCAACGCAGTGGGATTTGAGCACTAGTCAATTCATCGAACAATGCCTGTGAAGTGAAGTCGTCGTTGTCCACATACTGTCCGCTGTAGGTGACACGCGCCGAGCTAATGGGGTCAGGAAGAAAGATGCTTGCTTCCATGAGCGTATCCACCTCATCATGCACAACGAGATCTTTCGCATACCACTCCTTGCCCTCGTCGTCTAAGATTATTTCCCGGAAAGTGTCTGCCGTTTCAAGGCGAAGAACCCACCTTTTTATGGCAATTTTATCCATTATAACCCACTGAATACTAAAGGATAAGTATTTGTATGATGAAGTGATACTTTTTAAATATCTACCCAAGGTTGTGTAAGGTGGGTCAGCGCCGATGAAGCTTGCAGTTTTACCAAGCCTTGGATAGGAGCAAGTAGACGGATTTGCGTTGAATCGATTCCACTTAAACAGTCCGTGGAGCAGAGGACGACCCTCAATTTCAATTTGAAACACGATGTGTTCACTCCAGGAGGTAGATTGCGTGTCGACAGGTGAGAGTTGGATGGAACGACCTGTACGATCGTTGTACCATTGTGTCAATTGTTCAGCCGTTTCAACAAAGGAAGGGAGCTTTTGTGTCGCGTAGGAAAGCTCATCTTGACCCTCGGTATGCAGGGCCATAAACAGGCAAAGGCTAACGGTCCATAGCTTCAACGGTGACTTCATCGGTGTGATCAAACAAATGTACGGCATTGTCTACCTCAGAGACGGGAATCTGAACAGTGAGGGTGCAGTCTTGACCGTAATCATGGGAAATGATGTGCGCATGCGGGATCCTCTCCACGGATTGCATTACGGCCCCCGTTTGATCATATTCAAATTGGAAGCGGACAACCTCTCGGGCGTGCCTCACTTTGATGTCTGCTGCAGCGATTGCTCCTCGTGCACTTTCCTTGTATGCATTGATCAATCCCGGCTTGCCCAGCTTGGTTCCGCCAAAGTAACGAACCACGAAGAGCGCAACATTCCTGAGTTCAGCGCTGAGTATTTGATTCAAGATCGGCAGTCCTGCCGTTCCTCCAGGTTCGCCGTCATCATTGGATCGTTCCGTTGGATGGATCATCCCGATCACCGAAGCATGGCATACATGCCTCGCTGCTGGGTGCTCTTTCCTTAGCCGATCTACAATGGGCTTTATTTCATCCTCTGAAACACAGGGATATAGGAAGCCAAGGAATTTACTTCCTCGGTCTCGAAAGTCTCCAAGGGAAGGCTTTTCTATCGTTTGGTATGCATCGGGATGGGTCATTTGGCGAAATAGAGCAAAAGGATGGAGAGCGTAGCAAAACCAAACCCTGTCCAAGCGCGGGTCGTCAAACGTTCGCCCAAGGCAAAGACGCCGAGCAATGTAGAGCCGGCGATGATGCCGAAATTATTGATGGGAAAGACCAAGGAGCTTTCCCATTCCGGCAGCGCCAAAGACCTTAAGATGAAATACAAGGCGGCAAAATTGACCAAGCCAAGACCAAGTCCACCGATTACCGAGCGGATCGAGACCTTGCGTTCATGCGATAATAGATGGTGTGCGAGTGCAGCTATAAACGCGCTGAGAAAGATATTCGAAACAAACATGGGGAAGGCACTTTCGTCGACCATCGCGTGTTGGAAAAGGTTCAAGCTTGCATCGATGACTCCGCTGCCAATAAACAGGACAAGTGGCCAGAGCAAATCCCGACCTTTCACGGAGGCGCCCGCACTCAAGACAATCGAGGCCAATCCCAATGCAATGCCCATGAGCTTCAGGGCAGAGAGCGATTCATCCAAGAATATGAGTCCAATCGAAACAGGAATAACTACACTCATCTTAGCCGCAAGACTGGCTACCGAGAGTCCGTTAAACTGCGTTACGCGGCCCATTATGCGAAAGATTACGTAGAAAAGTAGTCCCAAGGCACAGGACGGTGCAAACCAAGGTTCTTGCAACCAAAATTGAGTGGGTTGAAAAACCACCAATCCTACGATGCCAGCGACCAGATAATTGATCATGATGCCCTGACGCGTATGAACACCGTAGCTGGAAAACATCCTAAAAGCTACAAATATTCCGATGGAGGAGAGGATGCTGAGACCCAGAAAGATCATACGCGGGAGTAAACTTGAAGCAAATCTGGTCCGAGCATTTCTGAAGAGAGCAGTGTGCCGGTGATGGCAGGCGACGGAACTCCTGAACCAATGCGCATTGGGCCAGTAATGATCCTAGCTTCATCCCAAAGGTCAGATGCAATGAACCGGCTCAGAGTGGTAGCCCCGCCTTCAATGATCACCGATTGAATACCACTCTTATGTAAGTAAGACATGATTTCCTGTTGGAAGGCGCCGGGATCGTCAATCCGAATGTAGCAGAGGTTGTTTTCGCAGTAATCGTTTCTCAAGGCGTTGAATATCCAAGTGTGGTTCCCATCCGATAGCAGGAGCTTGTCCTCACTTACTTGTAATTGCGGATCAATCACCAATCGAATGGGGTTCTTTCCAGGCCATTTGCGCGCTGTGAGAACGGGATTGTCAAGAGTTACGGTGTTTTGACCCACTAAAATGGCGTCTTCCTCAGCACGCCATTTATGTACCAACCTATCCATTGCCTCACCACTGATCTTGAGGGGCGCTTGACCGTCTTCTTGCGCTCGATAAGCATCCAAAAAACCGTCATTGGTTTGAGCGAACTTTAAGATGATGTATGGACGCTCCTGCTCATGGAAGGTGAAAAAACGTCGATTCATTTTACGCCCTTCTGCCGATAAAATCCCTACTTCCACCTCCACACCCGCTTGCCGAAGACGCTCTATTCCCTTGCCATTTACGGCATCGAAGGGGTCCTGATTGCATATAACCACTCGTGGTATGCCCATTTTAATAATCAAGTCTACACATGGCGGCGTTTTTCCATGATGCGCACATGGTTCTAAGGTGACGTACAATGTTGAGCCTTGTAAATCGCCTTTGTTCTGAACGGATAGAATGGCATTTACCTCAGCGTGCGCCTCTCCGGATTTTTGGTGGAAGCCTTCTCCAATGATCTTCCCATCACACGCAATGACGCATCCAACCATAGGATTAGGAGCCGTATGGCCCTTTCCCTTTTCGGCGAGTTCTAGCGCTCGTTGCATGAAGTCCCTGTTGTTCATCATCGCCAAATGTAGAATGGATGTGCTTTGCTCTGTTGGGTAGTTCGAAAAATAAGGAGTTGAGAGAGGGAAATGACATCTTTGCGCCATGGATCATGCGACGCTTCGGCAGCACTTTTACCGTCAACTCACGAACCACTACGTGCAAGGTGAACTGCAATCGCTTTACCATTGGTGCGTCGCTGAAATTGAAGGCTGGGGCAGGGCAGAAGCGTATACTAGGAATGAACAGGAAGTTATTCCAGCAAAACGGATGCACTGGGAAGAGGTCATAGAGCGATTGAAGCGTTATGAACCCGTCCAGTACATATTTGGCAAGGCATATTTCCATGGTCTTATGCTTTCGGTGGACGCTTCGGTCTTGATTCCTAGACCTGAAACGGAGGAATTGGTAGCGATGATGTTGAAAGACCATGCTTCCGCCCAGAAGCGTGTATTGGATGTAGGAACGGGTTCTGGATGCATTGCCTTGGCGCTGAAACACGCGCGGAACAATTGGCTAGTCGAAGGGGTGGATGTTTCCTCTGCGGCGCTGCTTACGGCCAGAGGGAACGCCTCAGACCTCGGGTTAGATGTTGCTTTCAGGGAATCGGACGTACGCGATGAAGTTGATTTTGAAGGCTTTGACGTGATCATCAGCAACCCACCGTATATTCCTACTCGGGTTCAGGAGAGTATAGACAAGAACGTGCTTCAATACGAGCCGCACCTCGCGCTCTTCGCACCGGAAAATGACCCACACTATTTTCTCCGCAGGGTTGCAGAAATTTCTGAGAAAAGCGGAGTGATAGAAGTTTATATGGAATCCCACGCCACAGAAGAAGAGGCGCTTGTCGCCGATCTGAAAAGCGTGTGGAGTGGATCCATAGAGGTAAAGCACGATTTAGCAGGAAGGCCCCGCTTCTTACGATTGGAAAAGAGCGAATAGGAAGCGAGGTCGATGCTCCATCTATCACACATCAATGATTATATTGCACCAAACCTATCTTACCATGAAGACAAAACGGATATCCGTAGTTCTCCTACTTGCCCTTTTTTCGATACTGGCGCATTCTGTACAAGGTCAGGATACCATCGAACAAGTCATCTACCCAATCGATATCCAGGGACATACCTGGCAACTGACGAATTTGGCGCTGACAACTTTTACCAATGGAGAAGATATTCCGCGAGCCGAAACAGATGAGGCTTGGAAGCTGGCAGCAAAAGAAGGAACGCCAGCTTGGTGCGTCTATCACAACCGTGAAGATTACGGAGGAAAGTATGGTGTGCTTTACAATTGGTATGCGGTAAACGACGAGCGTGGCTTGGCTCCCAAAGGATGGTGGATTCCAACCAAGGTGGAGTTTGATTCGCTTTGCAAAGCAATTGGATGTGAGAACATTCCCATTAAGTTGAAAGCGAAGGGAGAGTGGATTCTGGATGAAGGCATCACGAACGAATCCGGATTTGCTGCACTGCCGGCAGGCTCACGAACTCCAGGCGGAGATTTTCTAGATGCTGGTGTCCTGGATGCGACCCTGGCTACTGGCTTGGAATCAACGGCTTGGTGGACGGCCGATCAGGGCAATAAGGCCAAGGCATACGCCTACGTAATCTCTCACACTGGAACGTGGGGATTGGTGGATGTAAAAAAGGGCAACGGATATTCGGTTCGGCTCGTCAAGGCTCCGGATTGAAATAATCGCGTGATCCGTGCTGCGGAAAATCATGTAAAAAGAGCGCACCCATGATGCGCTCTTTCCCTCAACCCGCGACTAGCGTAGCGTTCACGCCGTCGCTTCCTTCTTACCTAACAGAACCAACTCGTTGGCCACTACCTCCGTAACGTAGCGTTTCTCACCTTCTTTGGTTTCCCAAGTTCGACTTACCAGCTTGCCTTCAACGGCGATCTCCTGGCCCTTTTTGAGGTACTTCTCAGCAATTTCTGCGACCTTCCCCCACATGACAACGTTGTGCCATTGGGTGTCTTGGACCTTTTCGCCCTTGCTGTTGTGGTACACTTCGTTCGTGGCGATAGGAAACCTCGCCATTTTTCTGTCGTTGTCGAAGGTTTTTATCTCTGGGTCTGCCCCCAAGTTTCCAATGAGTTGAACTCGATTTCTTAATGCGTTCATGCTTATTTGATTGAATGATGAATAGAAAAGCATCCTCCTTTCTTTCACCCAACAAGCTTTTCGCAAACGTCCAAACTATTCAGTGCGTTGAGCACTGCTTTTTATTACTTCTCTGACAATGCGTTGGTCATGGGTGGTGTAAAAGACGATGGGGCAAATTAAGGGAGAGGCGTACGCTCAAGTCGGTGCACAAGCGCTTACTGTCGAAAGCAAATGATTGTAATCGATTGTTACCTGCTTCGTGCAGGCAGCTATAGGTGTTCGGCTTAAACTTGCTTTCGCAGGGCTTGGGTTAATTGACCCGAACCAGTGTGATGTCAAAAACCAACACCGAATTGGGGGGAATGGATCCGGCGCTTTGGCTTCCGTAACCCAGATGCGAGGGAATTAGAAGTGTACCTGATCCACCAGGCTTGAAGTAGGGAATACCTTCTTGCCAACCCTCGATGACTTGGCTCAGTGGGAAGACCGCGGGTTCTGTACCCGTAAGGTCGAATACTTCTCCGGACGTGAGAGCACCACGGTAGAAGACAGATACTTCATCGTAAACGGTTGGGTTGACACCAGCACCTTCTTCATCGATCACAACATAAAGACCGCTGCCCGTGGGCTGAGCGTCAAGGTTAAAGTCCTCAATGTAGGTCTGAATGATCTGCTCGTCTTTTTCTCGCTGTGAAGGGCCTTCGTCCTTTTTACATCCAACGATAGACAAAGTAGATAGGATGAAAACGATTGCGATGAAGGGGGTGCTTGTCAATTTCATGTGGGCGAAGATAATTACACATTACCATGATTAAATCTCCAAATTCGCAGCTCAAATTGAATCGACCATGAGCAATCCAATATGTTTCTTTGATGTGTCAGCCGACGGAGAGTCGCTGGGACGCATCGTATTTGAACTGCGCGCCGACGTTGTTCCTAAAACTGCAGAGAATTTTCGAGCCCTTTGCACTGGGGAGAAAGGCTACGGCTTCAAAGGCAGTTCTTTTCACCGAGTGATTCCTGAGTTCATGCTCCAAGGAGGTGATTTCACCAACCATAATGGTACGGGTGGAAAGTCCATTTACGGAGAGCGCTTTCCGGATGAGAATTTCGAATTGCGTCACACAGGGCCTGGCATTTTATCGATGGCCAACGCAGGTCCTAATACCAATGGAAGTCAATTCTTCATCTGCACGATAGCCACAGACTGGCTTGACGGAGCGCACGTGGTGTTTGGACAGGTAAGCGAAGGGCTGGATGTAGTGAAGACCATTGAAACCTTTGGTGCTCGCAGTGGACAAACGTCCAAGAAGGTTGTGATCGACGATTGCGGCGAAGTAGAGGCTTAGAACGGGAAGAACACCGGGATCAGCAATGTGCTCAGCAACCAGAATAGCAGGTTGAGCCATACACCGACCTTAAAGAAGTCACCAAAGCGATAACCGCCTGCGGAATAGATCATGGTATTGGTCTGATAACCGATGGGAGTCATGAAGCTAGCAGAAGCTGCAAACATGGTTGCCATCAGAAAGGGGACGGGTGATACATCCAGTTGATATGCGGTAGCGATTGCGATCGGAGCAATCAACGCGGCGGTTGCATTGTTGCTCATCGTTTCCGTTAAGAGGCTTGTCAATAGGTACAGCCCTGAGAGGATCGCAACGGGTCCGAAAGCCTGAAGGTTGTTGACGATCTCATACGCGATCTTGTGCGCCAATCCGGAATTTTCCATCGCGACTCCTAGGCTGAGCGCTCCAGCAAGCAGGAAGACGATCGGCCATTGGATGCTGCGATAGACTTCTTTCATGTTTAAGCAGCCGGTGATCACCAAGAGGCAAACACCCAACATCGTGCTGATTACGATTGGTAACAATCCGGTCGAGGCAGTGATAAAGACTCCGAGAATGATCGAAATGACGATGCGGAAACTTTTTCGATCAAAGTTTAGAATACCTTCTTCACTCAGGATGATGAACGGAATGTTCTGATCCCTTGTATTACTGCGCCATTGCTCGAGAAAGTGTGTTTTCATCTCAACCAAGATAACATCACCAGAACGCAAGCGGACGTCTTGCAATCTGTCGTGCAGTACCTCTTCTCGATGACGAATGGCGAGGGGAGCAGCGCGGAACCTTCTTCGGAAATCAAATTCGCGCAGGGTCTTACCTTCTAGCGCTGAATTGGTTGGAATCACGAGCTCGACAAACGAACTCTTTTCGTCTCCTTCATCCAACTCGACGTCGTCTGTGAAAGGCATCACCTTGACCTTGAGTCGGTCCTTGAGCTGCTTCATATTCGACACGTTGCAACGCACCTTTAAAATGTCACCGGCCAACAACCGAGTATCTCCTTGTGGCAGGTTCATGACCGTACTGTTTCTGCGCAGTTCGAGGATTTCCATGTCGAGTTGCTTCACAAGGGCAGAGGAGAGGATTGATTTATTCGCCAATTCGGAATCGGGTAAGATCTCAATCTCAGCCAGGTAATCAATAAGACTGTCCTCCAGTTCCGCCTCATCACTTTCCGTGCGACTCGGAAGTAGTTTCTGACCGATGAAGATCATGAAAATCGATCCCACAGCGACGAAGACCAAACCCATAGGGGCAAAGTCAAACATTCCGAAAGGCTCCATTCCGTTTTGCTCCGCGATTCCACTCACCAAAATATTGGTGGATGTGCCTATCAACGTGCACGTACCGCCAAAAATAGAGGCGTAACTTATAGGAATGAGCAGTTTGCTGGCCGCGCGATTCGCGTTTTTGGCGATCTGCATGGTGACCGGAATCATCACAGCAACCACAGGGGTGTTGTTGATGAAGGCGCTCACGGCGCTCACCATGAGCATGAGCAGCACAACGCCGCGCTGGTAGTGATTCTGAAAGGTCTTGGTCAGTTGACCCGCAACGTACTGCAAGGATCCGGTCTTCAGGATCGCTGCTGATATTACGAACATGAATGCAACGGTCATCGTTGCGGGATTGCTGAAGCCTTGCATCCCCTCCGCAGGGCTGATGACCCCAGTGGTCACTAAGGCCGCAATGATCAGGAGTGCTACAAGGTCCACGGAAAGCTTTTCGGTGATGAAAAGAATGACGGCCCCGATGATCACGGCAAGGGTTATGTAAGCGTCAATGTGTGGGAAATCCAGCATGTTTAGATCAGATGAATGATCGGAAATGGGGTAGTGCGGCAGCCGTGGTAGCCTGGAGGAAATCCTCCCGTATATACAAGCTAATCTTATGGATCATACTAGATGGCATTTCGCAAATATACAAACTCTATAAACTTAGTAGAGTATTGCTATTTCTTTTTTGATAAACTGTCTTCAGTGGCAATGATATGGGCTATCGTGGCGGATTTCAAACGTTCAACCGTCTCGTTGCGTACCTCGAGGAAGGTTTCGCGAATGCCGCATGTCTCCTCATCCTTGCATTCTTCACATCGTTCGTAGTACTTGTAGGTAACGCAGGGTAGAAGTGCAATAGCACCATCAAAAAGCCGCATGACATCGGCCATGTTGACTTCATTTGGTTCCTTGATCAAATAGTATCCACCACCTTTCCCTTTTTTGCTAGCCAGTACACCGTCTTTTTTTAGGTCCAAGAGAATGGCTTCCAGAAACTTTTGAGGAATGTGCTCATCATCGGCGATCCTACTGATGAGAATGGGGCCTTCATCTTGGTGCTTGGCCAGGTGGACCAGCGCCAGCATAGCGTATTTTGCTTTTTTAGAGAGCATAGACCGCTAAGATAGTCTAGTTTCTAGATAGACTTTTATCAATACTAATTTCAAAAGGTCAATTGGTCAACTGCTCCAAAGCTTCCTCGATATCACCAGGGGTAGACATGATTTTGCTGAAGGTGCCCATTGTGAGATCTGGAAATGAGAGCGCAATCCGATAGCGTCCGTGCAGCATGTGTACCTCATCGCCGATGACAAGCATTTCGTAGGGCAAGAAGGCTGTATGTTTTGGGGTATCTATGTCAATGATGGGCATGAAGTGTGTTTCTCCATCCTCGCCGCTAATGCCAATGCCATAAAGAACGAGCTCTTCGCCTGGAATTTCTATGCGGTATACTTGTTTCAGTCCTGGAGGAGGAGTTTTCAATGCCATGTCTATCGACTTTTTCGCTTCTGAAAAGCTGCTATACGTCCTCAATTCTACTGTGTCGTCGAATTCAGGCATTCCAAACATGTACTGATACTCCCTCAAGGATTTCACGTCTTCTCCCTTTTCTGAACCGAAGGGCACAGGCTTGTAGTCGCCAATTGCCTTCATGGTGTTCTGGAGTTTCAATTGAACGGTTTGGTATTCCACCGATACTTTCTCAAAATCATCCCTGAAGTAGGCATTCCCCCAATATTTAGGATTAGTGTATGACACGTTGGTGATGTTTCCTTCCCTTGTGATACCAATCCTGAGTACTGCGGCAAATCCCGTTAAGCCGCCTACTTTTTTTACGGCTCCAATCAACTCGGCGGAACTAACTACTACCACTTGACGCTCGATGGATGTAGCTGGTGTGTAAGACCCTACTACGTTGAGGCCATTTCCCTCAGCGGCCTCTTGGATACGTGTGACTGTCGATGCAACAGATGCATCGGTTTGAATGGCTTGAATGTAAGGTTTGAGTTGCGCGAAAAGCGATGTCGAAAAAATAATCGCAAGTGAAATGGAAATGAGCCTTTTCATGACGAGAATGTGTCAAATAGTGTGTGTGAATGAACTACATGACGAAGGTAGAAGCTACCCCTTTCGTGGTCATTTTGATGAGGACATCATTGCTCAGTCAAAAGACTGATATAACTCACTAAGCTCAATTGATGTCTTCCCCGCGCTCAAGTTTGGCCAGGTTCTCGCGAATGATGTTCCGATTGATGTCATCGGGGCAGATTTTTTCCGCCTTTTTCAAATACCCAATGGCTTTTGTGTATTGGCCTTTAGCGGAATAGCCTCGAGCCAATCCATAGTTGACGGGCCAGGTGTTGGGGTTCTGTTTTGCATTCGCATGGAAAACGTTGAGGGCATCATCGACCCTTCCTTGGGTGATCAGTTGTCTACCATAGCCATGCAGTTGAAGTACGGAGGCCATCGGTAGTGCTTGGTTCATAACTGCCTTGGATTCTTCCATTTTGCCCAACGCGCGCAGTGCGTCTGCCTTTACGCGCAGCGTGGAAAATTGCGCATTCATATTGGAAGCAAGGTTTGCCCATTCAAGCGCCTCTTCAAGGTTGGTATTGTTTTGTACGCACCAATTGGCAGCTTCCATTGGGCCGATGTAAGAGAATCGAGCGGTGCCCCGGAGGTCATTCCGCAATTGCTCAACAACGGTAGCATTCAAGTCAACTACGATCTCGAAAGGGATGGACTTTGTTTCCCAATTCAAAGCGCAATAAGCGCTATTCTTGGTAAAGTCATCAAAGGCGTATTCGAGGTATTCAGAAAACGTGTGCTCTTGCCAAGAGGTGCGCGCTCTGGCCACTATCTCTTCCTCATCGTAGAAATAGGATCCCCAACTGTCTTTGTTAGAGCATAGGATGATCTGAACGTCACCTGTTTCTTGAATCACCATGAAGAGGCCGTATGAACCGGCTTCGATCGAAATGCCGTTTAATTTGACGGGAGTTGAGAAGGTAATCACGGTGTTTTCATCAGCGCCGGCACGCCACGGCGCTGAAGTTGCCGTTCCCCAACCAGGATTGCTCATTCCGAAGGGGACGATGGTCCCCCAGATATTCCTACCGCGCACAGCTGGCCTTGAGTACTCAATTGTTACCTGTGTAACGCCTATATCTTGCGAAATGCTGGCGCGTGGACTGATCCTAGGCGTCATTACGACTTGCGTCTGAGCCAAAAGGTTTGTGTGTAAAAATGCGAGAAGGAATGCGAAGAGTAGGGTAAGTGTTCTCATTTTTTCAAGGTAATACAGTTGTTTCAAAAATAGTATGCAAGTTGTAATCGCGCATGCCGGATTATTCGCAAATCACCAAGGTTCTGCCTGCCTTACTTTTCGCTCATGCTTACGGAGAAAAGAATATGCCAGGAGTGCTCGGAGCCTCTCTACGGCAGGGCCGACAAGAAATTCTGCTGTGATCAATGCAGAAACACGTTCAACAATCGGAACAACAGCGACGTGAATAGGATTGTACGCAACATCAACTATGCATTGCGCAGAAATCGTCGGATACTTTCGGAATTAAACGATTCAGAGAAGACACGGTTGGAGCGAAATCGACTTATCATGCACGGGTTCAGTTTTAAGTACTTTACCCATACGCGAGCCGCGAAGAACGGTACCGTCTATTATTTCTGCTATGAAATGGGCTACGTTCCCTTGGATGAAGAAGATGTGCTAATCGTCAGCAACGAAAGCGTCGGATAATCAATCGTCCCCTTCTTTACCATCGATATTCACTTCCACTTGCATTTCGCCATCCTTTCGGGAGAGCTGAATTTTCGCACGACCTACGGTGAATGTGCTGTCGCCTTCAAATTCTGAGTCTTCGATGCCTTCTATGATCGCGTGCACCTTAGCTCGACCTTCACCCGCTTCAAAATCTCCGTCCACCTCTAGGTTGCCCTTCTTTATCTTCACGACTTTATGGCCGTCCTCATCCATCCAAACCATTTTTTCTACTGAATGATCCATTTCTCCTCCGTGGCCTTTGAACATCATTTTAGATGGATGCCCATCGTGATGGCCAGTTACTCGGCCTAATATGAATCCTAATACGAGCGCTAGGATTGTAAAAACTAAGATCTTAATCCATTGATTGTCCATAATGTGGCGGTGTTTGATGGGTGTTATTTATCGAGAAGTTTTTCGAGTAATTCGATGGCGGCTTTACTGATGACCGTTCCAGGCCCAAAGACTGAACTGACGCCCGCTTCGTAAAGGAAGGCATAGTCTTGCTTCGGAATTACACCACCCGCCACAACGATCGCGTCCGCTCTCCCTACCTTTTTCAGGGCGTCGATCAACTCAGGAATCAGCGTCTTGTGTCCAGCGGCAAGCGAACTTACGCCCACGATATGGACGTCATTTTCCATGGCCATTTTGGCTACTTCAGCCGGGGTAGAGAAGAGGGGGCCGACATCTACGTCAAAGCCAATATCAGCAAAGGACGTCGCGATGACCTTGGCACCTCGGTCGTGCCCGTCCTGTCCCATCTTAGCGACAAGAATTCTAGGTCGACGCCCTTCGCGTTTTGCGACTTCCTCAGCAAGCCGGTGTGCCTTTACAAAGGCATCGTCATTTTTCATTTCACTCGAATATACTCCACTGATGCTCTTGTTTTCAGCCTTGTGCCTTCCGAATACCTTTTCCATGGCCATGCTGATTTCCCCGAGTGTAGCTCTTTTTCTGGCTGCATCAATGGCTAAAGCCAATAGGTTCCCTTCTTTGGACTCAGCGCAAGCAGTGATGGCATCCAATGCTGCTTGAACGGCCGAAGCGTCTCGAGTCGCCTTCATTTCGTTGATCCGGGCGATCTGGGATTCACGCACCTTGGTATTGTCTACATCCAGAATATCGATCTGGGTGTCGTCTTCAACTTCGTAGCGGTTGACCCCAACAATGACCTCTTGTCCACTGTCGATGCGGGCTTGCTTTTTTGCCGCTGATTCTTCGATGCGCATTTTCGGCACACCCGCTTCGATGGCTTGCGTCATGCCACCCAAAGTTTCCACTTCCTCGATCAAAGTCCAAGCTTTCTCGATCAAATCCGAGGTCAATTTTTCCAGGTAGTAAGAGCCACCCCATGGGTCAATCCCTCGGGTGATGTCGCTTTCCAGTTGCCAAAACAACTGTGTGTTTCTTGCAATGCGCGCTGAGAAGTCGGTAGGCAGTGCGATGGCTTCGTCCAAGGAATTGGTGTGCAAGGATTGGGTTCCTCCCATCACGGCAGCTAAGGCCTCTATGCTGGTCCGGGCTATATTGTTGAATGGGTCCTGTTCTGTCAAACTCCAGCCCGAGGTCTGGCTGTGCGTGCGGAGTGCCATGCTTTTGGCTTTTTCCGGATTGAACCTTTTTACGATGCGAGCCCAAAGCACGCGACCCGCGCGCATCTTCGCAATTTCCATAAAGTGGTTCATGCCAATGCCCCAGAAAAAGGATAGGCGAGGAGCGAAATCGTCGATTTTCAGCCCTGCATTTAAACCAGTTCTGATGTACTCCATTCCATCTGCCAGCGTATATGCGAGCTCAATGTCTGCCGTTGCTCCGGCTTCGTGCATGTGATAACCCGAAATGCTGATAGAATTGAATTTCGGCATGTATTGTGACGCATACCGAAAGATATCGCCGATGAGGTGCATGGATGGTTTTGGCGGGTATATGTAGGTGTTGCGCACCATGAACTCCTTGAGAATGTCGTTTTGAATCGTACCTGTCAGCGCTTCCGGACGTACTCCTTGCTCTTCTGCAGCAACAATGAAAAACGCCATGATCGGAATGACCGCACCATTCATGGTCATACTCACCGACATCTGATCGAGGGGGATCTGATCAAACAGCATCTTCATGTCTTCGACACTGTCAATGGCAACGCCGGCCTTTCCTACGTCTCCTCTAACGCGCTCATGGTCGCTGTCGTATCCGCGATGGGTGGCGAGGTCAAAGGCTACGGAAAGCCCTTTTTGTCCAGCTGCCAAGTTCCTTCTGTAAAATGCATTTGATTCTTCTGCATTGCTGAATCCAGCGTATTGCCGGATGGTCCATGGTCGGATCGCATACATACTGGCATAGGGTCCGCGCAAGAAAGGCGGCGCTCCAGCACCAAAGGCCATGTGAGGTAGTTCGTTTGTGCTGACCGATTCTTGAACCTCATGCACGTCAAAGCCTTCTGGTGCCGCCCATTTGCTGCTTGACTTGACGGGTTCTAAGGACAGGTTCGCCACGAGCGTTTCGAAAGAGAGGTCGCCGTACTTGGTCATGATTGCGCAGTTTGGACTTCGTAAGGAAGGGATAGCACCTCTGGCAATAGCTGGTATGCACTTTGTTCAGTTTTGGCTTCTTTCTTGACCTCGTCGGGAAGAAACATATTTACTCCAAGTATTACTCGGTCGCCGTTTAAGTAGGCATTGCGAATTTCTTGCGCAGAAGTTTCTAAGTCGGACCGCAATGTTCCTTTAAGGGCATAGGCTGTAAAGCCACCAGCCGCTTCAATGCCTTGAACCTTCTTCCAGGCTTCTGTCGCAATGATGGTGGTCAGGTGTTCTATAAAGTAGGATCCATCGGCTTGATTGAGGTTTTTGTCCAATCGCCCCTCTTCTTTTAACAGGGTTTGGGTGTTGCGACTGATGCGACGGCTGAATGTGTCATTTTCTTTCCACGACTTGTTCCAGGGCTCTGTCATTACCATCTGCGCCCCACCTAGGATGGAAGACATGGCAGAGGATGTGGCGCGAAGAATATTGGTGTGCTCATCGTTCTGCGCATATGCGATGGAGAGATTGCTGGCGAGTATCAAAGGAGACTGAGCCGTTTTGCCTTCGTTTGCGAGAACCGAGCTCCATAACCAACGCAATGCACGCAGTTTTGCGATCTCGGTGAGAAAAGCATTTCCTACACCAGAGTGGAAGAGCATCGGGGCTTCAAAGCCGACGCTGTTTCCTGTTTCTATGGCTTGTGCTAGAAGAAAGGCAACCTCATCAACGACTCCGGCGCCGCGCTCTCTTAGCCGCTTTCCGTTCAAAAGCGATGTTGCATCCAGTGAAGCCGACGACTTCTCTCCTAGTTTTAGTAATTGTCGGTAGGGATCGATGCAATTTCCGTCGCGGATGAAAACGGGAGCAATCTTGGTGTCAATGCCTTTGCAAGCCACCTCTGCAGCAGCGCCCAAAAAACCTTTGTAGTACCAGATGCCTTCAGCACCATGCATAAGTGCATCCAATGCCAAGCCATTTGCCGTTTGTGCATCTGTCGCATAAATCGGCTCAATGATCTTCCAGGGTCCTTGCAAGGGAGGGATATTTGCCAAGGGAGACGGCAGGGAGTTTTGCCAAGCTTCCATTTCGAATCCTTCGGAGCTTTCCCAAATTAAGTGGTCTTCAAAGGACTTCCCCTTCAGTTCTTTATCAACACGAGCCTTCCACGATTCGGTGCTGTCTGAAATAAAGGGCAAGGTTTCAGGCGTGATGCTCATGAGGCGAAGATAAGATGTGCGTGTATCTACGCGCCATTTCGACCCATCGATCTTCGCTAAGGCGTTCAGAACTTCACTTTTAGAAATGAACATTGACTAACAATGGTGCGTTAAGAAGTATGGAATCGACGTGTGAGGTATTTTTTCAATTTGTCCTATGTTAGCACCGTCTAGAATAAACGTCAAACTTGACAAGACTGAGATGAACGTAGTAAAGAAACGATCGGATGTTGTAGAGAACTTGATCACCCTTGAGAAGATGCTTTCTTCCAAGAAAAAGGGCCAGCGAGAGCAAGCCTTGGAGCAAATCCTCAACGATTCGTATATTATAATTTATAAGTCCCTAGGCGAAAACCACTTTGGTCCAGCTTGCATGCTCGGAGTGAAAAATGGTGGGGATGTTGATTTTGCCAAGCTGAGCATAGACGAGATAAAGGAGATCAAAAAAGCAGTGTCTGATGTGATTGGCACCGCTTTCACCAATGATACTACCGTTAGTAAGTTTGACGAATACGCCAAAACGCTTACGAGCAAGGTTCCTAAAGTGGAACGTACGTATTGGAGGGTTAAGGATGAGCGTGGTAAGAACCTCAATCTAACCGAAAAGGACCTCAAGTAGTCCTTATCGAAGTTCGAATCGTATCGGTATCGTATAGTACACCCGTACATTTCTTCCATTCTGCTGACCGGGATTCCAGTCTGGCATTGCTTTTATCACCCTGATGGCTTCTTCGTCCAAGGCACCAAAAACGCCGCGAACGACGGAAACTTCGCTGATAGCACCGTTTGCTTCTACCACGAAGCGTACGTAGACAATGCCTTGGACATCGAGGTCTTTTGCAATGCCGGGATACTTTAAACTCTCTCCGAGGTACTGCATCAATGCTGGCTCTCCGCCTTTGTATGAAGGCATTTCCTCCACGAAAGATAATATGGCTTCCTCGGCTACAACAGGCGCTTCTATCGTCGCTTCAATGTCGACGATAACGCTGTCAATGCCTTCGACATCCACTGTTCCAATTTGTGCATTCTGGAGTTCATCCATGGTTGGGATGTATTCCTCATCCAAAACGTCTTCGTCCTTCTTTGGAACGGGTTGAATGAATTTTTTCTGTTCCACTTTTGGCGGAGTTTTGAATAGTTCAGGCTCTGGACGCTCTATATCGATAGGGGGTGGGGCAGACAGCTGAGAATAATTGATGACCTTTTTAACCTCCACCTTGATCTTGTCGCTCTTCGGTTCTTCCTTGAGCATTTCCTTGATGATGGGATATAAAACAAACCCCATAATCAGGCCTATGGCCAAGGCCAGGGAGGCAAAGGATCGAGTCACATCCCGCCGCTTTCGGTCTTCGACCCCATTGGACATGATGTCGAGGGTATTGATTACCTCACTCATCGACTTCCTTTTTAAGTTGCATCTCAAGGTCAAAGGTGCTGAGCTCACTGATCGCATAGCGCTGCACATCGCTGTAATTCAGTGCATCGAGCACATCGACGAGGTTGCCATAACTACTGGATTCCAGAGGCTTTATCAAGACTACAAGTCCCTCGGTGTTCTCGTTGAGACCAGCCAACAGCGGTTCAAGTTCACCGTAAGGCAGCGACTGTGCTTGTGGATCTGTGATTCCACGGTACCATTTTACTTCACTTGCTAAGAGGACCAAGCTGACAGTTTTGGACTCTTTCACCGCCATTTCCTTTTCGGCCAGTTCCTCCTTTGGTTTGGCTGGAATGAGCAACTCCATCGCCTGTGGTTTGCTGAAGGTGGTTGCGAGCATGAAGAACGTCAGCAATAAGAAGGCAAGATCGACCATCGGATTCATGTCCACGTTTACCGCGCGCTTGTTGGCCTTGTTCTCAGACTCTCGCTGATTCACCTTTTCCACTTGTATGTCATCTAATTCAGGAAGCATCTTTCTCTGTATCTGTGATGAGGTTGAAGCGGGTAATGTTCAGATCCTGAAGGATGTCAAACACTCTTTTTACTGCGTATACAGGCGTTTCCTGATCTCCGTTGATCGCAAAGCGCAAACTGGGGTTGGCCAAGCGACTTCCGATGAGCCAATGTCGGAGCTGATCGTTCTCTACATCGGTCGGAATGCCAGACTGCGGGTACAGTTTTCGTGCTGTTTTTTCCAAGGTGACAAATGCACTCAATTCCTCAAAAGGCACACCGAATGAGGATAAGAGGGAAAAGCGCTCAGCATCGTCCACGGATAATTGGAGTCCGTTCTGTTGGGCTACGTAAGCGAGCATTTGCTTGCGATCGAATTTGTTGTCCAGACCAATGAATACGCGACCATCCTTGTCGATTGTGATCATGCATAGGTCCTTGTCGGGAATCTTAAGTTCTGCTTTGGAGAAGGGGATGACGATCTCGGCGGGCATATCGGCCTTGAAGGTCGTGGTCATCATAAAAAAGGTGACCAACAGGAACGCCATGTCGACCATGGGGTTCATGTCCAACTTCGGCAGCTTTTTTATGCTCCTCAGTCTAGGCATCGGTTGTGCTTTCGTCTATTTCAGCCTCGGTTTCTGATGATTTAGAAGCGGGAGCAGTCTTGCCCTCCAGCTTTTCTTTCGCCTTTTGCTTGAAGTGATTCAAGATGGCGTAGTTGGTTTCGTCCATGCCGTAGGTGATGCGATCGATTACGTTGGTGAAGAAGTTGAAAATGACAATAGCCACAGCAGAGGTGGATATACCGAGGGCCGTGGTGACAAGTGCTTGAGATATACCACCCGCAAGTCCTACCGCATCCGGTGTTCCGGCAATTGCCAAGGCAGAAAATGCTCGGATCATTCCTGTTACAGTACCCAGCAATCCGATCAGCGTGGCGACCGAGGCGATGGTGGAAATGATCACCATGTTCCTTTCCAAGTCCGGAACCTCCAGGTGGGTGGCTTCTTCTAGGTCCCTTTTGATTTGATATGCTTTCTCCTCAGGTCGTAGGTCTTGGGTGGCTTCTTGTTGGTAGGAGTGAAGGCCCTTTTTTACCACGTTGGCAACAGCACCACGCTGCTCATCACACGCACCTATTGCGTCGGTGATATTGTCTTGTTGCAGGAAGGCTTTTACGGTTTGGGCGAATGCATTGCTTTTCCGTTTTCCTCTTGCTCGAAACAGGCTGAAACCCCGTTCGATGGAATAGGTGAGCAGTATCACCATGAACGCAAGCTGAAGGATGACGATCTGTCCACCTTTGTGAATTGTGCCGAGGTAATGTCCCTCGAGTGGTTCATTGGCTGGATCGCCATCCACAAAATGCGCTGGCGAGCCCAATATATTGTGGTAAATGAAGTACCCTGCGACCAGGGAGAGGAGGATTATTATGACTCCGGTAACACTGGTCAAGGAGTCTTTGAGGCGTTGTTGCTTATCCATTAGGCGTGAATGCTTTTATGTCATCCAAGCTAACGATTTTATTGACTTCTAAGGGAGTTGGATCAAAAAGTATCGCACTTGATGTGGATGTTTAAGATCATCCCTTTGGTACATTTACACTATGTCGGATAAGGTCAAACTCACAGTTCAGCTCACAAAGTCTGAGAGCAACCTGATGTGGTATTACACCATCAATGTGTCAGAGGAAGTGGCTCAGCCGTTTATTGATGGGCTTGATCGTCGCGTGATTTGCACCCTCCCGGATGGCGATCATTTTCATTGCGCGCTGTTTGCTTCCAAACAAGGGGGCTATAACATTCTTCTCAACAAGCAACGGCGAGATAGACTGGGGCTACGGACGGGAAGCGTCTTTGAAATAATTTTGGAAAAGGACACGACCAAGTACGGCAGCGCGATGAGCGATGAGTTTGCGGCGGTCCTTGAACAAGACGAGGACGGGGGTACGATCTTCCATGGTTTGACCCCAGGAAAGCAAAGGGCCTTGATCTATTTCAGCGACAATGTGAAAAGTTCGGACATTAAAATCCGGAGGGCGCTGGTTGTGATGAGACACTTAAGCGAGAGTGAAGGCGATTTGGATTACAAGCGCCTGAGTACGCTGATAAAGGAGGCGAATCAATCCGCCAAATTGAAGTGATCATTCTTCGTCTACAAAGATGAAGATCTCTTCATTCGGCCGTTTCATGAAGTATTTCTCTCGAGCGAATTTCTCGAGCTTGCTGTTGTCGCTCAAAAGTTCTTCGAGGTCCTCATGGATGCTGATGATCTCAAGCTGATAGTATTCTCTGTCTGAATCGAGCTGGTACAATTCCGCACGAAGTTCGATTTGGTTGATCATATTGTGCTGATCGAAGAACATCATCCAAATGGCGAAAACGCCTGTGGTGATTGCGTAGCGGTTCTTAAGGTACCAGGGGAGTCTCTCCCAATAGTCTCTGAGCATACCACGAAATTGATGAAAGAGTCGGTACATAATTGAAGAAGGCTGTCCAATTATGAACAGCCTTCTTTTGATCTTAGTATGAATGCGGTGTGATCAATAGTAGATCAGGCGACGCACCCTAGCAATGTGCTTCGCGAGGCGCAACACCTGCTTGGTGTATCCGAATTCATTGTCGTACCATACGTAAAGTACAATGCTCTTCTTGTCTGGGTGTACGATGGTGGCGTGACTGTCATAAACAGAACAACAAGAATTGCCAACGATGTCGCTGGATACACATTCTTCGTTGATGTTATAGTTGATCTGATTTACCAGGTCTCCACGAAGGGCGGCATCCTTGAGTAGGCTGTCCACTTCTGCTAGCGTGGTTTCTCGGCTTATTGTAAGGCTAAGAATGGCCAATGAACCATTCGGCACAGGAACACGTACAGCATTCGCAGTCAACTTGTCTTTCAAATCAGGAATCACCTTGGTCACAGCACGTCCAGCTCCAGTTTCGGTGATCACCATGTTGATGGCTGCTGATCGTCCACGTCGGGCCTTCTTGTGCATGTTGTCCAGTAAGTTCTGGTCGTTGGTATACGCATGTACCGTCTCTATGTGGCCTTTGTCCACGCCTAGGCTGTCGTGGATGACCTTCAATACAGGAACGATGGCGTTGGTTGTACAGGAGGCTGCAGAGATGACATCATCTTCGTCAAGTTGAAGCGTTTTGTGGTTCACTCCGTAAACGACGTTTGGTACTTCTTTGCCAGGGGCGGTAAGCAATACCTTCGACGCTCCTTTTGAGCTGAGGTGCCTACTGAGAGCCGTTTTATCCTTGAACACACCCGTGTTATCGATGATCAATGCATCGTTGATGCCATACGAGGTGTAATCGATGTCCTCTGGATTCTTAGCTGCGATAAACTTCACGCGTTGACCATTGATGATCAACTCCATGTTTTCGTAGTCTTCTTCGACCGTGCCTTGAAAACGACCATGTACGGAGTCGTTGCGGAGCAGGTGAGCGCGTTTGTTCAGTTGGTCCTTATCGATGGTCCGAACTACAATCGCACGAAGCCGCAGCTGTTGCCCTTTGCCTGCAGACGTAATAAGAAGACGAGCTGCCAAACGACCAATACGTCCAAATCCGTACAAGACTACATCCTTTGGACGCGTTTCCTCATCCTCATCGATCGTAAAGCCTGTCAATTTAGCCTCGAGGAAAGTGCGTTGATCGCTGAACTGACCTTTCTCCGCTTGCCATTGATAGGCGAGAAGACCGATGTCTAGCTTGGATTGAGCAATGTTCATGGTCAATAGTTCAGCCGCTAGGGACGACGTGTCGTGCACACTGATTGCTTTGTTGACTACTACATTGGCATAGGCATGCAGTTGAAGAATGTCGGAAATGGTCACATCGACCAGAGGGTTTCGGAACAGAACCAACTCTATTCCTTTGTCGAACTGCAAGTGGCCTATACAGCTTTGGAGTTCAACTGCGGCTTTCTCATCCTTGAGGTAAGCGCTGAAATCACTTTGATAGTTGTCTACTACCTGAGTATCCATGGGTGTTGAATGTAAATGTGGTTTGTGAAGAAGTGGAATCAAAAAGGGCCGTGAAATCATCACGGCCCGTCGAGGTTTTATTTAGTCTCCCAGATACATTTTAAGGAGTCGGCTTCGCGAATTTTGTCGTAAGCGCCGAATGGCCTTTTCCTTGATCTGTCGCACGCGCTCTCGAGTGAGGTCAAATTTGTCTCCGATCTCTTCGAGGGTTAGACCGTGGTTCATTCCAATTCCGAAGAACAGTCTGATAACGTCACGTTCTCGTTCGGTAAGTGTTTCTAGTGAACGCTCGATTTCTCGTTGAAGCGACTCGCGCATCAGTTCGCCATCGGCGCTTGGTGATTCATTGTTGCTGATCAAATCGAGCAAGCTGAAATCTTCATCTTCCTTCAAAGGAGCGTCAACGGACACATGGCGTCCTGCTACACTCATGGTATCCTTGACCTTTTCTTCCGGAATCTCTAGTGCGGATGCCAATTCATCTGCAACAGGAGGACGTTCAAATCGTTGTTCAAGCTGAGCGTATGCTTTGTTGATCTTATTCAATGAGCCCACTTGGTTCAATGGAAGACGAACGATACGTGATTGCTCAGCAATCGCTTGAAGGATTGACTGACGAATCCACCAAACGGCGTAAGAGATAAACTTAAATCCGCGGGTTTCATCGAAGCGTTGCGCAGCTTTGATGAGTCCAAGGTTTCCCTCATTGATCAAATCAGGAAGGGTGAGGCCTTGGTTTTGGTATTGCTTGGACACCGAGACCACGAAACGAAGGTTTGCGCGCACCAATTGGTCCAACGCTCTTTGATCTCCTTTCTTGATCTTCTTCGCAAGTTCAACCTCTTGCTCCGCGTTGATCATCTCTTCGCGGCTGATTTCAGTCAAGTACTTGTCCAGCGACTGACTGTCCCGGTTGGTGATTGACTTTGTGATCTTTAACTGCCTCATATTCTTATGTTTCCCCCAATTAATTTCATAGGCTTATCGGGCCTGCAAAGGTACACTTTTTTACATCCGTAAACAACCATTTCTTCCGACACCTCTACTAAGACGTCTACACTAGGTAAAACGTGAGCTGAGCGGAAAAGTTTCGTTAAAGTCCGAAACCGTAATAAGCCCTTTTTCCATTGGGGTAAATGCCTTCCATCAGGATGCCGCCCTTCTTTTCCTTTAGGAGTTCATAGAAATGCGCCTTGTCTTTGACCCACTGCTGGTCCACTTTCAGGATGATGAAATCGGGAGATATTCCTGCCGATTTGAGTTTTCCAACTCCTATTTCTTTTACGCGGACCCCATATCTTATGCCAAGATCCTTCTTCGTTTCTGGATCCACATCTTCGAGCAATGCGTTGAGTTGCTCATGGATCTCTAATTGCTTTTTGGGTGTCAGCGCCTCTCCACCAAACTGATTGCGAAGGGTGAGGGGGATGTTGATGATGCTTCCGGCTCGATTGACCGTGACAAGGATGTCGTCGCCAGGTCGGAACTTGCTCAATTGTTCTTGCATTTCGGTCATATTCTTCACGGAACGCTCCGCTATCTTTAGGATGACATCGCCTTCCTTAATCCCTGCCGCTTTAGCAGCTCCCATGTCCAAGGCCGTAGCGACGTAGACGCCTTCATTTACGTTGAGTGATTTCAACGCAGACAGTTCTTGATTGACATTCTGAATGCGCACGCCCAGGTAACCGCGTTGTACTGTGCCGTATTCCAAAAGGTCCTCCACCACTTTTGCGACGATGTTGACAGGTATGGCGAAGGAGTAGCCAGTGTAGGATCCAGTATTGGATTTAATGGCTGCGTTGATGCCGATCAATTCGCCTCGGCTATTGACCAAAGCGCCGCCGCTGTTGCCAGGGTTTACGGCTGCATCTGTTTGAATGAAAGACTCAACTGCGCTGGCTCCATCTGGTCCGTTTGCTAGAATGTTGATGTCACGACCCTTCGCACTCACGATTCCTGCCGTTACGGTGCTCTCCAAATTGAATGGGTTTCCAACGGCCAGCACCCATTCTCCTACCTTGACTTGGTCTGAATTTCCAATATCGATCTTCGGCAAGTCACTGGCGTTGATCTTCAGCAGGGCAAGATCGCTGGAAGGATCTCTGCCAATCACCTCGGCCTCGTAGCTTCGGTTGTCGTTTGTGACGACTTCAACGGTGGAAGCCCCGTCTATGACGTGGTTGTTGGTGACGATGTATCCGTCATCAGACATAATGACTCCCGACCCGGCGCCTGCGCCCATGCGGGGTTGTTTTTGTTGCATCCCATCGCCAAAAAAGAAATGTCGGATGGGGTCAAAAGTGTAGTAGCCCCCGTCCATTTCGTAGGTTGTTTTCACATGAACTACAGCGTTGACGGTTCGTTCTGCTGCTGAGGTGAAATCTACCGTTTCCGCGGGCAACCCGTAAGACACCTGCTTCACATTCCCTTCTCGTTGGTCGATGTGTTCGGCCCTTAAGAGCTCCACGGCTTCCAATCGCTCCAATCTTTGGTTTTGATAAAAGAGAAAGGCGCCTGACGAAAGTGCGCCTCCTAAGATCGCTGCCAAAAAGTATCCTGCTGTCTTGTTCATGTCCTTTGATTTTAAATTCACATTACTTACTCGAAATAACTATCAAAGCCCTAGTATCGTTGCCCTCGAGCTGTTAATTAATTCTAAGCAGTTCTTGGAGTCGAAACGAGAACGCGGCTGTGTGACCAGAAGTTCGGAATATTGCAGGGTGATCAAATTTCATAAATACCACGGAGCAGGCAACGATTTCATCTTGATCGACGATCGAGCAGGGACATTTCCTGCGCAATCCTTTGACTTGGTCGCGCGCATGTGCGACCGTCATTTTGGGATTGGAGCCGACGGCCTCATGCTCCTTCGTGAAGCGGAAGGGGTGGATTTCGAAATGATCTATTACAATAGCGATGGGCAGTTCAGTTCAATGTGTGGAAATGGAGGTAGATGCATTACGAGGTTTGCCGCTGACCTTGGCATCATCGAAAACAAAGCATTGTTCACCGCTGTAGATGGTGCTCACCACGCGACGGTGAATAAGGATGGAAGCATTTCGCTTGAAATGATCGATGTGATCGAGGTGGAGTCATTGGACGATGGTGCCCTTTTGCTGGACACAGGATCCCCTCATTATGTGCTTCTGACCGAAAGACTTGACGATAAGGACATGCAGACAGAGGGACGAAGAATCCGTTACAATGAGCGCTTTAAAGCTGAAGGCGTCAATGTGAACTTGGTAGAGTGGAAGGATGGCTGTTTGCACATCCGCACCTATGAGCGCGGCGTGGAAGATGAAACATTGGCATGCGGTACCGGAGTTACAGCGGCGGCCATCGCAGCTCAAGTCTGGGGTCTGTCTGAATCTCCAGTGAAGGTCAAGGCGGTCGGTGGTGACCTTTCCGTCACCTTCAGCGTTGAAAATAACGCCTATTCAAAAATTTGGAAGACGGGGCCAGCGGTTTTTGTGTTTAAAGGAAGCTTCGAAGTATGAATTTGACCGGAGATCATATTTCCCTACGCATTCCTCAGCCCGATGATGTTGATGCTATCCATCGATGGGAGAATGATCCAAAACACTGGCTGGTGAGCAATACGCTTGCACCCTACACAAAAGACCAGATACTTCATTTTATTGAGCATGACAATGACCTTTATGCAGATCAGCAGATGCGCATGATGATTCAAACGAGGGAAGGAGTAGTAGTAGGCTGCATCGATCTTTTTGATTTCGACCCTAAAAATCATAGGGTGGGTTTGGGAATTTTGATCGATGATGCATTCCGGGGCAAGGGCTTAGGGCAGGAGGCGATTGCATTGACCGTGGGGTATTGCTTTGATGAGCTCGAGATGCATTCCATCTATGCGGATGTGCTGGAAAACAACGCCTCGAGTCAGCGGCTTTTCGAATCCAACGGTTTTGTGAAAGCGGGTCACAAGCGGGATTGGCTGTGGAATGGAAGCGAATTTTTAGATCAATACTTCTATCAGCGCTTTAAAGAACAATGAACCTGAAACGATTCATCTTCACGATTCTGGCCTTGATCATCTTAATTGCTGGATACCTAGCATGGGATTTCTACCAGCGCATCTTCGCGCCAAACGTTTCCCTCGAAGCGTCACAGCTTGAATTCTTCGTGCATTCTGATTGGACCTTTGATGATGTGCGCGCTGCCTTGGAAGACCAAGGTGTGATTGATGATGCGAGCTCCTTTGAATGGGTAGCCGAGCGAAAGCAATACCCATCGTTGGTAAAACCGGGTCGCTACGTCATCTTCGACGGCATGAACAACAATCAATTGATCAACCTGCTCCGCAGTGGAGCGCAGGAGCCTATCAAATTGGTTTTGCGCTCGGTACGCACCAAGGCTGAGCTGGCATCGAACGCAAGCCAATACATAGAAGCGGACAGTGCCGAAGTACTTCGATTGCTGAATGATCCAGCGTTTTGCGCGCAGTACGGCTTCACCACCATTACGATCATCACCCTTTTCCTTCCGAACACATATGAGTTTTACTGGAGCACATCCCCCGAAGAGTTTATCGTACGCATGGCTCGGGAGTACAAGCGCTATTGGACCGATGAACGCATTGCGAAGGCAAGGAGTTTGGGATTGTCTCAATCAGAAGTAAGTACGTTGGCCTCCATTGTGCAAGCGGAGCAAGGTGCCCACCCAGATGAACGACCAATTGTAGCAGGACTCTACCTGAACCGAATCCGAAAAGGAATGCGCCTAGAGTCGGATCCGACCTTGATCCATGCGATCGGCGATTTTACGATCAAGCGCGTCTTGAATGTGCACAAGCAAATTGATTCTCCGTACAACACCTATAAGAATTCGGGTTTACCGCCTGGACCTATCCTCTTGCCGGAGATCAGTTCGATTGATGCTGTGCTAGATCCGAAGGACCACAACTACATCTTCATGTGTGCGAAGGAGGATTTCTCAGGCTACCATAATTTTTCGAGCAGCTATAGGGACCACATCAACAATGCGAAGAGGTACCAACGAGAATTGAACAAGCGAAGGATTTATAAGTAGGGTTTACCAACCACGCTTGATGCGCTGTTCTTTCTTCCGTAAGCTTTTGTGGGCCGTAACCGTGCGCTTGTGGCTGCTGCGCGCGCTTCTTCTGTGCATGTCGCATTTGATCACTCCACAGCATCTGTTCTTGTTACGCTGAGAACTACTTCCATCCAAAACCATGCAACTACTGCAGAGCATGGTGAATACAAATAGCGCGCTAAGAAGTAATGTGCCTGATTGTCTCATAGACACACAAAGCTAAGGATGTTTTGGCTTGGTTTTAAACCGGCTGCCTTCCGAGTTCGTGCAAGTTCTTGAAAAGTATTGCCGCGTCGGACAAAGCATTGTGTCCTTTGATGTAGCTGACATTTCCTGATACACACTGCTCGTAGGCGGTACTGGGCAGGATCACATTCATGAGGTCATAGGTGACTCCGGACTTCAGCTCGGGTAGGGCAGGATGTTTTCCTCTAGGATCGTATCCAGTCCAACTCCGGCGACCAATCATCACGTACCAAAGGTTCCTGTATAAGCCGCTTTTTTCATCAACGATGAAAACGATCAACGGCGAAAGGAGTCCAATGACTGCCGTGGCAAACAAGTCAAACGTTCGCTTTACCCTGCGGATGGAGCGAACATTTGTCGATTCCAACTCACCTCTTGCTACGTTGTCATCTGCACCGATCGCTTCCTGACTCCCGACTAAGAAAATCGGATATCCAAGCCCCATGCGGTAGCGAACGCCTGCGTCTGCCGTGGCTTCCATCCATGCGATCATGTCCTCGTTTCGAAGCGCTCTTGTATCAAAGACCAATTCGGTCAATCGGAAGTCCTCGATGATCGATTTCAGATGCTCCACATTTCCGACGTATCCTATGCCGTAGTGTTCTTTTTGCTCGACGTCGATTCCGCATACCAAATCGGTGTCGAGGCGATGCTTTTCAAGGAAGCGTCTGAATTCGTCCAGTGATTTGACATTGCCGACCACGCCGTACCTTCCTGCTTCTCCTCGGTCGATGGGGAAGACATCGTGGCGCACGAAGTGCAGCAAATACCTCCAAAGCACTCCTGCGGTCAAGGCTCCGGCACTTCCCATGAGCAGTACAGCACGCGAAAAGCGATAGACCTCGGGTAAGAGCGAATAGAACCCGAGTAGAAGTAAGAAGGCGAACACCCACCCGCGGATCAAACGAGGAAGACGAAAGCGATCGTCATACGTTCCGGCGTACAATAGAACGATCAAGGTCAGCGCGGTATACCCGAACAGCACAGACTGGATGAACGGGAGGTCGAATTGTTTGTCCGCTAACTCGCCGTACCATTGGGTGGCGATGCGGAAAATGCCATATACCAAGGCTCCGTCGATGGCCATCTGCCACAATCCACCGAAGAGTCGACGCGTAATGGCCAAGCCAGCTCGGAAGTAGATGGCCAATTCAATCAGAAATCCAAAGAGGGATGCCTGGCCTTTGTCAAAGTGCTTCTTGGCGAAAATGACCATGGCGCGGTAGAACACAAAGACGTAGTTCACCGAGCCCTTTTTTGTGCTTTCGCCCTTGTAATGGATGATGCGTGCTTCTGGAAAGTAATAGTTCTTATAACCGGCCTTGATCAATCGATAGGAGAGGTCAATGTCTTCGCCGTACATGAAGAAGGTCTCATCCAGCAATCCTGCCTTGTCCAAGGCTTCGCGACGCATCATCATGTAGGCGCCACTCAGGATGTCTACGGAGTGCGTCTTTTCCTTATCCAAGTAACCGAGGTGGTATTTGCCAAAACGTTCGCTCTTTGGCAGGAGGGAGGAAAGCCCGAAAATCTTGTAAAAGGCTGCCTTTGGCGTGGGCAGTCCGCGCTTGCTTTCGGGTAGAAATTGTCCACTGCCGTCGATCATGTGTACGCCCAATCCACCCGCATCGGGATGTGCGTCCATGAACTGTATCGATTTGGCGAAGGCGTCTTCGGCTACTACCGTATCAGGGTTAAGTAGCAATACGTATTCGCCCTTGGACGCTTGAATACCGACGTTGTTGGCCTTTGAAAACCCGAGGTTATCATCGAGATAGATGTATTGAACCTCCGGAAACACACCGCCCATCATTTGGGCGGAATCATCTGAGGACGCGTTGTCCACAACAATCAATTCAGCATCGAGGCCCTGAAGGGCATCCAACGCAGAGCGCACGGCCTGCTCAAGGAAGTACCGGACATTGTAGTTGACTATGATGACGCTGAGTTTCACGCTCAGGAGCTTCGCATCGAATTTTCGTAGGGGAGGCGGCCTTGGATCGATCGGCCCAAGGTGAGTTCATCCGTATATTGGAGTTCATTCCCAATGGCCACACCACGGGCTAGGCAAGTGAAGGTGACCGTGTGGTCGTGCAGGCGCTTGAAGAGGTAAAAGCTGGTGGTATCTCCTTCCATGGTAGCAGGTAAGGCAAAGATCACCTCCTTGCATTCCTCATCTGAGGTGCGACCGAGCAAGCTTTCGATGTGCAGGTCTGAAGGTCCGATGCCGTCAAGGGGGGAGATCACGCCTCCTAGAACATGGTACACCCCATAATATTGTCCGGTAGACTCTACCGCAAGTAAGTCACGCAGGTCTTCCACTACGCAGATCGTCGACTTATCGCGCTTTGGGTGTGCACAGATTTGGCATACTTCTTCATCCGAAACGTTGTGGCAGATGGAGCAAAAGCCCAATTCATCCACCAATTGCGTGATCGAGGCCCCAAAGCGTTTGGCTTCTTCTTGATTCATTTTCAGCAACTCAAGCGTGTAGCGCAATGCAGTGCGTCTACCAACACCAGGTAAGCTTTCAAAATAGGAGACGGTTTTCTCCAAAAGTTTGGACGGGAGTTCCATGGCCGCGAAGGTAAGATGTCCTGTTGATGAGAAGCCTTTTCTTGTGGATAATCATCGCCTCCTCCTTTGTGGGTATTTATCGCAGACTCAGCAATAAGGCACGCTTCATGGAAGTTTCTTAGCAAACGAATCATCATGAAAACTACCCTCATCATTGCTGCAGTCAGCGTTTCTATCCTTTCTGCATCCTGCGCCAAAAGGTGCACAAATAAGGTCGTCATTGGAATTGTCAATAACTCCATGCTTTTTCCTGCATTTATTTCCTCGCGAATCAATCCCCACCAACAAGCGAGTTCTACTTTTGCAAGTTCAATTAAGAAAAGAAGAAACAAGGGGTAAATCAATATGGAAACGAAGAACAGCGAAGCGCTTTTTCAGTGGCGTAGCGAGGTGGTAACGAATGGAGTAGGAGTGTTCAATCCTTCAACCGCAGTAAGCGCAAAAGGCGCGATCATCATCAACGCAGACGGTGAAGAATTGATTGATTTTGGTGGGGGTATCGGCGTCCTCAATTCTGGACATTGTCCGGAGCCGGTGGTAAAGGCCATCCAAGAGCAAAGTGCAAAGTTGATTCATACTTGCTTCAACGTCGCTACTTACGATGTATACATGAAGCTTGCCGAAGAGCTGATCGACCTGTTCCCGCATGGCGAGAAGACAAAAGTGATGCTCACGTGTACAGGAGCTGAAGCGGTGGAAAATGCGATCAAGATTGCTCGTCAGGCTACCAAGCGTTCGGGCATCATCTGTTTTACCGACGCCTTTCATGGTCGTACCATGATGGCGATGTCGTTGACTGCCAAGCCAGCGTATAAGTACAACTGTGGGCCATTCGCCCCAGAGATCTACCGATTCCGATATCCAAACCATTATCGCTACGGACGTGGTTTGACCCATGAGGACTTTGAGAAGCGTGAGATCCAACTGCTTCGTGAGTCTCTGATGACCACGTGCGACCCGCACAACATCGCCGCGATCATTGTAGAGCCTGTGTTAGGTGAGGGTGGCTTTGTTCCCATGCCAAAAGGTTATATGCACGAGCTGAGAAAAATATGCGATGAATTTGGCATCATGTTGATCCTAGATGAGGTTCAAAGTGGGTTTGGAAGAACCGGCAAGTGGGGGGCATACCAGCACTACGACGTCACTCCAGACCTATCGACCTGGGCCAAAAGCTTGGGAGGCGGAATGCCGATTGGTTGCGTCATAGGAAAGGCCGAAGTGATGGACGCCGTGTCTCCAGGAACCATTGGCGGTACTTATCCAGGTAATCCAGTTTGTGCAGCAGCAGCGCTGGCAAACATCAAGTACATGCGTGAGATTGACATCAATGCCCTTGGTGAAAAAGTGGGTCGAATCTGCCGGGAGCGCTTTACAGCCTTGCATGAGAAATGCCCAGAGATCGGTGAGATCCGGGGATTAGGCGCTATGATAGCCTTTCCATTGGTAAAGGATGGCGATCCATGGAAGCCAGACGCAGCACTTTGCCATGATTTGATGATGGCGTGCGCGAAACGAGGGCTTATCCTTCTAAGCGCGGGAACACACAAGAACGTGATCCGCGTCTTGAGTCCATTGGTGATTACGGAAGAACAACTCCATCGAGGATTGGATATCATCGAAGAGGAGCTGTTGAAATTGACAGGAAGAGCATAAGCCAAACCAAACTTTATATTTGAGAGGAATGAAGAATTTTGCGATAGCGGGAGTACAGATGAGGGTGAATGGTGCGCACAGCAACGTACCTATGATGAAATATAAGTTGGACCTTTTAATGAGCATTTACCCATGGGTGCAAATGGTCTTATTTTCTGAATTGTGTGTTCGAGGACCTTTGACGGCTTTTGCTGCGCCGTTGGAAGAGTACGACCATGAATTCGGGGCGATGGCCAAGAAGCACGGTATTTGGTTGCTTCCAGGATCGGCTTTTGAAGCCCACGAGGGAAAAGTGTACAACACATCCAGTGTCTACAATCCAGACGGCAATGTGGTGGGCAGATACAGGAAGATGTTTCCGTTCTACCCTTACGAAGAAGGGGTGACTCCGGGGAATGAGTTTCTTCTTTTTGATGTTCCTAATGTGGCGAAGTTTGGCGTGTCCATTTGCTACGACATGTGGTTCCCAGAAACGACGAGAACCTTGGCTGCGCAGGGTGCGGAGGTGATCTTGCATCCTACATTGACCAACTCCATTGACCGTGAGGTTGAATTGAGTATTGTACGGGCAACTGCTGCGATCAATCAGTGTTTCATCTTTGACTTCAACGGCCTCGAGGCGGGAGGCAATGGACAATCAATCGTCTGTGGTCCAGATGGTCGCGTATTGTACCAAGCACATACGAGCGAAGAAATGGTGCCTTTAGAAATCGATATAGACAGGGTGCGGCAAAGTCGGGAAAAAGGAACCCTACGTCTGGGGCAAACACTCAAGAGTTTTAGAGATAAGCACATCCATTTTGACGTCTACGATCGAGAAAGGAAATTTCCATACTTGGATGCGTTAGGGCCGATCGAAAAACCAAGACGGAATATACCCTTGGAGGAGACGTACGGTAAAGAAGCGCCGATTATTTTCCCCGCAAGTCCAGATATTACTAAATTACACGGATGATAAAGAATGAGCGATCAGACGCTTTAAAGAAGGAGGTGAGGCCTGCTTCTCGTAATACGTACAGAGAGTATTACAATGTTTCGGAATACCGGACAAAATTGTGGTACGCCTTGAAAGATTGCGCAGATGGATACGAACAAGTATCCAATCAGAATGAAGAGCGAGCGGATTTGCTCAAAACCACTTGCACGGCCATCAAAGAATTGGAAGAGATTGAGCGCTACTGGGCTTTTCCGGGAATGCGACGCTTGAACCAATTGAAAGAAGTCTTAGAGCGAGGGGAATACAAAGCCTTTACACACGCCGTGCATGAGTTGGTGAGAATGCTGGTGAGTCGCGCCTACTATCATGACGTGCCAGAAACGCTCAACAGTGAAATTGACGAAGACGGTGTCTTCGAGAGCCAAAAGGATCCTCATTACTTCGAAGTACTTTTTGTCAACGACGCAGATGATGACGACCAAGAGGAATTAAGAAAGCAATTGCGCGCCCTCCGAAGCAAGCACGATGACTTCGTTTACGACATCGTCGCCGTAAGGACATTTCAAGAGGCTTTGCTTGCGTTGAACTTCAACCATAACATCCAAACCTGTGTGGTGCGCTATTCGTTCCCGTTCAAAAGTGAAGGGTCGCTAAAAAACGTACGACAGTTTGTGGCCTCTTGGTTGACCGAGACGGTGGAAGCAAAGAGGTCCTCTACCATTGGTATCTATTTGGGTGAAAAAGTAAGGGAGCTTCGCCCAGAGCTTGATTTGTTTCTGGTTACCGATTTAAGCGTAGATAAGCTGCCTGAGCAGGCCCTAGATCACTTCCGAAACATTTTTTACCGACAAGAGGACTTAACAGACTTGCACCTCAACATCCTCAAGGGAATTGACGAGCGTTTTGAGACCCCTTTCTACAATGCTTTGGTCCAGTTCAGCAAGCGACCGACAGGCGTTTTTCACGCCATGCCGATCTCAAGGGGAAACAGTATTTTTAAGAGCAACTGGATCCGTGAAATGGGTGATTTCTACGGGAAAAACATTTTCCTCGCAGAGACCAGTGCTACCACCGGTGGCTTAGATTCTTTGCTACAACCTACTGGCCCGCTGAAAAAGGCCCAGCAGATGGCCTCTCGAGCGTTTGGAAGTAAGCAGACATTCTTCGTGACCAACGGAACCAGTACTGCCAATAAGATTGTTGTGCAAGCCTTACTGCATCCTGGAGACGTGGTTTTGGTGGATCGAGACTGTCATAAGAGTCACCACTATGGCCTCGTGCTTTGTGGCGCTAGACCGGTCTATCTTGACTCCTACCACTTACAGAAGTATTCGATGTTTGGCGGTGTACCCTTGAAGGAGATCAAGGATCGCTTGCTCGAATTCAAAAATGCTGGAAGGTTGAATGAGGTGCGAATGTGTTTGCTCACGAACTGCACCTTCGATGGAATTGTATACAACGTAGAGCAGGTGATGGAAGAGGTGTTGGCCATAAAGCCGGATATGATCTTTCTCTGGGATGAAGCTTGGTTTGGCTACGCTAGATTTTCCACCCTCTTCAGAAGAAGGACGGCGATGAGTGCTGCAGCGCGACTTCAAGCTCGCTATCGGTCTGAAGAATACCGTGAAAACTATGCAAAGCTTGCGGCAAAAGGAAAAGCTGGAGCGTTGCCGAATCCTGAAGAGGTAAAAATCAGGGTCTATGCCACCCAAAGTACCCATAAGACCTTGACCAGTCTTCGACAAGGATCGATGATCCATATTTACGATGAGCAGTTTGCCCAAAAAGTAGAGGGATCCTTTGTAGAGGCCTACATGACACATACCTCCACTTCACCTTCTTATCAAATCCTTGCTTCCTTGGACATGGGTAGAAGGCAAGTAGAATTGGAAGGCAATGAATTGGTAGAGAGGAGCGTGGAACGCGCGATGATGTTGCGCGTGAAAATCGCCAATACGCCTATTCTTAGGAAGTACTTTGACATCTTGTCGGTTGAAGACCTGATTCCGGCAGAGATGCGTAAATCTGGCTTCCAACGCTATTACAGCAAGGATGAAGGTTGGAGTAACATGACCATTGAATGGAAGCGCGATGAGTTCGTGCTCGACCCGACGAAAATCAATTTGTACATCGGAAGAACCGGAATTGATGGGGATACCTTTAAGAAGGAATACTTGATGAACCAGTTTGGTATTCAGGTCAATAAGACTTCTAGGAATACAGTCCTCTTCATGACCAACATAGGAACAACCCGAAGCAGCGTTGCAAAACTGACGGGAGTACTGATGAAGATTGCGCATCAATTGGATGCACGAATTGAGGCATTTTCAAGTCAGGAAGCCAAGCTACATGAAGTGAAGGTGTTGAATTTCACGAAGAAGCAACCTGCGCTTCCGAACTTCAGCTTTTTCCACGCTCGCTTCAGAAATGCCAGTACACCTGAAGGAAACATTCGGGAGGCATTCTTTCTGGCTTACGAGCACGAGAACTGTGAGAGCCTGCGGATGGACGAATGTGAAAAGGCCTTGAAAAAAGGACGTGAAATCGTTTCAGCATCCTTCGTCATCCCTTATCCTCCAGGGTTTCCAATTCTGGTTCCAGGTCAGGTAATGAATAGAGACATCCTCAATTTCATGAAGGAATTAGATGTAACAGAAATCCATTCTTACAATGCTGAACTTGGCTTCCGTGTATTCAAAGACGCTTTGCTAGCTCAATCATAAAACTTACATTAAGACCTATGGCAAAAGATAAAGGCAAGAAAAACGCAGTCAAAAAGTCACCGAAGGAAAAGCCTCTACGCGGTATTCATGACCTTCGAAGATTCTTTTATAAAAACGAAACTCCGATCTACTTCATTTCTGCAACAAACTTCAACTTACTTGGAGCGGATGAGTGGATCAAAGGATTCAAATACATCACCTACATCGAATGCTTTGATGGACTGCATCCAAACGTATTCTCTCCACAAGAGGAGATGCCACATGATGAGTTTACCAGCATTGAAGACATCGTCAATTATCTGCTTGAGCACAAAGAAGTCGTCGACTACATCAAGTCGCGTAAAGAAGGAGGCAAGGCACTCTTCTTAATGTTTGATGAGCGTACCGAGGAATTGGCGAAGCAGTTGGGCTTAGACTTGATCTTTCCTCCGGCCAAATTGAGAAACTACCTCGACAACAAGGTCGTAACCAATCGCATTGCCATGAAGGCCGATGTTCCAACCGTACCCAATGTATTGACCAGGGTGGACAGCTTCGCAACCTTGCGGAAGGTTTCCAAGCACCTCGGAGAAGAGTTGGTGGTCCAAACACCTTACGGAGACAGTGGTCATACCACGTTCTTCATCAGCAATGAAGAGGAGTGGAAGAAGCACGAAGAAGAAATCATCGCTGAAGACGAGGTCAAGGTAATGAAGCGCATCAATTGCCGAGGCGCAGCTATGGAGGCTTGTGTAACCAAGAACGGAACAGTTGTGGCTCCGTTGATGACCGAGTTGGTTGGCTTCAAAGAGCTCACACCCTACAAAGGCGGCTGGTGTGGGAATGAGATCTACGCAGATTGCTTCACCCCGAAGATCAGACGCAAGGCGAAGAAGTACGCGGAGCAATTCGGCAACCAGTTGCGTAAAGAGGGATATAAAGGCTATTTCGAATTGGACTTCCTTATCGACACGGATTCGGGAGAGCTGTACTTGGGTGAATTGAATCCAAGGATCACCGGTGCGAGCTCCATCACGAATCACGCGGTCTTCGCTTTGGCAGATGTGCCTCTCTTCATTTTTCACATCATGGAATGGATGGACATGGATTACCAAGTCAGCGTAAACGCGATCAACCAACGTTGGCATCTTCCCCAAAACATTGATTCCTGGGGACAAATGGTCATCAAGCATGTGGAAGACAACATTCGCCAAGTGAAATCCGCTCCGCGTTCAGGCATTTACACCATCGATGAAGACGGTAGAATTAAATTTGATCGCATGGACACCCACAGGCGTGCCGTTGAATTGCACAATGAAGCCTTCTTCCTGCGTATCATCAAAGCCGGTGAATACCTCTATGAGGGCGCCGACATGGGAATTCTGGTCATGCGAGGACGTATGATGACGGATGACTTTGAGCTCACCGACCGCGCCCGGATGTGGATCGATGCGATTCGAAATGAATACGATTCTACAGAACCAACCGACTTACCGTTTCAGGACAAGCAAATGGCCGAGATCGGTGGTTTCAAGATGATGTGATGAAATTTTCATGCATCCATGACGTTCTAAAGGCTCCATGATTCGGAGCCTTTTCTTTTTCGCTTTCGTCTGCTTGGCGTATAGCCCTTCGGCACAAGTGACTATTAATCCTAGTCCATGGAATGTGGAAAGCCTGTATCCTGGAGGGCGTATCGATGATGGGGCTGGCTTTAGGATAGGAGAGTCCTTGTACTTTGGGACAGGAATAGATCAGAGTTACACGCTTCGTAAGGATTGGTGGAAGTACGATCTAAAAGCACGAAAATGGCACTCCATTTCGAACATACCCTCTTCCGGTAGGCAATATGCCTTGGCTTTTGCCACCCATCGATTGGGCTATCTTTTTGGAGGTGTCCTAGCTGGAAATACATTCACCAACGAGTGCTTCCGATATGACCCACTTACAGATCAGTGGCAAACCTTGCCGAATCCCCCATGGTCTCCGCGCGCTGCAATGGCTTGTTTTAGAGTAGGAGAGAGGGTATATGTCTTGGGTGGGCGCAATGACAGCATTCATTTCACAGATGCATGGATGTTTGATTTGTCCACGGAAGAGTGGGTTGCTTCGGATTCGTTGCCTTTTCAGGAAGGGCGCGATGAGATGGTAGGCTTTGCGCACGGCAATGTTGGATATGTAATGCTCGGAAGATCCCTTTCAGAGGTACACTCGGACATGTGGAGGTATAACACCCTTTCAGGTGAATGGAAGTCAGTAGAGTCCTTTGAAGGCGAAGCGGTAAGCTACGCGGCTGCGGTAAGGACAAAGGCTGGGGCGGTGATCGCAGGAGGTCAGGATGCCGATGGGAAGTTAGTATCGGCCAGTTATTATTTTGATGCTTCCACAGAGTCTTTCGAAGCCTTGCCCGACCTAGCAATGGGAGAGGTGCGAGGAATGCAATTGCTCAGCAAGGGTGATAGTGTCTATTCGTTCGGGGGGTTGACGCACAACTTTACGCGCATTCAGGAGGTACAGCACTTAAGGCTGAACGAACGACACACCTTTGAAGATATTCCCGAGATAATCCTAGTGCCCAATCCAGCACGCGATCGAGTAGCGATTTTTTGGGCGTGGGGAGATCTACATTCGGTTCAATACAATCTTTACGATATAACGGGCAGGCTGGTAAAGCACGGAAGCTCGTCGGTTCCCTCAGAGTACCTTGAGCTTTCGCTCACTGATGTGCCCATGGGAGTTTACTTACTCTCCTTATCAGATGGAAGCATTAGCAGGAAGAAGGTGCTTGTAGTATCGAAATAAAAAAAGGCCCTACCGAAGCAGAGCCTTTTCTTTATGACAAGTTGAGCATTTAGAAACCTAACATCGGTGTAGGCATATTCTCGACCAACACTCCCACACAAAATAGATCGTCTGGGTTGGGTTCCGCTTTCTTTCCTTTTTTATCCGAGCCTTCTTCCGGCGGTGGGCCAGGAGCGGTTATCCGAATGATGATTTTCTTTGTAGCATCTGCGGTAAACTCAAAGGACTGAGGCAGGGTGTTTTCAGGATCGGCTCCTTCTTCAACCGGCACATCTAACGCAGCGTTCTGGTTGTCAAACAACACATCTTGACTGCGACCATCGATCACTTGAAATTTTAACGGTTCCTCTACCTTCTTTTCTTGGCACAGGCTGATGTTATAATCTTGTCCTGCATGTGCGACGAATACTAAGTCTGAAGTGTGTCCGAGAACGAACATTCCACTTTTTGACTGCGTGTTATATCGCATGAATGCATTGTCTGAGCCGTAGCACTTCCGTTTATGGAAGTTGTTACAATCCTGCGCCACGGAAGTGAGCGCAAGTAATCCGCTTAATACGGCTGTCAATCCAAATAGTCTAGTCATTCCCTTCATCTTAGCTTTGGCTTGCGTTTGCAAAAGAGTTTCTGTAGTTAGTTGCTGCTTCTTTCAAAGCGTTAAAGTCAGCTTCGTTCATGATGACTCGGTTTCCACCGAAAATCATTTTATTGTCTTTCCCTTTTCGATCTTCTGAGACCTTTTCTTCCGAAAGACCCAAGAATAGGGTAGAGACGGGCTCCAAATCTTTCATTACTTCCTGAATACGATCTTCGTCTTCGTACATCTTCAGGTAGTCCAAGACATTCTCCATGACGATTTTTTCATCTGCTAGGCGTTGAATGACAGGACTTCCAGCGCTGTAATCACCGATCAAGTTCGTGAGGATATAAATGCTTTCGACATACCCACCGGTAGCGATGATTGCCAAGGTGGATCCTTTCTCATTTTCTTCCAACATCGAAATGATGCGTTGGTAAGAATTGGTAGAGATGACTTCAAGCGAATCAGCATTGTCCATGTTGTTCTTCACTCGATTCACCATGATCTCGTCAAACACATAAGAAATTCCTAAATCGTCACCGATTTTACGGAGGTTTTCAAAGTTGGACATTGATTCATTGAATTTCTCATAGGAAGCTGTGTAAGCAATGTCCGCTGTAATGCGGCCAAAATTCAAAGCTTGATCCTTTGAGGAAGTATAAATCGCATGCTCCGTACTGATCAGGTCCTCGCGGTAGGGAAGCTTACTCTCCTTGATGATGGAAAACAGCTCGTTCGGGCTAGGAACGGTGTACGTAGAGGAACCCTGGTCGCCAAACCCTATCGGGGTGGCGTCATGGATTACAGGTTGATCATCCTGTGGAATGGCATCTTGATTCTCCTCTGTCTCGCCACTGCATCCCACCATCACTATAGTGAGGGAGCTGACAAAGAGAAGTTTGAGGTATCGTTTATTCATGTGATAATGATAGTTACACGACGTTGTGAACGCGTCAAAAATAGTAAATATTCAATATGTTCAAATTTCTGAAAAGCCTATGAATCCTAGGGTTTTGCAGATAGGCGAATACGCCACAGCCAAGATATGCGAAAAACGTCAAGATTCGGCTTGTGCCGCGGTTTTAAATTCTGAAGTGAAATGAAAGGTCAATTTCGGGTAGTTCTCTTGAGCCATTTGCAACATCCATGCACTGGGCGCAAGGAAAACGGGATTCTCATCCTTGTCATAAGCGATCTCAGATGCCTTGAGTCTAACAAATTCATCCAACTGCGCCTCGTCGGTTGTCGTAATCCAACACGCCTTGTAAAAGGATTTGGAGACAAGGTCACACGATGCTCCATATTCTTCGTTCAGTCGATACTTGATGACCTCAAACTGCAGTTCACCCACCGTGCCGATGATTTTTTTACTTCCGGGCTGCTGGATGAATAGCTGGGCTACGCCTTCGTCGGTTAACTGCCGCACGCCTTTGTCCAATTGCTTTGATTTCATGGGATCCTTGTTGATCACCTCCCGGAAGATTTCAGGTGAGAAGCTCGGAATGCCTTGGAATTTGAAATCATCTCCATCCGTGAGCGTATCACCGATCTTGAAGTTGCCGGTATCATACAGACCAATGACGTCTCCAGGATAGGCCGTATCAATCACACTTTTTTCGCGTGCTAGAAAGCTGTAGGGGTTGTTGAATCGAAACTGCTTATCGAGACGTGTATGATGAAAGAACTTGTTCCGCTCGAACATGCCTGAGCACACGCGAAGGAATGCGATTCGGTCGCGGTGGTTAGGATCGAGGTTGGCGTGGATCTTAAAGATGAAACCACTGAATTCCTTTTGATAAGGGTCAATGGGTCCTTTACTGCTAGGGCGTGGCAGCGGAGTGGGAGCGATACTGACAAAGGTGTCTAGCATCTCCTTTATACCGAAGTTGTTCACTGCACTACCAAAAAAGACCGGGGCGACCTGTCCTTTTAAATAAGATTCAGGGTCGAGTGGTTCGTATACTCCTTCAATCAGTTCTACATCTTCGCGCAATTGGTCCGCATCACTGCCGATGAGGTCATCCAGTCGTGCGTCGTTGAGGTCGTCGAAGGAGACAACTTCCGTCGAAACTTTGGTTTTGTTCGCCTCAAAGAGGTTTAGTTGATGTTCGTGCAGGTTGTATACACCCTTAAAGCTCTTGCCTTTGTTGATTGGCCAACTCAATGGGCGGACTTGAATGCCAAGTGTGTTTTCCACCTCATCCAGCAAGTCAAATGAGTCGCGGCCCTCGAGGTCCATTTTATTGACAAATACAATGATGGGCGTATCGCGCATTCTGCAGACTTCGGTGAGGCGCTTGGTTTGTTCCTCTACTCCGTTTACGCTATCAATTACAAGGATTACACTATCAACGGCGGTGAGTGTTCTATACGTGTCTTCGGCGAAATCCTTGTGGCCAGGTGTGTCCAGTAGGTTGATCAAATGACCGTGGTACTCAAAAGACATAACGGACGTCGCAACGGAGATTCCTCTTTGCCGTTCGATCTCCATGAAGTCAGAAGTGGCTGTCTTCTTGATTTTGTTCGATTTCACAGCTCCAGCCGTTTGTATGGCACCGCCGAACAAGAGAAATTTCTCCGTCAAAGTGGTTTTACCAGCATCCGGGTGTGAAATGATAGCGAAGGTCTTTCGCTTATTGATCTCTTCTGCGTACTTCATGTGGTGAACTCAGATGAGGTCAAATTGATGCAAATGGTGCTTCATGTGCTTGGTTTGAAAGGTCAACCATCCTTCAAAATCTAAGTCACCGAATACAGGGTGCGTTTCGATTGCCCCTGGGTGAGCATCGTGAAAGGTGAAGAAGGCATTCATCTCATCTTCCAATTGGTCAATCGCTGCATCCAACGAAGGCTTTCGTAACGTGGGTTTTTTACTTCCTAGCACAGGATTGGCAATGTTCTTTTGGTAATCGCGATCACTGAAGAGGAACTCCCTTCGCACGGCAACCTCATCTTCTGGTAATACGGTTTGGACGCGCGCCCTTCCGTTAGAGATTCTCCATGCACCAACGATGTGCTCCACCATGTGCTGTGGACCCATCTGTCCCCAAAGCGGTCGCTGATCAGGATCAAGCGACCGCATGAGGTCAATGCTTTTGAGGAAGAAATCCTTGGACTCTGCCTGCATGGGTGCTAGAATCGCTCCAAGTCGGAGAAGAAAAATCCTGCTTCGATCTGCGCGTTCTCGTCGCTGTCGCTACCGTGAACGGCATTCTTTGCCTTTGATTCAGCAAATGCTTTGCGAATGGTTCCTTCCGCTGCCTCGCTTGGGTCTGTCGCGCCAATTAATACTCGGAAATCCGCCACTGCGTTATCCTTTTCAAGCACCATTGCCACGATCGGCCCTGAAGACATATACTCGGTGAGTTCGCCGTAGAAGGGACGCTCATTGTGCACTTCGTAAAATATACCTGCGCGTTCTTCGCTCAGCTTCATTTTCTTGAGTGCTACCAATCTGAATCCAGCCTCTTGGATCTTTGCCAAGATGGCACCTGTGTGACCGTTTGCTACAGCCTCAGGTTTTACCATAGTGAATGTGATGTTTCCTGCCATTTCTATTCTTTCTTTCGGGCCGCGAAAGTATAAATCCATCTACGGTTAATAGGCATGATTGCATTACTAATTTTGCCGCCCCATGAAGAACCTCGTTTTCATCTTATGCATTGCCGTGTCTGGCGACCTGTTTGGGCAGGCCATTGCAACGGCTTCATGGACAGGAAAGGGGGTGAAAGTCGACTATGCTCTGTATCGTCCAAATACAGCGATTCAAGAGGTTTTAATCGCATTCTATGACGATGCTGATCCTGCTTGGCGATTTGAAACTTGGGCACAGGAACTTACTTGGCTGGCGGATGAAAGAGGGGCGCTATTAATAGCACCTTCATCTGATGTGAAGCATATGGACAGCGCAAAGCTTGAAGCTTGGATTCGTTTTGTTTCCGATTCATTGACCCTTGATCGGGTGAAGTTTGTAACGCTTGGTCGAGGCGTTAGGCACATAGATGGTTTACTCGGAGAGGAATGTGCTGGATTGATCATTGCACCTTCGGATACCATCTCGACCTGGTTGAGTGGAAAGGATGGAGTAATTGGGCTGATTGATTCAAGAAAGGGAGACAGTGCCCAAGCAGTAATGAAGGCGTTAGCAAAGAATGGAACGTGGTTATTTTCGAAAATGGTGATTGGAGATCATCCGTATTACTTCGATCAACACAAGGAAGTGGTCCTCGATGTGTTCGCAAAAATGGATTCGATGCTGCTCATTTTAAAAGATAGCTCGTTGAATGCAGGACTGCGCTCGACAGTGCTTGAGACCGGCCCTGAAGTATTAAGGCAGGGCAAGGCTTTTGAATTGAGCCTTTTCATCGCTGAAGAAGGGGTATTTTCTTTTCAAGTACTTGACCTCAGCGGAAAGGCAGTCCAATCGAAAAAGGTGTTTCTTGGAAAGGGTAGGCATGGCATAAAGCTACCTACCAAAGACTTGGATTGGGGTGTGTACAAAATGGAGGTCGACGGACCTGGAATTCTTGTCAAACAAAAATTAATGATCAGAGGATGAGCGAAGCTTGGGTAAGATTGAAGAAAGGACGTGAGCGTTCGGTAGAGCGAGGCCACCCGTGGGTATTCTCTGGAGCCATCCAAGACGACTCTAGTCAACTAACAGATGGTCAAATAGTTGACGTGCTTTCGTTCAACAAAGACTTTCTAGGTAGAGGAATGTACGCTGGCGGTTCTTTGTGCGTCAAAGTGTTGACGTTGAAAGATGAGCAAATAGACCAATCTTGGTTTGATCAGGCCTTGAAGGATGCCTTCGAGTGGCGCCATCAATTGGCACTTGTTTCCAAACAGACCAACGCATACCGACTGGTGCACGGGGAAGGGGATGGTGTCCCCGGTCTCATCATAGATATCTATGGGGCAGTGGCTGTAATCCAGCCGCACGCCAAAGGAATGACGGACCGGCTTGACATGCTGGTGATTTCCTTGAAAGCGCTTGGATTTGAGAATGTTGTGCACAAACCTGTCGGGAAAGGCAAGGCTGAAGTTTTGTGTGGGGAGGTGCAAGAGCGTACCGAGATTATGGAAGATGGGCTCAAATATCACGTCGATGTCATCGGAGGCCAGAAAACGGGCTTCTTTCTTGACCAACGCGATAATCGAGCTTTGCTCAAAGGATATTCCAAAGGAAAGCGCGTACTGAATGTTTTCAGCTATACAGGCGGCTTCAGCATTTCAGCAGCAAAGGGTGGAGCGAAAGAGGTAATCAGTGTGGATGCGTCCACGGCAGCGCTTGAATTAGCAGAAGGAAATGCTCAACTCAATGGGGTAAGCAAATTGCACAAGACCTTGAAGGTAGATGCTGTGCCGTATTTAGAGGGGATGGATGAGTCGTACGACATCATTGTATTGGACCCTCCTGCTTTTGCCAAGCATAAGAGCGCGAGACACAGTGCCATTCAAGCGTACAGACGCATTAATCAAGCGGCCATTGAACACCTTCCAAAAGGAGGCATTCTCTTTACGTTTTCTTGTTCTCAGGTAGTGGATCGGCACATGTTTGACAACATGCTACTAAGTGCCGCTGTGAATGCAGGTAAACGCATTCAGATATTACATAAGCTGCGACAACCTGCAGACCACCCCGTAAATCTAGCCCACCCTGAAGGCGAATATTTGAAAGGTCTTGCGGTTAGGGTGATGGATTGAAGCTGTTCATTGTCAGTAATTTGCTGTTGATTTACGCATAGACCAAACGTTTTATTTAACATTTTCGTAGTCTACCTACGATGCAAACGAAGAAGCGACTTTCGCGCCGGGACCCAAGCTACTATGTTCCGCTCCCTTATGCCATGGCCATCAAGCGCTGTTTGGATGAAGATGTGTTTGATCTGCACTTGTTCAATGGAATGCAGCTGGGGTTGAAAATGGAGGGAATCATTAATACTACCATCGCCATCACGGCATATTTCGATCAACAAGATCGTGTCATAGGTTACATACCGAAGGGCATGGTCTCGAGGATCGAAGGACTCGTTGAACATGAAGAGCGCATAGTTGTGACCATGGAGCGCATGCGATGTGATCGATTGAGAAATTCTTTTTGGATATGCTTTGATGAATTGCATGACGTGAAAGATTTGGGCATAATCCTATAGCTTATACTCTGATTCTACTCGTTTCATCGATTCATTATTCTGGTTGGACGAAAAAGCCTTTCCAATGAGCATCCTTCCTTGCATGCGTATGTCCTTTGGGTAGCTTTAACCTACTCTAACACGCTACCTTGGAACAGTTATCCGCTCTACTTTCAATTCAAGATAATGAGGATATATTCCTCAAATTTGAACTTGCAGCCCATGACCTCATCAACAATTGGGTCGTGCAGCGAAAAGACAAACAATACCAGATCTTGGAACTTGAGTTTTTTCTCCGTTCCGAAAAACTCAATCACCTCGATCCCTTTATTGACGGTCATCCCGTGCAATTAACCTTTGGTCGTTGGATGCTACTGATGTCCGGTGTTGAATTGACAATCGGAGAAAAAAACAGGTATGCAAGCGTACGATTGAGGTCTGTGCGCGATGTGTCGAACGGAAAGCTGATTAACGGTACCCAACGTGTGTTTAAAGAATTGTTTGAAGATGCAGGAAATGCGTTGGCACCAGATAATTACACACACATACGTCGGGTTTCGAAAGAAGGGGCAGAGACGATCATCGCCGTTCCAAGGGTTGGTGTAAATTTTACGGAGTTTTCTGACAATTTGGAAGAACGAATGAAATACCTGTTGAGGCCTTATCGCTTCGTGAGTATGTCTGTGGTTGACTTCACGGATAAATACGTCGCCCTGCTGTATTTGGATAAAATCGGGGGAAATTCTGGGCTTGTGAATTCTGAAAACACGATTTTTAAAAAATACCTAAAGGCCTTTGACCTTGGCTATAGTATGAGGAATCTCGATGTTGTTTGGGAAGAACGTTCAAAATCACTGCGAATAGCCCGTTTAATGGGATATATGAACCGTCATAGCGAGTTGATTGTGCCGGAATTGTCCAGCGCCGATGTCACAGCGGCAGAAGTATCGAAGATCCTTTAGGACTTCTTAAAAACCACTTGTTCTAAGATTAGCTTTACCCATGCGGCATATTGATCGGCCGAAGGGTGCAGTCCATCCGAGGCGAACATCTGCGCTTCGCTCGTGCGCGATGAAGGAGTGATGTCTACAAAGGGTACCTTCAATTGTCTAGCTTTTGCCGCCATGTAGGCGTTATAAGCATCTAGTTCATCTGATATTTTTTGTCTCTCCAGTTTAGATCCAAAAGGAGAGTAGGCGTAATCTGGGATGCTCACGAAGAAGAGGGCCGTAGTGTCGTTGCCACATCGCTCCAAAGCGAGGGCGATGATGGTATCCAATGCTTGTTCGAACTGAATAAATGCTTTCCCTTGGTATTGATTGTTGACCCCGATGAGGATGCTCACTTTGTCGTACCCACCGTCTTTTGGAAATGCCTTGATGGCTTTAATCAAATCGTCGGTACGCCAGCCTGTAGTCGCAATGATGTCGACTTTGCTAGCGATGCCTTTTTCACGGAGTGTCTCAACTAGTTGATTAGGCCAATTCTTTTCTGAAGGAACAGACTCGCCGATAGTATAGGAATCACCGAGGGTCAGAATTCTTAGAACGGATTCTTGAGCCATGCAAAACGATGAAGCGATGCACAGGCCAATAATCGTGAGGTAGTTCGCAAACATCAAGGCGAATGTAGTTTAGAAGAGGCGAAGTTGAGGTTGCTGTATGGCCCCTTCGTGATGCAATAACCACTCCTTGCTGCGCAAGCCTCCAGCGTAGCCTGTTAAGGCTCCATCGCTTCCGATCACGCGGTGGCAGGGGATAAGGAGCAACAGAGGGTTGGCTCCGATCGCTGTGCCAACGGGTCGTGCACGCTCCGGACCTCCTAGCTCCTGTGCCAATGCTGAATAGGTTTTCGTGGTTCCTTTGGGAATGTGAAGCACGCGTTTCCAAACCGCTTGCTGAAATTCAGTCCCTCGAGGCAAGAGAGGTAGGCTGAATGAGTCGCGTTTTCCTTGAAAGTATTCTCGCAATTGGTCTTCTGCCATGCGCTTCCAGGGAACAATCCCTCCACCATTGCCGACAACAGCATCTTCTTCAGCGATCCAGTGGGCCTCCAGAATAGCAGATTTACTTCCCATCATGTTGAACCAACCCAGCGGTGTATCTACGATATGTTGGAATGTCTCGTTCATTTCTAAAACGAAGAACGGGCTTGCATTTTCAGCTGCGTAGACGTCTGCCTAAACTTTTCAATATCTTACAGTTAGTCGTTTAATAACCATACCTTTGCACCGAATTTTACTTATTGATTTGCAGACATTTGAATCTCTTGGGCTTGATGCTCGCATCGTAAAGGCCCTCCAGGAACTCTCCATCGTTGAACCCACGCTGATCCAAGCTCAGGCCATCCCGCTTCTTTTAGCAGGAGCCATTGACTTCATTGGGCTTGCGCAGACCGGTACAGGCAAGACTGCCGCTTTTGGTCTTCCGTTGATCGAACACATCGATCCGAATATTCGTGCTGTTCAAGCCGTCGTTCTTTCTCCTACACGAGAATTAGCACAACAGATTGAGCAACAACTTACGCGGTTTGCAAAATACATTGATGGCGTTTCTGTCACGGTGGTATATGGTGGAGCACCGATCACGAATCAGATCAAGGAGATCCAACGCAATCGCCCACAAGTGATTGTGGCGACTCCCGGAAGGATGCTAGACTTGATTGAACGAAAAGTATTGAACCTATCCAATGTGCGTTTCGCCGTCCTTGATGAGGCGGATGAGATGTTGAATATGGGATTCAAAGAAGACATCGATACGATCCTGTCGTTCACACAACACGACAAAAATACCTGGCTCTTTTCGGCAACCATGCCGAAGGAAATCCGCAACATCGTACACAAGTACATGGTAGACCCAGCAGAGGTTTCCATTCAATCGGAGAGCAAGGTAAACGTCAATATTTCACACGAGTATACCCTTGTACGTCGTCAAGACAAACAACCTGGATTGCAACGCATCATGGATGCTGCCAGTGATATGTATTGCTTAGTGTTCTGTCGTACCAAAGCGGAAACCCAGCGCTTGGCTACTAGTATGGCCGAAGCGGGGTATGCCATGGACGCATTGCACGGCGATATGTCTCAAGCACAGCGCAATCAAGTAATGCGCAAGTTCAAGTCTGGACATCTTCGGATGTTGGCTGCTACCGATGTGGCGGCTCGCGGAATCGACGTGGACAATTTGACGCATGTGATTCACTATGACCTCCCGGACGACTTATCCTTCTACACGCACAGGAGTGGTAGAACTGCTCGAGCAGGAAAGAAAGGAATTGCCATCTCGATGGTAACGCCCGCCGAACAGTATAAAATCCGCAATCTCGAGCGGCAATTGGCGATCACCTTTAGAAAGATTCAGATTCCTACCATAGAAGAGGTAAAGACGATGCACATTCAATCTCGTTTGGATGAACTGCTTTCAGTTGAGGCCTCCGACGAAGCTAAAATCTGGGTGCATGGATTGATGGAGCAACTGGAGTTTCTTTCTAAGGAAGAAATTTTGGCCAAGTACATCACCAAGGCATTCGATCAGATTTCTATGGATCAAGGTGCTGACTTGAATGCGTCAGAACGCAAATCAGCCAAGGACGGAAAGTCTGACCGAGGTGGAGATCGAGATCGAGATCGAGGTGGAGATCGAGAAAAAGGAAAGAAGGGAAAACGCGATGACCGTGGCCGAGAAGAAGGCATGGACACCTTCGAGATCAACCTTGGAAAAGGCGATCAAATAGAGAAGGGCGACCTCCTTAAAATCATTTGCGACATTAGCGGTGTTCGAAGCAAATTCATCGGGAGGATCTATATGGACAAGGAAGGGTCAAGGTTCGATATACAAAATTCCAAGTCCAAAGGTGTTGCCAATGCTTTTCAGGGCCTTCGATTCAAAGGCAGGGCGATCAAGGTTGTTCAGAAGTAGCCGACGTTTTTTCGTGCTTGGGCTGGCCTAAGTAGGAACACAAGGAATAAGCGAACAAGTAGATATCCTTTATCTCCTGGCTACTCAGCGGTTTGAGGTCGCCAAAAATGAGCAACTGATCGGTCGTTGCCTCCACGTGGTATTGCTGGTGGTCTAAGAGAAACTTACGCAAGGGTTCTGAGAACAAAGCGCGCACTAAGTGAGGGACTGTCCCACTCAAAAGCACCCTCCGCGAGAATTCCGGGTCTTCTGCGAAGTCAATGTCGTTAAAACTTGAATCTGAAAAGATCCGATCGTACAATTCCTCTCGGTCCACCACAAACTCCGGAATGTGCATTCTCAGGTCAATCACCATCAACGTAGTATCGTACAATGTCTTGGCCTGCAGAGCACCCTCATCAAAGACTACGTCCATGACGCGGAAGAAGAGGTTGTAGTCTTCAACAAGGCCAGAAGAGACGTTGTGCACGTATTCAATCGGATGCTTTCGGAAGAATTCAAAGCGCTTGATATCAGAAAATCCATATTCCTTTCCGATCGCAAACTGCCACCCGAAATAGGCCGCGGTTTTCATCAGTTCTCGCTGGTGCTGGTTCATCCACCTTGGGCTGTGCTGGTGCTGTGGTGATAGCGTGCGCATGCTGTTCGGATGACTAGAGGTCGTCTCATGGATATCCATTTCTGCAATCTCCCATTCGCCACCTTTCTCTTGGTATTGCTTTCCGAACTCATTGAGGTATTCCATTACCGTAAAGTCCACAAGAATGGCTTCTCCTATATTGATCTCAACGCGTTCGTTACTAGGGGCCGAGCGCACTGCACTCTTGACCTTCAAGAGGTTGAGGAAGTTGAATACGCCACTCAGCTTTACCTCATACTTATCGTGCAATTGTTGCGTGTTGAGCTTTGGACGAAAAATGGCCATGACAAAAGCCCGCATGTTCATGCGCGACTTGATCCACTGCACTAAGAAACTGGCGCAAAGTCCGAGGAAGATCCCCCATAGCAAGCCGTAAATCAACACGGAAAGCAGAGTGGAGGCCATCACCAGTAACTGTTCTTCACCGCGATCATAGGCATCTGCAAACTCCCGTGGCGATGCCAATCGATACCCCGTGTAAACCAAGATGGCTGCTAATGCGGCCATAGGGACTTCTTCTAACACTGGCCGCAGGGCCACGACGAAGAAGAGCACGATCAGTCCGTGGAAGAAATTTGCATTGGAGGTCTTGCCATTGTTCGAAATATTTACCGAGCTACGAACGATTACCGTAATTACCGGTAATCCGCCGATGGCTCCAGAAACGATGGTGCTCAAGCCTACACCGATCAGGTCTTTGTTGAGGTTGGTCTTGCGTTGCTCTGGATCGAGGTTGTCTACTGCCTTGGTGCTGATAAGACTTTCGATCGTCGTTACAATCATGATGCTGAAAACAACCAGCCAAAAGCCCAATGTACCCACCTTACCGAAATTAGGAAAAAGCAATCCAGACCAGAGATCCGAAGGGAAAGAGATCAACTGACTTTCAGGATAGCTGAGGGCAGCTGAGGTAATGCCCAATAGGTCTGTGATCCAATTTCGGTAAATGAATACTAACGGAATCGTGATGACCAATATCCAGACGGAAGACGGAATGAAGTGGATCAGCTTGTTCTTGATGCGAGGATGAAAAACAGCAATGACCAGCCCCGTAAGTGTAACCAAGGTGATCAAGGGGTGGAGGTTGAAGATGGATACTGGCAATTCGAAGATGCTGTCCATCGCCGAATCCGCAATGCTGTGGTGGCCGAGGCCGACGTGCAGTTGTTTGACCAATATAATCACGCCAATCGCAGCAAGCATTCCGTGCACAACCGAACTCGGCACTACCTCGCCAAGCCTGCCAAGCTTCAATAAACCCATCACCACCTGCAGTGCGCCAGCGATGCAAATGGCGGCAAGTACATAGGGAAATCCGCTTTGCCCTGGGTCCGCTAGCATGTGGTTTCCGGTCAATATGACCACAATGGCTCCAGCACCGGGCCCGTTGATGGCCAATTTACTTCCACGGATGAAGGTGGTCACCAATCCGCCGACGATTGCTGAAATGAGTCCAGAAATGGGCGGAGCCTCAGATGCAATGGCTATACCCAATCCTAACGGAAGGGCAACCAATGAGACGCTGATGGCCGCAACTAGATCATTCTTCCAATATTTTTTAAGGTCTTGGAGCATTCGTCAGGGTAGAAGGTGTGTCAGGTAATTAGGGCGATAATATACGGCTTTCAGATCATCCTAGGTACCTCAGAGTTGGAAGGTATCACCTCTTTTGGCGACGTGCATCCCTTCTTTTTTGATTCGATTGCTTGCTTCACTGCCAGGAAGAAAGAGCGGATTCGTATGGTTCAGATGAATGAAATGCACCTTTTCCTTTTCTGTACCTTCTAAGGGTGAAAGGGCGGAAATGGATTCGGTGACGAAGGGATGTGGGATCTCTATCATATTTCTTCCCGGCAATTCGTCTCCATCAAAGAATGTCCCATCCAGCAGCGTATAGGTGGACGATTTAACCAGATCAACGATAGATTGACTCCAGTGCTCCCATTTGTCGATGTCGGGGATAAAAACAAGGGAAGCGTTTTTCGTAGTGAGTCTAAAACCAACAGTCTCCGAGTATTCATCACGATGGGGGACAAGCATCGGAGTAACGCGGAGGGTTTGAAGTTGCACCTCTTTGTTTTCAGAAAGCGGAATCAACTCGATGTTGTTCAATTTGACGAGTTGGTCCCATGGGCCATTTTTTACAAGGAACTTTCTCATTCTTGGCATTACATATACGGGGACATTCTGACCCGACATGGCTTCTCGGCCCAGATACATCAACCCAGTGTAGTGTCCAATATGTGCATGGGTTAGAAATATTCCTCCGAGCTGCTGCTCCCTGAAGTGCTCCTTCGCCATTTGGAGTTGCTCCACAAAATCAGGCGTAGCGTCAATCAAATAAAACTTTTCCCCATCCGAAAAGGCGAGTGAAGTAACCCGATGCTGTTGGCTGGCATCGTGGAATGCACGTTTGCAGCAGTCCTTTTCGCAATTCACTTGAGGGTGACCGGCATCCTGAGCGGTACCCAAAACCAAAACTTCGACCGACTGAGCGTGTAATTCACCGAAGAATATTCCGCATTGAGCAATAAAAACAAAAAATAATACCGACCTCATGCAACTCTTTTCAAGGATTAGGGGTCTAACATAACAATAACCTCACTAACACTCCTCCAGGTTATTCAATTGCATTATCATAAGTTCGCTTTAGAACCTAGTATGAGATATTGGATATGTATAGTAGTGTTAGTTGTGCTGTCTGCGATGAATACGCAAGCGCAATTCCAATGTGGTTCAAACACTCCCACCTTTATTGTTGATCTTTCAGGCGACCCGAACAGCAGTTGGTCGAGTCCAGATACAAATCGCGCTGATACCTGTTGTGGAGCTTCTTCACCAGATAAGTGCGTAGGCTTTGAGGTCACATTGAACCCAAATGCGGAAGGAATCATTTTTGAAATTTGCGATGGTGCGATACCGCCAGGGGCCATTTACTATCAAGTTGACTGCGGGTCACCCACTGCTGTAGGAGAGGCTTTGTGTCTGACCGGGGTAGGGCCACATTACATTACCTTTTGTAAGCCAGGAAACAATTCGAATATCTATTGCATTACCTCTATCGCCGAGCCAGCTCCTGGCCCTGATATATCCGTTAATGACGGCTGTTCGGGATATATGTATGTTGAGGGATACGATCCTGACTCCGTCACGTGGACTTCGGTTTATCCAGGTGCAATAGGCGCCTACAATAGTTACTTGGATTGCACGTCTGGGTGCGACTCTGTCAATGTAATGGGCCAGGCAAATGCGCCAGACACAGTCTTGTATCAAGTTTGCGGACCGCTGCTCGGCGACTGTGATACTCTTTCTTACTGTGATACGATTGCGGCCTATTTCTTCAGTACGCTTGCCGCGGTTATATCTCCTGAGGAACCAATGGTGTGTTATGGCGCCGCCGGCACTTGGATCTATGCATCCGGTACAGGAGGGTCTCCGCCCTACAATTACACATGGAACACCGGTTCCACGGCTGATTCAATTTTCGTTGGTGTGGGAACCTACACCTTGGAAGTGGGTGACACATCTGGATGCCCCCCCGCTTACGATACCGTCTTTGTAGATTCCTTTAGTCTTCCTATTGTGGCCAACGCAGGCAATGACACAACGGTATGCAGCAGCTTTTGGCCGATCACATTAAATGGTTCCGTTCAATCTGCCAGTGGTGGATATTGGATCGGTGGAGATGGTACATTTAGCCCTGATTCTGCTACTTTAAATGCCCAATATCAGCCCGGAATCAACGACTCCACCTCGGGTAGTGTGGAATTGTACTTGATCACCACAGGAAACTTAGGGTGTCCACCTGACACAGATACGGTCCTCATCACCTTACATGTATACTCCTCTGCAGTCGAGTTTGGTACCCTATCCGTCCTTTGTGCGGGCGAAAATAACGGGTCAGCTTGGGTGCAATTTGCACCAGGAACATCACAGTTGGTCTTTGAGTGGCTAACAACCCCACCTCAGATCGGCGACAGTATTACGGGCCTTGGCGCAGGCACCTACCAAGTCATTATTTCCGACCCTTTTGGCTGCGATAGTCTTTCAACGATCACCGTGATAGAACCCGATACCTTAGAAATGAGCCTCGTCAGTCTTGACGATGCCTCTTGCGGCGGATATACAGACGGAGCCATCGAAGTATCGAGTGCTGGAGGGGTCATTCCCTATTCTTATACTTGGAACACTGGGGATACGACTGCAGCCATCACTGGACTGGGTGCCGGCTCGTATTTGGTTACCGTCACCGACTCGAATGGATGCGAGGATACCCTCAACTTTACTGTCACGGAGCCACCTGGAATCAACATTGCCATGACGGGCGTTGACGTGGATTGCTTTGGAGATAATACAGGTGCGGCAACTGCCGCAGCCACTGGGCCGTATGGTTCCTTCGCTTACAATTGGAATACAGGTTCAGGAGCGCCGATCATATTTAACCTCACGGCCGGGACCTATATCGTTACCGTAACTTATGGGGCGGGATGCTTGGACAGCGATACCGTAATCATTACCCAACCCGATTCTTTGGAGCTTTATCTTGCCCCAATAGACATTACATGTTACGGTGCGCAAAATGGATCGATCTCCTCTAGCGTAATAGGAGGGGTTATTCCATACGGCTATGCTTGGTCAACCACGGAAACTACCGTTCAGATAGCTGGATTGGCAGCCGGAACGTACACGCTTACGGTCACAGATGACAATGCCTGTGAAGTGATCGTGGATGCCACGATTGTAGAACCGGATTCGCTTGAAACGACGGAGAGCATACTCAATGTTTCTTGTTTTGGATTTGCGGATGGAAGCATCAGTTCCACCCCAAGCGGTGGAACATCACCCTATACCTATAATTGGAATACGTCTGCTACCACTTCGAGCATTACCAACCTGAGCGCTGGTACGTACTCTCTGGTGGTCACAGATTCGAATAATTGCACGGACACCAGTGTTTATACCATCGTAGAGCCTTTGCTGCTTCAAGTCAGCTTGAGCGCTCAAGACATTACATGCAACGGCGGGAGTGACGGTACGATAGGAACAGCGGTGAGCGGTGGTACTGCTCCTTATAGCTATAACTGGAGTTCAGGAGGCACAGCCTCCTCGGATATCGGACTAAGCGCAGGTTTGCATTCTGTTACGGTTACAGACTTCAACGGCTGTGAATTGATCCTTGATACCACATTGACCGAACCTACTCCCATTCAGGTTCAAATGAGCAACAACGTCACCATATGCTTGTACGACAACGCCGTCATTTTTGCGGCTGCATCCGGTGGTAACGGAGGCTACTCCTATACCTGGAGTGATTCCCTTGGAAATAACGACAGCCATGTAGTGGACCCTCTGGTGACAACGACTTACTCCGTTTCTGTCACCGATACCTTCGGATGTCCAGCCGCGATTGGCACCGTTAAGGTGACAGTAAAACCAGTAGTGTTTGATGCGATCACGGTATCGTCTGATCCTATACAAATCTGTTTGGGTAAATCGGCCAAGGTGACCGGACAATACGGTGGTAGTCTCTCCGAATATTCGGTGACTTGGGCTCCAAACCTTGGAAGTAATGTCGGATCATACACAGTTTCGCCAGAAGTAACGTCCACCTACGTCATGCGCGTCACAGACGCATGTGGGTTTTATGAGGAAGATTCCGTAACCGTTGTCGTAAACCCCGTTCCAATCCTGGACTTTCCTGATTTGATTGCGGATGGGTGCGCCCCCCTTGAGGTAACCTTTAATTCTGGCATCAGTGGAATATCCATCGCCGAGTACAAGTGGAAGTTTGGCAACGGCCAATCGAGTACGAAAGCGATTCCTACCATGATTTACTTCAACCCGGGAACCTATGACGTTGAATTCTCTGCCATGACGGACCAAGGCTGCCCATCAGAAGGAGATGGCACAGGGCAAGTGGAAGTATATCCTAGCCCAGCTGCGGGATTCTATGTAACCCCAGACAAAGTCACTACGGATGATCCTTTGGTGGAAACGGTGGATGAAAGCGAAGATGCTGTCACCTATGATTGGGAAGTGTCGGATGGGGCAACCTACGATGGATCCTCCATCAGCCATCGCTTCCAGGAGTGGGGAGAATACAGTATCACGCAGATCGTGCAAAACATGTTTGGGTGCGTTGACACAAGTATCCAATATGTTTACGTTGAGCCAGTTCTTGTGCTTGAGGCCCCAACTGCCTTTACGCCAAACAGGTTTGATCAAAGCGATGCTAGCTATGATCCCTCGGCGATGAACAACGATGTATTCTATCTCATCACCCGATACGTTAAGATTTTTCACCTAGTGATTTACAACCGATGGGGTGAGACCGTATTTGAAACATTTGACGCCTCTAAGGGATGGAATGGCTATTACAAAGGGGAACTAGCCCCTATGTCCACCTATGTGTGGAGGGCTGATATTGTATTTGTCGACGATCATGAAGCAACAAAAACAGGACATGTCACGCTACTGCGCTAACATATCGATATCAATGGCATTGTTGGCGAGCCTGCTTTTTTTCGGTGGAAAAGAGTTGACGGCACAAGATGCTCAGTTCTCGCAATTCTTTGCGACACGGATCTATATGAATCCAGCCTTTGCAGGCAATACACATTTTGGCAGGTTCAGCACGCACATACGTCGACAATGGCCTGCGCTCCAAGGCTACACTTCTACAGGGATGTATTATGATCAGAGCCTCCCATCTTTCAACAGTGGAATAGGTGTAAGCCTCTTTCAAGATCGACATGGCGCAGGAGGGGTGGTTTATAATAAGTACGCGGGATACTATTCTTACCGTTTCAATCCGACGCGAAAACTAGCGGTCAAATTCGGAATTTCAGGATCTTACAATTCCTTTAACGTAGATCTCAGCCGCTTCACATTTACGGACCAATTGCTCAGCGGATCCTCAGCAACTACCGATGAATTCCGTTTTGACAAACTGCAATATTTTGATGTGAACACTGGTTTGGTCGCATTTACCGAACGCTACTGGGGAGGAGTTTCCGTTTCGAACATCAACAACCTTAGAGGTGGCCTCACCAATCCATTCCCCACAAAGCTATCCGTGCACGGAGGGGTGCTGATCCCTATCAATAAGGACATTAAAGGTGAGTTTCTTCGGAATTTAACCATCGCTGCCCAATATAAAGCCCAACAGGACTACGACCAATTTGATATCGGGGCTTATTATGGCTACTCAGTGGTTTTAGTAGGTGTTTGGTACCGAGGTTTACTGGGGTTGAAAGACAATGAAACGACCATTACGAACCAAGATGCTTTCATTCTGGTGGCCGGTCTTCAATACGAGGCGTATCGATTGAGCTACAGTTATGACATTTCTGCATCGACACTTCATGGTTATTCCAACGGAGCGCACGAAATGTCTCTTCAGATCGAGCTTTGGAGGAATTATAAGTACAAAAGGCGCCGCTCAAGCGACCGCAATGTTCCCTGTCCCAACTTTGGCGGACCGGGATGGCAGATCGATAAGGATTAATCACCCTTCACACCACTTAACACTTCTGAAGGGCTTTTAACTTTTCATGCATGCACGATTGGTTTACGTTTGGTCAAATCAAAACCGTTTAGTTATGAACTACCTCACCCATCACCTCGCCAAAGAACTGGCGTTCGTTGCAATTTTGCTCATGGGCATTATTGCTATTGCACATGCTCAAGACTCCGAAAAACAAAAGAAAGTAAAGGTTCAAATCGAAGTCACCGAAGATGGCAAGACCACGACGTCCATACAAGAAATCGAACTTGACTTAGAAAACCTCGAACGACAGATGGACGATATGCTCGAAGAGATCGAAATGGTCTTAGAAGAAGCGGTTGGAGATTTAGAAGCGGCAGATATCGAAGTGATCATCAATAAGCGAAGGGCAGAGGAGTCTGAATTCTATGCGCCTCACTATCGACAGCACATGCGTTCGGTGCGTGCGCCAAGACCTCCCAGGCCTCCACGAGCCCACGGATACGCGTATCATTTTGAAACCGAAGGAGAACCACGCGCCTTTTTAGGGGTAGTAACCGTTCAAACCGAGAACAGCGAGGATGCTTCTACATCAGAGCCAGGCGCTCGCATTACGCGTGTAGTAGAGGGGTCAGCCGCAGAAGAAGCGGGTCTCCAAGATGGCGATGTGATCCTTGAGATCGATGGTGAAAAGGTGTCGAATCACAAGGAGGTTGCCGCAGCCATCAAAGCGCATCAGATCGATGAAGAGATTTCCATTCGGTACCAAAGAGGAGAGAAGAAAGAAAAGACTAGAGCAACACTTCGCTCATATGAAGCGATGGATGTATTCGAACGCATGGGTGATGGAGATGATGTCCAGTTCTTCGGCCCCAAAAAGATGCACAAAGCCATGAAGTGGACGACCGACTTAGAGGAACGCAAGGTCTTTTTGGGTATTGAAGGCGCATCTGGAGAAGAAGGCGGTGTAAGGATCAGCAAAGTCTTTGAGGCATCCACGGCAGAGTCGATCGGTTTGGCCGAAGGAGATGTGGTTCGAACCGTAAATGGTGCAAGCATCAATGACATAAGTGAATTGGTAAGTGTATTAAATGAAATGGAAGCGGGAGAAGTAGTCGAAGTGACCTTCGAGCGAGAAGGAGCACAACAAGAGGCTAGCGGTGAGATCAAGTCTTTCCCCGAAGAGATGAAACGTGAATTCCACATGGAGTTTGACGATTTGGATGAGATGGAAGAGCTCGAAGCCTTGGAGTCGATCTTCGTTTCCGATCACCTCAGGGACATCGAGAAGAGCTTTGTCTTCCGTTTTGAGATGGAGGATGTGGAGCCTCAAGAGATTCGTGCTTTGAACAAAAAGTCTGGTGCCTCATTGGATGAAAACAATTCTCTTGCATTGGATAGGTTCATGATTTCACCAAATCCAAGCGATGGACTCTTCGTAATCGATGGGTTGCCACAAAGTGATGATGACGTTCATATTACCGTCTTAGACGCCAATGGCGGACAGGTATTGGAGAAGAGTTTGAAGATTGGAGCAGAGGGGCTTTTGACGAGAATTGACTTGACAGATCAAGCGTCGGGCATTTACTTCATTTCGGTACAACAAAATGGAAAAGGCAAAGTGAGTAGGGTAGTGAAGCAGTGACCAGTATGAAAACAATACGTAGAGCCTTCCCTTATGGGAGGGCTTTTTTTATTGGCAGAGGAGGGATGAAACGGTTCCTCGGTACCCGTTTAGGAATTCAACTGCGCTGAGCTTTTTCTTTCCGGGAGGTTGGATCAGGAGGATTTCTAGCTCCTTGTCACCCGTTCCTATAAAGAGTTGGGATCCTTCTGTCCTAAATTGCCCTGGGGCGTTCGAGAAGAGGGAGGTCATCTTCGTCTGTCCAATCTTCCAGGGCTCTAGGCCGTCTTCGTTTTTGACCAGCGTGAATGCTCCAGGAAAAGGGTTCATTCCTCGTATGAAGTCGTGTACCTGCTGGGCTGGAAGGTTCCAGTTGATCTTGCAATCCTCCTTTTGGATTTTAGGCGCGTGCTTGGAGACTTGGTCGGGTTGAGGCGTAAGCTTGGCCGTGCCACTGGCGATGAGTTCGATCGACTCAACCAATAGTTTTGCCCCCAGATCCATGAGTCTCATGTATACATCACCCGCATTTTCATTCGGCCCTATGGGAGTGGATTGCTGCAGGAGAAGGTTGCCTGTATCGATTTCGTGTTGCAATTTGAAGCTGGTTACGCCCGTTTCGCGCTCGCCATTGATGATGGCCCAGTTGATCGGTGCTGCTCCACGATAGTCGGGGAGAAGGGACCCATGTACGTTGTAGGTTCCCAGTACAGGCATGTCCCAAACTACTTCTGGAAGCATGCGAAAGGCGACAACCACTTGGATATCAGCATGGCATTTTTGCAATGCTTCCATGAAATCCTCTGACTTCAAATTGGTGGGTTGGAGGACTTGAATTCCATGTTGTAATGCGCACTCCTTCACTGGTGACGCTCTTTCTTGCTGTCCTCGACCGGATGGTTTGTCAGGTGCCGTAACCACGGCGACCACCTCATGGGTCGTGCCGAGCAAGGCATCTAAACTAGCTACCGCAAAATCAGGTGTTCCAAAGAATACAATCCGTAAACCTTCCATTCTTACACGAAGATACTTGGCTATATGGATCAAGCGGATTGATTAGTTTTGATTGGATGACGAAACTGTTCAACATATTGCTTGTCGCCTTCATGGCCTCATTGCTTTGCATTGGATGCAGCGAAAAGGACAATGCTTTTCGGGATCAATTTCGTTGGCTTTCAGGGAAATGGGAAGGTTCAAATGAGGGCACTGAATTGATAGAGCAGTGGATCTGGAATAAGACTCGCTTTGAAGGAAAGGCATTTGAGATAAAGGATGGGGACACACTGTTGATAGAAGAGCTCTTTCTTGATGAGTACAACGGTGTTCCTGGATATGCCGCCATCGTCAATGGAGACGGCCCCTTCATGTTTGTTTTTAAGGGCGAGGACAATGGTGTATTTGAATTTCAAAATGAAGACCACGACTTCCCCTCCATCATACGCTATAAGTACGATTCCGATTCTTCGATCACTATTTCGTTGATGAGCAGAGAAAGCCCTAATGAGGCCAATCTGTCCTACCAATTGAAACGCATCCAGCGATGAATCGCTTCAGCAAGTGGATCAATGACCACCTCGGTGAAATCGTTTACGGAGGCATAGATGGTTGCGTAACCACATTTGCGGTAGTAGCAGGCGCCGAAGGGGCAGGGCTTTCCAGTTCTATCGTAATCATATTAGGATTCGCCAACCTCATTGCTGATGGTTTCTCGATGTCAGTGGGAGCCTACCTGAGCAGTAAAAGTGAAAAGCAACGCTATCACAAGGAAAAGCGCAAAGAATATCGAGAGATTGAGGAAGTGCCGGAAGATGAAATCGAGGAAGTGCGCGAGATTTTTACCGATTTGGGCTTTGAAGGAAAACTCTTGGAAGAGGTGGTCCTGAAGATCACAGAAAATGAAGATCGATGGGTCGACGTCATGATGAAACATGAATTGGAGATGATCGAAGAGAAGAAGGCGTCCTCGTTGATCGGTTTGAGCACATTCGTCAGCTTTATAACCTTCGGAGTGATTCCGCTATTGACGTACGTCTATTCCATGGCATGGGAAGTGGAAATCGACCGATTCCTGATATCGTCACTACTAACCGCCTTGGCCTTTGTGTCAATAGGCTGGATGAAGAGCTACGTCACTAAAACCAGTCATTTTCAAGGCATGCTTGAAACGTTGGGATTGGGAGCGTTGGCAGCCCTGCTGGCCTATTTTGCTGGGGATATACTTGAGCAGATCCTTTTGACTTGATCTGCATTCAGAATTGAGTTCAATGCTTAGTTTCGTGCTCCTTCATTCAGACCAAAGACCATGCACGACCTTTCAGCAGTTTCCATTAAAAAGATCGCCATCCACAAAGTAGGCAACAAGGCCCACGAGGAAAAACTTGCGCTCAGTGAGGACCATTTACGATCACTGGCGGTAGAAGAAGAAGAAATCCTTCTTAGGTATTTCCTCAAATCATTTCAGCATGAGGAGTACTGCACTTTCACCCATCATACCGACTTGGAATTGAATGAGGCATACAGCTTTATCAACGAACTCTACTTCACATCTATAAACTTCATGGAGGCATCACAACGGCTTGCTAAGCATTTGTATGCGCACTCGATTCATCCCAAGGTCAAGGGAGGTGAGTTTTACGCCGTTTACTTTGAGGGTGCGGTCATCGACGGAGAAGAGGTGGATGCGCTGGGCTTGTTCAAGAGCGAACAGAAAAGCATGTTCATGAACATCCAGCCTAAATCTTCCAATTTCGACCTGTCCTTTGAGAAAGGAATCGACATCAAGAAATTAGACAAGGGATGCATTGTGTTCAATACCAAAGGGGCAGAAGGCTATCGCGTATTGATCCACGATGCCGTCAGCAAGGGGGACGAAGCCGCCTACTGGAAAGACGATTTCTTAGGGGTGGAAGTCATGAGTACCGAATTCACAAAGACACGCGACTACATGGAGTTAACGCGCTCCTTTGTCATGGAAGAAATGCCCCAAGCTTTTGACGTGGATCGAACGATGCAAATTCAAATGATGAATCGGTCTTCAGGATATTTCACGGAGAACGACGCGATTGATACCGAAGAATTTACGCAAACTGTGCTAGAACAACCGGAGGTTATCCAGACGTTCACGGCCTACAAGGAGCGTTACGCATCGGAAAACAACATTGAGATAGAAGACCACTTCGATAGCTCAAAGAGCGCTGTGAAGCAAGGAAAGAAGTTCTTCAAGAGTGTTCTAAAGCTGGACAAGAACTTCCATATCTACGTGCACGGTAGTCCGGATAACATTGAACAAGGCTACGACGCCGAGAAAGGAATGAAGTTTTATAAGGTCTTCTACAACGAGGAAAAGTGATCTCAACTTTTCCTTGCATACGACAGCACCAAATCGCCTGTCTTACCAGCCCAACAAGTATGCAAAGATCAAAGGTGCAACAATGGTAGCATCGCTCTCCACGATGTACTTAGGCGTGTCGATGTCCAACTTCCCCCAAGTAATTTTTTCGTTCGGAACGGCGCCTGAGTAAGAACCATAGCTGGTTGTTGAATCACTGATCTGACAGAAGTAGCTCCAAAAGGGAATGTCGTGCATCTCCATGTCTTGGTATAGCATAGGTACAACGCAGATGGGGAAGTCCCCCGCGATACCCCCACCAATTTGGAAGAATCCAATACCCTCGGTGCCTGCATTCTTGCTGTAGTAGTCTGCCAACCACATCATGTATTCAATGCCTGACTTCATGGTAGACGCTTTCAACTCTCCCTTGATGCAGTAGGATGCGAAGATGTTGCCCATGGTGCTGTCTTCCCATCCGGGAACGACGATTGGAATGTTCTTTTCTGCAGCAGCGAGCATCCAGCTATTTTCTGGTGGAATCTCATAGTACTGCTCTAATACACCGCTCTTTATCATCTTGTACATGAACTCATGCGGGAAGTAACGTTCGCCGTTTTCTTCGGCCTCTTTCCAAATCTTGAACACGTGTTGCTGCAGTCTTCGGAATGCTTCTTCTTCTGGAATACAAGTATCCGTAACGCGGTTCAGGCCGCGTTCTAGCAAGGCCCATTCTTGCTTAGGCGTGAGGTCGCGGTAGTGAGGTACACGCTCGTAATGACTGTGTGCCACCAAATTCATCAAATCTTCTTCGAGGTTGGCTCCGGTGCATGAAATCAAGTGCACCTTGTCTTGGCGGATCATTTCTGCGAACGATCTCCCCAGCTCGGCAGTGCTCATGGCGCCGGCAAGGCTTACCAACATCTTCTTCCCGTCGTTTAGGTGTTTTTCGTAGCCTTTTGCCGCGTCAACTAAGGCTGCCGCGTTAAAGTGCTTGTAGTGATTCTCAATGAATCCACTGATGGGTCCCTTGTTGCTCATGTATTCAAGAATTTATAGCTCAGCATTTTATAATACAATTTAGCCGCTAAGAATTGGGGTGCCTTGAAGCCATCTATCGGCGCCAATTCTACGATGTCAAAGCCAACGACGTTCTTTTGGTCAAAGACTTTTCGCAGGTATCGGATCATGGTGTTCCAGTCCATACCTCCTGGTTCTGGTGTACCAGTGGATGGCATGATGGAACCATCGAAGACATCCAAATCAATCGTTATGTAGACATCGTCGGTCATTTGTGCGATGGATGCATCCATCCAATCGGTTTGACTGTACATGTCTTCTGCGAAATAGACCTTCGTGCGGTCCATGTGGTCCTCTTCTTCGATGTCCATGCTGCGTATGCCGACTTGGAGGAGGTTGGTGTGCTTGCTGGCATCATACAAAGCGCAGGCATGATTGTAGGGAGTGCCGTGGTAATGAGGGCGTAGGTCTGCATGGGCGTCTAGCTGCAGCACAGATAAGTTTTCATGCTTCTCGTAAAAGGCTTTGATGATGCCAATACTGACACTGTGCTCCCCGCCAAAGAAGGTCAGGAACTTACCGGAGTGCAGCAATTCCTTGGTCTTCTCGTACACAGCATGAAACATCGCTTCTGCTGAGTCATCTTCTGTGATGGCTGGAAGGATGTGCACGCCTTTGTGATAGACTTCGCTGCGCGTTTCGATGTCGTACAGCTCCATGTTCTCAGAAGCGTCTAGAAAGGCCTCAAAGCCTCTGTCGGCACCCTTGCCCCATGTACTCGTGCCATCATAAGTAATCGATTGCAACAAGATGGCTGCGTTGTCTAATGTGCAGAGTTCTTCTGCGATACCTGCATAGTTGTTCATACGTTGTCTTGAGAATAGCCCAACAGCCTGAACATTTCGTCGGCAGATTGCTCGTTGCGATAAACGTAGTCAATGATGTTGCCTTTGTCATCTCGATCGATGATGACATGTTTGGGTGACGGGATGAGGCAATGCTTTATGCCACCGTAGCCACTAATCGCGTCCTGATAGGCTCCCGTGTGGAAGAAGCCCAAGTAAAGGGGTTCAGGATCATCCTCGGGATAAGTGGGAAGCAAAACCTCTTGGTTAAAGTCTTCGGAGTTGTAGTAATCGGAATGGTCACAGCTGATACCTCCTATGTTGGCCCTACGGTATTCGTTGTTCCATTTATTGATCGGGAGCAAAATGAACTTCTCGTGGATGGACCAGGCGTCGGGAATGGTATTCATCAAACTATTGTTAATGATGTACCAGCTCTCTGTATCGTTCTGCAGTTTCTGCTCGAGCACCTTGAAGATGATCGCGCCACTTTCTCCGACGGTGTATTTTCCAAATTCCGTGAAGATGTGTGGCTCGCGCACTTTCTCCGCATCGCAAGTCTCCTTAATGTTCTTTACAATTTCATTGATGATGTAATTGTAGTCGTATTCAAAACCTAAATTATTACGGATCGGAAAGCCACCTCCAAGGTTAAACGAATCCAGGTTCTTGCAATCCTTCTTTAGGTCGATGTACAACTTCAGAGCCTTCTGAAACTCCCCCCAGTAGTACAAACTATCCTTGATCCCAGAATCGACGAAGAAATGTAACATCTTGAATTCAACGTGATCGTTGTCCTTGATGTGCGTATTGTAGAAGTCGATCATGTCCGCTGGACGAATGCCAAGCCTGGAAGTGTAGTAAGCGCTCTGGGGTTCCTCGTTGATCGCCATGCGCATACCAATCTTGATTCGCGGCTTCAATCCAAGTTGCTTCGCTATGTTCACCAATCGCTCGAGTTCTGATTTGCTATCGAGTACTACCAAAACGTTCTTGAATCCACCCGCCATGAGACCCACGATCTTGGTGAGGTATTCCTCGGTTTTGTATCCATTGTTGACGATGATCCTGTCCTTATCGATCTTACCCTCCGCGAGCAAATTTAAAATGAGGTCAATGTCGAATGCCGATGAGGTCTCCAAGTGCACATTGTGCTTGAGCGCCTCTGAGATCACATGAGAAAAGTGGTTGCACTTTGTGCAATAGCAATAATGGTAATCCCCTCGGTAGCCGTGCTTTTTGATGGCCCGGTTAAAAAGGTTCCGCGCCTTCTTGATTTGGTCACCGATCTTCGGTAGGTAAATGAAGCGAAAAGGTGTGCCATACTTCTCTATCAAATGTTTCAAGGAAATGCCATGAAAGGTCAAGGAGTCGTCTCTGAGGTCGAAGCCTTCCTGTGGGAAGTAGTAGCTCTGGTCGATTAGGTTGAAATAGGTGTTCTTCATGGACGCTTTGCGCGAATTTCAATTTTACTAGGGCGAACGAAGTTAACGGAACTGGCTTGGTTATCAATGAAAAAACTAAGCGGCGCCGGTTCGTATAATCATTTGTTTCTAAGCAAGTTAAATAAGGGCCGACGAAAAATCTTTAGACTTAAAATGCGTGATTGTCTATCCAAGATGTTCAAATGCACTACGAGTAGGGGTGGAAGCCATTTGGATTACATGATTCCATCGACCTGGTCAAGTTTGATGCAGGTATAAAATAAATAGGATGCCTTCACCTTTGGTGCCATCTTACCTGCATCTTCGCGCTGTGAATTACCTATCAGTAGACCGTCTGGCAAAGCATCTGGGAGAACGTACCTTGTTTGAGGACATAAGCTTTGGTTTGGCCAAAGGAGATAAGGTTGCGTTGATTGCGAACAACGGTACCGGAAAGACTTCGTTGCTCAACATACTCGCAGGACAAGATGTGCCTGACGAAGGGGAATACAACTTCAGAAATGGCATTCGCGTGGCTTATTTAGAGCAGCAGCCAACACTGGACGAAGATCAAACGATCGAGGCCTATATCACCTCAGCGAACTCAGAGACCTTGATGCTCATCGAGGAATACAACGATAAACTAGCCAAATCCGCTGAAGGAGACGAAGGAGCGCTGAGGGAATTGGAAGAAGTACAGCAGCGAATGGACGCGCGAAAGGCATGGGATCATGATCGTCAGTTGCGCGCCATGCTCTCGCGATTTGGCGTTACAGATCTTCAAAAGCAAATCGCCGAATTGAGTGGAGGTCAAAAGAAGCGACTGGCGCTTGCGTTAACCCTCTTGGATCAGCCAGACCTGCTCATTTTGGATGAGCCTACCAACCACCTAGACATTGAGATGGTGGAATGGCTGGAGGACTTTCTTGGTCAATCGAACCTGACCTTGCTTATGGTTACCCACGACCGGTATTTCTTGGATCGTGTGTGCAATGTGATTTTAGAAATGCACCGAGGCAAGTTGTACAAGCACAACGGCAATTACAGCTATTTTCTTCAGAAACGCGCCGAGCGTGAAGAGGTGCTGCAAACCGAGATCGATAAGGCGGGGAAGCTCATGAAACGTGAGCTTGAATGGGTCCGGCGTCAACCAAAGGCTAGGACCACCAAAAGCAAAGCGAGATTGGACGCATACGACCATATCGAAGCCAAGGCAAAAAGTGGAGTGAAAGAGCAAGATTTGATCCTAGATGTAAAGATGTCGCGCGTCGGGGGTAAGATCCTCGAGTTGAAAAAGGTATACAATAGCTATGATGATATCGCTTTGATCTCGGGGTTTGATTACACCTTCAAGCGAGGAGAGCGAATTGGCATTATTGGAAAAAACGGGGTGGGGAAGAGCACCTTTCTCAACATCATTACCCAACAGCTGCAACCAGATTCAGGTAAGGTGAATGTGGGAGATACGATAGTCTATGGCTACTACACCCAAGGAGGACTAAAGGTCAAAGAAGATAAACGCGTCATCGAGGTACTTAAAGACATCGCCGACGTCATTCAATTAGCGGATGGCTCGAAATTGACGGCTTCTGCATTTCTGCAATACTTTCTGTTTCCGCCCGAAATGCAGTATACACAGGTCTCCAAGCTCAGTGGGGGAGAACGTCGGAGATTGCACCTGATGACGGTGCTCATGAAGAATCCAAATTTCCTCATATTGGATGAACCAACCAACGACCTGGACCTCCTTACCTTAACACGTCTTGAGGAATTTCTCGAGAATTTCGGAGGCTGTTTGTTGATCGTGTCCCACGACCGTTATTTCCTTGACAAGCTCGTAGATCACCTATTCATATTCGAGGGAGAAGGCATTATCCGTGATTTTTGGGGATCCTACGCTAAGTTCAGAGCAGAAAAAAAGGAAAAGGAACGACAAGCAAGCTCCTCCAAGACGAAGCAAGCCATTGCCCCACCTCCTGTCAAGAGCGCAACCAAGAAGCGATTGAGCTTCAAGGATAAATACGAGTTGGAACAAATCGAAAAGGAACTGCCTGAATTGGAAAAGCGAAAGGCTGCTTTGGAGGAATCGCTATCGAGTGGAACCTTGGATCACGCCCTGATCGAGAGCGTTTCGGTGGAACTACATGAACTGAGCGAACGTGCCGACGCTTTGACCATGCGCTGGATCGAGTTGGACGATATGGCTTAAGCGTCTGTGCTTTACCGTTATTTTACCAATACGGCTCAAATTAATTTAACATCCTGTTTACAAGTAAATTATATGTTGACAACTCATATGTTAAATCCTTGTTTTTCGTTGGTGTTGGTTAGCGAGTTTCTAACTTTGAGTCACTTTCTGTTTCTTAACGGAATAATTTAATACGTGCCCATAAGCTTAAGAGGGGGTCGAGGCGATTGGTTCGATAGGGTTAGAATTATTCATTGCTTCGTGCCTCCTCTTTTTTAACTTCTGCTACATTCGTCCGCATGGGACTCCGCGACGTACGCAAAGAGCTGGAATCGCTCGAAAAGCAAGCCATCATACATCATTTACTGGAAGTTTATAAACGCTTTCCTAAGGTCAAGGAATACTTCGACTTCTTCGTAAACCCTGATGAACAGGCACTTTTGGAGGAATACAAACGACGCGTGCACGAAGGGTTTTATCCCGCTCGTGGCAAGCGACTCAAGCTATACCGGTCAAGAAAGGCGGTCAACGACTTCAAGAAACTCGCCATCTCACCAGAAGCTGTGGGGGCGCTCCTGTTATACTTCACGCAAGTGGCGGTGATGTGCGGAAGGGAGCGACATGTGAAGACGGAGGCGTTCTATACCCGCATTGAAACTAGTTTTCGTGCTGCCTTAGAATATTTGGAAAAGAACAACTTGCTTCTTCCTTTTTCCATGGACGTGGAAGATCTCATCGGACGATGTGAGCCTTTTCCATGGAATTGTCACGTCCACATGGAAACAATCAGAAGCGATTTCTACTGAATCCTACCTTTCCATTGAATGAGATATTCTTTATTTCTTTGATACTACAATCGAATTCTATGCGGCACATTTCTATTGTTCGACTTCCATTGCCTTTCTTGTTCATTAGCCTTCTCACTCTGAGTAGCTGCTTCGACAAAGGATGCATAGATCCAATGGCTTCCAACTATGATTCATTAGCAGATCGCGATGACGGAAATTGTAAATATGCCTTCGCTACCGATGAGACCAAAGATGCCTTCGCTGAGAATTATGCCTTGATCGCTCACGCGATGTACCAAGATGCCTATGCTCAAAGCGAAGCAATGCGCGAGCTGATCCATTCTTTTGTTGCCAATCCGACCATTCCTGGTCTTCAAGCGTGCAAGGATGCGTGGGTGATTGCCCATATTCCGTACAGTCAAGCGGAGGTTCTTCAGTTTCCGGGCTCTCCGGTAAGGTCTTCTGGGGGTGTGGTGCTGCACGAGCGTATCAACGCATGGAATTTCACGCCAGCGCACATCGATTACGTAAAAGACAGTTTGGAGGCAGGAATCATCAATCAAGCGGCTAAGTATCCGCAAATAGATGCGGCCTTGCTGCAAGGACTAAACAATACGGTGGATGGCAAACGGATAACCCTCGGATACCACGTGATTGAATTCTTGCTTTGGGGAGAGGACAAGGAAGCGGTGGACGAATTGAGTTCAGGTAAACGAAGCTTCAAAGACTATGATACCTCCGATACCAATGTCGTGCACGCGGCTAGGCGTGGGCAATACCTCAGTCTGAGTGCGGATCAACTGTCCAACGATCTAGCTTCGCTGGTGAATGGATGGTCGCCGTTGGGTGGTAGTAACTACCTGAAGACCTTTCAAGCGTATAGCGCGAAGAAGCAGACCCGTCTTGCGATCACTGGAATGGTCTTATTCGGACAGTATGAGCTCGCCCAAAACCGATTGTTGACTACGCTGACCGGGCTAAACCCTGAGCGAGAAGAATCTACCTTCAGCGACAATACACAGCGAGATGTCTTCTTTAACGTGCTAGGGTTAAACTCCCTATTCAGAGGTAGATACGGGATGTCAGATAGTACGTATATTGAGGGGGCTTCCTTATACGATGTAATCGCCGAACAAGATTCTAGCTCTGCGAATCAATTGGATGTCCTCATGCGCAAAGTGATGAAAGCATCCAAGGAAGTGATGTCTCCTTACGATTATCAGGTGAGTTTGGAGCAAGCCGCTGGTCTAGGCCCGATCACGGACTTAACGGTATCACTTGAAGCCTTTGGTGAGCGCCTCACGGAGGTTGCGGCTGAGTTGAACATGGGCATTCAAAAGGATTTACCACTTCAGGATTAGAAACTAGAAGGACTGCATTCTTCTCTTCGTATTTCACATCTAGTATGTCCTTCTGAACTATTCTAGCTACAATCACTTCCAGCCTTTTGGCCCTATGAGGTTGTCTTACTGTAACTTCTGATCGCAACAAAGTTGAATCCGATCGCGAACAAGATGATGATGGCAAAGTGACCTCTAATATCTGTCCAACCGCTCCCTTTTAACATGACCATCCGCATCACTTCCACGAAATACTTGATCGGGTTGAAGAAGTTGATTCCTTTAGCCCAAACCGGAATGTTGTCAGCAGGGGTAAAGAGTCCACTCAAAAGCAGGAAGATGACCAAGAAGAACCAAGTGATGAACATGGCTTGCTGTTGCGTTTCTGTTACCGTACTTATCAGGATACCAAATCCAAGGATGGCTACCAGGTAGATCGATACAAATCCAAAGAGAAGGAGCGTGCTGCCAGCGGTGGATATGCCGAAGAGTACATAGGCTACAACAAGGCCAAAGCCCATCAGCACCATGCCAATGATCCAAAACGGGATGATCTTGCCCAGTATGAACTCAAACTTGGTGAGTGGTGAAACGTTCAATTGCTCGATGGTTCCCATTTCACGCTCCCGTATGATGTTGATGCTACTCAGAAATGCCGTCAACATGGTAACAAGAATGGCGAGAATGCCAGGTACCATGAATATCTTGTAGTTGAGCTTCGGGTTGTACCAGTAGGCGCTGCTGATTTCTAATCCACCAGGCGCCGATCCGCCAAAGCGTTCAAAGAGCCGCTCTTGGTTGAAGAGCGCTAGGACTTGTTGGGAATATGTGTTGGCAACTGAAGCTTTTTGGTTGTTTACTGCATTGATCAATAGCTGCACATTGCTGGGTTTCCCAGCGCGTAGGCTGCGCGAGAAGTCTTCGGGAATGGTCATGACAAGATCAGCTTCTTCTCGGTCAATGGCTTCTAGCGCTGCACCAACTTCTTGGAATTGTCCAACGTGGGTGAAGTAGCCTGAAGCAACAAAACGGTCTACCAGCGCACGCGACATCGGGTCTCTGTCGTGGTCGATTACCGCCAAGTTCAAGTTCTTGACTTCAAAATCGGCCGCATAGCTCAGCACTATCAATTGTACAATGGGCATCACGAAGAGCAAAGGCAACATGATTTTGTTCCTGCTGATTTGACGGAACTCCTTTCGTATGACGTGTGGAAGCGATCTCATGCGTCAAGTCTTGGTTTTACGCCTCTAATGGCAGCAACACTGAAGAATAAAGTGATTAGACCTAAAATTCCGAATGGCTTGAGTAGTATGCTAAGCCCTGCGCCTTGGATCATGATGCCCTTGATGATGATGATGAACCAGCGGGCTGGAATGATGTGCGAAACACCGCGCAAGACGATGGGCATGTTTTCAATTGGAAAGATGAAGCCACTCAGTAAAATGGTCGGAAGTAAAAGGCCGAGCATAGAGATAAACATCGCCGTCATCTGCGAATTGGAGCGTGAACTGATGAATATGCCCAATGCCAGTGCGGTGAGACTGAAGAGCAAGCAAATCGCAATGAGCAGCGTGACAGAGCCGTTCAATGGCATATCAAACACGGTGATGCCAAGGATGATGATGATCATGGCATTGATAAAGCTCAATATCCAGTAGGGGGTGACCTTGCCAAAAATGATGTGGGTTGACCGCAAGGGCGATACAAGCAGTAATTCCATCGTCCCGAACTCCTTCTCCTTAGCGATGGTCAATGAGGTCATCATAGCGCTCACCAAGAGTAGGATGAACCCCATTACTCCAGGCACGAACATGTACACGGACTTGAGCTCAGGATTGAAGATCATGCGGGGCTCTGCCGTTACCAGCGGCAATTCCATTTTTGCATCCACTTTACCCCGCGTGCCTTTCATGGTCACCGCAGTCATGTATGCCACGAGCATTTGAGCTTCGTTCGGGTCTGATGCATCTGCAATCACCTTGAGGGTGGACTTCCTGCCATTGCGAAGGTCGTTTCCGAGCTCTCGGGGTATGATGACCGCGAGCTTTGCGTTTCCTGCTTTGAAGCTTGCTTCGATCTCTTGTATAGAGTGCACTTGGGCTACTTCGTGAAAGTAGTTCGACGCATTGATCGTAGTCCTGAGTTGTTCGCTTTCGTAATCCCCAGACATGTCATACACCACTACACCAGCATCGCTCACTTCATTGTTTAATGCAAATCCGAAGATCAAGATTTGAGCAACGGGCATTCCGAACAGGATCAGCAGGGTCTTCTTATCTCGGAAGATGTGCCTAAACTCTTTTTTCACAAAGGCAAAGTACTTCTTCATCCGGCTGCGTTTTTGGCTCCTCGAGCCAGTTGCCTGAACACCTCGTCCATGGTCTGGGCTTTGAATTCCTTGCGCAGATTTTCAGGACTATCCAAGGCGGAGATCCTGCCATCTACCATGATGCTGACGCGATCACAGTATTCTGCTTCATCCATGTAGTGGGTGGTGACGAAGATGGTAACCCCATCCGCGGCGGCTTCATAGATCATTTCCCAAAATTGTCGACGGGTGATCGGATCCACCCCTCCCGTAGGTTCGTCTAGGAAGATGATGCCCGGTCTGTGCAACAAGGCCAAGGAAAAGCTGAGCTTTTGTTTCCAACCCAGCGGGATGTCGTGTACGAGGGTTTTTTCAATGTGATCAAGCCCCAATCGCGCTAACATCTCACCCAAGCGCTCTTTAATGGTTTTCTGACTGAGACGGTAGACCCCACCATAGAATTCAAAGTTTTCTTTTACCGTGAGGTCTTCGTACATGCTGAACTTCTGGCTCATGTACCCGATGTGCTTCTTGACCTCTTCTGCTTGTGTAAGCACATTGAAGCCCGCGACATCCGCATTTCCTTCCGTTGGGTCCAGAAGCCCGCAAAGCATCCGCATGGCAGTCGTCTTCCCAGCCCCATTTGCTCCTAAAAAACCAAAGATTTCTCCTCTCTTCACATCAAAGCTGATGTGATCCACTGCTGTGAAACTCCCGAACCTTTTGGTCAATCCATCTACATGAATTACGCGATCACTCATGCGTCAGAGCGTTTGAGGAGTTGCATGAAAATATCTTCTACGCCGGCTTCAATGGGCTTTATTTCCACCTTGGAAATCCCTTTCGTGCTCAAGGCTGATTGGACCATTTCCAAATTGGAAGTCTCAGGATCTATCGTAACATGCAGGCGTTCACCAAAAGAGTAACAGCTCATAACCCCGTCTAAGGATCTAGTCGTTTTTAAGAGGTGATACATGTCTTGAGATTTCAACGAAAGCAACTGTCCTTGATATTCGGTGCGGATGTTAGCAGGGGTGGAGGTAGTGAGGATCTCACCAGATTGAATCAATGCAACGCGATCGCACATGGCCGCTTCATCCATGTAGGGGGTGCTGACCAAAATGGTAATGTTTTCAGTGTTGAGACGCTTTAGCATTTGCCAAAATTCCTGCCTACTCACGGGATCTACGCCCGTAGTGGGTTCGTCCAAGAGTAAGATTTCGGGTTTGTGGATCAGCGCGCAGCAAAGTGCCAGTTTCTGTTTCATACCGCCACTGAGGTTTCCGGCTTGGCGATCTTTGAACGGTTCTAACTGCACGTAGATCTCTTCGATCAGGTGGTAGTTTTCCTTTATGGTAGTGCCGAAGATGGTTGCAAAGAATTCGAGGTTCTCTTCAACCGTAAGGTCCTGGTAAAGCGAGAATCGACCCGGCATGTAACCGAGGATCTGCCGCAGATGGCGATAGTCTTTTACAATATCGTAGCCGTTCAGCGATGCGGATCCTTCATCGGGCAATAGGAGGGTGGTGAGGATGCGATAGAGGGTGCTCTTACCCGCGCCATCAGGACCAATGAGTCCCATGATCTCTCCTTTACCAACGCGCAGATCAATTTGCTGTAGCGCTTGTACATCGCCATAGCGCTTGGATATTCCCTCTATTTCTATCGCGTATTCCATGCTCAGTTGAACCGAACTTCAGCAGGCATGCCCATTTTAAGACTCCCATCATTCGGTACCAGTACCTTGAACGCATAGACGAGCGCAGTCCGCTCATCTTGTGTCTGGATTTGCTTCGGCGTAAACTCTGCCTGATCACTGATCCAAGAGACGGTTCCGTTTGTAGATAGCATACCGTCTGGCCCATCGTAAAGAACCGTCACCTCATCACCTAGGTTGATCTCTGATAGTTGAGGTTCTCCGATATAAGCCTTCAAGGTGAGTGGGTCCATGTCTGCGATGGAAAAGATGGCACGACCAGGAGCAGCTAACTCTCCTTTTTTGAGGAAGGAATTTAATACAATGCCATCTACGGGTGAAGTAATGGTACAGGCATCCATTTGATCCAGGATCTGCAAGCGCTGGTATCTCAACGGTTCAATTTCTGAAAGCATGCCGCGCGTTTGTGTCGAAAGAGTGGAGGCTGTTGCTGTCCGTTGCCGATTTGCTACGGCCAATTCAGATGTTAGGTCATCGAATTGCTTGGACGGAGCGGCGTTTGCTTCAACCAGTTTCGAAACCCGCTGCAATTCTGTTTTTAGCTTTTCAATGCGTTCATCAAATACGGCGAGTTGCGATGCCTCGTTAGGGAGCTTTTGCTTTACAGCCGAGATCATAGCATCTACCTGTTTGCGCTTGAGATGCAGTTGCGTCGTGTCAATTTGCCCGACAATATCTCCCTCTTTTAGTTGTGCCCCTTCAGTGAGTGAGAGTTGCATTACCTCACCGGTAACCATGGAGCTGACGGTTATCTCGTCGGCTTCAAAATTGCCGTAAGCGTCCGATTCTCCTTCACTGGATGAGCATCCGCTCATGAGCAATAGCACTGCAGAGGCTATAGTAAAGGAGGTTAAATGGAAATAATTTGTTTTCATGATCATTGAATTCTGGTCTAGTGGATGGTGCCGTTTTCGAATTGTACGAGTATATGTTGGAGCATGAGCTCAACCTGATTGATGCTGAGCTGTGTCAGAGCGCGTTGCTCAGCCAGGATTTCACGAAGCAAGTCTGTGCTCGTAATGTCGCCTTGCTCAAGCTGCTGCGTAGCCGTTTTGCGAAGTGCTGCTCGATTCTTCACCAAGGTGTTGTCGCGTTCTATGGCTCGTCCTAATCGAGCGATGTCAGCGTCTATTTTGATGATGTTTGCATCAATCGCTTGGCGATGTTGATGTTCCTGCTCGCTCAGCATCGTCTGTCTCAAGTAGAGGTTGTCTTTGGATCGTTTTACATTTCCCCAGTCCCAAATCGACCAGCTGGCGCGCACACCGGCCATGTAATAGGGACTGAGTTCTTTGTTGAAGAAATTGTACGGATTAGGTGAACCAAAACCTCCTTGGGCAAAGGCGCTTACTCGAGGCCTTCGCTTTGCGTTCAAAAGCCCTTCCGATGAAGCGACCAGTTGTTGTTGGGATCGGATCAATTTGATTTGTGGATGGTCTAAATAATCGCCTGTTGCTACGTCAGAATGGTTTTCTTCTGCGGATAGCTTTCTCCCTGAAATGTCAAGTCCAGTGAGGATAGCTAAGACCTCCGAACCAGAGGAGAGGGCGCTTTTTAACTCGTCCAGAACACCTTCTTGCTGAAGTCGCTCCGAAGCAATGCGCAGGATGTCATTTTCTGTGAGCACCCCGAGTGCCGTGGCATTCTTTACCGTTTCCTCTTGTTCCAGCAGCAATTCGATGGTCTTACCGACGATCGCCTCGCGCTCTTCCAACATCAGTATTTGAAAATAGACCTGGGCCACCTTTCTTTTTACTTCCAAGGCGGAAAGCTCAAGTCGGGCAAGGTCAAGTTCGGTTTCACTGCTTTCGATGTTCTTCTTGGCTCGATTGACACCGGCGTCATAAATAGGTTGATAGACCTCGATGTAGGCCCGATATTGGGCTTTCGGAAGGTCGAGTCCAGGAAGGTTAGGTAAGGAGATTTCTGGAACATCTGATTGGTAGGTGGCTTGTCCGTTGAGGGTGACCATGGGGAGAAAGGCGTAATGAAAATCTTTCATTTTATTCTCCAAGCTCGCATTGATCAACCCCCTTTGTCGAAGGATCGGCATGTTTTCTTCTGTGGCCGTTAGGCATTCCTCCAAGGATAAGTCTTGGGACATCACCGTGGCTGATCGAAGTGCCAATAAGGCGAATAGGATAAGCGTCAGATTTTTCATGATTGGGGGGGTGATAGAATATTCATAAACCATAGTTTGATGAGGCTTCTTCGTTGCTCCATCAAAACGTAGTACGCCTTGTCATCGGTGGACGTCATTGCTTGCACCATTGGCTTTGCGGCGAATGGGAACACGGTGAGAGAGAGTAGATTCAAAAGCATGTGAATGGGGTGGACGCCTTCAGGGGAGCGTTGCTTCAATTCTTGAAAAAATGTGGATGAACCAATTCCTTTGGGCATGTCGATCCTGGCAAGGATGTTTTCGGGTGCCTGCCTTAATTCACTTAGCAAGAAAACCGGTAACTCCGGTTGATCCGTTAGCAGGTCAATGTAATTGCCAACGAGTAGATCTACCTTTTCTTCGAAAGGATGTTCGCTATTCATGACGCCTTTGATCTGTCCAAAGAATTCATCCATGGTTTCCAACATCACCGACTTGAACAGCTTCTCCTTGGTCCCGAAATAGTAATTGACCAACGCGAGATTCGTCCCGGCTTCACTGGCTATTTCGCGGGTGGTTGTTTCTTTAAAGCCTTTCTTCTTAAAGAGGCTTTTGGCCACTTCCTTGATTTTGGTTGCAGTTTGCTGATCTTTCTGCGTCATGGTACAAAGGTGTAATAAAACAGTTGATTTAAACAAGTGTTTAATTAAATTTCTTTGCTTGTTTACAAAATGCACATAGATCAAGGCTTGCGATACAATGAAAACCCTTGTCCTTGAAAATTCCCTAACCTATTTTTGGTGAAACACGAATAACATGCATCGCATAGACGAAGACGACAACGCTACAAAGGCAACAGACCGCAAAATGGGTGATGGAAGAGGGAAAAGGTTTCTCGCTGTTCTCTTGATTGTGGCGGGTTCATACTGGCTGTTGAATCGACTCGGCGTACTCAACTTTCCTCATTGGTTGTTTCAATGGCCGGTAATCTTGTTGGTTATTGGTATTGTGAACTTGGTTGTGAATAGGTTCCAGAGCATCGGCGGATATGTCCTTATCTTGATCGGCGCGTACTTCTATATAGATCGAAATTTTGACATTCCATTTGATGTGGCTTACTACTTCTGGCCTGTTGTATTAATCGGCGCAGGTGTCATAATACTTGTACGACCAAGTCGCCAGGAACGATTTAGTCGATGGCATCGAGAAGCGAACAATGACCGATCAACGATGATGGACAGCAAGGAAGTGAGCGATTCGTCGGACTTCATGGAAGAAACGGTTATCCTAGGTGGAATCAAAAAGGATTTTACCAGTCAGGCATTCCAGGGAGGCAGGCTGCGTTGTGTGATGGGTGGAGCAGAGATTTACCTTGGCGATTGCAAGCTCAGCGATAACGCCATCATTCAGGTCACTGGATTCATGTCTGGCGTGAGCATTGTCATTCCTAAAGAGTGGAATGTCAAGGTGAGTGCAAGCAGTTTAATGGGCGGCATCAGCGATGAGCGTCGCTCTGGACCGAACAATCCCACTACGGCGCCCACACTCACCATCACGGGAAGTGTATTCATGGCAGGATTAGAAATTAAATCTACCTGAGTCTCGTCACTGTGTGGCTTCTTGAATGTTCCGAATGTTGTCCGAGTACAGTCGTTCAATCAGCACACGACGTGGGTCTATGGCTGCTTTGATGGGAAGGCTGTCCGAAACTAACGTGAATGTCATATTAGGTTGGTCGATTTTTACCCTGCGTTCCGCCATCAATTGTTTTTCGTCCTCATCGGCAAAAAGTCCAATGTAGACCCAATCGTTCGGGTCGTGGCTTTCTTCGTTGCCCAGCGAATCTCCTTTGATCTTTTGCGCATACACGTCCATGGTCACTTCATATTTACCATCGTCACGTATGATGTAAGAAGCGGCTTCCAATCGGTGGTCGTACAAAGTGATCTCTTTAAACCAATCGTCGATCAGGTATGACAAACTATCTGGCACACGCTTTTCAAGATGTTCGAGAAAATCAAGTGACGTGGGATAGGGAGGTCCCTGATAAGCCCAGTCCATGAGAAAGTCGTGCATCACCGCATTTACTGAATCCTCCCCAACGTAATCTTGAAGCGCGTAAAGAATTACGCTTCCTTTTCCGTAGTGGATATGTGTTTGATTCTCCACTTTGTACAAGGGTCTTTCCACATCGCTTTCTCTGCTTCTTCCTTTGAGATAGCGCTCATGGTCGTATCGCAAGAATTCACGCATTTCCATGGGAGTAGAAATCTGCTTCATGACCATAAGTGAGGAGTATTCGGCGAAACTCTCGGTGAGCATGGTGCCTCCTTGAACCATTGCAGACATTTCTTGATGCGCCCACCATTGATGGGCCATTTCATGCGCCACTACGGCATCCACGATGTTATTATCGTCATCATCTCTTAGATCCGCTATGAATCCGATGGCTTCTGAATAGGGCATCGTACCAGGAAAGGCCTGAGCGAACGACTGATACCTTGGAAACTCGATGATGCGAGCTTGGTTGTGAAAGTATGGACCAAAGTGCTCGGTGTAATATTCGAGCGAACGCTCAACGGCATCCAGCATCCTCTCCACGTTTTCAGGATGGTCTTGGTCGTAATATACCTCGATGTCGACGCCTTTCCATTCTTTTCGCTTGATCTCGTACTGAGCTGACATGAACGAGTAGAAATTAAGCGAAGGGCGATCTACAACGTAGTGGTAGTAATTCCGTCCATCTTCATTCCATTTCTTCTTCAAACTTCCCGGAGCGATAGCTACCTGATCTCCAGAAGTGGAGATGATTGTTTCGACTTCTACCCAATCGGAAGTGCCTTCGGTTAGGTAGTTCTTTTCACAAGGCACGCCGCAAGGATTCGTCAACTTAGGCATTCGAACTTTGGCAGGGAGTCCGAGGGATTTTCGGTCATTCTTATCGCTGATCTCGAATCGCTCGGAATAACCAATCGTAGGCATGAAGTCAGCATTATTGATGAAGGTGCCATTCGTAGCTACGTTCAGTTTGCTCACCTCATTCTCGAAGCCTTCGGTGATGTATGAAGCTTCAATTTGTGCTACAATCTCTACCCCCGGGAGTAGGGGCTTGTCTAGGGTATACTTTCGATAGATTTTATCTCCGTCCTCAAATGTGAGTGCAGCACCGGGGAGATGGATGACCTGATTCCAATTCTCATCAACTGTGAAGTGAATTTCACGGATGGGAGAATCAGTAGTGTTCTTTAAGGTGGCCTCAGCCTTGATTAAAATATTCCGTTCAGCGGGAAAGATGTCGATTTGATAATTCACAGCCGTGTATTTCGGCGTGGGCATATCCTGGAATTCCTTAAACGATTCTTCGTACCGCACTTGAATCGCTTCCATCTCTTCGGATGTGAGGTAAGAATTCAGCGAATGGGTATTGTAATAAATAAATCCTGCGGTCAAAATCCAGATGGCGCTGAGTGTATAAAACACTGCACCTGATTTACTCCTTAAATGCTGCTTTGCAAGTACCCATCGTTCTGATAGTCGACTCACTTTTCCTCTGGACCACAAGAACGCAGACATGTAGAGAAGCATGGATCCAAACAGGAGCCAATACCAAGAGAACCAAGCAGTGGCAACCATGGCATCGCCAAATCCATTCATGTCTGAATAGGTCAGTCTAGGCTGTCCACCAATGTCGATGAGATTCGTCTCTACATCAAAGATGAGCAAGAGAACATCCAACATGAAAATGAGTAGGATGGATGCGAAATAGGCGATGTAACGCTGATTGATCAGGACTTGTAAGAAGATTAATACCATACTCCACACGATATAGCCTGGAAGACGATCGATCAGAAGGTGGCCAAAGTAGACAGTCGGCTCTATGCGGAAATAGCCATTGAGCACTTGGTAACCCATGCCTAAGAGAATCATGAATACATCGATTGCAGTAGCCGCTGCTACTAGGGCAATCAACTTCCCAAAGAGGGCTCCAAAGCTATTGTGTGGTGTGGCGTCAACCACTTCGTTGATGTGATGCATGCGGTCGCGCCAAATCAGTTCTCCACTGAAAAAGACCAGGATGATCAAAATGAACAAACTCGATGCTTCTTGAATGGCATCGTTCATTTTGTAAGTGACCGGATAGCTCTGTAAGCCAAAAGCTTCAAAACCTTGGAAAAGATCAACCAAATAGAGGAGGAGGCTGAAGAAGAAAAGTATCTTAAACGTCGGGTTCTTGACGATGCTTCTGAAGGCAGATAGAAAGAAGCTCCACAAGTGCATGCGTCGGGTCGTGAAGGTGAACAATTGCTGAACCATAGGCCGATCCGAGCTGATTGTTTTCAATTCTGCATCCTCACTTTCTTTTCGCACCGCTTTGTTTTTCTGCTGAAATGAAAATCTCCAGAGAGAGCCTAAAAGCACTAGGGCACCAATTCCAATCCACAGCAAACGGTTCCAAAGCATCATTCCTTGCAACGAGAGAATTTCTGCATTGCGTTGAGCAGGAGTGAAGTACTTCGTTTCAATCGCATAGGTGCGAATTCCGAAGGCATCCAGCATTGAAGCAATGGTCTCATTGTCTAGGCCGGAGGTGAGCGTCCCAGACAGAATGTACAATACAATGATGCCCATGGTCCCGGTGAAGGAAATGATCGTGTTCTTCCACTTAGTGGCGATCGCGAAAATGACCGCTCCTGCAAAGAACATGTTCGGCATTACCACAAAGAAGTAGGTGTTGATGAAGGCTTGATATGGTATAGCACCTAAGCGGTCCGGCTCGAGCCAACCTGCTGGTACCGCGATCCAGGATGCGAGTGTAAATCCGAGGTATATTCCAGTAATCGGAACCGTGGAAAGCATGAAGGCTCCAAGGAATCGCCCCATGAAGTAAGACGTTTTCTTGATTGGGGTCGAATACAAGATTTGATGAAAGTCGAATTCATGATCACGCAAGGCGGCGTTGTTGAAGAATGCAGTGGCAATCAAGAGACCAAGCAGGGATAAAATAAAGGTGTAATTGGCTAAAATATGCGGGGCGTTCTTGTGCACATTCCCGACCGTTCCACCAATGACCACATTGTCGCTGGAAACGGCACCAAACACCATGAGGGCCATCACGAAAAAAAAGATGTAGACCATGGGCTGGCGGAAGCCACGCCTCAATTCTTGCAGGTAGAATTCTTGAAACATAGGTTGTGGCTTAAGCGGTTGCTGTGGCTTGTGTCTTGGTGAAGAATACGTCTTCGAGGTTCGGTTTCACTTGTTCGAATTCAGTCGCGGGTTGCGTTTCGCTAAGCACGTGGATCTGAGGCTTTCCGGCTACCATTTTATCAGAAATGACCGAATAGCTGCTTTTGTAACGATCCATTTGATCACGTTCAATCGAAGTCTGCCAAACCATTCCTTCTAAAGCTTGCAATGCATTCTGGGGAGAGCCATTGTATACAATTTTCCCTTCATTCATGATGGCCATTTCGGTGCAGAGCTCCCTCACGTCGTCGACAATGTGGGTGGAAAGGATGACAATCACCTCTTGTCCGACATCAGCCAGTAGGTTATGGAAACGATTCCGCTCCCCAGGGTCCAGTCCAGCGGTCGGCTCATCTACGATGATAAGCTTTGGGTCGCCGATCAAAGCTTGGGCAATGCCCACCCGCTGTTTCATTCCGCCGCTAAAGCCTTTCACGTTTTTCTTACGGACGTCATACAGGTTTACTTTCTGCAGTAAGTGAGCTACCAGTTCCTTCCGTTGTCCGCGATGAGAAACCCCTTTCAAAACGGCAATGTGGTCCAACAATTGTTCGGCCGTGAATCGAGGGTATACTCCAAATTCTTGAGGAAGGTAGCCCAGTACTTTTCTAAGCTCAGCGGGTTCTTCCACAATGTCTAACTCATCCAAAAAGACGGTGCCACCGTCTGCCTCTTGAAGGGAGGCGATGGTGCGCATAAGCGAGGACTTACCTGCCCCATTCGGTCCGAGCAATCCAAACATACCGTTCGAAATCTCAAGTGAAACATCATCAAGTGCCTTCACGCCATTGGCGTAGGTCTTGTTCAATCCTTTGATGGAAAGTGTAGGCATATCATAGGTTTTAATCAAAGCTAAACTATGCCGTTGGACGGGCCAAAGCAGGGATTTGTTACAAGCGGTTCGTAAAGGAATTAAAAGGAGGGATAAAACGTGTACCTACATGCATATTAGATTTTGTTCCATATTTGCCTCCATATCAAAACAACACGTATGAAAATTGCACTTTGGATTGTACAGGGATTACTCGCAGTTGCCTTTTTGATGGCAGGCTCGATGAAGATGATGACAGCTTACGATGAGTTAGCTGTGCAAATGGCATGGGTCGGACGTTGGTCTGAACAAATGGTCATGTTGATTGGCTTGGTAGAAGTTTTAGGCGCATTGGGATTGATCTTACCTTCAGTTTTACGCATTCAACCTAAGCTCACTCCAATAGCCGCTATGGGCTTGGTGTTGGTTATGGGCCTTGCTATCATTGATCACCTTAGGGCAGGAGAGACTGTCGATGCTTTTGCGCCGCTGATCCTGATGGCAATGGCTTTGTTCGTTGCTTGGGGACGCTGGAGTAAGCATCCGATTCAGCCCAAATAAAAAAGCCCACCTCTTTATGAGGCAGGCTTTTCAAGTCATTTGAGCGAAGTCTTATCCTAAGAAAGGATAGCGATAGTCGGTCGGCGTAACAAAGGTCTCCTTGATCGTACGTGGGCTTACCCATCGGATCAGGTTCCATTGTGAGCCGGCCTTATCGTTCGTTCCTGAGCCACGCGCTCCACCAAACGGCTGCTGGTTCACCACAGCTCCAGTCGGCTTGTCGTTGATGTAGAAGTTGCCAGCCGCATCTGAAAGCTTTTTGCAAGCCAGGTCAATCGCATAACGATCACCAGAGAAAATACTTCCTGTCAAGGCGTACGGTGAGGTTTCGTTGAGCACGTCCATGGTCTCTACGAACTTGTCATCTTCGTATACATAGATGGTCATGACCGGCCCGAAGATCTCTTCTTCCAGGGTGCGGAAATGAGGATTAGACGTCACCACTACGGTTGGCTCAATGAAGTAACCCTTGCTGCCGTCATAGTTTCCTCCCACGATAATTTCTGCATCGCTTTGCTGCTTCACGTAATCAATGTAGCCACTGATCTTGTCAAAGGCCGGTTTATCGATTACCGCATTGACAAAATTGCTCGCGTCTCGAGGTGTTCCCATTTTGAAGGACTTCACATCTGCAATCACATTGGCCTTTACCTCAGACCACATGCTGGAAGGAATGTAGGCACGGGAAGCAGCAGAACATTTCTGTCCCTGGAATTCAAATGCACCCCTTGAAATAGCAGTGGAAACTTCTTTTCGGCCTGCGCTTGGGTGCACCATGATGAAGTCCTTTCCACCGGTTTCTCCGACAATGCGTGGATAGGAGCGGTAGTTGCTGATGTTGTTTCCAATCTCTTTCCACAAGTGCTGGAATACCGCGGTAGAACCTGTAAAATGCAGTCCAGCGAAATCTTTGTGCTTGAATACCACATCGCCGGCAACCGGTCCTTCCACGGAGATCAGATTAATAACTCCATCGGGAAGGCCCGCAGCCTTGAACAGATCCATGACCACTTGAGCGGAATACATCTGGCTTTCAGCTGGCTTCCAGACCACGGTGTTTCCCATCATCGCAGCAGAAGCCGGAAGGTTGGCCGCGATAGAAGTGAAGTTGAAAGGTGAAATCGCAAACACGAAGCCTTCCAACGGACGGTACTCCATGCGATTCCAAATACCGGGTTGTGAGTCTGGTTGATCACTGTAGATCTCCTGCATGTAATGTACATTGAAGCGGAAGAAGTCGATCATCTCACAAGCTGCATCAATCTCTGCCTGGAATACATTCTTAGACTGCGCCAACATGGTCGCCGCATTCATACGGTCACGAAACGGACCAGCCAAGAGCTCTGCAGCCTTCATGAAGATGCTAGCACGGTGTTCCCAAGGCAAAGCAGCCCATTTGTCTTTAGCAGCCATAGCCGCAACAATAGCCGCATTGACGTGGGATGCATCTCCGTAATTGAAGTGTCCCAAGACCTTAGCATGCTCATGCGGCGGAGACATGGGACGTTTATCATTCGTACGCACCTCTTCACCTCCGATGTACATAGGCATGTCGATAGGGGCTTGGTTGTACATTTCATCGTACGTGGCCATCAAAGAGGCTAATTCTGAACTACCAGGAGCGAAGCTGCTCACGGGCTCATTGTCAGGATAAGGGATTTGATAAATTCCTTTTGGCATTGTTTGTTGATTTATGGTTTAAAAGGCATCCTAATACGGGATGATTCCTTTTGTTGGTTTTGTGATTGCTTAGTTCTTAAAGTTATCCGCCAGTACGAGCTCCTTCGTACCATGGGTCCAATTGTAGAAACCTTCGCCGGATTTAACACCGCGCTTTCCAGCTGTTACCATGTTGACGAGCAGGGGACAGGGCGCATACTTTGGATTGCCAAATCCGTCGTGCAGTACATTGAGAATGCTCAGGCATACGTCAAGTCCAATGAAGTCCGCAAGCTGAAGAGGTCCCATAGGGTGTGCCATGCCCAGTTTCATGACCGTGTCAATCTCCTCAACGCCGGCTACGCCTTCATAAAGGGTGATGATTGCTTCGTTGATCATGGGCATGAGGATCTTGTTGGCTACAAAACCTGGATAGTCATTTACCTCAACCGGAACCTTTTTTAAGCTCTTGCTCGTTTCCATGATGGTCTTGGTAACGGCATCTGAAGTGGCGTATCCTCGAATGATCTCTACCAACTTCATCACGGGCACAGGATTCATGAAGTGCATTCCGATCACTTGCTCAGGTCGTGATGTCACTGCAGCAATCTTCGTAATGCTGATAGAGGATGTATTGGAAGCCAATATGCACTCTCTAGGAGCACTGGCATCGAGGTCTTTGAAGATCTTTAGTTTGAGTTCTACGTTTTCAGTAGCTGCCTCCACAACGAGTTCACGGTCGCTAACGCCCTTTGCCATGTCAGTGGTAGTGACAATGCGGCTAAGAATAGCCGTTTTCTCTTCCTCGGTGATTTGCTCCTTCTTTACCTGGCGGTCCAAGTTTTTAGCAATGGCAGCCATGCCTCGATCGAGGTTACTATCACTGATGTCGATGAGGTTTACATCGTATCCAAACTGTGCGAATACGTGGGCAATTCCATTTCCCATGGTTCCTGCTCCGATCACTGCGATTCTATTCATGACTTGCGCTTGTTTTGAATTTGCGCTGCAAAAGTAGTAACCTCAGTAGGGTGCGCAAGCGATAGAAGTAAAGCTTGGGTACTACCTGTTGCCAGTTTGGCGAATACGCTGGGAAGGTGGATCGTTTCTTTGGGAAAGTACTCCAAACCTTGCGCATCATTTCAACGGATATTAGAGACATAAATCCAGGAAAACATGAAACAATTCATTGCCATCATAAGCTTGTTTGTAGTCGCTACAGCCGTTAAGGCTCAACCGCAATTCACGGATCTACCTGTGCTTGCTGGAGATGATATCGTTATCACTGTACTAGAGAGCACAGATGAGTGCGGAACGAAGCCAGGCATTTTTCAACTACACGAGAATGGCTATACCAAGATCGTTGATTTGGAACCAATGACGGCATCGGAGCCAAATCTGGTGTTAAAGAGAAACTCACAGCGCGTGCTAGAGGTGATTGGCTCGATCGGTAATGACAAGATGGAAGTTCGTGATTACAGAGAATTTTGGATCGACGAATGTTCAAAGCAAAGTCAATACGTACTGCACGAAAAGCCAAGCCTCGGCTACACGGTTTCTGTCCTTCATTGAGCGGCTGCTCATTGCACTATTACGATCTTCTTTGGCTCGGAATTCCCTACCCTAACATAGAAAACGCCTTGAACACCTTCCATGGGCATTTCCATCCGGTCGCTGCTCAAGCTTCCTTGATGAACCAACCTTCCCAAGGCATCATGAACGATTACCCTCGTTCCTTCATTTTGACCCGCTAGATGCAACATGCCGTTCGCATAATAAATCACACTGTTTTCAACTCCTCGGATCTCTTGTGTGCTTACTATCTGACACAAGGTCTTTTCCACAAAGAATGGATCGGTTAAGATGAGGCGAAACTGATCCACAATGTTGGAGTCGTTCTGAAGGGTGACTTGGCCATTCGCATTCAGCACGGGATAAAGCTCGCCGGACACAACATCGCGCACCACCAAACAGAGATTTTCAGCAGCTTCATTCACATCAAACTGCAATGTGATTTTTTCAGTAGGTGAGTGCAGGAGCAAGGGCAGGCTGTCTATTCCATTGGTAGGGAAGCTATTGATTCCGAAATCATTTTCTCCCAAGCGTGTATACACTTTGTAAGGGTCTTGAGCCACAGACAGGTGATAAGTGTCGAAGTCAGGGTCGAATGCTGTGGAAGCATCATCGGTCAGCCGCACAATCGTCTCTCTTAAACCTGGTGCATTGGCCAATTTAACGCGCACTACAGGATCGTCGTTTCTCGGCCGCAAGAACGAAACCGCTGTTGCAGATTTGCAGTTCTCGGCGATGGATAAAGCTGGACTAGCTGCATTTGCTTTGATATAAAAGGCTTGGCTCGATGCTATCAAATTGCTTCCCCCATTGACGCCCAAACCATTCACATAAGAAGCGTAAGACCCTGCATTTGTGTTCCACACATAGACGCCGTCATCCACGTTTGTCTTCGTCCAACTTAGAGCATCCCAATCGATCACACTTGCATATGGATTTGACACAAGGTTCCAGCAATCTGCGGTCAAGGCCGTATTGGCTGTGTAGGTAATTGGATAGTTGATTGTACCTGTATTCAAAGGACCTGCAATGTCAATAAGAAAAGAGGCCGTACCCGAGAGCTGATCTCCACAATAGACCCAATATCCACCCGTGGTTGGAATGGATTGACTAATGCCGGTAGGATTTACAAATCCGCTGTCTTGATGTCCGGCTATTGTTTCATCGTAGCCCTTGATCGATGAGAAATAAAAAGTGGGGAAGTCAGAACCTGGAAATCCTGCAGTAATGAAATCGTCGTTCCAGTCGGCCAAGGTGGCGCCGCTTACTGGAGCACTCATGAAACGCCAACCGGTAGCGCCCGCACCGATAAACCGATGCACGGTAACATCTCCACTGATGGAACCTAGCACGGGACCAACATAGGCATCTCCTGCGGCATCCGATTCAATCAATAAAAACCCGTTTGCACTTACGGCTCCGGATTGGATGTTCAAACCTCCATGAATGGTGGATGTGTCTGCCGTAAACGAGACGCTCGGGCCCGAATTCTGAATAGTGAGGTCGTAAAAGTCGATGGCGCCACTTACAGACTGCGCAATGTTACCATTCAAAGTGACTTTAGATTGATTGGTCATCACATCCATCCCTGCATTGCTAGCCGCAAGAGTGATGCTGCCTCCGACATAGAGATTGGTATCTTGAACGAGCAAAGTAGTGGCGTTGATCTTAAGGTCATTGAGGATGGTATCCATCGTCGCCATCGTTTTTTGACTTGCTACATTATCTCCGTCGATGGACAAGTTAAAGTAACCGCCTAAGGCCTTTTTAACCACTTGTGCACTTGCACCCAGCCGGTTGTAGATCACGGTATTTTCATTTTCAGAAGCTACAAATATCCCTATGGTCAATACGGCACCCCCGGCGTCTAATATGGCACCGTTCTCATTCTTGAAGACCGAAGTGGCGAGGCCTACGATATCAGAAGCCAATAGGGTAAGAGTGCCACGATTAAACAAAGTGTCTAGATCCGGACATTGAATGTTGCCTCCTGATCGAGTTATGGAACTACCAGGCATAATCGTCCTAGGAAATTTGACGAAGAATAGCCCTGTATTCGTGATTGACCCTGATCCCGCAATCGTGTCACTTAAATTGAGCATCTCAATGGTCGAAATGCCGGAATGTATTCCGTTATTGATATATGTGCCCCGAATACCTATGACATTGTTTGAAACGAGCTCGCCATTCGCTTCAATGACCAGTCGGGTAGGGCGTTGTTTTTTCGTGTGGGTTACAACCGTTCCTGAAGTAATGATCGCGTTGTCATTGTTCGCTGGGTAATCGGTTCCTTTTTGGCCCGGTGAATTGTTACCCCATGTCGCTCCATTCTCCCATGGTCCAGTCTGCACAGAGGTGAAAGTCTGAGCTACCGAAGCAAGGAAGGCAAACTGCAGCAAAACCACTGCAAATAGCACCTTGAGCGTTCTACATATACGCATGTCCTGCAAAGTAACGAGCCAATCAAACCCTAATACAGTACTATACGTTTCATCATCAATATTGTTCGGTTCAAAACTTCGTAATCTTCAACTCCACTCGCCGATTGGTTTGGCGGTCATCTTCGGTACGCTCAGGAAATACTTTCGGATCCGAACTGCCCTTTCCGACGAAGGTCATACGTGTTTCAGAAATACCTTCTTGCACGAGGTACTTGTAGACATATTTTGCTCGATTTTCAGAAAGGTTCATGGTGCCCGCATCCGAGTCCAAGCCATCGAAGGCCTCGTACTCGCAGCAGATGTGGCCTTGGATTTCAATCTCGAGCTGAGGATACTTTTTCATGGTTTCCAGCAGCTTTTCTAAAACTGGAATGGACCTTTGTGTTGGGAAGTGTCTTCCTCCAATGAAGGACAAGCCGTCCAACACTACATTAGCCTTGCTCACCGTGTCGATTTCGAAGGCGTCTTCGGCTTTCGGAGGGGCGGGAGCTGTCGGTAAAGGCGGAGGAGGTATCGGCGTATTGGGCCCGGGAGAAGAAGCTTGAAATACTACGTCTACCCGCCTGTGCATGACCTGGCCTGGGCTGTTTGGGCGAGTCGGGGCAATTTCTCCGTCTCCTCTGACAATACTCAGATTGCGTTTGGACACGCCTTGACTCATCAAATAACGCGCAACTGATTCGGCGCGTCTGCTAGACAACGCCTCGTTGTAGGCCTCTGATCCAAGATGATCGGTGTGGCCGATGACCATGATCCCTTTGATCTGAATCAGATCTCCGCTCCGATCGTCGATGGGCTTGGCATCAAATAGGACGTCTTCGTCGTGATTGAAAAATACCGACAGCGTGTCTGTTTGTGCAATTGAAAGTACGCTAAGCCCCATCATTGCGAGGAAGATGAAAGCGGCTGTTTTGTTGAATTCAGTATGACGCATGGTCCAATGATAACGCATTTCTGACTTATGGAGTGCACTGCACCATACCTTCGTCATTCTGCCCATATTTGCCCGAATATTACCATGTACCTCGCCCTTGAGATCATAGCAGTCGCGCTGAGCCTTGCATTTTTATTTCTCCTGATCAAGGAGGTGAAATGGTGCTGGCCCTTTGGGATCGCGTCTTCAGCATTGAGCATTGCGCTTTTCATAGAAGCACGCCTCTATTCTGAAGCTATTCTGTACTTGTTCTATGTAATCATCGGGTTTTATGGATGGTGGGTTTGGACGAGTAAGAGCAATCAGAAAGGGACTGCAATGCCCATACAGCGTCTATCACTAGGGAGGTCAATACTCCTTTTTGGCCTAGGAACGCTTGGAGCTTATGCCTTGGGTGCTACCTTCGAGCGCTATACTGACGCCGCCAATCCTTTTGTTGATGCAACAACCACTTCCTTCAGCTTTGTCGCCAGCTTTCTGGAAGCCCATAAGGCAATTTCGGCTTGGCTCTATTGGGTGGTGATCAATGGCATCTCCATCTGGCTTTACTCAGATCGAGGATTGCCGATCTATAGCGCCCTGATGGTAGTGTACTTGGTGGTAAGTGTATACGGGTGGTTCGATTGGAAGAATAAATGGACGAAGGCAAGCGCATGACGGAAAGATCAGCAGATATTGAGCACGCAGCAAGATTCCTCTCAAAAAGCGAATTGGTAGCCATCCCTACGGAGACCGTTTATGGCATGGCCGCAAATGCCTTTGACGAAGAAGCTGTCAAGGAGATATTCAGGGTAAAGAACCGACCGTTCTACGACCCACTGATCTTGCATACCAACAGCATTGAAAAGATTGAGCATTGGGGCGTTGCGATTCCCCCAAGATTACGGAGACTCGCGGAAACCTTTTGGCCAGGGCCTTTGACATTGCTGCTACCGCGATCAGAGAAGATTTCGGACAGCGTGACAGCTGGATTAGACCGGGTAGCCTTCCGGATTCCAAGTCATCCGCTTACACATCGATTGCTTGAGCAACTCGACTTTCCTGTAGCCGCTCCAAGTGCTAACCCGTTTGGCTACGTAAGTCCTACCAGCGCGGAGCACGTATTAAAGCACTTTGATGATAAAATAGCCATGGTCTTGGATGGTGGAGCTTGTGACGTCGGAATAGAATCAACCATTGTAGGAGAGGAGGATGGTAAGATCATCGTTTATAGGTTAGGGGGGCTGTCTGTAGAACAAATCGAACGGGTCATCGGGAACATCGAGATCCGCACATCTTCTTCAAAACCGACGGCGCCGGGAATGTTGGTGAGGCATTATTCCCCTCAAAAAGAGCTGATAGTAGTCGACACTCAAGAAGAAGTGGAGGAACACAGCGTCGAGAAATCGGCCTATATCCTGTTTATGCTGGAAGCGCCAGAATTCAATCTGCCCAATGTCATTCATCTAACCCCAGGCGGTAACCATGAGAAGGCAGCTAGGCAATTCTATCAAGCCTTGCGTGCGTGGGATGATGATGCCAGCATCAAACGAATCATCGTGGAGCGACTTCCGGACTTCGGCCTAGGAAGAGCGATCAACGATCGCCTCAAAAGAGCAGCAGGCGCTGAATCGAAAGAAAAGTGAAAAGCGGTAAGGCTGCAGTAAGCTTTATTTTCATTACGTTGATGCTGGACGTGACTGGCATTGGAATCATCATTCCAGTGATGCCAAGCCTGATCATGGAGCTAACGGGAGAGGGCTTAAGTGCGGCTTCTAAATATGGCGGATGGCTTCTATTCGTCTATGCCTTTTTTCAATTCTTATTTTCTCCGATCATCGGCGCATTGAGCGATCGCTTTGGCCGCAGACCCGTATTGTTGATTTCTCTTTTCGGCTTTGGTTTAGACTACATCGTTCTCGCCTTGGCGCCCACCATCGTTTGGCTGTTCCTTGCCCGTATTGTTTCGGGAATCATGGGTGCGAGTTTCACAACAGGCGCAGCCTACATTGCAGATGTATCTCCTCCCGAAAAAAGGGCGCAGAATTTCGGTCTTATTGGCGCTGCGTTTGGACTTGGATTTATTGTGGGTCCAGTGATTGGAGGCCTGCTTGGTGAACTGGGACCAAGGGTTCCGTTTTACGCTGCTGCGGGGTTGTCGCTTCTCAATTGGTTGTACGGCTACTTTGTGCTGCCCGAATCACTACCCTTGGATCGCAGGCGTCCATTCGAATGGAAAAGAGCGAATCCTGTAGGTAGCCTTGTAAACCTGAAGCGGTATCCGGTTATAGCAGGGTTAATATTTGCCTTAGTCTTCGTTTACATCGCTTCCCACGCGGTGCAGAGTACATGGTCTTATTTTACAATGTATGCCTTTGATTGGAGCGAGGCGGATGTAGGGTATTCCTTGGGTGCCGTAGGCGTCATGAGTGCCCTCGTACAAGGTGTTTTAATCCGGTGGCTCATTCCCAAAATTGGACAGAAAGCTGCAGTGTACGTGGGAATGTTCATGTACATGGCAGGTCTGCTAGCGCTAACGTTCATTACGAAAGGTTGGATGGTCTACCCAAGCATTGTCATGTATAGTCTTGGTGGCGTGGCCGGCCCTGCACTGCAAGGCATCATGAGCAATGAAGTACCAGGAAACGAACAGGGAGAGCTGCAAGGCGCACTTACCAGCATGATGAGCGCTACCGCAATCGTAGGCCCAGTAGTCATGACGAGCCTCTTCGCTTTCTTTACGGAGGAGAACGCTACCGTGATTTTCCCTGGCGCACCGTTCTTGTTAGGTACGATACTCGTACTTATAGGTTGGTTCTTTGCTTGGCGTACACTAAGTACAAAGGTTCAATGACCAAGCCTCGCATTGACACCCATTCCGAAAAGCGCTAGGTCGTACTTTACCGGGTCTTTGGCATCAAAGTCGCGCAACGAGCTGGTGAGCTCTTCAACTGCCTTCCAATCGTCCTGTTTTCGGGTTAGCAGGCCCAACTTTCGACCTACCGTAGAAGTATGGACGTCCAATGGCATCATGAGGTCCTTAGACTCGATTGAGCGCCATATCCCGAAATCGATGCCTTCCTGATCGGAACGGACCATCCAACGCAGGAACATATTCAAGCGCTTTGCAGAGGACCCCTTCATCGGATCACTCACGTGCTTTTCTGTCCGGGGCAGGTGCTCAATGCTGAAAAATTGATCTTTAAATCCATGGATGCGCGCTTGCATCGTGGAGCCTTTCGCAGTCCCAAAAGCCTCTTCGAGTCCCTTTCCTGACCTATACATATGCTGCAAAGACTCCATGAAGTACATAGCGTCCACTTCAGAAAAGGTTCGGTGAACGAATCCTGTGAATCGTTTCCTGTCGCTTGCTTGGTGATTCATGACAAAATCAAAAGGAGCGTCATCCATCAATTTGAGAAGGCGAGAAGCGTTGTTAATGATGGTAACACGCTGCCCCCAAGCGATGGTGGCTGCTAAAAAGCCTGCAATTTCAATGTCTTCCTTCTGACGAAAACGATGTGGAATCTGTATGGGGTCGTTTTCAATGAAGCTGGATCGAGCGAAGGACTTATAGGCTTCTTCTACGATCTCTTTGACCTTATCCTTTTGCATGCCTGCGAAGGAAGCAAATCCTTTTCGTTTGCCTCATCACATAACAGACTCTTGAGGATTGGCGCATCTTCGCAGTCATGGAGAAACCCCTCGTATCGATCATCATGGCCGCGAAGGATACGGCGCCCTACTTGAGGGAGTGCTTAGACTCCATTATAGCACAGACTTATTCCAACTGGGAGTTGATTGCCGTCAACGACCATTCAAGCGATGCAACCCCAGACATTCTGCAAGAATACGCCAACAAAGACCAACGGATCCAAGTGGTGCACAGCAAGCGGAGTCTGCTGATACCAGCGTTGAAAGAAGGCTATGCCTTTGCAGCAGGTGAATTGATTAATCGCATGGACAGTGATGATCGAATGCCGCATGATAAAATCGAAGTCCTGGTGCGAGAATGGCTCAAAGTAGGGAAGGGGCACATCATTGCTGGGGGTACCGAACATTTCGTAGATGAAGGTGAAGTAGGCGGTGGGTTTTTACGTTACGAGCAATGGTTGAATCGAATCGCTCGGGAGCAGTTGCATTGGCAGGAAATCTATCGTGAATGTGTGATTCCATCGCATTGTTGGATCATACATCGAGACGACTTCGAAGCTTCAGACGGGTTCAATCCCGAAGTGTATCCTGAAGATTATGACTTGTGCTTCCGTTTTTACCGACAGAAGCTCCGCGTAATTGGGATCGACAAAGTGCTTCATCATTGGCGAGATAGGTCAGAGCGTATTTCACGCACTTGGGACGAGTACCAAGACAATCGATACTACGCTATGAAGTTGAGGTATTTCTTCGAACTCGATCGCGACGACAACCGCCCCCTTGTACTATGGGGAGCAGGCCGCAATGGAAAGGACTTGGCAAAACTCATGCTTGCACAGGAGCGCCACTTTCATTGGGTGTGCGACAACCCGAAGAAGATAGGATTGGATGTTTATGACGTACGGATGCACGATTTCAGCAGTATCTTGGACCTCGAGTCACCCCAAATCGTCGTTGCCGTGGCGTCCCCGCAAGGCCAAGATGAAATCCTAGATTGGTTTGAAAAAGCCGATAAGCGACCTGGTGTTGACTATTGGTTCTTTTAACCCTCCGGATAGGTAATCTCAACCACAATCTCGTTTCGTCGATTGACAACTTCGTACGGCGGATTGTATCCCATGAACGTGATCTTGCCCGTGGCTTCAAAACCTTCGCGCTGCAGCGCTTCTATAAGCTTCGTTGAATAGGCGGTGATTTTCTCATCGTTTGCCCAACCACCAAATTGTATGGCGGCGAGTACCTTTTCAGGCTCCGTTCTAAAACCGATGCGTTGATCATTGGGTTTAGGGAGCTCTTCCGCTTTGAGATCAGATGGTACCATGAAGGACATGGTGACTGAATCGTCCATCTCCATGGCCACTGGGCTTGTCATGGCGATTTTTTGGTTCTCAGCGTTTCCTCCAAAAATGTAACCAGCTAAGGTTCTAAACCCCTGACTGGACACTTCGCGATAAGTCGCAGCATTCATCTTCACGTAACTAAAGGTGGCGGGTTCGTATCGACGGACCTCAAAGTCTTTGTACGATTCAATTACTTCATAGCCGTAGACTTCGATGCCTTTAGACGATCGCATGACAAAGGATTGGAAAACGACAAATAATACGACCAGAATCAGGATCGATATCAATAAGATGGTGGTGATTTTCACGATTGTTCATTTAAGGATGTAACAACCGAAACCCATTTATTGTTTCGCAGTAATCAGCTTTCGAATACATACCCAAACACCCGTTTAAGGATGTCCGTCACCCTGTGGATCGGGTTCTCTCGAATCATTTTTTCCTCCTTAGCTACCTTGATAAACAGTCCGTTCAGGGCATTCTTCGTAGTGTGCTCAGACAAGGAGTTGTTTTTGATTTTATCCCAAAGCATCCCGTTCACGGAAGCCGTATTGTAGGTGTCGATCACCTTTTTGTAAGAGCTTTCCGCCGAAAGGTTTCCGACATACTTTTTCTCAAGAGATTGCTGGATCTTAGGCTTGAAGGCATTGTACAGTTGGTGGTAAGTCTTTTGCCGCAAATAGTGCGTGGCAGAGGTGTCTGCTCCGCGAAGAATCGACATGCCTTCCTGGATGGTCATTCCTTTGATCGCATTGAGGAAAATGGGTTTGGCTTCAGTGGCCGCATCCTCGGCAGCGCGGTTGATGCTCAAGACGGCGTCGGATATCAAACCGTCAATGATCGGAACTTTCTCCAATCGATCATAAATAGGCTTTGCCTCTTTTGGAAGTAGAATTTTCAAAGCAGCATCCCCATAGAATCCATCCTTCACACTTAATCTAGCGACAGCCGAATCTGCACCGTGCACGAGCGCATCCTTGAGTCCGCGGATGATCTCATCATTGCTTAGAACGTCTTTGACTTCGACTCCGCCGTTTTCTTCAACGTGCTTCAGTATGGCTTGCAGCTCAGCGCATGCCGAAATAGTGAACATCATGGCTAGTAGTAGGCAGATGTAAAGGATTGCTTTTCTCATGTTGTTCGGTTAAATGCGTCACAAGTGGCCATCCACAATTTCAAGCTTGCGATCGGCCATGTCTGCGAGCGCTCGATTGTGGGTCACAATAACAAAGGTCTGGCCAAATTGATCGCGTAGATCGAAGAAGAGCTTGTGCAGGTCGTCCGCATTCTTTGAATCTAAGTTGCCGCTGGGTTCATCCGCAAAAACTACGCTAGGATTATTGATCAATGCCCGAGCTACCGCCACGCGCTGCTGCTCTCCACCGCTGAGCTCATTCGGTTTGTGCTCCATGCGGTGATCTACTTTCAGAAACGCTAGTATCTCTTTTGCTCTCGTCTCAGCTTCTGTGCGCGTCTTTCCATTGATGAATGCGGGAAGGCATGCATTTTCTAAGGCCGAGAACTCCGGAAGCAGCTGGTGAAATTGAAAGATGAAGCCAATCTGCTCATTTCTAAACTTGGACATTTTTCGGTCGCTCAATGAAAAAACATCCGTTCCCGCAATGCTCATTTTTCCTTGGTCCGGACGGTCCAATGTACCCAAGATTTGAAGCAGCGTCGTCTTGCCTGCACCAGAAGCACCAACAATGCTGACGATCTCCTTCTCGGCGATTGCGAGATCGATGCCCTTCAAGACCTTTAGTTCCCCGTAGCTTTTCTCCAGTCCCTTTGCTTCGATGATCGCCATGCGGCGAATGTACGATATGCAGGCTATGGTTGCGTTCCAAGCGCTTACATTTGGCCCAATGCGCTCATCCTGGCTTTTGATCATCACCATCGGTATCGTCGCCGTATTCTACCTGTTCCGCTTCGACTTCTGGAAGAACGACCTGGTTATTCGTAGCGACGGATTCGCGTACTACGGATACATTCAAGGGGCATTGCTTCACCACGACCCCATGAATACCTTTCACGGTGATCTTGAAGGATCTGCATTGAATCGATCATGGATGCACGAAGGACTGCCGGGTCGATACCTGCCAAAGATGACCATGGGCTTGGCCTACGCTTGGGTGCCTGGATTCTATGCGGCAGATGCAGTAGCTGGCGTATTGGATTACCCCCAAGACGGTTGGAGCAGGCCTTATCAATTGGCGGTTGGCTTCACTGGAATTGCCTTCTTAATCATTGGCATGTTGGCCCTTTGGAAGGTGTTAATCCGCAGGTTTTCAAGCGCAGTGGTTGGGATCACCTTATTGACCCTTTATTTGGGAACGAATCTGTTGCAATATGCAAGCGTAGACAACAGCCTTTCACATGTCTATTCTTTTGGGCTTGGATCCTTGTTTTTATTGTTTAGCGATAGATGGGTAAATCGTTGTAAAACAAGAGATTTACTCCTTTCAGCATTCTTTCTTGGGTGGCTAGTTTTAATACGTCCTACCAACATAGTGCTTGGACTTTATTTGCTCTTTGCACTCTACGAGAGAGAAGGCAGTCTGGGACGTGTATTCAGAATAGACACCCTTTGGGCTGCCTTAGTCGCCTTCCTTCCAATTGCGCCGCAGCTCCTCTTTTGGAAGCTGACAGCAGGGGAGTGGGTGCACTATTCCTATGAGCAGGAGGCGTTTTATTGGCTGAACCCACACATCATGGAGGGATTGTTCAGTTATCGAAACGGATGGTTGGTCTATACGCCCATTATGGGATTTGCCTTGTTGGGTGTTTGGATGCTGCGAAAACAAAGCAAATGGCTAGTCATGGCCATCACGGGCATCACCATTCTTCACGTCTATGTCACCTTCAGTTGGTGGTGTTGGTATTACGGCGGCAGCCTTTCTATCCGCCCCATGATCGACATATATCCACTCTTGGCGTTTGGACTTGCTGCCTTTGTAGCATGGACCCTTCGACGCCCGACATGGACTTGGTTAGTCATCGGCCCACTGATCTGCGTGCTTATCTGGAACAACCTGCTTCAGGTCAAGTACGCCAACTTGGGTGTGATCACGGATAGCACGATGACAAAAGAGGCGTTTTGGGCTACCTGGATGAATCCAGAACAGCCCAAGTATTTGTCATTTGCGGGGGTGTACAGAGATCCTGACACCGAGCACTTGCGTCAAGGATTGGCCGAACGACTCGAGTTTGACACCACGTTCTATGCCCCCATTGCTAAACTAGACCTGGATCAGAGTGAGAAGGGACCTGAATTGAATGGGGAACGTGGATTCTCTGATATGCTTGGGATTACTGGGGATTTATTGCCGAGTGACCCCAACGCCTTGATCATGATTAGGATGGGGGTTTCGTGCGGTGACCCTGACAGAAATGGCCTTCATGCAGTGGCTTCCTTTCAACATGATGATTTGAATTATCAATATCAGGCTGCAAACATGACTGACTTAGGGCTAGGAGTGGACGAGCGGACCGTGATCAAGTTGTTTACAAAGCGCCCTACTTACTTCCCAGATGAGGGCGTACTTCAAGTCTATGGTTACATGACGGGTAAAGGAAACAGCAAAGTGCATTCGATAGAAGTCATTCCGATCTCAGTAAAAAGAAAAGAGCTTCAGTAGGCGAGGTCCTTGAGTTCCTTTTTGATCTTTTCCTGATCCTTCTTTGTCTTTTCGATCTGCTTCTCGCCATCTTCTCGGGCAATCTGACCCTTTGCAATCTCCTCGGTAACCTTGGCCAAATCTTCGTCCGTTTTTTGGAGATCCTCGTTCAACTTATCAATCTTCTTCTGCGCTTTTTCTTGTTCATCTCCAACGGCTTGAATGCGTTCCAAAGCCTTCACTTCATCGCTCGTTAAATCTTCTTCTTTCACAAGGAGTACGTGGTCATTGATCATTTCAGCAGAGATGGTCATCTTGTCTACATCCTCAAAGACTCTATTGGCCATGTGATAAGGGGGGATGCCACCTGGATATTTCGCTTCCGACTTGATCAATGTAACCTTGTGCTTGTTGTCGCCTTCGTCATGCACATTGTGGATGACGTGTGGAACATATCCTACTTTCTGTATCCAGATTTCGTAGACCCTTCCAGATTCAAGTTCGAGCTTGACGTCGGAGTCTTTCACCTTTTCAGTGATGAAAGTCTTTCCGCGCTCCAGCGCTGTGACTATGGCACCATCCATGCTCATGTGATCAACCGTTTCAAGTTGAAGTTTGAACTTGAAATCGTCGGCCTGCGCAAAGCTTGTGAACAGTGTAATAAAAAGTATGAAAAGTGTACGAATCATCTTGATTTGGTTTGTATCAAATGAATGAAAAAGAAACGAGATAAGGCTACATTCGCACCGATGTATAAGTCGATCATTCGCCCGCTGTTGTACAGCATGCCACCCGAACGAGCTCATTACTTCGTGACTGGCTGGCTGGAGAGGTTTTATCAACTTGGACTTCTGCAAAGTCCATTCACTCCTTCCTTCAAGGTCGAAGATGCACGCTTGGAGCGAAAGATTTTTGGTCTCACCTTCCCGAACCCAGTCGGGTTAGCAGCAGGCTTTGACAAGGACGCGAAATGGATAGATTCCTTGACAGAACTAGGCTTTGGTTTTTTGGAGATTGGAACCGTAACCCCGATAGGGCAGCCCGGCAACCCAAAACCACGGATGTATCGATTGGTGGAAGATGAAGCCTTGATCAACCGCATGGGTTTCAACAATGATGGAGTCGATGCAGCAGTGGAGCGGATTAAAAAGGCTAAACGATCTATCCCAATTGGTGGGAACATAGGCAAGAATAAAGTCACCCCCAACGACCAAGCGGTGCGCGACTATGAGATATGCTTTGAGAAGCTCTATGATCATGTAGATTATTTTTCGGTTAATGTGAGTTCACCCAATACGCCAGGATTACGCGAATTGCAAGGGAAGGATGAGCTGAAGCGCATATTTGATGCGCTCTTCACCATCCGCTCAAAGCAAAGCAAGGAAAAGGCCGTACTGCTCAAAATAGCCCCAGACCTCGAAAAGGCTCAATTGGATGATATCGTAGACCTCGTCAAGGAAAACGGGATTGACGGACTCATTGCCACCAACACAACATTGGATCGGTCGGGTTTACATTCACCAAAAGAGATTGTCAATCAAGCAGGGGGGTTGAGTGGCGTGCCGGTCAAAAACAAAAGCACCGAAGTGATCCGACACATCCATCAAGCATCAGACGGAAGTATTCCCATTATTGGGGTTGGCGGTATTCATTCGGCTGACGATGCCTTGGAAAAGTTGAATGCGGGAGCGTCTCTTGTCCAATTGTACACGGGCTTTATCTACGAAGGCCCTTGGCTCATCAAGAACATTAATAAACGGCTGCTATCATGAGCGTGAAGATCATCGAATGTCCTCGGGATGCGATGCAGGGCATCGAAGAATTCATTCCTACAGAGAAAAAAGCAAGGTATATCAATCAACTACTCGGCGTGGGATTTGACACCCTTGATTTTGGAAGCTTTGTGTCGCCGCAGGCCATTCCTCAACTCAGGGATACAGCTGAGGTTTTGGCGAAACTGGATCTATCCAATACTTCGACAAAGTTATTGGCCATTGTTGCGAATAGAAGAGGAGCCGAGGACGCCTGTGCGTTTGAAGAAATTGATTTCCTTGGCTACCCTTTCAGCATTTCAGAGACATTCCAAAAACGGAACACGAACGCAACGATAGACCAATCGTTATCTCGCGTTGAGGAGATGCAAGCGCTAAGCGTAAAGTCCAACAAGAAGATGGTCGTTTACATCAGTATGGCGTTTGGGAATCCATACGGAGATCCATGGAGCGGGGAGCTAGCCGCTCAGTGGACGGAACGCTTAACTCGGGATGTTGGCATTGAAATCATTGCGCTTGCTGATACGGTGGGTGTAAGTGATCAGTCCAATATCCGGGAACTTTTCGGAGCAATAGTGCCGGCTTTTCCATCGGTTGAGATCGGGGCGCATTTGCACTCACGACCGGAAGATGCTGAGGAAAAAGTGCGAACGGCATACCAGGCGGGTTGCCGACGCTTTGATGCTGCAATCAAAGGATACGGCGGTTGTCCGATGGCAGAGGATGAATTAGTAGGGAATCTTGCTACCGAACAATTGCTTTCAGTGCTTAGTGACCTAACGCCTTCAGGCGTCGATGAAAAGGCATTCGCAGAAGCACTATTCTTGTCGGGTGATACCTTCCCAATTTAACGAGCAACGGTCGATTTTTTTCTCCGTCTCCAATGCAAAGTCATTTTCCGTAATTTTGAGCGCCATATGAGTCGTATATACAGAAATCTAGCTTTTGCCTCCGTATTCATGATCCTCGCTGGAGTGATTGTGTCTTCATGCGAGCGCGGTGTATCAGAAGGAGTGTTCGGAAACCCACAAGAAGGGGAGTTCCCTGTCTTTGATACGTTCAACATTCCAACTGCGAACTACTTTTTCTACGGCAAATTCGATGGCCATTTTAAGAAGTGGCAAGATGGTAAACGATCCAAGTGGGATACCATTACGCGCAAAGACCCGAAGGATCCGGATTTTCCAGATTGGGGTTCTTGGCCCGTTTATACCGAAAACATCTACCGCAACATTCCTGAGCAGTACAATGATGAACCTTGTATTAGCGATTCCGGAAACATTTGGTTCGAGCACATCACGAGGTTCATTCGTCCGGAGATTCCTAATGAGCGGATCGAAATTTTCTTTTACGATTGCGTGAATGAGGCTGATCAAGACACCATCGATGCTCAAAATGGTTTTCACCCCGAGATTGTTACCTTCCTCGATATGTTCCGAAGCGAAACGGGAACAGGCATAGCACAGCCTTTTGCCACCACCGAATTCGGTCGACGAGGCGCGAAGTTGGTCTACACCGACGCCAATCGTGATCGTTGGGTAAGCAAGCCAGGCAGTGGTCAGTTGCTCGATAGTTATATCAGAATCACGGATCTGATAAAAAGGAACATCACTACGGATACCTTGGACACCCTGGGTATGTATATCGTGGAAGGAGAGTTTGCCGGCCGCCTCTTCAATGGCAGCCAGAACATCCCCATCACAGAAGCTAAGTTCCGTGCACGATTGGTTCCGAGAGAGCCTTAATCTCAATTCTTACTTATTTTCGCACTGCTTTTGGTTCGTGGTTGGCGCCACGATGAAAAGGGAATCCGGTGTAAGTCCGGAACTGTCCCCGCAGCTGTAAACCTTATCATGCTTAGGCGTGATGATGGCCTTGACATTAAAGCCACTGATGATGAACACTCATTGGGAAGGCGTCGAGACCGGGTAAGTCAGAAGACCTGCCAGAAGTGAATTTTTTGCGAAAAGCTTTCGGGAATAAAAGCTGATCGGATCTTGCTTCGCTTTTGGGGCATCTTCCTTTCTCTTATTCACTGAATGTTTCTCGTGTTGTTCATCTTTAAGCGCGAAAGCAACATGAAACATTTACTCTTTCTACTCTCTATTGGACTCGCTACATCCGCAGTAGCTCAATTCGGTTCAACCCTAACCTTCGAATCCTACGATTTAGACCTCGACACCTTTCTCAATGGTCAAGACACCAATGTGCTCAACGAAGAATGCTTTCATTGGGAATGTGAATATGACACCTCGTTTGGGGGGTATTGGGCGAGTGGAGTCGCGGTTAGTACGATGCGCGACGACTCTACAGGACAGTTTACCAATCTTTACAGCAGCAAGGCGGGGAGTGGCCGTCAAAGTGAAAGCTATGGCGTCGTTAGTGCTTCCACGGAGACCTTCCTCAACGTCAGTGAAAACTGCTACGGTTGGGAAGCTGGAATACGCTGGATGGGTGGCTATGTGTCAAATGCTTCCTACACCTACTACAGCATGCTAAACGGAGATCAGTTTGCAAAGAAGTTCGGAGGAGCAGCGGGCGATGATCCAGATTACCTCTTCATTCGTTTCAATTTCTATGATTACATGGGAGGAGAGAACAACAGCGCCGCTGACAGTCACTTCGACTTCTACTTGGCAGATTTTCGTTTTGAAGACAACAGCCAAGATTACATCCTTGATGATTGGACCTTTGTGGAACTCAATGATTTTCCGGCGTATGAGCATGGGGGACATCGGGTCTCTATGCAATTATTCTCCAGCGACACCGGAGCGTTTGGCATCAACACCCCGGCCTATTTCTGCCTTGACGACCTGATGTTTAGCTATGCTTCTGGGTTGATATCAGAGCGGGATGCTTCATCCATACAGATTGCCGTGAAGGATGACTCGTTTGAGATTACGTCGGAAATGCGCAGCTCCGCCGTCTTGATTTCCTTGGATGGCAACATCTTGACTAGTTCGAAGGACGATACCCATCACACCCTTCCAACGGCCTCGCTTCCTCAGGGAGTCTACATTGTACAAATTACATCAGGTGATGCTGTCACCTCTCAAAAGGTCTTCAGATGGTGAAAATGGTGCTAGCCATAATGATTTCGCTGTCTTACCAGGGTTTTGCCCAAGGTTCCTTTGCTCCTCAAGCTGGCGAATTGGGCTCAACGGCAATTCCAAAAGACTCCGCCTGCTTTCGAGATTGGGCAATTTCTTGTTCGGTAGAGCGAGGGTTACGCCAAGCTGGAGTGCTTGACTCAGGCTATGCCAATGCCGGTGTGGCCGTGTATGCTACGGGACCTGCCGACGCTCCTTTAACGGTCAGTTTGGGGGATAGTGGGGTGGCTACCTTGATGTTTTCGGCACCTTTCTATGATGGAGAAGGCCCAGACTTTGCCGTATTTGAAAATGGGTTTGGAACCGGTTCAGACGCGTTTCTGGAATTGGCTTTTGTAGAAGTGAGCTCCGATGGTGAACACTTCGTGCGTTTTCCCGCATTCTCTGAAATTCCGACAACCACCCAAAAAGCTTCCTTTGAAAATACAGATGCTACGCTGGTTCACAACTTGGCCGGTAAGTATATCGCCCACCACGGAGTGCCATTCGACCTTTCGGAATTGCCAAATACGACCGTCTTAGACAAGCAACGCATCACCCATGTGAGGATAGTAGATGTGATTGGAAGCATCGACGCTGCCTATGCTACCTATGATAGTCAGGGGGGATTGATCAACGATCCTTGGCCGACGAACTTTGGGCCGGGAGGATTTGACTTAGATGCGGTTGGCATTATCAACAGCAGCATCCCAATAGGTATACATTCAGTGGGTTCTAAAGAGGACAAAACGCTTTTCAGCATCGATCTATTGGGACGTGAGTCCGAAAGCGTCCATCTACTGCAATACGATGCAAAAGGGAATAAATACTTAACGACGCCATGACGCGAGGTGCGTGGATGTTATTCACGGGGCTACTACCCGGGCTGTATGCGAATGCTCAGGATACCTTGGAGTTGCGCGAGTTCCATATCATCGACACCATGGTTCTGAAGTTGGGATCCTCCTATGAGCAGCGCTTTGATTCATTGAACGCTCCTTCATCGATGCCATCGTTAAACATAACGGAGGTACTCCAATCGAAAGGCGGGATAGCCTTTAAAAACTATGGTCCTGGCTTGCTTTCTACCAGCACATTTCGAGGTGGAGATGCGAACCATACCCAGGTAATGTGGAGCGGAATGAAGCTCAATTCTCCCATGCTTGGGACGATGGATCTTTCCACACTTCCCGTTACCCAATTCGATGGTCTTTCGATCATGAGCGGAGTCTCTTCATCCCTTTATGCGACAGGCGGAATGGGTAGTTTGATCGCCATTCAGCAGTCTGCAGACGTACGCCATGAATCGGCTCGACTTCTTGTCGGAGGTGGCTCTTTTGGCGCCTTTCATTCCGCGGCCCAATTCAACCTACCGATCAAACTATGGGGTCGTCCTTCAGCCATTTCATTTTCGGCTGATTTACAAGACGTTGAAAACAATTATCCATTTGTGGATATCACAACTAATCCTTGGAAAACGGATGTTTTACAGGATGCGTCGTTTACGCGAAGCAATGTCTCCGTCTCCATCGTGAATCGCATCACCAAGAAAATAGAGGTAGAAGCCATTTGGTGGTTGAGCCAGACACAACGTAAGATCCCATCGACGATCAATTCACCTCACAGTTACAGCGATCAGTCCGATGCTTCGCAAAAAGCCTTTGTACGCATGAGGAAGGAGGGAGGGAAGGTTGAATGGACCCTGCGTTCTATGTACGAACAAAACGACAATGCCTACGCGGATAAAGGATTGGACATCGACAACCTAAATCGCTATGAGAGCTTCCAGAATCAGTTCGAAACTTCTTATTCACTTACGTCTTGGCTTCGTCTCTTTGGTCGCGTTGGCTATGACCGCATAAAGGCTCAAAGTGGGAATTATGAACAGGCGCATGTCGCCGATCAGTGGAGTATGCTTGGGGTGTTTCGATCGTCTTTATTTCATGGTGCCCTTCAGCTTGACGGAGGTTCGAGGTATGAAAATTTTATGCAGAACAGCAGGATGCTTCCCTTTATTGGAATGCGACTTCGTCCCTTCAAAGAAATCCCGGTACAAGTCACTGCCTCGGCAGCAAATACGGTAAGGTTTCCAACCTTGAATGAGCTGTATTGGGTGCCCGGAGGCGAGACGACATTGCAACCTGAAACAGGAAGCACGATCGAAGCAGGCGTGAAGTCAGACGTCAAACGATCGCGCATATCTCTTGTTGGTTACCATAGCCGTTACCGTGACAGAATTCGCTGGTTGCCACAAGGAGCGATCTTCTCTCCAGTCAACATCGATGAGGCCCTTATCAGAGGGGTTGACCTCAATGCTGGATATACCATCGGCACTAGTGGTAAAAAGCTCGACTTGGACATTGCATATCACTTCGCGGATGCGCTGGGACGCAATAGTGGCGATGCGTTCCAGCCCCTAAGTTATGTACCATCGCACAGCATGTCCCTGAATTCAGCGATGGAATTGGCTGCGTTCACCCTCCACTTTCAATACCAATGGACCGCCAAGAGGTTCATCACCAATGATGCGTCGGCATTCATGCCTGCATATCACATTACCTCGACAGGTATGAGCTATGCCCATGAATTTTCGGACGATATGCAGATGAACCTTTCGATATGGGTAAACAACTTATTTGACTGGCAATACCAAAACATGCCTTGGCGGCCAATGCCAGGGCGTAGCATCTATTTCAAAATAGACCTCCGATGGGCAAAGCGTTCATAGGCCTCCTTTGTGCTGTGTGCTTATCGGCATGTCAAAAAGACCCTGCTATAGGTCCTGTAAGCAGCGATCCGTCTTTGAGTGACACCATTCAAGGTAGACGATTGCTGATTGGATGTGAAGGCAATTTTCAGTACAACAACGCTTCCATTACTGCTTATGGATTGGAAACCGGTGAAGTTGTGCAGAGGGTTTATGAAATAGAGAACGACGCCTCGATTGGAGACATTTTACAATCGATCTATAGGAAGGGTGATTCATTGTTTGTGGTTATGAATAACTCTGGCCTGATAAGGATCCTGGCAGACAGTTCACTCAAACAAATTGGCATGATCGAGGGATTGAGTTCTCCGCGACATGTACATTTCATCGGATCAAATCTTATGTTGGTGAGTGACCTTTTCAGTCAATTGATTTCAGTGGTGGACTTGAAATCTCTCCAGATCATACGGACCGTACCTGTTGGGCAGTGGGCGGAGATGTTTGGAGTGGCCGGAGGTAAGGTCATCATAGCGGGCATGGGTGATAGTGTTTTACTCAGGCTCAACGAACAGCACAGCAGCATTGATTCCATCATTTCGCTAGAAATGGCGCCGGAACGGATCATTTCTTCAAAAGACAGCCTGTTAATCGCTGGAAATACTGAATATGGAAGCAAGTTGGCATGGTTGACGCCCAAAATGGAAGTAGTTTACACCGAATTAAGCTTCACGATTAATGGTTTGGCAATCCAAGGAAACTACGTTTACATTCTCGGAAAAAGCAGGGTGTTTGTGTACAATCTACAGCTCGTCCTAATAGGAGGGTGGAGGCATGATGCAAGCACTCCATACGCGCTATTCGCCAATGAGGACGGTGTTTTTATATCTGATGTTAAAGACTACATATCCAAAGGTGAAGTGCTCTACTTCGGACATGACCAAGAATTGATAGACCGAATCGAATGTGGGTACATTCCTCAGTCAATGATCTCCTTATGAACATCGAATTGTGGCAATTATTCAACCCTTAATCCGTTGGTTACGTCTATTTCGTAAATTCGCTACCGCTTATCATATGCGCATGTTTAAGAACGTATCGATCATATTAGTTGTGTGTGGGCTGTTTGCGGCTTGCAAGGATCAGACGCCTATCGTGATTCAAAATCCGCCGCCGCCGCCTGTTCCATCTTCGCACATCATTGATAATTATTTCTACGCCCAATTTACTTACGGTAAGAAAGGGGACACGATGACCTATGAGGTGTTGGATGATAGCACTGCTTGGGGAGATTCCAATTTCGTCAACGTAGCCTTAGATATTCGAAACGAAGCTATTTTGGATACTACCGGAGCTTCTGAAGATCAGCTTGAGCCCCCTTACACTAAGCTAGGGTGGACATACGCACCGACAACTACCATGATCACTAAGCAGCTATATGACTATCGTTATGCGCCGCCTGGTGAAGAGCCTAGCTTGGAAGAATTGATTGATGCCACGCAGGACATCTTCAGTCTAAGCTTCCCATGGAGTACTGAGGACACATTGGCTGTATGGGATATTGATGACTACTTGAACCACCCGGTGGTAAAGGAAGGTCAGATCAAATGGGGTAGGATTGGTAACAACACGTTTAACGATACCGTTTGGAACAATGATGCTCGAGAAGGTGTCGTGATTTCCTATATTGACACAGCTGGAATGGAATGGCGAAGTGATTTTTGGCCTACGTTCCAACCCTATGGCTACTTCGTGATTGAGAAGCAACAAGCGAATCTGTCTGATGGCCAGTCCTATGACATCATTGAAGGTGAGTTCGCTGTAAGGCTGTACAATAAATTCCAGCAGTGGAAGGACATTCGTTACGGTAAATTTCGAATGCGTCTATACTCAGATATAGATTGGGGGCCTGAACCTCAATAATCAGCTATATTCCTGCGTTTATTGCCTCCGTCGACGTGTTCAGCTAAATCAATGTTGCACAAGCCTGTAACATCTTGACATTGCTTAATTTCGAGCGTCGCGCAGACAGCCATGATACGTCAGTTTTTCATTTTATTTCTTTTGAGCATTGGCTCAATGCAGCTTTTGGCGCAAGACCCAAACAACTTGGCTGTGGATGGAACCATCAAGGATGAGAATGGAGGTAGGATTACGGGAGCTGTCATTATCCTTATTCAAGACGGACAGGAACTCAAACGAGTTCAAACGGGAAAGAATGGCCGGTTTGACCTTTACCTGGACTTTGGACACGAATTCCTCATCGAAATAACCAAGGCTACTTATGTAGCTAAGAAGCTCTATATCAATACGAATAATGTGCCCGATGATGAACAAGCATGGGGTTATGAATTCGGGGGGTTTGTGGTAGACATGTTCAAGCGTATGGATGGGGTCGATTATTCCGTGCTTGAAAACCCGATCGGTAAGGTCTATTACGAGCCCAACGTAGAAAATTTTGTGGACGACCGTGTCTATACCCGCCAGATCAAACAAGAAATCGATCGCCTCGAAGACGCTCAGAAGGAAAGGGTCAAGCAGGAGGAAGAAAGGCTCAGGCGAATAGAAGAAGATTTTGACCTAGCTATCAAAGATGCCCAGCAGGCCATAAGTGATGGAGATTACCTGCTTGGTAAAGACAATGCGCTTGCTGCACAATCCATGAAGCCAGACTCAGAGATCCCGAAGCAATTGCTGCGGGAGGTTGAGGCAAGACTCGCGGATTCAGGTGCTAAAGATGACACCTACCAATCCATCCTTGCCTCAGCGGACCAGAGTTTTGGAAATAACTCGTTCAATGAAGCGATAGGATATTACAACCAAGCCTTAGGAGTAAAGCCAGATGAGACGTATCCAAAGCAGCGCATAGAGGAAAGCAGGAAACGACTTGAAGAGGAGCAGAACGCCAACGCCCAAGAATCCGCACTTGCTGCGAAGGAAAAGCAATATGCCAATTTGATTACCCAAGCAGATGGTGCGTTCGACCAGGATAAATTTCGTGACGCGAGAACGTACTATCAGCGTGCATTAGAACTAAAACAAGAGGAACACCCTAAACGACGATTGGCCCAAATCGACCAGAAAATTTCCGATGCCGCGAAAGCGCAGGAAGTTGCATTGAGCCAAGCAGTGATAGACGCTCAATACGCCGATAAAATTGACAAGGCGGATGCTACATTTAAGGCGGGTAACCTTGAAATGGCAAGAAGTCATTACCAATCAGCGTCAGATCTTAAGACACAAGAGCGTTATCCTAAGGATCAAATGGCAGCCATTGATCAAAGGTTGAAGGACCTAGCCTTACAGCGGGAACAGCGAGACGATGCTAAGGCATTAGATGAGCAGTATGCATCGTTGATCCAATCTGGTGAGCGCTATTACAATGGAGGAGACTTGGAAAGTTCTTTGGGCAGGTTCAAAGAAGCCGCTGAAGTGAAGCCAACGGAGGTATATGCGAAAGCACAGGTTGAAAAGATCCAAGGAGAGTTGGATAAGATGTCGCAGATTGCGCTTGAGCAGGAGCGCTTGAAAGAAGCCGAACGCTCCTATTTGACCAAGGTAGAGGAGGCGAACAAGCTTTTTAATTCTGGGAAATTCAAGGAAGCCAGGCCGGTTTACCAGGAGGCACAAGCCCTTCAACCCGATGAAAAGCATCCGGCCACACAGATCAGCCGTATCGATTCCGAGTTAGAGCGACAGGCGCGTGAAAGAGATAAGGATGCGACCTATATGGCTGGCATTGAACAAGCGGATCAACTATTCGAACAAGGCAAGTGGTCCGAGGCCATCAACGTTTACCAAAATGCGTCGGGCGTAAAACCGGGCGAACCCTATCCTAAGATTAAGATTGGAGAAGCGCAGAAATATATCGACCAAGAAAACCTTGCGGCATCAGAGAAGAGAGCGAAAGAAGAAAAGGAAGCAGGTTTTAGGGCCATGGTGGACGCTGGTGATAAGGCGTATGGATCTGGCGACCTGAAAGGTGCGGTCAATAAATACGACCAAGCCCTTAGGATTCGAGCCGATGAATACGCTCGAGGACAAGTCGAGAAAATCGCGAAAGAATTAGACCGGATTGAACAAGAAGATAAACAAGCCAGCCTTCAAGCAGAGATTGATAAGCAATACAACGATGCCATAGCACGTGGTGATCTCCAATTCGACCTTGCCAATTTCGAGGAGGCAAAGACCTCCTATAATGTCGCCATGGGATACAAGGCCGAAGAGGAATATCCCAAGCGTCGACTGGCGGAGGTTGAAGTCAAGTTGGCTGAAGTGGCGGAGCAAAAAAGACTTGAGGCATTACTCAAGGCAAAGCGTTCCAACTATGAGGATCTCTTAAAACTCGGTAACGAGCAAATCGCAAACCGTGAATACGATCAGGCTAAGAACAATTTCACCGAAGCGCTTTCCTTGTATCCCGAAGAAGAAATCCCTCAGCGGAAATTGACATTAATAGAAGACCTTATTGTCCGTGAGCGAATTGCTCAAATTCAGCAAGCTTATCAGGAAGCGCTTTCAAAGGCAGACAGAGCTTTTGCAAGTAAGGAGTATGAAGCTGCCATTCCGATGTACGAGGCGGCCCAGAAGGTGAAACCCGATGAAAACTATCCGAGAGAACGTATCAAAAAAATCAATGAGATCATCACTGACCTAGCCAACAGGGCGAGACAAGCTGAAGAAGACAATCGCAAGCGAGTAATTGAAGAGACGTTTGACGAAGGTCGAACCAAGGTCACCATTCGTCGGGTGAGTATGGACGGGAAAGAAGATGTTTACAAGCGCGTAGTGCATGCATGGGGAGGGATATATTACTTTTTAAACGAGATGCCTATCACGGAACTCGTTTGGAGTCGTGAAACTGCAAAATGATCAAACGATGGTAGAGAGTATAAAAAAAATCACCGCTTCGGTACTGATATTAGCAGTGCTATTCTTCTCAATCTTGTCAATACTATCCATTTGGGATATCATCGAAGTGGAACGCATCCTACGAAAATCAATCATGACCATGGTTGTTATTTTCTGCGCGTCCGTGGTGATACTTTTCGTTTTTTCGAACTTTATGAAGGGTGAAGACCGAAACAATACGCCACCGCGTTAGTGCTTTTTTATTCCGAACGATTGTTCTATTTTTAGTAGCTAAACCTAACCGTGAGTATGGAAACCAAAGACGTGTCGCTTGAGTCGGCATTAAAAGCGCATTTCGGCTTTGATGCCTTCAAGGGTATGCAACGAGAGGTGATCGTAAGTTTGATGGAGGGGAAGGACACCTTTGCGATCATGCCAACTGGAGGAGGGAAATCACTTTGCTATCAGTTGCCTGCACTGATGAAGCCAGGAACGGCCATCATTATTTCTCCTTTGATCGCGTTAATGAAAAATCAAGTGGATTCGATCCGGAGCTATGGAGCTGAAGACAACATTGCTCATTTTTTAAATAGCTCGCTCAACAAAACGGAGATTGCGCAGGTCAAGGAAGACGTAGTCACAGGCAAGACCAAAATGCTCTACTTGGCTCCAGAGTCCCTAAATAAAGCTGAGAACCTAGAATTCCTCAAATCAGTCACCATCTCCTTCGTCGCTGTAGATGAGGCGCATTGCATCTCCGAATGGGGACACGACTTCAGGCCTGAATACCGGCGGATCAAGGAAATGATCAAAGGCATCGATCAAACCATTGCTGTGATGGCGTTAACTGCAACCGCAACTCCGAAGGTGCAGTCTGACATTCAAAAGAACCTAGGCATGACGGATGCTGCCGTTTACAAAGCATCCTTTAATCGCCCCAATCTTTTTTACGAGGTCCGATCCAAATCTGACCCAGTGAAACAACTCATTCGCTTTGTCAAGGAGAATGAGGGGAAATCCGGAATCATCTATTGCCTCAGCCGCAAGAAAGTGGAGGAGATCGCATCTACGTTGCAAGTCAATGGGATCAAAGCCCTTCCGTACCATGCCGGTTTTGACGCGAATACAAGGTCTCGCCACCAAGACAACTTCTTGATGGAGGACGTAGACGTTATTGTAGCTACCATAGCCTTTGGTATGGGTATTGACAAACCCGACGTGCGCTTCGTTATCCACTACGATATGCCTAAAAGCCTGGAGGGGTACTACCAAGAGACGGGACGAGCTGGCCGGGATGGTGGAGAAGGGAAATGCATTGCATTTTACGACTACAAGGACATCGAGAAGCTGGAGAAATTTATGCATAATAAGCCCGTCGCAGAACAAGAAGTCGGGAGGCAGCTCTTGGAGGAAATCGTATCGTACGCCGAAACTGCCATTTCAAGGAGAAAATTCTTACTTAATTACTTTGGTGAAGAGTGGGATGAGTACAACGGGGATGGTGCCAACATGGACGACAATTCGGTCCGACCTAAAGAAGAAATTGAATTCAAGGACAATATGATGACCTTGTTTACGATGATCGACACCGTTAAGCAGCGGTTTAAGTCGAAGCATATTGTCAATGTGTTGTGTGGCTCGAACACCTCAGAAGTATCAACCTACCGCCACAACAACCTTCCAACCTTTGGAATAGGAAAGGAAGTCGACCCTAAACTATGGATGGCTGCCGTCCGACAAGCACTTGTCAAAGGGTACTTGTATAAGGATATTGAGAATTACGGCCTACTTAAGATCTCAGAGAAAGGACGTTCTTTCATGGAGAACCCGCCTTCAAGTTTCGTGATTTACAAAGACCATGATTACTCCGCCGAGATCGAGAAGGGTGGGGAGATCTTGGCGAATGCACGTTCTGGAGGAGCTGTTATGGACGAACAGCTGATGGGGCTTTTGAAAGATCTCCGAAAGAAAATATCGAGAGAAAAGAATGTACCGCCTTTCGTCGTGTTTCAAGACCCATCGCTCCAAGACATGGCCAACCAGTATCCCATTACCATCGATGAGCTGAAGAACATACAAGGTGTTGGGAATGGTAAAGCACTGAAATTTGGAAAACCATTTATTGAGCTCATCACAAAATATGTAGATGAGAACAGCATAGACCGCCCTCAAGACATGGTCGTGAAGAGTGTCGTCAATAAGTCAGGAGGTAAGGTTTATATCATCCAAAGCATCGATCGAAAAATCCCGCTGGAAGACATCGCGAAGGCAAAAGGCATGCAGTTCGACGAATTGCTTGAAGAGTTAGAGCATATCGTGGATAGTGGAACACGCGTCAATATTGACTATTACATCAATGATGTGGTAGACGAAGATCGCCTGGAAGAGGTATACGAATACTTCATGGAAGCAGCCTCTCCAGATATTGATGATGCATTGGAAGAACTTGGAAACGACGATTACACATCCGAAGAGCTTCGACTCATTCGAATCAAGTTCATGTCTGAAGTTGCGAACTGATTTCTTCGAAAACATTAGCGCATAAAAAAAGCCCCGTTAGGGGCTTCTTTTTTAGGCCTCTTTATCCTTTTTCTTTCTGGGCTTCTTGATCTTGATTACGATGTCGGTACCTTCTTTATTCAAGTCAATCGCAATCACATCACCTTCGTCAATGTTAGACTTGATGATCTCTTCAGCCATTGGGTCTTCGAGGTGTTTCTGGATCGCTCTTTTAAGAGGGCGGGCACCGTACTTTTCATCAAAGCCTTTCTCGGCGATGTAAAGCGTTGCTTTGTCCGTAATGCTCAATTTGTATCCCATCTCCTCAACCCTATGGAAAAGAGACTTCAATTCAATGAGGATAATCTTCTTGATGTGGTCCTTGGTCAAATTATTGAACAACACGACGTCATCGATTCGATTCAAAAACTCAGGGGCAAATGCATTCTTCAATGCTTTTTCAATCACTCCTTTAGTAATGTCCTCGGATTGCTCCATTTTGGCTTGGGTAGAGAAACCTACACCCATTCCGAAATCCTTGAGTTGACGCGAACCGATGTTCGACGTCATGATCACAATAGAATTTCTAAAGTCAATCTTACGTCCGAGGGAATCCGTGATTTGTCCATCGTCCAAGACTTGGAGCAAGAGATTGAAGACATCCGGATGTGCTTTTTCGATTTCGTCCAGCAATACGACAGAGTAGGGGCGTCTGCGTACTTTCTCAGTAAGTTGACCGCCTTCTTCATAACCCACATAACCGGGAGGGGCGCCGATCAAACGAGATACTGCGAATTTTTCCATGTACTCACTCATGTCGATGCGAATGAGTGCGTCGTCTTTGTCAAATAGGTATCGTGCCAACACTTTAGCGAGTTGGGTTTTTCCCACTCCTGTGGGCCCGAGGAAAATGAAGGTTCCAATTGGCTTATTAGGATCCTTCAGTCCTGCTCGATTTCGGCGAATGGCTTTGGTCACCTTCAGGATGGCATTGTCTTGCCCTACAACAGAGCCTTTGAGCTCTTCGTCCATCTTCACCAATCTACTACCTTCGTTTTGGGCAATACGCTGAGTGGGAACCCCTGTCATCATTGCAACTACTTCAGCTACATTGTCTTCGCTGACCTCTTCGCGGTGGTTTTTGGTTTCTTCTTCCCACTTTTTCTTTTCGCGTTCTAACTCTTCGATCAATTGACGCTCCGTGTCTCTGAGCTTCGCAGCTTCTTCATATCGTTGGCTGCGAACTACGCGGTTCTTTTCGTCCTTAATGTCTTCGATCTTCTTTTCGATGTCTATGATGGCTTCAGGAACCTTGATGTTCGTAATGTGAACTCTGGAGCCTGCTTCATCCAATGCGTCGATCGCCTTGTCCGGTAAATGCCGGTCGCTCATGTAACGATCCGTCAGATGCACGCATGCCTTAATTGCTGCATCCGTGTAGTAAACGTTATGGTGTTCCTCGTACTTCTCTTTGATGTTCTGCAGTATCTGAATGGTTTCCTCAATACTGGTCGGCTCAATAAGCACCTTTTGGAAGCGTCGCTCTAAAGCACCATCCTTTTCGATGTACTGTCGGTATTCATCCAAGGTAGTAGCTCCAATGCATTGCAGCTCCCCTCTGGCCAGTGCAGGTTTGAACATATTGGAAGCATCCAAAGAACCCGAAGCGCCACCAGCACCAACCAAGGTATGGATCTCATCGATGAACAGAATGATGTCCGGACTCTTTTCAAGTTCGTTCATAACCGCCTTCATGCGCTCTTCAAACTGGCCACGGTATTTTGTTCCTGCCACAAGTGAGGCCAAGTCAAGCGTTACGACGCGCTTATTGAAAAGCACACGTGACACCTTTCTCTGAGTGATCCTAAGCGCTATACCTTCAGCGATTGCAGACTTTCCGACACCAGGTTCACCGATAAGGATCGGGTTGTTTTTCTTCCTTCTACTCAAGATTTGGGAAACGCGTTCGATCTCCTTCTCACGCCCTACGATCGGGTCAAGCTTGTCGTCTTCGGCTAATTTGGTCAAATCACGGCCGAAGTTATCCAAGACCGGCGTTTTGGACTTACTGTCGCCAACACGGCGAGAAGCCCCAGATCCTCCGCCGGCACCAGACCCGGAACCACCTCCGTAAGTTGGTCCATCATCGTCGTCATCATCGGAGGGGGTATTGGGAAATTCTGAGCGGGGCTCGTCTTGTGCTAACATAGTTTCAAGATCTTCTTTAACGACTTCGTAGGTGACATTGAATGCTGAGAGCGCACGCGAAGCCACGTTGTTCTCATCCTTTAGTATGCTAAGTAATAAATGCTCTGTGCCAATCACGGTGCTTTTGAAAAGCTTCGCTTCGAGGTAGGTAATCTTGAGGGTCTTCTCGGCCTGCTTGACCAAAGGGATATTTCCAAGACTGTTTAACGGCTTGCCGCTCTTCTCCACGCTTTTCACGGAGTTTTCAATGAGCTTGCGCAATTCTACCAAGTCTACCTCTAGGTTCTTTAGGATTTTAATTGCCACACCATCGCCCTCGCGTATCATGCCTAAGAGAAAATGCTCCGTTCCTATATAATCATGCCCTAACCTCAGCGCTTCTTCTCGACTGAACGAGATCACATCCTTAACTCGGGGCGAAAAATTTGTATCCATAATTGTCTATCGTCTAATCCAGCTTCTCCAAGGCTTATGCCAGAGCAAAGTAGTGGAAATTTTGTCTTAATCAAATCTACAGCCAAGCAATTGTTGAAAACCTCAGATGTAGTAAGTCTACTAACAGAATTTTGTTTAAAAATAGGCCTGTTTTCAGGGCTGTTATCGTGGTTGCGAATGTTACTTTCGAACACTTCTAAATTCCTTTTCAGACCTACTATTTACCACGACTATAGAAAGACATTATGGCAGACGGAGAAAAGATCATTAGCGTCAATATTGAGGATGAAATGAAAACCGCCTACATCGACTATTCGATGTCGGTAATTGTGTCGAGGGCATTACCTGATGTGCGTGATGGTCTTAAGCCGGTGCACAGACGAGTTTTGTTCGGCATGCTGGAACTGGGCGTAATGTCCAACCGTCCTTATAAGAAGTCTGCGAGGATCGTCGGAGAGGTGCTTGGTAAGTACCACCCACATGGTGACTCTTCCGTTTATGATACGATGGTGCGCATGGCTCAGCACTGGTCGCTGCGTTATCCACTCGTTGATGGACAAGGAAACTTTGGATCGGTCGATGGTGATAGTCCCGCAGCGATGCGATACACTGAGGCGCGCTTGCGAAAGATTGCAGAAGAGATGTTGGCCGACATTGACAAGGAAACGGTCGATCATCAATTGAACTTTGATGATTCGCTTCAGGAGCCAACGGTTCTTCCAGCCGGGATCCCGAATTTATTGGTGAACGGAACCAGTGGAATTGCGGTAGGTATGGCGACAAACATGCCTCCCCACAACCTTTCCGAGGTGATTGATGGCATCGTGGCTTACATTGAAAACAATGACATCGACATCCCTGAGTTGATGCAATACGTAAAAGCGCCGGACTTTCCAACGGGAGGTATCATTTATGGATATGAAGGTGTGAAATCAGCATTTGAAGAGGGGAGAGGTCGAATCGTGATGCGCGCCAAGACCTTGATCGAAGAGGACGATGACGGACGAGCGACCATCATCGTGACGGAGATTCCTTACCAAGTCAACAAGGCAGACATGATTCAGCGCACTGCTGAATTGGTCAATGATAAGAAGATTGAAGGTATTCGTGATATACGTGATGAATCTGACAGAACCGGTATGCGTATCGTGTATGAACTGAAGCACGATGCGATTCCAAACGTGGTCCTCAACCACTTATATAAGTATACAGCGCTTCAGACTAGCTTTAGCGTCAACAACATTGCTCTTGTGAAAGGCCGTCCGCTGGCGTTGAACCTGAGGGAGTTGATCAAGTACTACGTCGAGCACAGGCATGATGTCGTCATCCGGCGAGCCAAGTACGATTTACGCAAAGCTGAAGAACGCGCCCACGTCTTAGAAGGATTACTCATCGCACTTGACAACATCGAAGCGGTGATTGCTTTGATCCGAGGTTCAAAGACCCCAGATGAGGCAAGAGAGGGCTTGATGACGGAATTCAAGTTGTCTGAAGTTCAAGCGCGTGCGATCCTAGATATGCGACTCCAGCGATTGACTGGACTGGAGCGCGACAAGATTAAAGCCGAGTTTGATGAGCTCATGAAAACCATCACCGGACTTAAGGAATTGTTGGATAATGAAGTCCTTAGAATGGCGATGATCAAGGATGAACTCATCGCGATTAAAGAAAAATATGGCGATGAGCGACGGACTGAAATTGTCTATGCCGCTGAAGATTTCCGCATTGAGGACATGATTCCAAATGAGGAAGTGGTTGTCACCATTTCACATTTGGGGTATATCAAGCGGACACAACTCAATGAATACCGCACGCAAATTAGAGGTGGGGTTGGAAGTAGAGGGTCAAGTACAAGGAACGAAGATTTCCTTGAGCACTTGTTTGTTGCCAGCACGCACAACTACTTATTGGTCTTTACGGAGAAAGGTAAATGCTTCTGGATGCGTGTGTTTGAGATCCCTGAAGGAACCAAAGCTTCCAAGGGAAGAGCCATCCAAAATCTGCTCAACATTGAGCCGGACGACAAGGTGTTGGCCTACATCAATGTAGCGGACTTGAACGATGAAGAGTTCCTCAATAGCCATTCAATCATGATGTGTACTAAGAATGGTATCATCAAGAAGACCTCTTTGGAAGCGTATAGCCGTCCACGGAGCAATGGTATCATCGCCATAGGCATCCGCGAGGGAGACCAATTGTTGGAAGCAAGGCTTACAAATGGTGAAAACCACATCATCATGGCGCTCCGTTCTGGAAAAGCCATTCATTTCAACGAGAATACCGTGCGCAACATGGGACGAGGTGCAAGTGGCGTGAAAGGGGTCACCTTGGCGAATCCGAAAGATGAAGTGGTGGGCATGATTTGCGTCAATGACCCGAGCGAAACCGTGCTGGTAGTTTCTGAAAAAGGATATGGTAAACGTACACTAGTAGAGGACTATCGTATCACGAATCGGGGAGGTAAAGGCGTGAAGACACTCAACATAACCGACAAAACGGGTGATTTAATCTCTATCAAGAACGTGAGCGACGATGACGATTTGATGATCATCAATCGATCGGGTATCATTATTCGACTTTCCGTTGCTGAATTGCGTGTAATGGGACGTGCTACACAGGGGGTGAGACTCATCAATCTTCGGAATGGAGATGAGATTGCTGCCGTAGCCAAAGTAGACGCATTGGACGAAGAAGACTTGGTAGATATCGAAGGTCTGGAAGTTGTTGATGGGGCAGAGGGGACAACGGCATTACCGGAAGAGGATAGTGCTCCAGGTACGGATGATGCCAAGGATACTTCGGAAAGCGATGAAGAAACTGAAGATTAATTCAGCTTTGGTCTTGTTGTTGATTAGCTACTTTTGAATTTAAATTTTACATTATGAGAAAGGTCGTAGCACTTGCGCTATTGATGGTAACTGGAAGCGTGGTATTCGCGCAAGGAGCGAAGGTCTTGAATGCGTACAACTACCTGAATGATGGCGAGTTGTTGAAAGCAAAAGAGCAAATCGAACCTGCGACCGAGCACGAGAAGACAATGAATGACGGTAAAACTTGGTATTACCGCGGTCAGATCTTCGAACAGCTTTATTTTTCGGACGATCCCAAGTTTACAGATCAGAAGGAGGGAAGCTTGGTGGAAGCGGTCAAGTCTTTTGAAAAAGCGATCGAGCTGGGTAGTAAGCGCATCAATATGAACGATGTACAAGACAGGTACACTCGATTAGGAGCGTTTTGTTATCAAGAAGGAGTAAATTCTTTCAATGCCAACAAGTACGAGGAAGCATTGAACTTTTTTCTGACTTGCAATAGCGTAAGAGAAGGGAATGGAGCGGTGGATTCTGGTGCGATATACAGTGCGGCTGTTGCTGCCTTAAACGGGAAGATCTACGACAAGGCTGAGGAGAATTTCCGAAAATCGATCGCGATGGATTACCAAGTTGAAGACAGCTACATCAACTTGGCTAATATGTTCAAAGAGATGAACGCATCTGAAAAGTACAAGGCCACACTCGCTGAAGCACGTAAAGTCTTGCCGAATAGCCAGGAAATCATCACCGCTGAGATTAATATTTATTTGGAATCGAAAGAGTACGACAAGGCCTTGGCCAACCTAGATCTTGCGATTAAAAACGATCCTTCCAACTCGCTCCTTTATTTTGTTCGCGGTAATATTTACGACAGTAAGCAGGCCAGTATGATGACGGGAGAGAAGATGGAGGCATCCAACGAGACCTTCGAAAAGGCGGAGCGAGATTACCTCAAGGCCTTGGAGATAAAACCAGATTATTTCGATGCAGCTTACAGCGTTGGTGCATTGTATTATAACCGTGGTGCTGAAATGCTGAACAGAGCCAACCTTATTTCAGATGACGCGGCATACAGAAAGGCCAAGGAAATAGCTGAGGGACAGCTGAATGAAGCGCTCCCATTCTTGGAAAAAGCGCACGAACTCAACCCTGAAGATGTTAGTACAATGACTTCCTTGAAGGCGATGTATGGGCGTACCAATCAAGTTGATAAGTACAATGAAATGGACGAAAAGCTGAAAAACTGATCCTTCATCAACGATGAATTAAAGCCTCGACTTGGTCGGGGCTTTTTATTGTGCTTAACTTTGATAGGAACCTCATGCATTTTAAGCTAGTACATATCGTTGCCACCTTGGCGTTGTTCTTTGCAGCCTCATGCAATAATCCCTGCCGCAAGCTAGATTGTCAAAATGAGGGATTTTGCAATGATGGCGAGTGCATTTGCCAGAAGTGGTTCGCAGGAGAAGAGTGCGAATTGAAGTTCAATCGAAACTACACCGGTACATATTACGGAATCTATGAAGTTGAAAACGGGGTGCAACTGAGAACTTCAGATAGTTTACACCTCAAGGCTGGCGACCTTCCCAATGAATTGATTACTGAAAAAGGCCTCTCACTTCATTTTGAGTCGGACACCACCTTGCTCATTCCAGAACAAACCTCTAGCACTTCGACCAATTCTTTCGAATATCAAGGAAGTGGAGTCTACAGAGCCGATTACATTTTGATCGAGTATACCGAACGAAACTCAGAAACGGGCGTCGAGCATCAAGTAAGATTTGAAGGCGTCCGGATTCGGAAGGATAACTAAGCTTCGCTGCGCACACGCAGCAAAAGACGATAGATATTATTCGACAAACTTTCGAATCCATGTCATTGCCCGTTCCTCATTATCAAACGCTTTGAGTGGTATAGGAGCGCTATGGACGCGGCTTGCTTCTCGGGCAATTATCTGATGTTCTAGCTTGTCGATCAAGATGGCTGCGGCAGAAAATTTAGGCACATCGTCCTGATTTGAAGTCGCCATAATTGCATGAATCGTAATGTCCTTCATCTTGCGGATGTCCATGAGAAAAGGCAGTGGAAAGGTAATTGGCAGGGTATTCCTGACTTCGCTATTTTGGATTACGTCCTCCATTGTCATGGTCACATCAGCTTTTAGTCGTGATATGAGAATGCCGTCTTCCAGGAAATATTCAGTGGAGTTTGTTTCAGCTAAGCGCATAATGGTAGGTCTGTGGTTGTCTGTGTCTTGCAATTTAAAGAAATAGGAGTGGACCAGCGTAATTTACCTACTTAACATAATATACATTATGATCGAACGAATAGTTAGGTGGTTTGCAGACTTACCTTACTGGGTTAAGGTAGTAACGCTTCTATTATTTGGCTATACCATTGGATTAGTGTCTCGTGCTTTGGAAATAACCTACCTATTACAGCACCAATGATGACTATAAATAGCCCGTTCCAAAATGTTAGCTTGTAGCCTTTAATGCCACGAGTATAGTATTCATCTTGTAGGTTTTCTCTATCGTACTTTCGCGCATTCTTTTTAGCCCCGTCTGCAATCATGCGATGCAACCCATCCTCAATATCCTCTTTAGTCATAGCTATTCACATCGAGTCATAATGGAGTGTTATGCAAAATAGTTCACTTGCAGTAAAAATCTTTAGTAGACAAGAGTCTACCGATTTTTAATACAAGACGATTGAGGGCTTCAAAAGGTTGCTTAACGGCTAGGCGCATTAAAATGCTTTGCTAGCCTACAACCTTTTGAAGCCCTCAATCTTGAACTAAGTTACATAACATAACATTATGAGTTTAATACGTATCCAAGGGTATAGATCGATGTGCACCATTGCAACAAGCAAATAATCGTGCGTCAGAGTCTAACCCCAATAACACAAACATCATCCACCTGTTCAAGATCTCCTCTCCATGCTTCAAAATGCTCTTCCAACCGCACGCACTGCTCGTGCATATCATAAGATTGCAAGGAAAGCAAAAGATGTTTGAAAGGTTTGTATTTGAATTTCTTACCCCGTTCACCTCCAAATTGATCGGCATAACCATCGGTGAATGCGTAGAACGTTTCTCCCGATTCTAATGTCAAACGATGATTTGTGAATGCCTTGGACTCGGCATACATGCCAATCGGCTGTTTGTCGGCTTTAATCTCATGTAGGAAAAATCCCTCTTCATGCAATACCGCATTGCTCGAATCACCATTGGCCAGAGAGATCGTCTCTCTTTTGCCTATCACCCATAAGGGATTATGAGCGCCTGCAAACTCTATAATAGTGTTTCCATCTTCTTGCTGTGACTCAATTGAAAAGAGCGCGATGTCCATTCCGTCCTTAATGGTGTCATGGACCGAATTCCCAGACAGCTTGTTGTGTTCAAAGCGGGACACGACTAATTCAAGCGTTTTATCCAGCACATCAGCAGGAGTTATGCGATTAAATTCACGCACAGAGCGCTCAAGTGCTGTGCTACAAACCACGCTTACCATTGCACCAGGAACACCATGACCCGTGCAATCAGCTGCAGCGAATAAGATCTTGGATTGTTCTGGCAGTGTTTCAAACCAATAAAAATCACCCGCTACTATATCTTTCGGCTTGTACAACACAAAAGAATCTTTCAGGTATGAATTGATTATTTCATCGGTTGGAAGAATGGCCGACTGAATTCGTTTCGCATACGTAATGCTCGACAGGATTTCTTCGCTTTTGTGCTGTATGATATCTTTTTGATTCCTGATTTCCACCGTTCGCCGATCCACTTCGCGTTCTAGTAATCGCTTCTCAAATAATAGGCGTTTCGTTCTGTACCTGATAAACGCTGTCATACCGCCAGCAAATACTAACACCATAAACGTATAGAACCACCATTGCATCCAAAATGGTTTCAAAATAGTGAAGGAGTACGAAGAATTGGAGGGTAAAGACCATCCCCATTTTCATTGGAAGCGCGCACATAAAAGGTGTAATGCCCTGGAGGCAGGCTCGAATAAGTGGCTACCCTACCCTCCGTTTCGAAAGACCATTGTTTATCAAATCCCTCTAGCATGTACTGGTAACGGATCATATCCGGGTCCTTCATCCATATAGCGAGGAAATCGAAAATGAAATGGCTCTCACTAAAGTTGTAGTCGTACTTCGGGATGAGCTCCCTTGGCTCATACTGCACTCGGAGATTCGTGATCGACACGTTAGGCGTTAAGGATTCATGGCGTTCCTGATCAAGCTTGACCTTGACAGCACCGTTGATAGACCCCACCCACACTTCATCTCCATGCATTGCGTGCAAGGCATTTAGATTAGGTTCAAACGAGAAACCTTCTTTCTCAATGGTGAATGGCTTAAATGACTTGGAGCCCAACGCCAAATAGTCCAATCCCAGCCCGTGCATTGCGACGATTCCACCAGAATAAGATGATTCAAGGCCAAGTATTTCTGAACTGCGAAGGCCCATCTCCTCGCCTACTTGACTTAAGATTCCCTCATCCAATCTAAATAATCCCTTTTTTTCAGTGGCGAACCAAACATCACCATTCCCTGCGTGGGTTATGGAATATACAGTAGCATCCGATAATTCCTCTACCATCGAGGGAATCCAGTATCCTTCATGACAATCGTAAATGCCTACCCCACCTCCATCTGACCCTATCCACAATCTTTGCTCATCATCAATGCTGAGGCAATAGATATAATTACTGGCCAAGCCTTTCGTTTCTTCTATTTGGACGGCTCGTCCTCCTTCTAGCTTGAAAACCCCATCTCCAAGCGTAGCCAACCATATTCTCCCCTTTAAATCCTCCGCAATGTCCATTACGTTTGGGTTGAATAGGCCTTCCTTTTCACCTATCTTTTCGATTCCTCTTTCTCCCTGATAGGTAAACAATCCACTCCCAAGAGAACCCATATAGATGGTGCCATCTGAGGCTTCAAAAAGCGAAACAATTTGCAAAGACTTGTCCTTATCATTTTGCAAGATCAATTCAATGATTTCCGCGCCGGTTTGATTGTGTGAATACTTCACAACGCCAGCTTCACTTGCTAACCAGAGGTTTCGAGCCTGATCCACTAACACGTCATAGATATTGAGCCCTATTACCCCTTCGTTTGATAATAAATATTCAATTCCAGAGCCTTTGTACAATGTCAAGCCTTTCCGCGTTCCGATCCAAACGTTGTGCTCTGCATCTGCAAAAACCGCATTCGTGCGGTTGGAAGTAATACCGTTGATCTCCGAATAACTGCGCCAATTCAATCCGTTGACCGACTCTGAAAGCGTAATAACCCCAGCATCTTTGGTAGCTACCCACAGTAGACCATCTTTACTACAGCACATGTCCTCGATCACCCCATGTTGCCATGGGTGTTCAGCGTTGAATTCAATCCTAAATTCATAGGACCGCGTATCCAAGAAACTCACGCCGTAATCATACATGCCAACGGCAATTGTATGATCATCCCACACCGCTAATGACTGCACAATATTGTCAGGAAGGCCATTTCGCATACTGTGCACTACACAGGCTAAACTGACCAAGTCCAATTCTGCGATTCCTCCATCCGTCCCTACCCACAGGCGGTTGTCATGAAAGATCACATCATAGGTGTAATCATCGGGTAAACCATCTTCTACTTGAATCTGGATCAATGTATCAGGCCTTACAATGAATATTCCTTGTCCATAGGTAGCGATTGCCATCATATCACCGAGCACGGCGATGGAATTGACGCGCGCATCCAGCGCATTGGTGATCCTATCGTTGACGATGGCAGAAGATTGATTCACTTGAAAAACAAGGCCTTCGCTTGTTCCAACCCATATATGTCCATTCGCGTTCGTGAGGGCAGTAATTTCTACCTCATTGACCGAATCATTGAGTTGTACAAGCTGAAATTCCACCCCGTTATAATGGTAGAGGCCTTTTTTGGTGCCGAAGTAAAGGTGATTGATGTCGTCTTGGGCGATTGACAATACCTGTGGAATGTCTTTGGAATTACCAAGGTCGAAGGATTTGAAATCAGGTGACTGAGCGATGGCAGGACCAAGTCCGAGGAATAGTCCACATAGAACGCATAAAAGTCGACGCATTCGAATCAAGAATTTGGTTTAAGTTCAGCCTTGAGCTCAACCTGGATTACTTCTGCAATCTTTTGGGCCACTACGCGTGGAATAGTGATGTTAAAATCTTCGAGTGGAACTTCAAACGAAGAGCGCACCGTGATCATCGATGATTCTACCTTTATTGTCCCTGAAATAATCCTTTCTTTTTCTTCACCGTGAATACTCAAAATTCCTTTCGCCCTAACTTTGTAAGTTCCTGGTAAAGAAAGGTCTACATCCTCAATGATTTTTCCTTCGAACGTAGCTTGAGGGTACTGGTTAGATTCCATGTAGTTCTCATCGAAGTGTTCATGCTGCAAAGGGCTGTTGAACCCTTCAAAAGCGGTAATGGGAACGCGCAAGGCGATCACATTTTCTGCTACATTCAGAACGACTTTCACCCGATTATTTTCCGCCTCAATAGTTTCCAGTGGGGCTTCCGAGACAAACTTGACCCATGCAGTCTGTGTCATGTAGACATCTGACACGGTTATAAACGACGTTAGAATACACAACATAAATAGCGTAATCAAACTGACTTTGAATCTCATCTGGATGGGAAATTAGAATTCAAAAATAAGCGTATCATCAAATTAACGCCGATGGATTAAGAATAGATCTTCTGCGTCACGCAACTCATGTGGCTTGGAATCGATATGCATTAATGCATGAAGTAGTATTCGTGTCTATTAATCACAGATCTATCACTAGGCTAAACAGGCTGATGGCTTTTCTATCGGTTAAATTCGTAATCCCATGAAACACATTATTCAATCATTCAGCCTCTTGCTTCTTTTTTCTTCTTCCCTGCGCCTGGGTGCTCAAGAAACATTTATCTATGTTTCCGACGCTGGGAATTGGAACAATCCTCCTTGGCAAATACTGAAATACGACATCGAAGGAAATTTTGAAGGCGTATTCATCGATCAGGAAATGGCGTGGCCACAGGACATTCTCTTTTTGGATTCGACTGTATTGATCTCAAACCTCAACAGTGGAAAGATAAATGCGCATGACATTTATTCCGGGGACTTTATCGAATCATTCGCCACAGACATAGCTGGGCCAACCCGGATGAAGATTGGAAGCGACAGTCTTTTGTACGTGCTCCAATGGTCCGGAGACGGCAAGGTAAAACGCTACGACCAAGAAGGAAACTTCGTCGATGACTTCACTAGTATCGGTATCAACCAAGGCATTGGCCTGGATTGGGATGCGCAAGGAAATCTCTACGTATCGTCGTACGGTCAAGACCACGTGCAGCGTTTTGATACCAATGGTGTGTGGATAGACACCTTCATTGATAGTGCGTTGGTTGGGCCGACCAATATTTGGTTTGCCGAAGATGGGACGCTCTTTGTTTCTGACTACGACGGCGGATCTATTCAGCATTTTGACGCGAATGGAGCATTCCTTTCCTCTCACATTGGTGGGCTCAATCAAGCTGAGGGAGTGGATTTTATGGAGAATGGTGATCTCCTCATTGGAAACGGAGGCACAGGAGCTGTTAAGCAATTTTCCGCTGACGGCACTTTCATCGGTGACCTTATCCCCTCGTCGTTAGGAGGTCTTCTTCGTCCAAATGCTGTCGTTTTGCACGACGAGCACATCGACACCCTCCTTCATACATTACCCTTAGCTAAACCAAGTGCAAGAATTTTCCCAACCAATGGTAACCAGTTCTCTATTGATGGAAGGCATCAGTACATTGAACGAATCCAGGTGTGGGATGCCAATGGAAAACTCTTTGAGGAACACACCTCCCCCTCTTCCGCAATAGTCTGGAATGCCCAAGAAGCCACGACAGGCGTGTACTTCATCGTCATTGAAATGGCAGACGGAGAAGTCATACGTCATCGGGTTCTGCGTGAATGAGAGAGATTTAGTTACACGAGCGTCAATCGAAGCTTGCCAAAGAATTTATCTAGAAGCAATAACCCAGACAGAATAAAGAGGCCGATGGCGTAAAGCGGTGAATTAAAAGCCTTTAGAGTCGCGGAGTGCAACAAATTATTCAAAGCCTCATAAGGCGATGCCTGGTCAGCTGCCATCAATAAAGCTAAACACGCGAGCACTACTACTACTCCTATGCCAATTACCTCTGGGGTAGTAAATCGAGGCGTTTTCGCGACGACTTTGGATTCTGCCTCTATTTGGGTCATGACATTATCGACAAACCTTGCGCTAGGAGTTTCGGTTGGCAAAGCAGCCTTGATCATTTCATCGATATTTCTTTCCTTTTTCATTGCTACAAAGCTTATGGTTGTTGCGTAAACGCGCCAACTGATTCTTGAATTTGTTTGCGGGTGCGAAAGAGCCTCACTTTCACGTTGCTCTCGCTCTCCCCTGTTATTTCACTGATCTCTTTCACCGATAGATCTTGTTGGTAATACATACCTAATAAAAGTTGAGCCTCTGTCTTCAATCCTTTTACCGCAGTTTCCAGCAATTGCATTTGCTCTTCCTCTATATCTACATCACCTCCAAAAAGGAACGCTCCATCTTCAACGCTTGCATGTGTTTCTTCCAATTCTTCAAACTGGAAGCGTTTTTTACGCGTGTTTGTCACCGCTTCGTTATAGGCGATGCGATAAAGCCAGGTGGAGAATTTTGAGGTCCCTTTAAATTTTCGCAAAGAACGGAAGGCCTTTAGGAACACATCCTGCGCAATCTCTTCGGCCAATTCACGCTGCTGCACAATGCGAATGACCAAATTGAACACATTCATGTGATGCATTTCAACCAGCGTCCTAAAGGCTCGGTGATCGCCTTCAAGCGTTTGTTTGATCAAGTTTGGCTCAGCTGTGCTTTCCATGCATTCTTTTGACGCGACATCTTAACATCGGTTACATCGAAAGATAGAAAACTATTTATAATGTGGTTTGTAACCGATTGGACAAGGCTGCGTCAAAAGGGCAAATCAAAACAACGAAAACATGGAAGCTATACTCATCCCACTCATCGTATTCTCTTGCATTTTTGGGGTATTTTACCTCTTCATTTCCACGAGAAACAAAGAACGCATGGCCCTTATCGAAAGTGGTCAGAGCGCTGAAATACTTACAAACCCAGACGGGAACAAGTTCACAGGACTTAAGATCGGCATTTTGATGGTCGGCGTGGCGCTGGGCATTTTGCTCGGGAATATGCTCGCTCATGCAGGTGTCCTCGGAGAAGAAGTGGCCTTTCCTTCAATGGTGTTCCTCTTCGGCGGAATCGCATTGATTGTTAGTCACGTAGTAATTGACCGAATGCGAAAAAAGAACTGAAAATTCTTCGTTTAGTTAGGCTGAGGCCCTCCTTTGTGGGGGCCTTTTTTGTTCCCTTCTGGTCAAAAGCATCAGAAAACGGGATGTGTTCACTACACCCGCTTGCTCATTGTGGTTAAATACTTCAGCACTTGATCATGATCCTTTTCGTTCATCTTGGACTCCTTCTTATTGACCCTAGCGACCATTACAGGAACGATCTTTTCCCATTCCATTGCCGTGAACTTCTCGGGGTTTTTAAGCGGATGACATCGGTCGCAATAACTCTGATATGTTGTCTTACCATATTGTAGTTCCGCTAGCGTCAGGCCATCGTAGCGACTGGAACCTCTTTCTGAATCCGCTTGCGTGGGCACCAATAGCTTAGCGCTGCAAGCAGTAAAGATCAGGCAGATTGAGAATAATATGCAGTATTTCATGGGATGTAATTCGGTAGAGTAGCGAATAAACACCGAAATCTACGGGGAAACAAGGCGACACATAAAAGCAATGCGCACCCGAGCTTAGAATTAATCGTCCTGATTCTTCTTTGCGATCTCCTCTTTCTTCTTCTCTTCTTCTTTGCTCAGTGTTTGGTTCTCAGGGGCACTCTCCCAATCGATCTCAATACCACCAGATCCATCTTCAGACTTATTCTGCTTACGCTCTTCCATGCGCTCGCGCTTCTCCTTATTCTTCTTTTGTCGGTCTTTCTCCCGCTGTCTTTTGCTAAAGGAATGTTGTGATCTCGCCATATAGCGCAAGAATACGGTTATTTGACTACTTTGCCTAGGCTCTGAAAGGTCAATCTGAAAGAATTATCAACCGGCCGTCTTAATAAGTGTATCTTTGCACTATCTTCTTAGCAGGCACATCTGTCAAGGCTGCATTCCCAACCGGGGATTCCTCACTTCACTTTTTTGGTTCAGCTAAGCGTCGCATCGCAAAATACATCGATGCGTATACGGAAGCACAGAGACGTTCATCAGAAATGTCAGAACCTTACCGTAAGGATCGCTCTTCAGAAACATTCGCGTAATGTTCTTGGTGAGTGCATACTTACTTCAACACAGAAGTCTTGATCCAGCGCGGAGATTGAGACACCAGGAGCAAAAAAGAATAGCTCCACCTTTTCATGAACAATAACAATAGAACTCGCCGACCCGGTGCACACAAGCCTCAGGGAAACGGCTCTTTTAACGCACGATCACGCAAACCTGCGCGTAGCAATGGCGGTGGATGGAAACCTTCCACCTTAGATCCCTCTTTACTTGTACGAAAGGCCACCGACGTGACCACTGAGCAATACCGCTCAATACGTACCATTGAAGAGCTGCCTATCGATGATAGGATCATTTCATGCCTAACGAAGAAGGGGTTTACACACCCTACCGAAATTCAGGACAAGACAATCGAACACCTACTGAATCACCGTGATGTACTAGGCATTGCCCAAACGGGCACCGGAAAGACCGGAGCCTTCCTCATTCCGATCATTCAAGACTTACTTAAGGAACAGAAAAAGCCATTTGCGCTTGTATTGGTTCCCACGAGAGAACTCGCCACGCAAGTTGAAGAGGAATTTAGGAGCATGACCAAAGGGTTAAACCTTTTCAGCTCATGCTTCATCGGCGGTACGAACATCAATCGCGACATGCAGAACTTGCGTCGTCCGAGCCATGTAATCATTGCAACCCCAGGACGATTACTCGACTTGGTAAGTCGCAAGATGCTTGACCTTCGTGTGATGAACACGCTAGTACTTGACGAATTCGACCGCATGCTCGACATGGGATTTGAAAAGGATGTCATGCGCATCATTTCTGGAATGCACGCTAGACAGCACACTCTACTTTTCTCGGCAACATTGGACAATTCTCAACGACGCTTGATCGACGAGATCTTACATGAGCCTGTAACCGTTAAGGTTAGCACCGGAGACACTACCGGAGACCATATTGATCAGGACATCATTCGCCTCAACCCGGGCGAGGATAAATTGAGCGTTTTGACTGATTTGATCAAGGATTCATCATATGAGAAAGTCTTGGTCTTTGAAGAAACCAAGCGACGTGTTTCAAAGCTGTGCAAGCAGCTCAACCAACACGGTATCGAATCTGAAGAGATCCATGGCAACAAGAGTCAAAATGCCCGCCAAACTGCATTGAATAAGTTCAAAGCAGGAAAGGTTAGGGTGCTGGTTGCAACGGATGTGGCTTCACGTGGCATTGATGTTTCGGATGTGACACACGTCATTAATTACGAAGTGCCACAAACATTTGATAGTTACATTCACCGTATTGGCAGAACGGGTCGAGCCGGAAGAAAAGGAATGGCACTTACATTCGTATCTTAAAACCTTTAAATAACAAACTCCCTATATGCGTCAGCTAAAAATTTCCACCTCGTTCACGGACCGTGAAAGCATGACCCTGGATAAGTACCTCAACGATGTCAGTCGTGAGGGTATGATTTCTCAGGAAGAAGAAGTGGAGTTAACGAAGCGTATACGCGAAGGAGACAAACGCGCGCTCGACCGAATGGTAAGAGCGAATCTAAGGTTTGTCGTCTCTGTGGCAAAACAGTACCAAGGACAAGGAATGCCCTTGATCGACTTGATTTCTGAGGGGAACCTCGGATTGATCAAGGCCGCTGAGCGCTTTGATGAAAAGAGAGGATTTAAGTTCATTTCCTATGCTGTCTGGTGGATTCGACAATCCATTATGTCATCTATCTCTGAGCATTCTCGCACAGTACGTATCCCATTAAACCAAGCGAACAGTATACGCAAGGTGGGTTATGCAAGTCGCATGCTCGAGCAAGAGTTGGAGCGTCTACCGACGGCAGAAGAATTGGCTTTTCAATTAGAAGCGTCTGAAGAAAGCGTACGTTTCACCCAGGAGACCAGTCAAAAGGGAATGTCCCTCGACGCTCCTCTCGGTGATGAGACCAACGATGTAACATTGATGGACTTGATTTCTGGTAGCGACCAGTACTCAACCGATGTGAGGCTTGAACAAAATTCTTTGAAAGTAGAAGTCAGACGTCTTTTAGACTCACTCGAACCCATTGAGCAAACGGTAATCAGTAACTATTTTGGTCTGAATTCCGATGAACGCAGCCTTACCGATCTCGCCGACGAACTAGAGTTGAGCAGGGAACGTATACGACAGATAAAGAATAAGGCGTTGAAACGTCTTTCAAAAAATATAAACTACGACATGCGTGCATACATTAACTAGCGCAGGTCACTAACGATCAATTTTTATTTAGCATGAAACTATTTGTAGCAAGATTGGATTACTCCGTAGATAGCGAGGAACTCCGAACCGTTTTTGAAGAGTATGGCACCGTAACGTCATGTTCAGTTGTAACCGATAAAGAGACAGGCCGCTCACGTGGCTTTGGCTTCGTAGAAATGTCTGATGACGACGCTAATCAAGCGATCCGTCAGTTGGACCAAAGCGAATTGCGCGGCCGCGAAATGGTCGTGAAAATCGCCGAAGACAAGCGACGTTAATCGCTTCGATATATCACAAAAAAAGAGCGGCCTTCGGGCCGCTTTTTTCATGTCCAGTATTTCAGAGAACCGTAACGGTAATCGACCTTTCGTGATAATCAGAAGTCTTGAAGTTTCCCGATTCGCATGATCCTTCTGTGATCTTTCGAGATGTACCCTGCGTAAAAGTATAGATGCCGGCATGGATGAATTCCACTTCAACAAAATCATCACAATACCAACCACCTTCTATGACGCGGTAGTCAGAGAATGAAGTGCTGTCTAAAAAAATTCCAAATAAGCCTCCAAACAAGCCGTCGCTATAGCTGGCCTGCGCCGAGAGTGGCTCCGAATTAATCAACCATGTGTAAGCCCGAGGGTAGTCGGTACACGAGGTGAAACGAACTGTCTCCCCCTCCTCTATCGTCATATCATCCTGATCGATGCAGGTTCGTTTACATGAAACTGCTGCGGTTATGCACAATCCCATACCTATCGTCAATAGTATTTTCATATTCCTCGACATCATTCAGATCGATCGATCAATTTTTGGTCTACTTGTTTACTGGTCTTTACACCCAACTTTCGCAAATCCTCAGCCTTTTTCACAAGGTTACCCGAGCCACTCGACAACTTATTCATGGCGCCTTCGTACGATTTCTTCGCCGTTTCCATCTGCCGTCCAAGGCTCAATAAATCCTCACTGAGTCCAACAAACTTGTCGTACAGCGCACCACCCTGCCGTGCTATCTCTAATGCATTTTGAGTCTGTTTCTCCTGTTTCCAAATGCTGGCGATGGTGCGAAGTGTAGCTAAAAGCGTAGAAGTAGAAACGATCACAACATTCTTGTCAAAGGCATCTTGGAAGAGCGTGTTGTCGTACTGCACTGCCGCCGAAAATGCGCCTTCAATTGGAATGAATAGCAGCACGAAATCCAATCCATCGATACCGTACAATCCCTGGTAATTCTTATCGCTCAAGCCCTTCACGTGTGCCTTGATGGATGCAATGTGATCTTTTAGGTGAACGGCTTGTTCATCCGCTGTCTCGGCAGAAGAGAATCGCTCATAGGCAATCAGAGACACTTTGGAGTCAACGATGACGTTCTTATCGTCCGGAAGTTTAATGATGACATCTGGTTGGAATCGCTTCCCCTCTTCGTTGGTGATGCTTTGTTGGAGGAAGTATTCTTGATTTTTTGTCAATCCACTCTTTTCAAGTATACGTTCGAGCACCACCTCCCCCCAGTTTCCTTGGGCTTTCACGTCGCTTTTCAGGGCGTTCGTTAGGTTCTCTGCGTCCTTTGCAAGTTTTGCGCTCTGCTCGCTGAGCATTTTCACTTCACTCTTCAAGGAAATCGTCTCTGCTTTGCTCTTCTCGTAGGTCTCCTCTACCTTTTTTTCGAAGGTGATCAGCTTTTCCTTGAACGGAGCCAGCAAGGTGCCGAGTTGTTCTTTGTTTTGCTCTTTAAACGTATGCCCCGTCTTTTCCAACACCTCCTGGGCAAGTACCTTGAAGTCATTCTTAAATTTCTCTTGCAGCTCAGACAATTCACCTTTCTGTTCCTTTAATCTAAACTCAATTTGCTCGTGTCGTTCCTGCCATTTGCTCAATTCCGAGTTTAAACGCAAGACCTCGGCATCGGAGCGTTCTTTTTCGCCTTCGGTTTCGTCTAAGCGTTGGCGGAGGTCGTTGAAACGGTCTAAGGATACAGAAGTATCATCGTCATCCGCCGATTGACCCTTATTAATGCCTAAAACCTTAGACAGCAACCAACCCAATAACGTTCCGATCGCTAGTCCCACGATCAACATAATTATATCCATATGGCAAGCTTTCAGCCATGCACTTTATGCAGCACAGCTCTACAAATGAAATCAAAAGAATGTATTTAGCCTACCGCAGCCCTTGTTGGCTTCCAGCCTTGGAAATGAAGATCTGGTCGCGAATTACGCGCAGTTCACCCAAGTGATCTCGGTAGCGCAAGACAAAGGGATAGGCGCCAAGCTGAACGTACGAACCTGTGGCATCTTTGCCGTTCCAAGTTTCGATTGGATCCTCTGAGGTAAAGATGGCCTTTCCCCATCTATCGTAGATGACCAGTAAGAAATCATCTGCACTGATCGCTTCTCCTTTGATTCCAAATGCGTCGTTCAGGCCATCTTCATTCGGCGTGAAACTTTTGGGATAATACAGCAAGGTCTGAATCAAGAAAGGAACATGCTTGGTGAGTGTATCCACACAACCATCCACGCTGGTAACCACAAGGGTCACCAAACTATCACTGCCCGCCTCGTCGAAATAGCGATAAACGATCTCTTCATCAATCACCTTCTGCGATCCGAAAAACCAAACCCGCTCATCGTCGTTGATGGATTTATTTACAACGGAAACATAAGGGTTGGTATTGGTTGGCTGTTCAGGGTCGAAATTGAAGGCAGCCACTGGAACTTCAAGAATATCAAACAGACAGCTAAAGTCACCGCTGGACACACAACCATAAGCTGTTGTCGTGTGTAAAGTCACATCGTAGCAGCCCGGCGTCTTGAACAATTTTGTGATGCTGTCATTCGGATAATTCATAAACGATGATGCATCGCTGAAATACCAGTTGTACTGTGATGTTTGATCAAATTCCTCGATATACACCGTCACATCAGAAGGACCACAGATCTGCTTTGGATCTGCCTTCAAGTTTGGTGTTTCTGGATTGCCTACGTGAATAGTGATCGACTTTGAACCCGGCTCCGATAAGCAAAGGTCAGAGATCGTCGCAACATAAGTGGCAGAAGTATTGGGACGAACGAATTGAATTGGATTCTGATCACTGGTGTGTCCCCAAGAGAAGACATATTCATCCGGCCCCCTGAATCCACCTCTACCCGAGGCAATGATGTAAACAGACTCTCCTGCACAAATAGAATCGTCTTCAGCCCTTAACGACACGTCAATAGGAGAATACCCGCCTACCTGGATAAAAACGCTGTCCACGTAGCTAGGAGTGCCGCATGCGTCTGCAATAGTAACGGTGTACCATCGCGGTTCGTCAGGACTAATGGTAATGGTATTCCCAAATTGACCAGAGGCCCAAGAATAAGTATAGATGGAGTCTCCACCAGTGCCCTCAACCGATACGTCTATGGTATCGTATGGGCAAATAGTGTCCACTTTAGGAATATCTAGACCTAGCTCAGGTCTCACTTTGATCAATACATCCGAAGTATCGCCGACACATCCTTTATTGTCTACCACTTGCACCAAATAAGTTGTGGTAGTGTCCGGAGAGACGCTTGTAACTTGGTTGGTAGAAATGACTTGACCGTTGAGGTCTGTAATGTGCCAAATGTAATTGTATGGGGCAGTTCCCCCAGTAGCAGCAGCTGCAATATTTGTGATATTGGTGATGCAGATCATAGTGTCACCCGCCGCTACGGTGAAGATGCTGTCGGGCGTACCGATGATCACCTCGAAGGTGTCTAAACAACCGTTCGCATCCGTTATCGTAACAAAGTTTGACCCCTCACAAAGCGAGGATGCAGTAGCACCTGTCTCACCCGAACTCCACGCGTAATAATAAGGTCCTGTTCCACCGGTAGCGAGAACTTCTGCCCCTCCATCACAACTGGTAGTGTTGGGACAAGAGGTCTTGTAGTCCGAGACCAAGGCGGTTGTAATGTCATCCGGTTGCGTAATCTCAATGGAGTCGATGACTTCGCAGCCAACGTCATCCGTGACCGTAATGGTATAAACTCCAGCGCATAGGTTTGAAATGGATGTGCTTGTAGATGAGGTACTCCAATCGTAGCTGAAAGGCGCCGTACCTCCAATGATCGCAACCGATGCGGCACCATCACATTCTTGCCAGCACTCTATATGATCCGGGGTGATTGCGGTCTCAATGGAACCGTCAAAAAAGAAGGACATGGTATCAAGCGTGTCAAGGTTGCCGCAAATATCTTCTACGTACCCTGCACCAGGCTTGATGGTCAACTCGTACTGTCCAATCTGCGTCACGGCCGGTGAAAAATGGACTACTACAGAGTTCGCTACGCTGCCCGCACAATTGACACCACTTACGCTAGTGATGCTATGATTACCAGCCGGTCCAGATAAATTAAAATCTCCCGTTTGAAGCGAACTGCAGACGACGCCTTCATCAAAATCAACCACGATGCTGTCAAAGACATGGCAGTTTACCGTTGAACTGATGCTGTCCATAGCCGGCGGTGTTTGATCATACAGCACAGCCGTGGAGGATGAGAAATCGATCGTAAAACCATATACCGATCCAGTCCAATTCGTAATATGAAGATAGTACGTGCTACCGGTGGTAACAGACAAATCTGAGCACCACTTCGGACCATTCCCTGTGCCTGGGCCGTTGCATGTTCCAGTACCTCCATTTGGAGTGCTGACACCCGTAGACCCATTGAATCCAAAGGCTCCCCAAGTGTTGCTACGCACCATTTTACTCGACGCACCCGAATACGAGCTCAATTGCGAGCAGCTACCGGTTGTCAAGTTAAAAAGCGTCCAATCATGGTCTTGATTGGTATTCAAGGGGTTGATCTCAAACCGGAGAAGTCCAGATTGCTGTACTGTAAACTTAAACCACACACTTCGCTGCTCTGGTGCATAACACGAAGACACGTTGTTGATCTCGTTGGAAAAGTTCCCCATACCATTGTGATTGAAGCCGATGGTGATAGAGTCTTCACAGATCGGGATGGCTCCTACGCAGTCCTGTACTGTAGGAGTTTGTGCCCGAGACAGGGAAACAAGTGCCAGCAACGCAAAGCCCAATGCAATCCAATTCCGAATGGCCGTGAGTTGATTTTTAGGGTAGTTCATTGAATTAACGCCTGACTAAAGTACAGTTTAAAAGCTAGACGAATCGCATCCCGTCGGGTTGCGATATCAACATTAATTTCCGTTCAAAATGATCGGAAGACCGCCGTCGCCAGACCCTATTACTACAACCTTAGCATTGGGCGACTCAGCTAACTTTAGTGTTGCCATGATGCCTTTTTCCCTGAGAATTTTGTCTGTCAATGATTGACTCAAAATGCGGTTGGCCGTGGCCTTACCTTCCGACTCAATTTCCTGTCTTTCAGCCTCTTTTGTAGCCTTTTCAAGTCGGAATTCGTATTCCAAGGATTCTTGCTCTTGTCTCAGTTTACGCTCGATCGCCTCTTTGATGGTAGTCGGAAGAGTAACGTCCCGTACCAAAACAGAATTTACTTGTAAGTACTGATCGTCAACGATTCGCTTTGTCTCCTGAAAGATCTCCTCTTGAATGACGTCTCGCTTACTAGAATAAATCTGCTCTGGCGTGTATCGACCTACCACACTTCTCGTCGCTGAGCGAACAGCTGGCATGATGATGCGTTCGATATAGTTTCCTCCCTTCTCCTTGTGCAGTAGCGCTAAATAATTGTACTTCGGCTGAAACCAAAGGGAAGCATCCAATTTGATATCCAGTCCATTCGATGAAAGAACAGACATCTGTTCGAAGATCTCTTGTTGACGAACTTCGTAAATGAACATAGTGTTCCATGGAGCGATGATGTGAAAGCCTTCCGAAAAGGTTTCAGTTGTATCCACACCTCCTGCAAACTTGCGGTACAAGACCCCAGCTTGACCGGAATCGATGGTTTTTGTAGATGTTGCCAGGACATAGATGACGATAAAGGCAATGACAATAAAGGGAACGAGAAATCTTGGATTGTTCATGTTGTTTTGTTTCTGTTGCAAATGAAGCACTTTGACACGGAAACATGCTCAGAATAAGGCAATGAATAGACAGCCGTCAGTTTTTAAGTTTTGGTTTTGGTCGAACTTTGGACAGAATTCCAAAGCAAAAAGCCATGCATCACTTGAATAAACAACAATTCGAACTAAGACTCAAGGAGTTCTTTGAGCGCCATGATCCAGCAAAGGAGGACCTTGCGCATGTTATTGCTAGTAAATTTCACCAGCATCAAGAAGAAGTGTTTGAGCACCTGACCGAAATCTACGACAAGCATGTAGAACATCAACCGCACAGTTTGCGTGAACGATTAATGGCCATTATTTATCCTTAACCGAGGAACCGACTTGTTCTGAAGTGAAAGATTTAAGCACATTCCACCTGTCACTTCTAGGCGAAGCTACTAAGGATGGTCAATGAAGCCCTCTGGGACTTGATTCAGTTTGCGTAAAAAGACAAGGAAGCGCGATCGAACGGTGCTTCTTTCTTTTTTAAGACTAACCTATCCCCAATCATAGCGTAAAACTCCATTCCTGACTCGTACATTTCGTCGCCTTGGGTTTCGTAATACCATCCAATTGTATTCCCAACAGCTAAGCTAAGCCACATCTCAAAAAGCTTGATGAAAAGCAGCGCCGATGCTGTATTGAATGCCGTGAGATGCACGCTCAACTCTTGACTCGGTAAAGGGCTCAAGGAATAGATTTCCATCCACAAAAACACGTGCGAGAAGAACTTCTTGGGGTGCTTTGGATAAGAGGATCCTTTGATTATAAATCGCCGTTTCACGGCGTCCATCTCTATGTACGGTTCATTGGAATGGTCAATGGTTTCGGACTCAATACCAATCGCATACACAGATCTATATGCGGGAACGATGGCTATGTCTTCTAGCGTACTCATGGCTCAATCTTTCAGCAATAAAGGTCTGCAATTTGGTACAGCTATTCATTGATGCAGGTCAGTCATTCACATTAGTATGGTGAGTTTCATCATAGTCTCAACTGCACCTTCACAAGCGGCGCCGTTTCGTTTCAACCTAAATGTTTACCCATGTACATGTGTCCTCGATTTCCGTCAGGAAATGCCGCAAGACCTTCGAAGTTTGCCCAAACATTATATCCGAGTTTGCGCAGTAAAGCCTTGCTCGGCACATTGTCATCGAGCAGAATAGCGACGAGGTATCGTTTTTCCATGTCCATTGCTGCCGCCTCTAAATGACTTAGCATTTCGACTCCCCACCCTTTACCTCTGGAAGCGAGATCAAAGTAGAAGGTGGTTTCAGCCACATGGAGAAGGGCACCCCTACCCGATCGATAAGGTGTTAAGCTACCCCAACCACAGACCTTTCGATCATTATCTTCTTTCACAACCAAGTAAAATGAGTGCTGCAATAAAGACTTAAACCAATTCTCTCCCTCATCATTGAGAAATGGCGTGAGGTAAGCATTGCGGCGTTCTTCAATTCCATGATTCATGATGCGAACGACGTCAGCGGTGTCTTCAATGGTGGCGGTTCTGATCATTCTTGAGATGGATGTGTGGGTATTTCATCTCAAGAATATACTTTCAACGCCTCATCTGCAACAGCAATCGCATGGAAAAAAAGACCATCCTAGGACACCCAGCCGGGTTATTCGTTTTGTTCTTCACCGAACTATGGGAACGCTTCTCCTTTTATGGAATGCGCGCTATCTTGGTGCTCTACCTTACAGCCGAGACCCAAGGCAGTAACCCCGGCCTTGGCTGGGACAACGCTTCCGCCCTGGAACTTTATGGGTGGTACACCATGTTTGTTTACCTGATGAGCATTCCAGGTGGGCTTCTAGCCGACCGCTGGATAGGACAGAAAAAAGCTGTCCTGGTAGGAGGAATCCTTATCATAATCGGACAATTCGTATTGGCCATTGACTCCATCGCAGCGTTTGCTACCGGATTGATATTGATTGTTTCCGGGGTTGGAGCACTCAAACCAAACATAAGCACTATGGTCGGCGGGTTGTACCGAAAGGGCGACGCGAAAAGGGATGCAGGTTTTACAATCTTTTACATCGGTATCAATATTGGCGCTTTTTCAGCGCCATTGCTTGTGGGTTACTTCGGAGAGGTGGTCGATTGGCATTTGGGATTCAGTTTGGCCGGTTTTGGCATGATCCTGGGCCAAATCGTATATGTCTTCGGGCAAAAACACTTGGTGGGCATCGGAGATTCTCATAGAGCCTCTGACGAATCAAAGGCCTTGATGTCTAAGCCTTTGAGTAAAATTGAAAAAGACAGGATGGTGGTATTGATGCTGTCCTTTTTGATTATGATCGTCTTCTGGGGTGCCTACGAACAAGCTGGGGGATTCATGAACTTGTATGCAAAACAAACCGTAGATCGGGTGGTTTTCGGCTTTGAGATACCCGCAAGCTTTCTGCAGTCCTTGCACGCATTTTATGTCATCCTCCTAGGCGCGCCAATGGCAGCATTCTGGCTGTGGTGGAAGCGAAAAGGCTATGAATCTTCGGCCATCTTCAAAATGGGACTCGGAACCATCATCATGGGATTGGGCTTCATGGCGCTGGTAGGAGCTGCATATGAGGTCAGTGTGTTGGCGTTGGAGAAAGCTAGTTTGTACTGGCTACTCCTCTCCTACCTCCTTCACGTAATAGGTGAACTCAGTAGTTCTCCCATTGCCTTATCATTCATCACCAAACTTGCTCCTGCGAAGTATGCGAGTTTCATGATGGGCGCTTATTTTGCGGTAACTGGACTCGGCAATAAATTGGCGGGGTTAATCGGAGAGGCGGCTGAAAACGCGGGTGCCTTGCAAGTGTTTACGGGCGTAACCATCTTTTGTATTGGTTTTGGACTGCTGCTGATGCTCTTTGTCAAGCGACTGAAAGCGCTGGCCCATGGTGCTGAAGAGGATACTGAATCCTAGGCAGCCGTGGACCCAACACTTATTCTTGGATTTATTCTCGCTACTGCAGCCTTGGCATTCATGCCAGGGCCAGACAATATCTATGTGCTTACTGAAAGTATTTCCAAAGGCGTTAAACAGGGCGTAGCTATTACTACAGGCCTCATCAGTGGTGTGATCGTCCATACTACGCTTGTGGCCACCGGCCTCTCTCTGCTCGTCTTCAGCAACGATCTGGCCTACGACATAATGAAATATGCAGGTACAGCCTACCTGCTCTACATGGCATTCGGAGCGGTAAAAGAAGCTCCCCTGGATGTGAATGTCGACGTAAAAGGACAATTGGAGCCCTTTCCGCGGCTGTTTAAGCGCGGTTTCTTAATGAATGTGCTCAATCCGAAGGTAACCCTGTTCTTCATTGTGTTGCTTCCTCAATTCGTTTCGTCAGACGGATGGTCACCCATGTACCAAATGTTTGTGCTGGGTGGGATTTTCATGGCGGTCTCTCTGCTTATATTCTCATCTATCGCGGTGGTGTCAGGGTATTCAGCTAGTCTTATCAAGCATCCCTTGTTTTGGGTAATCACCAAATGGGTCAAGGTAATGGTGCTTTTGGCACTCGCAACTTTCCTTCTGTTATCGGTACGTTGATGCCTGTGATTTTCAACACTGTGGCTCAAATGAGATGGGCTGTTATCGTATCATTGCTTATGACTTATTCATGGTTAGAAGCACAGGAGCCAACGATCATCTACATAGGAGATCCCATGTGCAGCTGGTGTTACGGATTTGCTCCAGAGATTGCTAAAGTGAAAGAGGCCTTGCCCGATCATGCTTTTGAGGTGGTTTTGGGAGGATTGAGGCCGAATGGAACGGAGACAATGGCTGATCTCGGTGACTTTCTAAAGCATCACTGGCAAGAGGTACACGAGCGATCAGGACAGCCCTTCAACTACGGCATCATTGGCGACGAGAACTTCATCTTGGACACCGAGCCTGGAAGTCGAGCCGTGGTAGTAGCACGAACAATGGATTCAAGCATCACCCTTTCCTTCTTCAAGGCAGTTCAACACGCTTTTTTTGTGGAAAACAAAGACATGAGGGATGAATCAACCTTTATCCAGATCGCTCAAGATTTTGGACTCGATCCGGTGCAATTCAAGCAACTCTTCAATGAAGAAGAAATCAAGTACAAGACCCAAAATGATTTTCAGTTGGCCTCGGAAATGGGAATAAGGGGATTTCCCTCAGTTGTGATCAGACATAACGGCCAATTCTTTCTGGCTGCAAATGGTTACAGAACGGCCGAAGATCTTCTCAAAACAATCGAGCAGATCCGCAAGGAATGACTAGGGTAAATCTACGTAGGCCTTGATCGCATTGCGATAGAATGCTAAAGCTTCTTCGGCGGTCAACCCGGTCATTGATACCGCTGCCCCCTTCCAACCATCTCCATACCATTCTCCACTAGGTAATGCTCGGAGCGTATCCGTAGACAACCCACCGCCGGAATCGTAGCCACTCACATATAGGTAATGATCATCGATCATCCCGTCTGGAATGGCCATGCCAATACCGATGCTACTGATCTTCGGTGTTGGATGCTGGATTAACGCACCCGAATCAAAATGATGGGGCCAAATGCGGGGAAGTTCTGCTGTGCCATATTCTAGAAGAATGGCTTTCATTGCGCGGTCGGCTATGTTCCTCCTCTCTATTTCGGCGTCCAACGCCTCACCTACAATGCTTGGAAAGGTGAAATGATCATCTAACCTGGGTGAATAACCTAGCTCGTAGTGTAAATCAAAGGTGTACGGCTTGGAAATGCCGCAAAACTCGCGCTCGTTATCCAGCCATTTAAGAACGTCTAAGTGTCTGGCCCCCGTTAACGGAAAGGAACCCGACAATCCTGATTCGGGGTGCACTATATCAAGGGCGTACACCTGGTGGTTCAACTCCAAGCGCAAACCTTCACTGTTCAACGGTCTTGTAACCAAGACAGCTTCATCCGAATTCCACCCCAAGTTGGTGTGGCTATCATCATCCTGTTTTGGAACAAAACTTATGGCAGCTGTGCAGAGGTACTGAGCTGCTCGGTGCAGCGCTTCGGTTGCGGTCATCGTTTTATTTGGTCACTTGAACGCCTTTCCAAAAGGCTACGTAGTTTTCAAAACTTTTTGCCATCGAAGACGCCTCGGGGTAGTACCAAGCCGCATCTGGGTTTTCACTATCGCCAACTTTTATCGTGTAATAGGAAGCTGTTCCCTTCCAGTTACACACCGTATGCGTTTCTGTCGGAGAGAAGAACTCCTTCTGTATTGCGTCGTGAGGGAAGTAATGATTCTTATCAATGACGATCGTGTCATCCGACTCCGCGATCACCTCTCCGTTCCAAATTGCTTTCATGATACATTATTTAGGTGTTGGAAGATTGAATAGACACTTCCTTTCAATCGCTTACGCTAAAGATCACATCCTGCATTCCTTCTACCTTCGCCACGACTTCTATTCCAGGCTTTAGGAATACCGCAGCGGTTGCCGCTCCCGCCATGATTACATGCCCAGCTTTGATCGGTTCATTGTAAGCTGCCGCCAATCGAGTCGCTGCTTGCAAGGACTTCCAAGGGTCGCCCAAAATATCATGAGAAGAACCCACAGCTACTTCTTCGTTATCGAAAAACAGTTGCATCCTCAAATTGCTAATGTCTCGAGACGGTTCTTGCCAATCCCCAATGATCAAACCCGTGGAAGAACAATTGTCTGCGACGACATCTTCCAAGGTGAATTTGAAGTTTTCGAAGCGGGAGTCGATGATCTCAATCGCAGGCGCGATTGCGTCAACGTACTCGTCGAGGTCTTCCAAGGCTATCTCGCCCTTTATATCCTTGGCTATCCTAAAACAAATTTCAGGCTCAGCTCTGGGATGGATATACTTGGCCATAGAAGTACTTCCTTGGTTCGGAATATCCATGTCGGCTGTCAACCTTCCCCAAATCATATCGTGTACCCCCATCTGCTCCATTTTGGCCACAGAGGTAAATCCCATCTTCAATCCAATCAGCGCGAAACCCCTTTCCTTTCTCGGCTCGATGGCCAATCGTTGAATCTCATATGCGTCCTGAAGATCGTAGGTATAATCTGTTGATAATTGCTTGACAGCTATCGCATTAACGGCTGCTGAGTCAAGTTTTAGTGCAAGTCTAATTAAATCCATTTTATCCATTATTCTCTTTCTCTTTCAGCATATCTAAGGCAACATCCACGATCATGTCTTCTTGCCCTCCCACCATACGGCGGCGACCGAGTTCCTCGAGGATGTCTCGGGTATCGATGCCGTATCTTTCAGCGGCTCGTTCTGAATGCAACAAAAAGCTTGAATAGACTCCGGCATAGCCAAGCGAAAGGGTCTCTCGATCCACTCGTACGGGTCGCGTTTGAATTGGTCTGATCATGTCATCGGCCGCATCCATGAGCTTATACAAGTCGCTGTTGTGGTCCATCTGCATTCTATTGAGCACGGCAATCAGCACTTCAAGTGGGCAGTTGCCCGCTCCAGCCCCCATTCCAGCGAGGGAAGTATCGAGTCTTGTCGCCCCATGCTGCATAGCAACAATCGTATTGGCGACACCCAAACCCAAGTTATGGTGGCAGTGCACGCCTAATTCTGTTTTGTCGTCCAGTACATCCTTGAAGGCCTTCATACGGTCTGCGACATCATCCATCAAAAGCGCTCCTGCCGAGTCTGTAACGTACACACAATCTGCCCCGTAACTCTCCATCAATTTGGCTTGCTCTGCTAATTTCTTTGGGGTATTCATGTGCGCCATCATGAGGAATCCAGCCACGTCCATGCCGAGTTCTTTAGCAGCCGCAATGTGTTGGGCTGAAATATCCGCCTCGGTGCAGTGGGTGGCAATCCGCACAGATTCCACCCCTAGCTCTCTTGCTCGCTTAAGATCTTCAATGGTACCAATGCCGGGCAATAGCAACGTGGTCAATTTAGCATGCTTCAGTTCAGCCGCTATGCCTTCTAGCCAATCCCAGTCCGTACGTGCGCCAAAACCATAGTTAAAACTCGACCCCGCCAATCCATCTCCATGGGCAATTTCAATCGCATCCACCTTTGCTTCATCCAAAGCAATGGCGATCGCTTTTACTTGCTCCTTGGAATACTGATGACGAATTGCGTGCATGCCATCACGCAGTGTTACGTCCTGTATGTACAATTTTCTATTCATTTTGCTCTTTCTTGTAACTGGAGAAGAGGTCTTTATCTATGCAAAGACCCGTTATCAACCCTTATAGATTAAACCTTTTGCAGCTTGGCGAGTCGCTCGCCTGTAGCTTTGGCGGCACTTGTCATGATGTCCAGATTTCCTGCATATGCTGGTAAATAGTGTCCCGCACCAAGCACCTTAAGAAATACGGATGTTTTCAAGCCACTGACGTGTCCTACACCTTCAATATAGACAGGCTGATCAGCGGGTATCTCTTCAAATTGAACTTCTTGGTGCAGCTCATACCCCGGGACGTATTTCTGAACTTCTGCTACCATTTCATGGATGCTCTTGCGGATGGCTTCCTTATCGGCAATTTCACTCAATGTGAACACCGTATCCCTCATCACCAATGGTGGTTCAGCAGGGTTCAAGACAATGATGGCCTTCCCTCGGGTAGCACCGCCAACCTTTTCAATGGCTTCTGCCGTAGTTTCAGTGAATTCGTCGATGTTGGCGCGCGTTCCTGGACCGGCTGACTTGCTTGAAATCGAGGCTACGATTTCGCCATAATGCACTTTGGCAACACGCGAAACAGCCGCCACCATTGGAATGGTTGCTTGACCACCACAGGTCACCATGTTCACATTGTCGACGTCAATATTCGCATCGAAATTCACAGGTGGAACCAAATAGGGACCAACTGCAGCTGGTGTAAGATCGATCATGCGCTTTCCAAAGGGTCTGATCTTCCCATAGTTGTATAAATGCGCCTTTGCCGAAGTTGCGTCAAACACCATTTCGATTTCCTCGAATTGCGGCATAGCTATGAGGCCATCCACGCCTTCATGTGTAGTGGCAATTCCCATTCTCTGTGCCCGAGCCAATCCATCCGAATCAGGATCGATCCCGACCATTACCGACATCTCTAGGATATCTGAGGTGCGAATGATCTTAATCATGAGATCGGTGCCAATGTTTCCTGATCCGATGATCGCGACTTTAGTCTTATTCATATAAGCTTGCTTGAGTAGTTATTCAGCCGTTCCGAAAGATACACTTACAGAACCTAAGCCTTCAATGTTTCCAATGAAGGAGTCTCCTGGGTTTACAGGCACCATCGGCCCAAGAGCTCCGGCCAAAATGATGTAGCCTTCTTTCAAAGGTGTTCCGAGCTCTGCCATGGTTTGGGCCAGCCATAAGGCAGCATTCAGCGGATCACCCATACAGGCAGAGCCTCGACCTTGCGACACAACTTCGCCTGCGCGTGTCATTTCCATTTTACAATTCACAAGATCCACCGATGCCCAATTCGCTACTTCATCCCCAATCACAAAATGACTGGCAGAAGCGTTGTCCGCAATCGTGTCGGTAATCCTTATGTCCCAGTTTTCCACTCGACTTCCAACGATTTCAATCGATGCTACCGCCGCAGATATCGCATCTTTCAGCACGTCCAAAGTGATTTCGCCTTGTGGAAGGTCTTTCCCTAAGATGAAGCCAACTTCCATTTCAGCTTTCGGTTGAGATAGCTCGCTCCATTTTACTGGATGGTCTTGAGACACCCTCATGGCATTGGTGAGCACACCATAATCGGGTTGACCAACCCCGAGTTGCCGCTGTACAGCCTCTGAAGTCAATCCAATCTTCACACCGACGATGGACTCACCTCTCGCGCGTTTTCGCTGCGTGTTGATGTTCTGTACCGCATAAGCAGCACTCAAATCATCACTTCCAATCAATTCTCTTACTGGAGGGCACGTCTTACCTTGAGTAAGGCAGTCCCATAAAAGGTCTGCGGCCTGTTGAATGTTCACTGTTTCATCCATGGCTGCAAAGGAACTCAAAGCAGTGGATACGACCTAAAAAACCGTGCAATTATCGCTTGCGATACACGGCATCGCAAAACAAATGTTCGCCGTCAAAGAAGCGATCTGTCAATTCCAATGAAGTGTCTCGGGTAATCACTTCCAGCGCAGTGTCATCGTACTTTCTAGAAATTTCCGTAAAAAGCTTCTCCCCTTTAGAAAACTTGTAGTAACCATTAATCGCTGAGATCGTAACCTGCTGATCTTTTGTGGAGCGCAAATAACTATATGCTATCCCTTCTTCCTCATTGTACACTGGGGCGTGCTCGAAGTTCCGTAAATCAAAGTCACCGCCGAGTTCCCTATTGATACGCTGCAGCACATTCAAATTGAATGCCGCGGTAACCCCTGCACTGTCGTTGTACGCAGGCAGCACTATCTCTTTGGCTTTTTTCAGATCCACACCTAGTAGCAAGGTGTCTCCGCTTTGCATGGTGGCAGATAAACGCTTTAAAAATTCATTGGCGCGCTCATCGAGCAGGTTGCCAATATTAGATCCCATAAACAGAATTGCCTTGGGTCGATCAGACTTGAGGTGCTCGAGTGCATGAAAGTACTCGCCTTCAATAGGATCGACTTGCACGTTGGGAAACTCAAACGACACAGCGCCTTGTAACTTATTAACAGCATTTGAGGAAATATCAATCGGTCGATAAGTATACTTTTTAGGGTCCAATTCTCGCAAGAAATGAAATGTTTTTTGGCCGTCACCAGCACCTAATTCGAAGAGGTCGAATGTTTCAAAATCTCCGGTCAACGATTGAGCCAATTGAGCGGTCTGCGTTTTGAATATTTCCTCTTCTGCCCTTGTCAAATAGTATTCTGGCAATTGCATGATCTGGACGAAAAGCTCATCGCCTTGTTGATCATAGAACCACTTGGATGAAATCCGTTTAGGCTCCTCGCCCAATCCTTCCTTTAACTCCTGCTTAAACAAGCTCTGGTAGTCACTCATGTTTCGCCAATCTAATGCCCGAAAACTGCCACTGCATATTCGGGTGAAAAAAGTTTCTGTATGTTTTTCTGGAATGCCCTTTGGCTGTGGCCATACTAGCACCTCTCAGCACCATTTGGTTCATCATGAATTTACCATTGTATTCACCTACAGCGCCTTCGGGTCGTTGAAACCCGGGGTAAGCCAAATAAGCACTATTAGTGTGCTCCCAGCGCTCTCCCCATTCAAAATGATCACTTGCCGACTCCCATTCAGTTTCCGTCGGTAGACGGAGTCCCTTCCACTCCGCAAACGCAGCTGCCTCATAATGGCTCACGTGACAAACGGCTTGGGCTGGATCCATGGGATGTAGACCATCCAATCTGTACTCCATCCATTGGCCGTCAATAAGGTGCCAATGCAAAGGCGCCTTGACACCGCTACTCGCCAACCAAGCCCAGCCTTCATCGAGCCACAATTCGTGACGCACGTAGCCGTCGTCCATTAAAAACTCAAGAAAAGCTTCGTTACTTACCAAGCCGTCTTGGATGGCGTACGACTGTAGGTACACCTTGTGGCGTTTGAATTCATTGTCGTAGCCAAACCCCACCCCATCGTGGCCTATATCATAAAGACCTGCGGGAAAGGACATCCAGTCATTTGAGTGCTTCTTGGTTGCTTCCAATCTCACACGTTCTGCATATGCCGGAAACAAGGGGTTATTCCCTAGGATGTACTTAAGGTCTGTCCAAAGCAATTCCTGATGCTGTTGTTCATGATTCAAGCCAATGGCAAGTAAGCTTGCTAGGTCCTTATTGTTCAACGCATCCAAGGAGGATATCAATTCGACCATTGCCTCGTCGACGTAGTGGCGGTAGTCAAATACTTCAGCTAAAACAGGTCTAGACATGGCCCCGCGTTGATCTCGCTGCGTTCGATCGCCAAGGGTGTTGTAGTAGCTGTTAAACAGGTATCCAAAGCGAGCATCAAAAGGCTTGTAATCCTGATTAAATGCGCTAAGCAAAAATGTCTCGAAGAACCAGGTCGTATGGCCAAGATGCCACTTCGGTGGGCTCACGAATGCGGCGGGTTGAGGGATGTAATCTTCCACCTTCAGCGGAGCACAAATCTCTTCCGTTTTGGACCGAATAGCTATGTAGTCAGCTTGATTCATGTTGTACGTAGAAGAACGTCCTTCCTCTTCCTTTCAAGCATTTTCATTTTTAATCATGCTCGATTCCTAAGCTACTAAGATCCACACCAGCTAGGGCCGCATGTTCATCTATCAAAGCCTTCTTATAGGCCAGGAGGCTGCCCAGATCGCCCAGCGCTAGTTCCCGCATGAGACGGTTCCCCATGATATATACCGCAGCATGCTCTCCTATCACATTTTTAAGCGATTGCTGAATGGGTTTGAGGCAGGAATCAATCGTTTCCTCCTCCAGCTTCTTCTTTGTTCTCGCCGCCCTAAGTTCTTCTTTCGATTGTCTAGGAAATGCGGGGTCGCTGAGGCTCAATCCATCGTCTAAGGCCTCTTGGCGCAGTTGTTTCACCTGACTCAATAATTGAGTTTTAAATGCTTCCGTATTCAATGATCGAAGCGGCCTAGCCTTCTGATGAAAAGATCGAATCGTGGATTCATCCTGGGCTAATTCCAACAAATAATCCTTGTCGAGCACCTGGTAAGCAGGCCGTTTATTACGCTTGGCTAGGTCTTCTCTCATCTCCATCAAACCCTTCAGGACCTGCCATTCAACTTGTGTGAATCCATTGCTATCCTTGGCCTTCAAATGGGAGAGCGCATCCTGTTCCGTTGATTCCACATTTTCCAATTGGCGCCTTTCCTCTTCAACCCAATCCAGCATGTTTCGCTCCATCAATGTCTTCTCAAGTGCATCCTTCAACTCAAAGAGGTATGCCACGTCTTCTGCAGCATAATTCAACTGTGTTTCGCTGAGCGGACGCTTCACCCAGTTGCTCTTCTGAGAGCCTTTACTTGTCGTAATTCCTAGGATCCGTTCGATTGCGTTGACCAAGGATATTTGAGAATGATCCAAGAGTTTGGAAGCAATGCTGACATCGTAAATGTTACGGACTGAGCAGCCCATGGAATGGAACAGACGAAGGTCTTCTCCCAATTCAAAACCTACCTTCTGAATCTTCGCATCCTCGATCAGGGGAAAGAATGAACGGATTTCGACCCCTTTCGCAAGCGGATCAATGATGTAGCAAACCGCACCATCGTAAACCTGCATGAGGCACATCGTAAATCCATATTGAAAACGATTCTTGTCGAATTCTAGGTCTATGGCGAAACGTTCCTTGAGCGTGAGATAATCAATGAGCTTTTGCAGCTCTTCTTGCTTATCGATGTATCGGATTTTCATCGGTCGGCAATATAGGCGTTTCTACTTGCTTTCTCGATCATAAATGAATGCGCTATTGCTTCTTGAAGGGTGCAACGGGACTCGGAAAATGAGACTTTCTTATCAACTTTTCCACCAGTCTGATTACTTTCGAGCTGAATTCAGCATCGTGAGGAGAAAACTTGTGTACGCATCGGCAGTTTTGCTTGTGATGACTTCTGTCGTCACCACCTCTTATGCCCAGTCCGACGTAGCGCTTCTAACGCTGCACGAACAGGCTTCGGAACAAGTTGCTCCCCCAACGAAAATTGATTTCGAAGCCCACAGAGTAGGCGCAGACGTAGAACTGAAATGGGTGGTTTCAGGTTTTATAAAGTACTTCTCCCTTGAAAGAAGTCTGGATCGAACGGAATGGGAACCCGTCCTGCATATGACCGGTTCCAACCAAACCTACCACAAAACGGAGTATTTCGACATCGATTACAATGTCCCTTCCTCGAAGCTATTCTACCGGGTTAACCACGTATTGTACAGTGGTGAGAGCACCACTTCCAATGTCTTCTACGTCCCCCCTTACGACGACCTAACAAGCTTTGAGGAACGAATGATCAAAACGATCTCTGACCCCATTCAGGAAGGGATGCGCATCAGCCTCTCTTTCGTGAATTTTGAAGCGGAAGATCTCTTATTGGTCATGAGGGATCAATGTGGCATTGAGTTTTACGCTAAGGTGAAGTACATCAAGGAGGAACAAACCTATATGGTTACCGATGTCAGTGGAGACATCCCCTCAGGTCAATACCTGATTACGGCCTCAAGCAAGAAGCACGTCTACAGTTCAAAGCTGCGCATCGAACTAACGGATTGAACACCCGAAGAAGATCCCTAAAATACAAGGTGGGCTATGAATGGCGTACTGCCGACAAACGCCTGAACATCACGAGTACGGACAAGAATAGGACAGCAAGTGCCGCAATAGCAAATCGCAAGTAGAGCTGTGTTTTAGAGAGGTCTGCTCTCGCTGCTTTGAGTTCTGCAGCGAGTGAGTTGTTCACCCGGGACTTCTCTTCGAGATTATACTTTGCTTCTACAAAGGCTATCAGTTCTTGGTTCTTCTTGAACTCCTTCTCCTTGATGAAAGTCATCAGTTGTTTGGTATATTTTTCGGCGCCATCAATGTCCCCTAGGGCAGCATTCGCTTTCACCAATCGAAGTAAGGTAGAGTCTCGTTGATTCTCGTACTCAATGGAATCCGAAAGCACGAGTGAATATTCTAATGCCTCTACCGCTTCCTTCATTCTGCCTAGGTGCATGAGGGTATGTCCTCTTCTTTGGTTCACTACCACTTCTCCTGTAGCGTCGTCGGTGAATTGATACAATACATCCATGCGCTTGTAAATGTCTAGCGCATCCTTGTACTTGTGCTGTGATTCGAGGGCATAGCCCAATTCGCTCATACAAGACAGCACGTAATGTTCTTCTTCTAACTCATCAAAAATCTCCACCGCCAATTTGAAATTGGTGATGGCACTGTCGAACTGATTCAGCTCCACCTCGGCCATTCCGATGGCCATGATGATTTGCGCCTCACCCACACCTCGTTGATCTTGATTCAATTCCAAGGCCAGTTCAAGCCGTTCCTTGGCGTCTCGATATCGACCACTCATTTGACATACGCCACTCATGTTCTGAAGAGCGCCTATTTGAGTCGCCGTATCTTTCAATCGCTTACTACGTTTCCAAATGTCATAGAAGTACTTCAGCGCTGGACCATAATCATTGTGCATGCTGGCGCGGATTCCCTGAAGGCTTCGAATGGTTGCAAAATATGTCGAATCGCCAATTGCCAGCGTCTTTTTTTCGACCACCGAAATGATCGAATCTAGCTTTTTGGGATTGGAGTAAACATATTCCTGTGCTTTCGCAACGAGAGCCTCCAATTCATCCTGTGCCCCTTCAGAAGCGAGCGCGGTAGAATTGATTGTCAACATGCCACAAACGAGCATGAACAGGGCGATAGGTTTAGTAAGATGTTGTTTCATAATGCAGACTGAAGATAAATATAAAGCTTCTTGTTGATAACTCGCAAGTCCAAGACTGAAAAGAGGCTTATTAACTTCCCAACGTGCTCACGGTGGGAAGCTAAAGCATTGATGAGAATACCGTTGCCCTACTTTCGACCCCAACAAATCAAAACCTTAAACCTTAAACTCTATTTGTTATGAAAAAGCTAGTTATGGCCGTTGTTATTGTTGCCGCTATGGTAGGATGTTCTAAAGAATCAGAAGTTGCGTTAAACGAGGCGGGCTACGATCGCGCTGAGCAAAGCAGCAGTGGAAGTTTCGATGTAGGAACCGTTGGTGCGAATGGCGTTGCCGTCATCACCTATGACATGTTAGAATTAACCGAGCTAGTTGCGTGCGCCGTTTCCGAAGCTTCAGCTACCTCTCTCGTGATAGAATACGTTTCAAGCGTTGGGTACTACCTATCGGGTGTTGGAGTGAGCGCTGGATCAAACACGACGTTCTCGATCGAATTGACGAACGACAATGGAACCTTGAGCTGGGAAGACAATGCAGTGATCTTCACTTGCGAGACCACTTCAACCACCCCATGCGACCTTGACGTAGTCAGCGCGCAGACCTACGATTGCAGCAATAGCGCCGGAAGTTGTGGACAAACCGTAATCGGAGGAGATAACGGATCCGCTTACGCATCTTGCAACTGGCCTTGGAAGGTGATTGGTAAGACAAAGAATTAAAAGAGAAGGTTTAAGGAGCCCTGCCTTCGGGCGGGGCATTTTTTCCTTAACTGATCTTCCGCATTCGAATACTCAGTGGTGTGATCTCCAAGTATTCATCGTCGCGGATATACTCCATCGCTTCTTCTAAGGAGAAACGAATCTTAGGAGCAACCTTTGCAGCGTCATCGGTACCCGAAGCCCTTACGTTTGAGAGTTTCTTGCCTTTGATCACATTCACCTCCAGGTCATTGTCACGAGAGTGCTCACCAATTACCTGCCCTTTGTAGACCTGTTCATTAGGATCAATGAAAAACCTACCTCGATCTTGCAGACGATCGATGGCATAGGTTAAGGCTTGTCCGACCTCACTTGAGACCAACGCGCCTTTTTCATTCACATCGATCTCTCCTTTTACAGGCTTAAATTCTCTGAAACGGTGCGTCATTACTGCCTCCCCGGCTGTAGCCGTAAGGATTCTATTTCGCAGACCAATCAGTCCACGGGAAGGAATGTCAAACTCCAGATGCTGCACATCTCCTTTACCTTCCATGATGAGAAGGTCTCCCTTCCTTTGGGTGACGAGCTCGATTGCTTTTCCACTGTACTCTTCCGGCACGTCGATGACTAAGGTCTCGTAAGGCTCACATTTGTGTCCGTCGATCTCCTTTACAATTACTCTTGGCTTCCCTACTTGAAGTTCATATCCTTCGCGACGCATGGTTTCAATAAGAATACTAAGGTGAAGGACTCCTCGCCCGAAGACGTTGAATTTATCCTCGCTATCCGTATCCTCCACTCTCAGCGCAAGGTTCTTTTCAGTCTCCTTATAAAGACGATCACGCAAGTGACGTGACGTAACGAACTTGCCCTCTTTTCCGAAGAAAGGAGAGTTGTTGATGGTGAACAACATGCTCATGGTCGGCTCGTCCACTTGGATGCGCTTCAAAGCTTCCGGGTTGTCGAACGATGCAACGGTATCCCCGATCTCGAAATCTACCATTCCAACGATGGCACACAAATCGCCACTTCTCACTTTTTTCACTTGTTGTCGACCAAGACCCTCAAATACAAAGAGCTCCTTGACACGATTGCGCTTCTTGGTGCCGTCTCTTTTCATCAGGAAGTAATCCTTTCCCTCTTCGAGATCACCACGGTATACCTTTCCAATGGCGATCCGCCCCTTGAAACTGCTGAAGTCCAAGGACGAAATTTGCATTTGCGTATCACCTTCCATATAAGGAGCATTCGGAATCTCCTCTATGATAGTGTCGAGTAACTCAACGATATCGGTGGTTTGACGCTTCCAATCCTTGCTCATCCATCCATGCTTGGATGAACCGTAAAGGGTTTCGAAGCTGAGCTGATCTTCTGTAGCATCTAGGTTAAACATGAGATCAAATACCTGCTCATGTACCTCGTCTGGACGACAGTTTTCCTTGTCGACCTTATTGACTACCACGATTGGCTTCAAATTCAATTCGACGGCCTTGCCCAACACAAAACGTGTTTGCGGCATCGGTCCTTCGAAGGCATCAACCAACAAAAGAACTCCATCGGCCATTTTGAGCACGCGCTCCACTTCTCCACCAAAGTCGGCGTGACCAGGAGTATCAATGATGTTGATCTTCACTCCCTTGTATTGAATCGAAACGTTCTTAGAAAGAATGGTAATCCCTCTTTCCCGTTCAAGGTCATTGCTGTCGAGAATGAGGTCGCCGGTCTCTTTTCGTTCGTCAGAAATCTGAGCGAATTGAATGATCTTATCTACGAGCGTTGTCTTGCCATGGTCGACGTGAGCGATGATGGCGATGTTTCTTATGGATTGCACTGCTTTATTGCCTTTGAATTTGCGGGTGCAAAGGTACTTCTAATTAATCCAGTAAATAGCAGAGAAACAATTTATTAATGTCCAGAATTGCCGCCGCCGATTCTTCCTAGAATGGACAGATCCCTTTCTGACGACTTCAATAGGTGGAAATTAAATTACAACGACCGTCTTGTTCTCTTCATTCTCCATCAAGCCTTTTGGCAAGGCGATCATTATTTCAGAGCGCAAGGCGTTGATCAGGGAAGCCTTCAGGCCAGAGCGTCGGGTGACCGTGCTGATTTCCCGAACGGGGTTCTTATCACTGATGAACTTGACACAATCCAAACGGTCTTCACTCAGGGCGTCCAAGGCTAATTCCGGAATAATGGTGCTCCCTCCTTCCTTTTCCACCAAGCGCATCAACGTTTCGATGGAACCGCTCTCGTAATTGACATCTAAGCTTCTGAATTCAGTTTGGTCAAGCGAACAAAGGTTGAAGGTTTGATTGCGGAAGCAATTCCCTTCGCTCAATATCCACAGCTTATCCTCTAATATTTGATCGATTGAGACACGATTGCCCAGCTTTTTCGCAATCGACGCATTCGCATAGAGCAACATCTTTTCATAGAACAAAGGGGTTTCCTTTATTCCACTCGAATTCAAAGGGGTCGAGAGTATCCCTACATCCAAGTTTTCATGTTGAAGTTTGTCTAAAATGACTTCCGTTTTATACTCCGTGATCGACAATTCTACCTTTGGATACCTTCGCAAGAAGTCCCCGAGAAATAGCGGAATCAAATAAGGGGCAAGGGTTGGGATGATGCCTACTGACAAGCTTCCGGCCACCTCTCCTTTGCTCTCTGAAATGATATCGTCAATCACCTTCAGTTCATCCATGGAGCTGCGGGCCTGCTCCACGATGCGTATGCCCAATTCGGTAAAGACCAACGGCTGCCTGGATCGATCTATGATAACCACTCCCAAGTCATTCTCCAATTTTTTGATCTGCATGCTGAGCGTCGGCTGAGAAACGAAGCAATGCTCTGCGGCCTTGCTGAAGTTCTTATGCACATCCAATGCAATCAGATAATTCAACTGTTGTATCGTATAGTTCATATCTATTCAAAGATAAAATATATCGATTTGATTTAACACTTACACTGCTGGATCTTTACTCCATGAAAAACACAAATACACAAAGCATTGGTTTAAAGCCCGAAAGAGCGACCGAACTCGCCTTGAAATTGAATGAACTCCTGGCTAATTATTCCGTTCACTATCAAAATTTAAGAGGCTTTCATTGGAACATCAAAGGCACTGGTTTCTTCGAACTGCACGCTAAATTCGAAGATATGTACCTCATCGCGAACGAGGCCATCGACGAAATCGCAGAGCGTATCCTGACCTTAGAGCACACCCCGCTCCACTCGTATGCCGACTACTTAGAACGATCAGAAGTGACGGTCGCGAAGGAACTTGTCACTTCACGTGACACGGTTGGCGCAACTATACAAGGCCTTCAGACACTGTTGAGCCATGAAAGAGTCATCTTGGAATTGTCAGGGAAGGTAGGCGATGAAGGAACCAACGCTTTGATGAGCGATTATATCAGGGCGCAGGAGAAATTATGCTGGATGCTAAAAGCATATTTGAGCTAAAACATTCATAGGTAGTAGGTTGATAGATAAGAAAGCTTCGTCACTCACCGATGGTGCTTTCTCTTTTTGTTATGCCGAACGAAAAACATTTAAGTTCTTTGCCGAATGAAGATTGGCGAGATGAATACCTTGAAGGTGCAGCGTACAGTGAGCATTGGAGTGTTCTTGGCCGACGACCTGGGCATGGAAGTATTGCTTCCCAAGCGATATGTGCCTGCTGGCCTTAAAGACGAGGATAGTCTTGATGTATTCATCTATCGAGACTCTGAAGACCGAACCATTGCAACAACAGAGGTGCCGAAGGCGAAAGTGAATCAGCTGGCCTTCTTAGAAGTTGTTGCTGAATCAGGCCCTGGTGCTTTTCTTGACTGGGGTTTGCCAAAAGATTTGATGGTTCCAAAAAAGGAGCAAACCCATCCCCTGCTCATCGGAAACACGTATTTGTTCTATGTATACCTAGACAGTCTTACGCAGCGCATGGCCGCGTCTACGCGATTGTCAAAGTTTTTGTCAGAACTCCCTGAAAACTTAAAACCAAAGCAGGAAGTTGAGATCATCGTCTGGCAGACCCACGAATTAGGGTACCAGGTGGTGGTGAATGAGGAATGCCTGGGCATGCTGTACAGCGATCAAGTGCATATACCAGTGAATGTAGGGCAGCGCATGAAGGCGTATGTAAATCAGATTCGTCCGGATGGAAGGGTCGACGTACTGCTTCAAAAACCCGGCTACGATCATGTAGCAGATGCTAGCAAAACGATACTGGACCGACTCAAAGCCAACGATGGAAGACTCAAGCTCACGGATAAGTCATCTCCAGCTGAGATTGAAGGCCAGCTTGGCATGAGTAAGAAATCCTTTAAGAAGGCCATCGGCGCACTCTACAAGCATCGAAAGATCGTGATCGAAGACAAGGGAATTCGGCTTATTTGAGTTGACCCGCGATCCAAGCAGTTGTCCAAGCTGCCTGGAAATTGAATCCTCCTGTAACTCCATCGATATCCATCACCTCGCCCGCGAAGTATAGTTCGGGCGCTTGCTTACTCTTTGAAGTCATGGGATCTACCTCGGTCAGGTCGATCCCTCCAGCGGTTACAAACTCTTCTTTGAAGGTCGTTTTTCCCTGCACTTCATAGACATCGTTTGTCAAGACATTTAAGAGCCGATTGCGCTCTTTTTTCCCGAGGTCGATCCATCGCTTTTCGGACGTAATTCCGCTGCGTTCAACGAGCCATTCCCACAAGCGTGTAGGTAAGGGAGTGGGATTCTCATTGATAATCTTTTTTCTTGACGGCACCACTGCTCCCCAATCGACGGACGCGCGCCATGTCTCTTCATCCACATCACCTAACCAATTGATCTGTAAATGGAAAGCGTATCCAACCTCCTGTAAGTGTCGAGCGGCAAACGCGCTGGTTCTCAAGACTGCTGGCCCGCTTAATCCCCAATGGGTTATCAGTACTGGTCCGATTGACTCATGCTGAGTCCCTTGCACCCTCACCTTGACTTGTTGGGTGCTCACTCCCGCTAATACACATATCGACGAATCTGCAAAATTGAATGTGAAGAGCGACGGCACGGGTGGTACAACAGTATGACCGACTTGACGCAGCCAATCAAACCCTTCCGATTTGGGGCTTCCGCCTGCAGCTACAATTATCTTATCTGCTCTTATGCTGTTATCCTCACCTCTCACTTCCCACAAGCGTAGGTCTTCGATCCATTTGAGTTCCTTCACTTTCCATGACTTGAGCAATTCAATGTCTTTCTGCTTTGCCTCTCCCATAAAGAGATCAATCACCGATTGTGAATCATCGGTGACCGGAAACATTCGCCCATCCGCCTCTGTCTTCAACACTAAACCTCTCTCCATAAACCACCCCACGGTATCATTGACGGCAAATGTTCGAAAAGCCTTTTTGAGGTAAGCCCCGCCTCTCGGGTAATGGTGCAATAAGTCTTTGATATTGAATGCGGAATGTGTGACGTTGCATCGACCACCGCCGCTCACTTTTACCTTAGATAAAATTTTATTACTGCCTTCCAGAATAGTGACATGCGCATCTGCGTGATGCTGCTTTACAGAAAGGGCTGCGAAGAAACCCGCAGCTCCTCCTCCAATGACAACGACTTTGATGTTGATCAATGCTTAAGGATGTATCGCTTATAGTAGGCCAGTACGATGGACGTAAGCGGAATAGCGATGATAATTCCAACAACGCCAAGAAGGCTTCCCCATATACTCAGAGAGAGCAGGATGATCGCTGGGTTGAATCCACTAAACGCACCCATAAAGTAAGGTGTGAGTAGGATGTCTTGCACTAATTGTACAAGCGTAAAGACAAGTAAGACGAATACAAGCATCATCCAAAAACTCTCTTGCGTTTGTAATGCGTGCAACGCAGCCAAGCCAATTGCAGGAATGATTCCGAGCAATTGAGCATAGGGTATGTAGTTCATCAGGCCAAGAACAATCCCAAGGGAAATCGCAAAAGGAAGTCCGATGATTTTGAATCCGACGGCGAATAGGATGGCTACGCAAACCACTATTTTGGTTTGTGCCCTAAAGTACCCGTTCATCCCCTCCTCCATATCATTCGCCAATTGCACCACAAAACCCTTGAATTTTTCCGGCAGTAGAGTTTGCCAATCCTTTGACAGCTTGTCGTAATCAAGCATCAGGAAGACAAGGTAAAGTACATAGGTTACGATTCCAAAGAGCGCTCCAACAACTCCAACAACACTCGACATCAAGTCCCATACGCTTGTTAGCGCCGTAACTGCCTTGTCCGTAAAAGCTTCTTGAGCAATCACATCTTGCCACTGCAGGTTGTTTAAAAACCCATTGAGCTGAATGGCCATGTCTTGAGGTATCCATCCTGGCCATTCTAAGTTGCTTAATTGGGAGGTGAGCAGCTCTTTGAGGGATTCAATTTCTTCAGCTATTGCTGGTATGAAGAGGATCATCAATAAAACAAACGATAGAAACAGCGCGGTGAGCGTAAGCAAGACCGACAGCACTCTTCTCTTAAGTAAGCGTTGCACCTTTCCAACGATTGGTTCTAGCAGATATGCCGTCAACCAAGCAGCAAAGAAGGGTATCAAGACAGCCGATAACTTATCGAGTAAAAAGTAGACACCTACTACCACGAATACGCCGAGAAGCAATCGGACGAAGCGATCGAAGTCAAAAGGTTTATCGAAAATCATGCGAACAAAGATGAAGAATTGAAAAGTATTGAAGAATGAAGTACTACCGAATCCTATACTCGAGGAATGGACCGTTACTGAATTTCGCAAACTAACTCACGACCTCAGAAGATCAACGCATAGAATACTTAAGAAATAGTGCCGTCCTGGAGTCTTTTTACCTGGATGCTCCTTCATCTTCCCTTCAAAATAGATGTCCTTGAACTTCTTGCCAATTTCTCGTATCTCTTTCCAGAACGGATCAAGAAATCGGCGGTGTTCAATTGATCAGGCGCCCTTCACCAAAATAGGAGCATGCAGCGATTAGTTGAACCTGTTGTGTGGAAACCACGCATTTCATCCGACCTCCCCTTGCACTCACCTGATGAGCATCGAGCGTCGTTTTACCTAGGCGCTTAGACCAAAAGGGCGCCAGCACCATGTGTGCACTTCCGGTGGCTTGATCCTCTTTATGGTTTAAGCTTGGGAGAAACACACGTGAGATAAAATCAACCTCTCTTCCTTCGGCGGTTACCGCAAAGCTGAAGACACCTGATGCGAGCAGCGGTTCCCAATTTGGCTGGAGTGCTGCGATTCGTTCAGGATCCTTCATGAGGACGATATGTTTGTTCGCAGAAGGAAAGTAACCCGACACATCCTCTCCAAACCCGTCTTTTAACCACTGAGGCACTGTGCTCTCCGAACAACTGATGAGGTCACCTAGTATGCTTACGCGTTCCCCTACCCGCAACCCAGTCAACTCCCCCCCTTTGTAATGAAACGTCACCTCGTCCCGCTGTGCTTGAATATCCAACAATACTTGCGTAGCTGCTAAGGCTCCATGCCCACACAAGTCGATCTCTGATTCAGGTGCAAACCATCTGATGTCATACACACCTTCGCTTCGCATTTTTACGAATGAGGTTGCGGGTTGATTGAAGTTCTGAGCTATTTCTAGCAACTTCTTGCTATCGCCTAAATCATTGGTGAAGAAGACACAACATGAATTTCCCCGGGCTTTTTCACCGGTGAAAACATTCAAAAGCTGAAAGGAGTTTATCTCGTGCATCGAACGAACATAAAAAAAGGAGTCCCAACTGGAACTCCTTTAATTGTAATAATACTCTTGTGCTGTTAGGTCCAAGCTGGATCTCCCAATTTACGCAATGTGCGTTGATGGATCCTCAACGCCTCCCTGAAGGAAGCAACTGAACGATACGGCAGAGAAAATTCTCGCGCTGTTTCCTTGACAATGTTTGATATGGCAGGATAGTGCACGTGACTGACATTTGGAAAAATGTGGTGTTCTACCTGGTAATTCAATCCCCCACAAAACCAAGTCAACACCTTATTCGTCGGAGCGAAATTGGAAGTGGTTGTCAGTTGATGGCTCTCATAGCTCTCGTCGATCACCTCGCGCTCATTTTCAATGAATGCATGATCTTCCATGACGTGCGCGGGTTGGAAAATCATGGCGAGCATTAACCCGCCGATCATATGCATCACCACGAATGAACCTAAGACGACCCACCAAGCATAGCCCATGACCATGGGTAAGGCAATCATGTAACCGATATAGACGACCTTGGAAACAGCTAGAAAAATCATCGTGCCCCAATAGGTAGACCCTTGCGCTTCCACCAATCCCATACTGTGGTACTTGTTGATGCGCTTGAAATCCTTTATAAATACCCAACTGAAGGTCATTAACGAATACAAGAACCACGCATAGAGGTGCTGGCCACGATGACGCGCCTTCCATGGCTCTTTGGGTGTAAACCGCATGATGTGGCCTCCTTCAAGGTCTTCATCAACACCGTGAACATTCGTAAAGCTGTGGTGCAATACATTGTGTTGAATTTTCCAACACAAATAGTGACCACCAATGAGGTTCAACGAATAGCCAAACAATTGATTTACCCAGCTCTTGTCCGACAAGGATCCGTGATTTGCATCGTGCATAATCGCCAAGCCTATCCCAGAAACCCCGACTCCCATGACGGCTGACAGGAGTAAATATTGCCATCCCGAAACTGCCGCGAATAAAATCACAAAATATGGAATGAAATACATGGAGAACATGAAGAGGGCTTTGAAAGCCACGCGGAGATCTCCGGTTCTTTTAACGCCTTTGTCTTCAAAATATTGGTTCACTCTCTTCCTGAGAGTTTGCGAAAAGTCACGTTTGCTTTTTCGATCAAAGCGTGGAGCTGTTGCTATCAAATCAAAGTGTTTAAATGAAACGAGGGTTCTTTAGTCAATGGACACGATTTTAATGTCGAAGGTCAAGTCTTTGCCTGCGAGCGGGTGATTCGCGTCGAGTGTTATGCTTTCTTCCGTCACTTTGGTTATTGTGACTGGGATCTGACGACCATCTTCAAGATTAGAGACCAATCGTTGGCCCTCTTGTGGCTTAAGGTCTTCTGGGATAGACGACTTAGGAACTTCGTAAACAAGTTCTTCGTTTGGCTCTCCATAAGCCTCGGTAGATGGAATCGTAAATTTCTTGGCTTCATCCACCTTCATTCCTATGACAGCCTTGTCAAAACCTGGGATTACTTGTCCTCCTCCAACTTCGAAGCTCAGTGGCTCCCGTCCTTCTGACGAGTCAAACTTGTCTCCGTTGGTAAGTGTTCCTGTGTAGTGTAGTGCTACAGTGTCGTTTTCTTCGACGATCTTCATATGTCTAATTTGAAATTAATATTATTTCAAGCGCACTAAAACGTGCCCCTCGAGAATTTGCGCAAAGGTACGGCCTATTCATCAGTCATCCAATCTTATAGGAAGGACTATACGCAATGGACTGTTTAAAACTGTTGCTGAATTGATGGGGCTAACCGCCAATCGGGTAATACACTTTTGTGAGCCATTTGCTTGAGTCGGTTTCTTCTTCCGGATTGGTAACGTATTCTTCTATGGCCACTTCACCCATCTCGGTACCATGCCAATGCATATACTCGTCAATGGCCAAATGAGCCTCCCCTGTGCCTTCATAAGGCCCGTAATGATCGACAACCAAAGCCTTGCCAGCAACTTCTACGCTCTGCAATCCATCTATGGAACCCGCCAGCACTGGAACCCCAGCCATGACGATCGTAGACCGCTCATCTTCGTTCCACTCGAAGTACACGGCAGAGGGCATACCTACAATTTGAAGTCCTGATGCACTGACTTTCTTGAACAGTGGATCAAAAGTGCCAGCGAAAAACGCTTCCATTTCATCCCACGAAATGGTATCAAGAACACCAACATACACACGGGGAGACATTTCTTCAATTCTCACTTCCACGTTTCTAAAGGTGTGTTTTGCGGCGGCCTCTTCCTCTGTAATAGATTTTAGTAAATCCACCCCTTTTTTAAAATCCGGACCGAGCATTTCGTCCATGTTGAACATCAAGTTCATCGCATTCAGTGGATAAGGCGTATGGTCTTTATAGGCCCATGTAACCTCAACTCCTTCTTCCGTTTCTTTTATAGTAGTAATGGCTTCTGCATCGGACTCCCAAGGGCGAACAAAATGCAGATGTGTTACAACCACCTCTTCGCCCAGGGAGGTAATCGTTTGACTCCCCTCTCCGACCAAAGAGTCCTCTCCACTCCAGTAATAAACGGCTCCTTCCTGTCCATCGTTCTCTATTGAGTACTCTAAATTCGGATCCCGATCGTGCCAAGGCGACCATTTGAGCATGCCCTCAAAAGACTTGACGTTAGCCCGTACCGCTTCTACTGGGGCGTCTATGACTACGGTGCGATAGACGTGATTGTCAGAAGGTGCGATCAACGCAATGACTAGGAAGAGTATGACCAAAGAGATGATGGTCACACCCACAATCTTAAGGATTTTCATAGCGGTAGGATGTTGTTTTGTAGTTGGTTGTATCAATAATAAGCAAATTTCTCTGCTTGGATGCGAGCACAGTTTTGCGTTGATTTGAACAATGAAAGCTCGCCTCTCCGATCTACTCTTATTGCTCCTAATTCTGCAAGTAGGTTGCTCTGACGCTATAGACCCTTCCAAGTTCACTACGCCATTCGAACGTTCTGATTCTCTGGAAACGACCTCGTACTCAGAAGGAATCGCTTGGTGGCGATCATTGGAGGAGGCGTCGCCCTACGTATGCGTTCAAGAATTTGGGAAGACGGACGTGGGATTGCCGCTTCACGTTGTCATTGTCAACGCCTCTCGCAATTTCAATAAAACTAAGATCCATGAGAATGGAAAGACCATCATTCTGATCAACAATGCGATTCACCCTGGAGAACCCGATGGCGTAGACGCATCGATGATCTATGTGCGTAACCTTGTTTCCAGCGCGGAATTCACAAAGGATTACAAGGACGTGGTGTTTTTGATCATCCCGTTTTACAATGTAGGAGGTGCCCTCAATCGAAATTGTTGCAGTCGTGCGAATCAAAATGGACCCGTTTCGTATGGATTCAGGGGGAATGCAAGAAACCTAGATCTCAATAGAGATTTTACCAAAGCAGATAGTAAGAATGCCCAGTCATTCCTCCTCTTTTATAACCAATGGAACCCGGATGTGTATCTTGAAACACATGTGAGCAATGGCGCGGACTACCCCTATACGCTGACCTACCTGCTCTCTCATCCCAAAAAACTCACCCCTCCGCTGGACGATGCCATAGAAACGCTTTTTTCGAAACCTTTAGAAGAGCGCATGGAAGCGCAAGGGGATCAGATCATCCCTTATGTCAATGTCTTTGGAACAAGTCCAGACAGTGGCTTTCAGCGTTTCTACGATTCTCCTCGCTATTCTACGGGATTCACCGCGTTGCATCATGCGTTTGGCTTGTTGACCGAGACCCACATGCTGAAACCCTTCAAACAACGCGTGGCATCCACGTTGCGCTTCATGCAAAACTTGGGAAGTCTGGTGGCACAAAACAGTCAGAAAATCCAACAACTGCGTTTACAAGCCGTCGAAAATAGCTATAATCAATCCGACTATGTGCTTGACTGGAAGGTAGATGAGGGTAATCCATCAAAGCTTAAATTTAAGGGTTATAGAGCGTTTACCGACACCAGTGAAGTCACCCAACAGCCCCAACTTTACTATGACCGAAACGATGTTTGGGAAAAGGACATCGACTACTTTGACAAGCTCACTCCTACCATCCGTACAAAAGCACCCACCTCCTATTTAGTTCCCCGTGCATGGTCGGAAGTAATCGACCGGTTGAATTGGAATGGTGTCGAGATGAAGTTGATCGATCAGGATACAACGCTCGATTGTGGCGTCTACTCCATCGAGGACATGGAGACAAGTGATACGCCCTATGAGGGACACTACAACCATCATCACACCCGCGCTTCGAAGGAACTCAGAACGGTAAAAATTCGAGGGGATGAGTACTATCTCGTTTCTCTGAATCAAAGATCGAAGCGTTTCCTCATTGAGGTTTTAGAGCCAGAGGGTCCTGATTCGTACTTTAATTGGAATTTCTTCGATGAGATTCTTCAGCAAAAGGAATGGTTCAGTTCTTATGTTTTTGAACCAGAAGCTGCGGCTATGCTAGATGACCCTGAAGAGAAGGCGGCCTTGGATGCGTTCATAGCATCCAATCCATCGTTCAAAGACAACGCGTTTGCGAAGCTCTATTTCCTCTATCGGCGCAGCGATCATTACGAAAAAGACCGCTACATGACCTATCCCGTTTTCAGGATTGAGTGAGGCACGGAACATACTAAAACAGTTTTGGGGTCATGAAGATTTCAGACCGATGCAGCTCGAAATCATCGAAAGCGTGTTGGAAGGAAAGGATGCTCTGGCGCTGCTGCCAACTGGCGGCGGGAAATCGATTTGTTTTCAAGTCCCCGCTCTTATGAAGCCAGGGATTTGCATTGTGATCTCCCCGCTCATCGCTTTGATGAAAGACCAAGTTTCCAATTTGCAAAAACGCGGAATTAAGGCGCTGAGCGTAACGTCTGAGCTTGACGCTTCGGGGCTAGATGCCGTATTTGATCGCTGTATTTATGAAAAGGATGTGAAGTTTCTGTACCTCTCCCCCGAACGCCTTAAGACGGATTTAGCCAAACAGCGCATCCCACAAATGAACGTCAATCTAATTGCCGTCGACGAGGCGCACTGCATTAGCGAATGGGGATACGACTTCCGCCCACCTTATCTCGAAATAGCGGAGGTACGTCCCTTAATTCCCAACGCCCCAGTCCTTGCACTGACCGCGAGCGCCACCCCCATGGTCGTAAAGGATATTCAGGAGCGATTACACTTCAAGCGACCCAACTTATTCCAAAAAAGCTTCAAACGAGAAAACCTTTCCTACTTCATCGATTGGGACGAGGATAAGATGGGTAAGATTGAGCGCATTGCGAAGAAGCAAAACGGCTCAGGCATCATCTATGTACGCAGCAGAAAAGGTACTGAACGTATCGCGAAAACATTGGAACAGCGCGGATTGAGTGCGGATTATTATCACGCAGGCCTTGAGAGCAAAGTTCGCACGAACAAGCAAGAACGCTGGATGCGAGGGGACATTCAAATCATCGTTGCTACAAATGCCTTTGGCATGGGCATCGACAAGCCTGATGTTCGGTTTGTAATCCATTGTGATATTCCAGACACCCTTGAAAATTATTACCAGGAATGCGGACGTGGCGGAAGGGATGAGCACAAAGCATTTGCTATATCGGTATTGACGAAGAAAGATGTTGACGCTTTTGATGAAAAAACAATGCAGGGCTTTCCAGAGAAGTCGACGATTAAAATGGTATACGACAGCTTAGGAAGTTTTTTAAACCTTGCTATTGGAAGCGGCAAAGATGAAACCTACGCAGTGGACCTTGAAACACTCGGAGAGCGTATTAAGCTGGATTCACGAACGCTCTACCACTGCTTGCGTTTCTTGGAACGGGAAGGCTATATCGCCCTTCACGAGCGCTCGTTTGCGTCGTCTATGGTTCAAATTACCGCCCACCCTGACGCTGTATTTGACTTGCGTGAGAAAGGGGAGCGTGGTGGAGAAATGATTGACGCATTGATGCGTTCTTATCCCCGTTTGTTTGAAGAATCATCACGGATCAGTGAATGGACCCTGGCGAAGCGACTGCGACTCCCAAAAGACACAGTAGTAGAAATGATGCATTGGTTGACGGAAGCCGGATACATTACTTATTCAGAAGGAAGCGAGCTGCCTAGGATCACCTATACATGCGAGCGCTTGGCGTCAAACAACGTCCGACTTTCTGATGAGCACTATCGGCTTAGAAAGCATGTTGTCAAAGAAAAGTCAGAAGCCATGCGCCATTACATCACCGCTCAACACAAATGCAGGTCTAGGCTGATCTTAGCATACTTCGGTGAAACCGACGCGTCAGATTGTGGCGTCTGCGATGTTTGCCTCAAGCACGACCGCGGATGAGTCGAGTACGCTTAGGCCTCGTTCTAGTTTCAATGCTCAGCCCTTTCGCTGCGGCTTTAGGACAGAAGGTTACACTCATAGACGCTCAATTTCAAGTTCCAGTTCCCTATGCCACTGCAGAATGGGTTGGGTCTGATCGAGGAGTCGTGGCAGATGCATATGGCCGGATTGATGTGTCGGACATGCCTTCCGGTGTTAGACTACGCATCCGCTCGATAGGTTATAAGGCGTGTGTTCGCGCATTGGATTCCATCTCTGGAGACACGATTCAACTCCGTTCTAGCATCAAGCAACTGGACGAAGTGGTCGTTCGCCCCCTCTCTCCCCAAGCGTATATCCTAAGGGCGATGAATAAGCTTAAAGACAACTACAGCCTGGATTCTTTCGCGACCGAGAATTACTATCAGGAAATGCTTGTTGAGAACGAGGCTGTAATCAACCACGTGGAAGCTTTCATCGAGGTTCATCACCCGGGCTATGAATCGGAAAGGAACTCCTTTGATGTGCGGATTAAAGCGGCAAAAAAATCGGATGTTGCCGCTTTGAGTTTTATGACCAAGGAGCAGGAAAAGGAACGAAAGAAGGAATTGAAGGACGCTCGAAAAGAGGGACGCGGAATGGACGAAGACACCTTCGAGTGGCCGCTCGAATTGGCCAGCCCGCCCCTTTTACTTTTGATAGACCCCTTGCGGCACAGCGGTGAAAAAATGACGGTAAACGAAGACAATGTTCAGTTTTTAGACAGCTCGAACACTGCGTTTTACAATTACTGGTTTGGAAAGCCGGTCTCTTATGGAGAACGCACGCTGATGGTGATCCACTTTGATCAACGCGAGGACGTGAAACGATCCATGCTAAAGGGCACCTTGTGGATTGATCAAGAGACCGATGCATTCGTGAAAATCTCCTTTGGACTCAGCGAACGGGGCCTTCATCACCTGGTGCCCGGCTATCTCAAGGCTGCGCTTTGGATATACGGCCTGGACTACGCATTAAAGGAGACACTTTTCGAGTTTGAATACGCGCCATTCGGCGATAAATGGAGGCTACAGACCACGCGACTCAAAGCGAAAGTTTGGTTAGAGAAAAGAAGGCTTTTCAACCCTAATGAATCCAGCGATTTTGATTACAAATGTGAGATGATCACCACACGTACATCATCCATTCAAATGCCTTTTGCCAGCGATCGCGTTTACGACACAAATGAATTGCTGTCAGATCAACTGAAAGAAGTGTCCGATGCGGAATGGAAAGCACTCAAAAAGGAAAGTCGAAACTACTACTGATCGAACTCAACCACGACCCTTCCCTGGGTTTTGCCCTTTAGAATAAGGTCCATTTGCCCTGTGATTTCCTCCAGAGGGATAAAGCTTCCAAACGAAAGAAGATCATCTACCTTCCATTGGTTACTCAACCTTGTCCAAATCTCTTTGCGCAGCGGCATTTCAGTCTCAGCTGAATCGATGCCAAGGATATTTATTCCATTCAGCAGAAAGGGATACACTGTCATGTGTAATTCGTGAGACGCCACCAAGCCACAACTCGCAACGCTGCCATGACGCTGGCAGGCTTTTACGCAGGTAGCAAGCGTATTTCCCCCTACCGTGTCGATGGCACCTGCCCACTCACCTCTAAGAAGAGGCTTCCCGCTTTCATCGTTGGCAAAAGACCTGGGCTCAATGCGTGACGCGCCAAGTCGTTTTAGGTAATTATGCGCTGTTTCGCTTCCTGTGGATGCAATGACATCGTATCCAGCCTTGGCCAAGATTCCCACTGCCATGCTCCCAACACCACCTGTAGCGCCTGTTACGAGTATCTCACCTTTAGAAGGGGTTTGCCCCATGCGCTCCATTTTATACAGACTCAATCCCGCAGTAAATCCTGCGGTACCGTATACCATGGCCTCTTTGAGAGAAATACCTGCCGGCTTCGGAACGACCCACCCTGAGGGCACCCGAATGTATTCTTGAAAACCACCTGAGGTATTCATTCCGAGGTCGTATCCCGTAACCAGAACTTCGTCTCCCGGCTTGAAATCGACACTGTTGCTCGACGCCACTACTCCACCAGCATCTACTCCAGGGGTGTGGGGATAGAATTTTGAAATGCCTTTGTGCCCGGACGCTGATAACGCATCCTTATAATTTAGACCGGCAAAATGATTCTTGATAAGCACTTCACCTTTTGGAAGGGTGCCTATTTGTTTTTCTTCAATCGCCCGTGCAAAGGAGCCGTCGACTGATTCACGCACGACCAGCGCCTTGAATGTAAATTGATCATCCATGGCATCGAAGGTAGAAACTTACGCGGATTGATTCAGCAGCTGATCACGCTGAAATCACGCGAAACTTTTCCAATTCCCAATCAGAGGCAAAACGCTCCAAGCTCAGAAATGCATCCCAGGCAAGCACATTGCCGCTGCCGGCAAATTCCACCTCTTTAGTAATCAAGAATTCACCAAAGGAAGCAGCTTTAATTACCTCACTATTCTTTGAGGTAATCGTAAGTCTCGGTTTCATTTCATTGACCTGATCGGTGATCGACCGATCTCCTGAGAGGTGAATTACATTGATGCCAATTTGCTCAGCAGCTAAGTAAAGCAACAAGGAGTCCGAATAAGACAATCCATAGATCGCAATGCGATCTCCGCAAATTACTCCAAGTGAAATCAATGAGCGAGCTACACCGTTCATGCCCAGCTCTATGTCGCGGAGCGAGATCTCTGCGCCAAAATCATCTTGGAGCTTTACATCGCTTTGTTCCTTTTCAGTTTTGTGAAGAATATCCGCTGCGGATATTGCCGGCGCGTCCACCTTACCAAATACTTCTTGTAGCACTTTCATGGCGACAAATATTGCCAACCTAGCCTAGCGGCCGAGGTGGGCTTTGAGTTTTATATCAACACCTTTATAACCAATAACTCTATCTAAGTATTCAGCCACCTGATAGCGGTATGTTTTGTACCGATTATCGGTCAAACCTTTGATTTCAACCACTTGCTTGGCTTGCTTATCAAGGTAAATCTCTACTACGCTTTCTGGGTTATTAACCGTGATTACGTGTTCCAATTGATTCACTTCATCCATTCGTTTATCGTTTGAGTTGCATCAAGATTACGTATAGTTATGGTGAATTTTACCGTAAGTAAAAGAATACTACATATCATTGCATAATCCTCAATTAGAAGTGTTGAATATTGAAGATTTGTTAGCCGCTAAATTGCATGAGAATAGATATTGACAAAACCGATCGCCAAATCCTCACCTACTTGATAGAGGATGCGCGAATGCCCTTTACAGAGATCGCCAAGCACTTGGGTGTTGCCCCCGGAACAGTGCATGGAAGGGTTAAAAAAATGGAACGACGAGGGATTATTACCGGTGCCACGCTCACCGTCAATTATGAAACGGTGGGTTATGCTTTTACCGCATACGTCGGATTAATCCTGACCAAGACCATTGATGCGGAGAGAATCATCAAGGGCTTGCATGAAATACCAGAAGTGACTGTGGCTCACATCGCGACGGGGCAATTCTCCATATTCACCAAAATCCGCTGCAGGGATACGCAGCATGCCAAGCAGGTAATCTTTAGGATGAATAGCCTTCAAGGAGTGCTACGATCAGAGACGATGATCAGTCTAGAAGAATCGATCAACGACAAGGAGCGACTTTTCAAAGACATTTTCGAACTTCCGATCTAATCAGACGCGATAGCAGAATGCGTTGATGTTCATTCCTGCTCCTACAGAAGCAAAGAGTACAACATCTCCAGGTGAAACGCCGTGTCCTGGCAGCTCGCCATGCACCACTCTATCGTACAACGTTGGCACCGTAGCTACAGAGCTGTTTCCTAATTCATGCACACTCATAGGCATGATGTTCTCCGGAACTTCCCTGATGTCGTAAAGTCGGTACAAACGTTTGATCACTCCTTCATCCAGTTTCTCATTGGCTTGATGGATGAAGATTTTATTCACTTCTCGAATGTCTATTTTGGCGTCGTCTAGGCACTTCTTCATCGCAACGGGCACGTTGGTCAAGGCATATTCGTACACCTTCCTACCTTTCATCTTGATGTATCGGACACGCGGATCTGATTCCGGGTAATTTGATTTTCCCAAGTATAAGTAGAAGGCTTCGTCGAGCGTGTGACTCATGGCTGCCGTGGAAAGAATACCGCTGTCTCGATCGGTTTCATCGAACCGAAGGATGGACGCTCCTGCTCCATCCGAGAAGATCATACTATCCCTATCGTATTCATCTAAGACCCTCGAAAGCGTCTCTGCCCCAATGACTAAAGCCGTCTTTGCTGAGCCGGCACGGAAGTATGCATCACATTGAATCACGCCTTGCACCCAACCCGGACAGCCAAAAAGGATGTCATAGGCTACGCAATAAGGGTTCTCGATTTTGAGGGCGTGTTTCACCCTTGATGCAAGGGCTGGCAAGACGTCCGTCTGAATCGTATGCTTTTTAACATCGCCAAAATTGTGTGCGAAGACGATTTGATCAATCGTTTCCGGATCAATTCCAGCGTCTTCAATGGCAAGTCTGGCAGCTATGGTCGCAATTACGGAAGATGCCTGATCCTCGTCTATGTAGCGACGCTGCTCGATCCCCGTGATATTCTTGAATTTCTCTGTAATTACTTCAGGAGGTGTATCGATCGCTTCTTGGTCTTCTGTGTAGAAGTGATGACGCTGAAAATGATCATTGTCAACGACGTTCGGCGGCAAATAACTACCCGTTCCTATGATCTGTGTTCTTTTCATCCCATGAACTTTTCCTCAATAGTAAGACGCTCCGCATTCTTGAGCAACTCGACTTGACAATTATTCTGAATTGTTGAAAGATTTGAAATTACAAGTCGCTTCTATTGGAAATTTGGCAATGTGGCGCTTATGACTGAATTTGTACCCTTGTAAACGAAGCGCATGAAGAACCTGACTTACTTCCTTATTTCGCTGAGTCTGCTTATCGGATTGGGGTCAATGACATTCGCTCAAAGAGACCTGTCAGTCGAAGCCATGCGCGAATATGCAGACTCTGTACTTGGCCCACCCGACCTCCTGGTCCAGGGAAGGATTTATCCTGGCACGAATCGATCAGCGGAGGGTCATCCCTTTCTTTTCAGTGAATCGTTTACCGATGCCACCATCTTCATCAAGGACCTTAGGTATCAGGACATCCCTGTCTTGTTTGATCTGGAGAAGGATCAATTGGTTATGCGCTATCCGATCAGAGGTGTCTATCGGTACATCATGTTATCAGAAACGGTCATCGATTCGGTTCATGCGTTTGATCGACATTTCATTTCTTCTCAACTCACCCCGCTTTCAAACCCAGCACACTTGCCTGAGGTCATTTACAGGGGATATTATGTCTTGCTAAGACAATACGAAAAACGATTCATTGGCACCTACTCTGATTTCACTCCTCATGGGAGGTTTTCAAAGCTAGAATCAAGGCTGTTCCTGGTAAGAGATAACGAGGTGCTAACGCTGCGCAGAAAGAAGGACCTGCTTGCTCTGAGTGCAGACCCTAAAGCGACCAAACGTGCAATGCGACAAATGGGATTTCACCTTCGCCATGCCAATAATGAACAGTTGCGTGCAGCTATGAAATGGATAGAGCATGCGAAGTAAGTTCGGACTTCTAATCATCCTTTTGGGATGGCTGTCATACCAAGGAATGGCTCAGGCTGATTTCGCATTGCCGAATCGCTTGCATCAAAAAAGCCTTGCTGAACTCGCGCTGTGGGTAAACGACTCTTCCTCTTTACGGCTGTATCTTGACCCCTCTCTTCTCGAAGTACAGGTCTCTTTTGAAAGTGGACAGACTCCCACCCTCCTATCCGTCCTGAAATCGACTGCAAGGAAATCTGGATTTCACGTCCATACTGATGAAAGAGGGTTCGTCTACCTTTCTGGCACGGCTCTAATACCCGGGTTACCCAAAGAACTATTCACCCCGCTGGGAACAGAGCTGCCAACCGATGAAAGTGACCGAAGTGGATACCTAGGAACTTTGAACTCTCGAGGTGGAAGGGTGGTCATTGCTGGAAATGCGAATGCCGGAGCTTATATAGATGAAGTCACGATCAGCGGCACTGTCCGAGACGGGACCAATGGTCTTCCCATCTTCGGAGCGACATTGCTGGTGAACGAAACAAGCACTGGGGCAAGCACCGACGAAGATGGAGGCTACGAACTAAAGCTTCCGAAAGGCAAATACAGCGTCACCGTTCGCACCTTAGAAATGGACCCTTTGGAGATTACATTAATCGCCCATTCTGATGATGAGATTGACCTTGAGATGACGGGGAAAATCTTTGGACTCAGGGAGGTAGTCATCTCGGCGGAAGCTAGATCGAATGTGGAACGTCCCGAAATGGGCGTCGAAAAACTAAGCGTGAATGCAGTAAACTCCATTCCCAGAATGATGGGAGAACCGGATATTGTCAAAGCGGCCCTGTTGCTGCCCGGCGTGCAAAGTGTAGCAGAAGGAACCGGTCAATTGAACGTTAGAGGAGCTCCTTCCGATCAGAACATCTTCTATCTGGATGATATACCGGTCTATAACACCACTCACTTGATGGGTTTTTTCTCTGCCTTCACGCCGAATGCACTGAGCGACGTATCGATCTATAAATCGAGTCTACCTTCCCGCTATGGCGGACGCCTTTCATCGGTATTTGACATCGGCACGAGCAGCGGTAACAAGGAAAAATTCAAACTAAAGGGAGGCATCAGTCCAATCACGGCCGACATTCAGATGGAAGGTCCAGCGCTGAATAAAAAACTGACGTATATGACCGCGTTTAGATCCACCTATAGCAACTGGGTTCTCGATCTCATCGATGTACCTAAGATCAATGGATCCAATGGCTCATTTCAAGATGCCATTGTTCGTCTGAATTACGACATAAATGACAAGAACACGCTGAGTTCAACAGGCTATTTCAGCAACGACAAAGTACAGCTCAGCGGGTTGAGCGCGTTTGCGTACAGTAACAGCGGCGCCTCACTGCGATGGACCCACTCCATACGCTACAAGCATAGTTTTTCAATCTCCACCGCAGTCGGCCGCTATGCTTTTACCGAAGAGAATGTTCAGACCAGCTCTCAGCATTTCAAGACCGATTACCAAATCGAGCACGCAGAAGCAAGGGCTGAGTTGGTGCTTCGCCCTGCGAGCAAACACACTATCAAAGTCGGCTTGAACAGCACCCATTACGGCCTTGACCTGGGCAATGTCCTACCCTTTGGAGAGGAGAGTTTGATCAAACCAATCGACCTTGGTGTGGAGCAAGGATTAGAATCGGGGATTTATGCCGAAGAGCAATGGACGGTGGGGCCGAGACTCACCATCAAAGGAGGCGTTCGTATCAATATGTACCAATACCTCGGTCCAAATACGGTTTATACCTACGCCGATCCGACGGACCCTTCCCTCTCGACGATCATTGATACGCTATCCTTTGGAAAATATAAGGTGATAAGCACTTCGGTTGACCCGGACATAAGGCTCTCCGCTAAGTATTCCATCAATGAGCTCCTTTCGGTAAAAGCAAGTGTAAACCGAGCACATCAATACATCAACATCCTCTCAAATACGGTGACCGTAACACCTAGTGCTCGTTGGAAGTTGGCCGATCGCAACATTCAGCCGATGGAGGGCTGGCACTATTCCGTCGGCGTTTTCAAAAACATCCGTGAAATGGCTGAGGTTTCTGTAGAAATCTACTACAAACAGGTGCAGCAACTCCTTGATTACCGAGACGGCGCTGACTTGGTATTCGCTGAAAGACCTGAAGTTGAAGTCCTTCAAGGCGATTTAGCGGCCTATGGAATTGAAGTAATGTTCAAGAAGTCGGTAGGCAAACTTAAAGGGTGGTTCAATTACACTTACGCTCGTTCATTTGTACAAGTGACCGGTATCAATGATGGAATTACCTATCCATCAAATTTTGATAAGCCGCACTCCGTCAACCTTTCGGTGATGTATCAACATACTACGCGGATGAGCTTCTCAGCCAATATCGTTTACGCCAGCGGCAGACCAATTACCTTTCCTACATCTGTTTTCTACCAATCCGAGTTTCCATTGACGTATTATTCTACCCGCAACGAATTTAGAATCCCCGATTATTTCCGCTGCGATGTTGGCATGAGTCTCGAAGGAAGTTTGAAAGCAAAAAAGAAGCTGCATGGAACATGGCATTTTAGCGTTTACAACCTTTTCGGTAGGCATAATCCATTCACCGTATATGCCGTTCCTGAAGATGGATTGATCAATGGTTATCAACTTTCCATCTTCGGAAGTCCTATTCCTTCTATCGCTTACCAATTCAAACTTGGCAACTATGCGCGTTAATGGGTTCATCTATATGGCCTTGCTTCTACTCGTGAGGTGCGTGGATCCATTCGTACTGGAAAATGAAAAGTACGACGAGCGCATTGTAGTGGAAGGAACAATCACGAATGAGCCTGGACCTCACCAAGTAAAGATCAGTCAAACAAGCCCCCTTGACCAAGTGATCTACCGACCACTGCAAGGGTGCGTTGTTTCTGTGATCGACGGGAGCGGGACTATTTATCCTTTCATTGAACAGGAAGCGGGGAGCTATTTAAGCGATAGTGCGAATCTCAAAGGTGTCGTCGGGGAGAGATACCGACTGGAGATCAAAACGCCAGACGGGAAATCATATGAGAGCTCATGGGAGCAGATCCTTCCTCCAATTGCGATTGATGATATCAAGGAAGAGTACGAAGAGCGCGAAGATCCAGATATTCCTCTTGGTCGGTTTGGGTTTCAGTTTTACGTGGACGCTGCGGATGTAGTCCGAGATACCGTCAACCTGCTTTGGCAAGTGGATGCGACTTACGAATACCGGGCCGACTTAAAAATAGACTTCTACTACGATGGGGTGCTCCGCCCCTTTCCGCAGCGCGACCTCTTCTACACTTGTTACAAAACCTTCCGCGTCCCCGAGATTTTTACGTTCACTACTTCGGCTCAAGACGGCTTTGAAGTGAAAGACCAAGCCCTTCATTACGAGGACACTCAGACAAGGGCTTTGACGTATAAGTACACTTTGAATGTTCGGCAGCTGCACTTGGGAAAGCGTGCTTATGCTTTTTGGGATGAACTGAAGCAGCTCAAGGACTTGCAAGGCGAAGTTTTTGACCGGCAACCTTTTCAAGTCAACGGCAACATCACAAGCGTAGAAAATGAGAACGACAAGGCACTGGGCTATTTCATGGCCGCTGGGGTAAGCAATCGCAGAGAATTCTTTCGTTGGAACTTGGGCAAATTTGATTATCCCGTGTGCGTCATTACCGACGCCGACATCATGGCATTCGGGGACATCTTTAGGTCTAGACCCAGCCAATGGCCCATCTATATCACAGCTGGATCATCTGGTGAAGGTCCGCTCGCAGTAGTTGCAGAGTCCTGTTTAGACTGTCGGAAATTTGGAGGCGTTTTAGAAAAACCAGCTTTTTGGGAATGAGGAAAGCCTTAACGATACTGACGCTTTCGATCCTGCTTTTTGCACCCATTGCTGGAGCTCAAAGTACCTACCCGGAAGAACGGGTTGTACTTTCCATCGACCGCAATGTCTATTTCAGTCAGGAAGTCATCCGGTTTTCAGCGGCCATACAAATGAGGGACGATGCGTGGCAACCGAGCATAAGTGAGGTGTTGTTTACCGACCTGGTGACACAAGATGGGCGAATCGCTGTGCGCTACAAATCTCTGATCATCGGCGGACGAAGCGAGGGAAGTATATTTCTCAGTGAACATTTGCCTACGGGTACCTATCTCCTCAGGGCATATACGCAATACCAATCCGACAATAATGAGGAGCAGCTTTGTTATTCAATCATCACGGTGGTAAACCCGAACCTGCGTGCAAGGCATTTACCCGCAGCACCCGACATGCGCTCGCAGGCAGCACCAAAGGACTTGGTCAGTGTTCGAAGATCCGCAAATGAAATCCATTTGGAACGAACCGAGCCAGGTGTGCGCATGCTTAGTGTCCGTTTGATAAAGGGTGATTTAGCGCTTGCTAGCAACGTAATAGCCTCATCTGAGCCGATTGCACGCATTGCACATGGTTTAGGACCAGACGAAGTTCCGGATATACATGGGGTTGCTTTGCACGGTGAGTTGATCGACAAGAACACGGGCATTCCAATCACAGATACCAAGGTGATTGCTACTGTTATCGGCGACTATCGTCAACTTCATGCCGATCGAACAGACGAACGAGGACAATTCAATTTCAGCCTGCCCCAAACCTCAGGAATTCACCAAGTATTTGTCTGTGCGCTTCGGTCCGACAAGTCGGTAGATGTGCTGATCAAAGATGAATTCGCATCCGCCGGAGGACTCCTCGAATGGAAACCAGACTCCCTGACCATGGCAGGGCATTTACTGGACATTGCCTTTCTCAATCATCAAATGTGCACAGGCCTTCAGGCAGACTGGGTCCGACCAAAGCCTTCAGACATCGCAAGGCCTCCCCACCCCCTGAATTCGCCCACTACCCGCGTAGAAACATCCGACTATGTGGCGCTCACTTCCGTCAGTCAGATGCTCGACGAAATCGTCCCCATGGCTTCGGCAAGGAAGAACGAAGGCATTGCATATGTTCATGTCTTTGATCCGGGTACAAAGCGTTCATACAACGAACCTTTATTGATGGTTGACCATCTCCCTGTGCAGGATGCGCCTACCTTTCTCAAAACCCCCATCGACAAGGTGTCGAGTGTGGATGTATTTGCAGAAGAACTGGTAATTGGCCAAGAAGTGTTCCAAGGAGCAGTGAATTTAAATACACATGCAGCTGGGGCTCAGAGCACTTCATTGCCCAAGAATTGTGTTGTTGTGGAGTACGCCACACTCACCCATTTCGAAGGTGTAAATGTCCGACCAGAAAACATCAATTTAGACATATGTAATACGCTATTTTGGAGTGTGTTAAACGACAATACTTCTTCCATAACTATACCCACTAAAGAGAGCTTCACAGACGACTACATATTACTCATCACAGGCTACACGGACGACGGCTCTTCTTATCATCAAACCGTCTCATTGAAGTAAGCTCCAACCTGCGGTTGAGGTGTAAACCCTAACTTTATGCTGTGAGCAGAGGATTTGTAAAAGAGGACGATCAGGAAGAACCTCCATTTGTGCCGCCACGGGCTTCGTTACCGTCCGGAGTAGATAATTATGTCACTTCGGAGGGGCTCGCACAATTGAAGTTGGAACGAGAGGAGCTCATCAAATCACGCAAAGAGACGCGCACATTGAGCGAGCGAGATCGCAGAAGGGAGAACACCGTCATCGATGTGAAAATATCTCAGCTGGACGAGCGGATCGATTCAGCGCAACTCATCGCACCCCATGAAAATCCTACGGAAGTTCGATTCGGGGTTCAGGTAAGCTTCGAGTCTCTCTCCCCCAAAGGCCCACCCAGAAAGTTTAAGGTTGTAGGCGTAGATGAAGCCAATATTCGTGCTTTAAAGGTCGCCTTCACAGCGCCCATTGTGCAGGCTATGATGGGTAAGCGGGTTGGAGAAACCTTTGTTTTTGAACAAGCTGGAAAGCCTATGCAGTTTGAAGTGATCCAAATTGAATGATCAATCGTCCGAGTCCTTCAATCTATCCTTAATGTACTCGATTTCAGTCTTGCCGTGCGCCACAGGTTTACCGTCTTCACCTAAAGAAACCATGGTTATGTTGTCAATACTGACGATCGTTTGACGTGTCATCTTATTCCTCACCTCACAGGAAAGCGTGATGGATGTTCTTCCCCACTTCGCAACCTCGATGCCAATCTCCACAATGTCTCCCTGCTGCGCGGCAGAAACAAAATTGATGTCTGACATGTATTTGGTAACCACTCGCTTGTTGTCCAGCTGAATGATGGTGTAGAGCGCGGCCTCTTCATCGATCCACTGCAATAGCCGGCCCCCAAACAGGGTCTCGTTTGCGTTTAAATCTTCGGGCTTTACCCATTTTCTCGTGTGAAACTTCATAGTGCTCCTTTTACAATATCAGCTACCACTTCCGGATCGAGCAATGTACTAATGTCGCCTAGTTTATCTGGTTCGCCTTCAGCAATCTTACGCAGGATCCGACGCATGATTTTACCTGAACGTGTCTTTGGCAATCCCGTCACAAACTGAATCTTCTCGGGTTTGGCAATTTTACCGATCTGTTCCACAACGGTCTCAACGATCTCAGCACGCGCCGTTTCAAGGTCATCAGGAAACGTATCGCATACCACGTAAGCATAGATGCCTTGCCCTTTGATTTCATGCGGATAGCCCACCACCGCTGACTCAACCACGATACTGCAGGCGTTGACGGCATTTTCAATTTCTGCCGTCCCAAATCGGTGTCCACTCACATTTATGACATCATCTACCCTCCCAATGATCCGGTACATGCCGTTTTCATCTCGTTTGGCGCCATCGCCCGTGAAGTAATGTCCTTTGTAATGAGAAAAATAGGTAGTGCGGCATCGTTCGTGATCGCCATAGGTAGTGCGTATGATCGACGGCCACGGATGTTTGATACAGAGGTATCCCTCTACTCCATTTTCTTTAATTTCCTTTCCTTCTTGGTCCAGCAGTACCGGTTGAATTCCCGGCAAGGGATATCCTGCATGTGCAGGTTTCATCGGACTTAGATCGCCGAGGCCTGAGATCATGATGCCACCGGTTTCAGTCTGCCACCAGGTGTCTACAATTGGACATCGTTCTTTACCTACGTGGATATGGTACCACTTCCACGCTTCTTCGTTGATTGGCTCACCCACCGTTCCCAAGACCTTTAAGGAGTCTAGGCTGTACGATAGTACGTGGTCTTCTCCATAGGCCATCAATGCTCTGATGGCCGTCGGCGCTGTATAAAACTGATTGACACCATGCTTATCGCATACCTGCCAAAATCTTCCCGGATCGGGATAAGTGGGAACCCCCTCGAACATCAGCGTCGTAGCCCCTGAGATCAAGGGACCATATACAATGTAGCTGTGCCCAGTAATCCATCCCACGTCAGCCGTGCACCAATAAATATCGCTTTCGCCACATTGAAAAACGTTTTGAAACGAATAGGCCGTGTAAACCATATACCCTCCGTGCGTGTGGACCACGCCTTTTGGCTTTCCTGTTGAACCCGAGGTATACAGTATAAAGAGCATGTCCTCTGCATCCATTTCCTCCGCGGGACACTCCTTAGGCATTCCATCAATGGCTTCGTGCCACCAGATGTCTCTTCCTTCGGCCATGTTCGGCGACCAGTCCAGGCAATTAAAGACAATGACGCGCTCAATCGAATCGCATGACTGCAGTGCTTCATCCACCACGCGCTTCAGTGGAACTTGCTTGGCTCCCCGATTCAGGCCATCCGCGGTAATGACCATTTTGGCTTGTGCATCGTTGATGCGGTCGGCCATGGCGTGAGCGCTAAAACCCGCAAAAACCACAGAGTGAACCGCTCCTATTCGGGCGCAAGCAAGTACAGCAATGGTGAGTTCGGGAACCATGGGCATATAGATCACAATGCGATCACCCTTTTCAATGCCTTGGGCTTTCAGTGCGTTGGCGAATTCACAGACCTTTTCATGCAATTCGCGATACGTCAGTCGAACGAAGCGCTCTTTCGGATCGTTGGGTTCCCAAATGAGGGCTAGCTTATTGCCTCGTTGTTCAAGGTGACGGTCTAAAGCATTTTCTGTGATATTGACTTTACCTCCTTTAAACCATTTGATGTCTGGTCCCTCAAAATCCCATTCACACACCGTATCGTAGGGTTTTTGCCAATGAAACGTTTTGGCTATTTCATCCCAAAAACCTTCGGGGTTTGAGACGCTCTCTGCATATTTCTGTTGGTATTCTTCGAATGATCGTATGCGTAAGTCCATCTTGTTGCTTTGTGTTTAACAAGTATAGGAAAGGATAAACGACTGACCTCAGCTACTCGGACTTCCGTCTTGACAAACGCTGTTGGAAGCCGAGCGAATAACACATTGTTCCACCTAGTGAAGTGCTATTCCAAGCTTCACTGAATGGACTTTCGAAAATCCTAGCCACATCAAAGTAGAAACTTTTATAGGACGCGCCAGCACCCGCTGTAAAGTACTGCCGATTACCTTTAGTAGGAGCTTCATAAAAATAACCCAAACGGGCGACCCCTCGAACACTGCTACTCATCCGATATCCCGCCTCCAAGCCGATGCGGTGATTGATCTCATTCACCTCCTCAGGAAAGCCCCTTGGAGCATCATAAAACGACTGGTAAAGCGCTACTACGACCGGCACATTTGGATCCATTCCTTGAGCGACAACAAAATTGCCAGCACCATCCACGATGAAGGCTCCCTGCTCATTCCTTTCATAGATAGGAGGAGTCGGAACCAACAATTTCGACGCCTGATACCCTAGGAGGATATCAATCTCATTGTTTTCAAGGTGCTTGACTTTGAAATGTAAATAGCTACCTGCGTTGAGTTGAGTGGGGATGAAATCGCGCCGCTGTCCTTATACGTAGCCGATTTTTGGTCCGAGGTTAACGATGGCGCCTCCTAGCCCTAGCTCCAGGGCGGTTCGGTCTGACGTTGCAATGCTTCGTCGATAAATAGCGCCTATATCCACCGCACCAGTAATGCCAGGTTTTGACGATGCACCTCCAACCGTTTGACCTCCGGTAAGGTTCGAAGAGACGAATTTGCCCGCAAGCCCGACACCTAGGTTCTCATTCAATTTGATCGCATAATTGACCTGACCACAGAATTCCTTTGGCGTAAACTGTGTCGTCGAATTTCCAAACTGATCAGTGAATTGAATCTTCCCTAGACTGAAATAGCGCAGATTTACACCAATAGCATGCGCCTTTGATAATTGATAGCTCCCATCAATAGACGCAAGAGAGATGTCAGGTACCAAGGATCTTAGCCATGGCATATAAGTGGCTTGTACATTAAGGGTGCGGGAATCAGTCTGAATCAGGGCTGGATTGGAGTAAAAAGCCGTTGCGGTCTCTCCCCTAGGGGCTACTACCCCAAGGTTTCCTCTCCCAAGGACTCTTGCATTGTTTTCCAAGGACAAAAAAGGAACCGAGGTAGTGATCAGATTCGAATACGCTTGCAATTGTGCATTTGCGTAGAACGTCAAGGTAAAAGCTACGAGAAATGTTAGCAATCGTCTCATGAGAATGCGTTTACAACCACCCTCTTTTTCTAAAATACATCACCATAAACAATGTAATCACCGCCATGAGGCCCCACATAATGAAGTAGCTGTACTCATAATGGAGTTCTGGAACGTTATCAAAATTGGTTCCGTAGATACCCGCGATGAAGGTCAGCGGAATGAAAATTACGGAGAAGATCGTGAGGAATTTCATGATGTCGTTTAGACGACTGGAGATGGTCGTGTGGTAGATGTTCAGTTGATCGCTTAGGATTTCCCTGTAGCTCTCTGACGTCTCAACGGCCTGTGCAATGTTTCCTTGGAGTTCTCGCAGATGCACGCCAACCACATCATGATCGATAAAGTCAGAATCTACCTTCACCAAGGCGTTGATCATCTCTTTAGCAGGAAGGATATTCTTGCGGAGAAAATTGAATTCCTTTTTAAAGCCATTGATCTTTTCCAGGCTATTCCCCTTGGGCTCCTTCAGTAAATGCTCTTCCATCGATTCTACTCGATCTCCTAAGACACTCAAGATATAGATGTAATTATCAATGACGATGTCCAACAAAGCAAAGGCCAGGTAATCTGAATTCGAGGCGCGAATCTTCTTTTTCCTATTTCGAATGCGATCCCGAACAGGCTCGAATACGTCGCCTTTACTCTCTTGAAAAGATATCAGGATGCGATCTGCAATAACAAGGCTTAGGTTTTCGACATGCACCCTATTCTTAGCCTCTTCATAGCGAAGCATTTTGATTGAAATGTACAGACAGTTATCATACTCCACTACTCTAGGCCTGCTCGTGGTGTTTAGGACGTCGGACAAAACCATTCGATCCAGTTCGAAAAGCTCACCCACCTTAGAGATAAGATGGGCATCGTGAACGCCATCGATGTTTAACCATGAAACAGAGTCCTTTTCTTGAAACGGCAGTGCTTCATCGATCGTTTGAAGGGTCAACTCCTCCAAGTGTTCAGCATCGAAGTCAAACAGTCGGAGGTGAGATATGTCCGATCGTTTCTGCCCTTTGAATTTCAGTTCAAAGGGCGATAAACCGATGTCCGATCGATCTTGGGATGCAAATCGCGCCATAGCAATGTTTCATTTGAACGGACCTAAAATACAAATCCTAACCTAGCCGAAAAGCGCCGTAACAAGATTCCATCAACGATTCGAGATAGGGCAAACAGTTCGTGTTCATCCCAGCGGTTTGTTGTTATGATTTGTTCACACAAATCTGATGTAAGTTGTTGATGCTGTGATGAATAGGATTTGATTGTAACTAAACACCCCCTAGCTTAGTCCCATTAATATCAAAACACCGTTTAGTTATGAAAACCGTATTTAACACCGTAATTGCCTTCGCGCTTTTGCTGGCTTCTTGCCAAAAGCTCGATCTTGTTCATTCACATTTTGCAGATTCAAGTTGCAGCACAGAACAGTGCGACTGTGAAGAAGGGTTTGCAGGAGATTTCTGCGACATTGCACTGACACCTAAGACTGTCATAATTCATAGCGTAGAGATCAATGCTATTCCAGCTTTCAACCATGGAGAATCCTGGGATGAGTACATCGGATTACCCGACGTCTCTTTTTCACTTTCGCACATGCATGAGGTGCTGTATGAATCCCAGCAAACCTATCAGGATGCACAGCCTGATGATTGTTTGAAATTCACGAATGTTGAAGTCCCGTTGACCGATGTATTGGGAGAATACCGCATCCGTTTGATCGATGAAGATCCTGGAAGCAAATCTTCCGAAATCATCGAAGACCTGTACTTTAAGCCTTATATCAAAGAAGATGGACTTCCCGAGACGATTCACATTAAAGAAGACGGCACCGAGGCCACCCTTCATTTGAGTTACCGCTTCTAAGGCCAAACATTCTAACATGTCCAGGTGGGGAAATCTGCGTGACCTTCCTCACCTTCCATGGATGGATGTGTTCTTAACTTTGCCTCAAATTGATAATACCATGTGGGGCGTAGCAAAACGAGAGGAAAAGATCCCAAGCAGTTGGAAGCGGATTACAAATGAAAACTTGACTGCTGAGATCATTGAACGATCCAAAGATCATCCAATTGCCATATTTAAGCACAGCACGCATTGTTCGAGAAGTGCATATGCAAAGGAGCGACTAGAAAATGAGCATGCGCTGTCTTCGAATAAGTTGACTGTTCTCTATCTTGATCTGCTCGAGCATCGCTCTTTGTCGGATCGTATTGCCTCTGATCTAAAGATTATTCACCAAAGCCCTCAGTTCATAGTAGTAAAGAACGGACGTGTGGTTTACGCCGCTTCGCATGAATCTATTTCTTACGCAAAAGCACTTTCGTCGTTGTAGTCTATCTCTTGCTTGAAGTAGCGTTTCATTCTCAAATAAACGCTGCGAAGAATCGATTGTTGATATTCGCCCCATTAATAATTTTGGCAAGCAAGTCAAACTGCGTATACTCGCAGTTCGTTAGTGACACAAACGCATTGCCACATGCTCAACTTACTGCTTTCCCTGCTATTGCTTCTCGTTCAAGACGACAGGATTGAATTCCAATTGACCAATGCTTCTGCAGCATCCATCAAAGTAGAAATTCCAGGATTTAGATCCATGGTGCTTGGTCAAGATCAATTCAGCGAGGTGCGTTTTCACCCCGGCCAAGAAGTGTATTCTTTGCAGGATGTAGATCTGGACGGCCTAGAAGAACGTCTGTTGCTGTTCATTGTCTTAGAAGAACACAGAGGTGCTATTATAAAGGTGGACAAGCGGCTTAAAAAAGCACAGCGCGCGTACTTGAGTCGGCGCTAATTTCGATTGAGTATGTGAGAAGCTAAAATGGCGAAACTCACGGAAAGATTGAGTGAATCTACCGCCCCCAGCATTGGGATCACAACTCTGCGATCCGACTCCTGCAGCCAAAAGTCCGTTAGGCCTTTACTTTCGGCCCCCATGACAAGTGCAATCGCAGCATGTTTCTCCATTGATGAATAATCCACGGCACTTTCAGTCAGTGCTGCCGCGACGATTTGCCGATCTGAAGCCCGTAAGAAATCTTTCGCTTGCTCATTCGAGTAGAATGCACACTTCACGGTGAAAATGGCTCCTCGACTGTTGCGAATAACATTCGGATTGAAAAGATCTATCTCACTCTCGGCAACGATCACTTGCTTTATTCCCAATGCATCGCACGTCCTAAGAATGGCCCCGAGGTTTCCTGGCTTCTCCCCCCCCTCCAGCACCGCCATCAAGCCCCCCTCCTGTTCAAGGACGGGTTCGAACGTTGGAAAAACGGCGATGAAATTACCCGGAACTTGCTGATAAGCCAAGGTGTCAAATAGCGCTTTGCTCAATTCAAGCAATTCAACCTCATTCGGGTCAAACCCAAAACTGCGGAATTCCACCTCTGTTATATAGCTCGATGTAAAGGCAATCAGTTTGGGCGCATGCCCTAACCGCAACGCCAGTTCTAGCTCGACGCGACCTTCCATGAGAAACAGGCCTTCCTTTCGACGGTTTCTTGACTTCGCTAGGCCTTTCAACCATTTAAACCGGGCATTGGAAAAACTCTCAATGAAGACCATCCGGCTAAAGTGATGATTTTAACGCTTCCCAGTCAATGGCAATCGGTTCGGCTTGAAACCCTTCTTCCACTTTGTATGCTAGACTAGCCTTAATTCGAGAGTTATTGTGTGGGTGACTCATGAGCCACTCCATCTCTGCGTCATACGACAAGTTTTCTCGATTCAATTTTCGAAAGAAGGCAGCAAGTGCATGCGGATCGATATGCGAGCGCTCAAGTAAATCCAATCCGAATTGATCGGCTTCTTGCTCCTGTGATCGGCTGAAAACATTTGAAACTACGGCCTGGGTAATTTCCCTTACCAATCCCGGATCACCTCCTGTAAGGACTGCCATCACAAAAGTTATCCCTAGTTCGGCCACGATTTTATCTACCACGTGTCGTTGCTCGGCGTGTCCAATCTCATGTGCGAGTACCGCAGCAACTTCTTCTGGAGTATCACTGACAGCGAGAAGACCAGTGTACACGATAATGTTCCCGCCAGGAAGCGTCATGGCATTCACCATCGGGTCGTCGATGATCATGAATTTGTATTCATAGTCTGTAGGGCCGAGGTTTGTGAGTAAACGGTTCTCAATGACCCATAAGGCGGAATCCACTTTTGGGCTGACCTTCTCGCTTTGCTGAATCTCAAATATTTCCATAAGAAATTCACCGAGATCCTCTTCTTGCTCAATGCTCAAGGTAATGGCATCCGGATCCCACGACCCATTGGGCAGCCATCCTGTAGGAATCATAGGAGAGATATAGGTATACCCCAGCCATAGCAGTGCAAAGCTCACCAGTAATTTCAAGAGGTCCACCCAAATAGATGTGCGTCCCATGCTCTAAAAAGGCGGCTTATTTTCTGATGAAACTTCTCGTTCTCCCTTATACACGAGCGTATTGGAAACAGAGAAAACCATATCATAGCTCAATTTTCCAAAAAAGATGAAATAGTACATCCTGCCTTTTTTCGCGCGAAAGGCAGCGATGAGGCTGAAGATCACATACGTAAGGTTGGCTACGACTACGGCGAAAATGTAGCCTTTAAAATAGTCGTCGAACTCCCAGGAGGTACTCGTCCAAACCATGATAGCCCAATACAGCAAGCCCCAATTCATAAAGGTGGTAGGTAGCTGAGAAAGCAAACTCTGCAGGGAATGGAAGTGAATGAATCTACTCTTCTTCCGGTTCACATAATAATAAATGATTGCGGCGATTAAGTTGATGATCGGCAGCGGCAGCGAACTCGCAACCGCTGCGAACATCATGAGGTAACCACCCATTGCGTCCTCTCGCTCCCTCTCCGGAATTTCATCCGGCTGAGGCAATGGGTAGTAGCGAGGGTTAATTTGCGTTTCCATTGGGGGGTTCATTTCTTCCATAATTCACTTATTCATCTTTTCATCCTCCCCGTTCAGTTGCATCTTAAGCCTTGGTATCCTCTGGCGCAGTACTACCACCAACCTCTGGACCTGTCGGTACTTCAGGCGCTACATCACGCTTTCCTGAGAAAGGTGGATAGGTGTCTGTCATATAGCTTAAGTAAAGCGAAACCCTTTGACTCCAGCGCAAGTACTCCAGTATAAAATCAAACATTGAGCTTGGGTATCTTCCTGTAAAGAGCACTGCCCACCAGGCAATGAACTGAATGAACATCACTCCGATGGATAAAAACCATAGGATAAATCCATGGGGTATAAGCACGTAGAAAAGTCCAAACAAGGCCCGAATCAATGTCAAGCTCCTTGAAGTCTGCTCCGGATATGCTACATCAAACGTTACATGATCATCATGTGCATTGAGACCAAACGCCGGATAACCGTCCGCTAAGTTGTAAATCCGCGCATTCAAGCGTAAGTTCCAACGCATGTTCTTCACTTGAAATTCAAACCAACTTTGAGGGTACTTACCTGTAAACAGGATTACCCAGAAGGCTAAAAAAGACAGCACCTGCGCAGCAATGGCAAGAAACAGTAGTAAAAAAGCGTGTGGCAGTATAATATAGAAGAAGCCGAAAAAGCTTCTTAAGAGGAGCTCGCCGCGCGAGTATTGCTCTTGGTATTTAATTTCAAGCGTCATCATAGGTACACAGTGGTTTTTGGTTAATCAATAATAACCATCATGATCTATTCGACATGTATCTGTTTTATGAGTGGAAATAATACAGGATGAACTGCGCTTCACAATTACCTGTGAGCAAGTTCGTCCTCGATGCGCCTCATAACCTCGCATTGCATTAAATTCGCGACCACGAATTCAAGAACATCAAGAAAAAATACAATCCATGGATTTTGATCTTATAGTACTAGGTAGCGGCCCCGGCGGCTACGTCGCAGCCATCCGCGCTTCTCAACTCGGCCTAAAGACGGCAATCGTAGAACGCGAGTCTCTCGGGGGAATCTGTTTGAATTGGGGTTGCATCCCTACAAAAGCGCTCTTGAAGAGTGCGCAAGTCTTCGACTATTTGAACCACGCTGGAGACTATGGTATTACCGTAAAAGAAGGCAGCGTCAATTTTGGAAACATCATTGGAAGAAGTCGCGAGGTAGCCAGCGGAATGAGCAAGGGCATTGAATTCTTGATGAAGAAGAACAAGATCGAGGTCATCATGGGAACAGGTAAACTGAAAAGCGCCAACACCTTATCCGTGACCGACGACAAAGGAAAAAGCAAGGATGTTACGGCGAAGAGCATCATCGTGGCAACTGGAGCTCGATCCAGAGAATTGCCTCACATAAAGCAAGACGGAAAGCAAATCATTGGTTACCGCGAGGCGATGTCTTTGCCAAAGCAGCCAAAGAAAATGGTCGTCATGGGATCAGGAGCGATCGGCTCTGAATTCGCGTATTTCTATCAGACGATCGGAACAGAGGTTACCTTGATCGAGTTCATGGACAACATTGTCCCGGTGGAGGATGAAGAAGTCAGCAAGCAACTCGCACGTAACTTTAAGAAGAGCGGTATGGATGTCATGACCAGCACGGAAGTGACCGAAGTCAAGACCTCTGCAAAAGGCTGTACGGTTAGTTGGAAGGACAAGAAAGGCAAAGAAGGAAAGATTGAATGCGACGTTGTATTGTCAGCGGTAGGCGTCATCGCCAATATTGAGAATGTCGGTCTGGAGGACGTGGGTGTTGCCACCGACAAAGGAAAGATCCTAGTGAACGAATATTATGAAACCAACATCCCGGGCGTGTTCGCTATTGGAGATTGCGTTCCAGGTCAAGCACTCGCACACGTAGCCTCTGCAGAAGGGATTATCTGTGTGGAGAAGATAGCTGGACAATCGCCAGAACCTTTAGACTACAACAACATTCCTGGATGTACCTATTGTTCACCTGAGATTGCGAGTGTTGGCATGACAGAAAAGGCTGCCAAGGAAGCCGGGTTCGACATCAAAGTGGGTAAATTTCCTTTCAGTGCCTCGGGCAAGGCAAAGGCCTCCGGTCATGCAGATGGTTTTGTGAAGCTCATTTTCGACGCGAAATATGGAGAACTCCTTGGAGGTCACATGATCGGCTACAACGTCACCGAGATGGTAGCCGAATTGGTTGCTGTGCGAAAGTTGGAGACCACGGGTCATGAGTTGATCAAGACGGTACATCCTCACCCAACCATGAGTGAAGCTATTATGGAGGCTGCGGCGGCAGCTTACGGCGAAGTGATTCACCTGTAAGCCGCATCCAACAGAGAGTATAAGCCCGTTCTAAATCAGGACGGGCTTTTTTATTGGGAGGGGCACCAATTATTCAAGTGAAACATATATTTGCACCCCGTTTTTGGCGAGGTAGCTCAGACGGTTAGAGCGCAGGATTCATAACCCTGAGG
>JABMOM010000021.1 GCA_013204105.1 Flavobacteriales bacterium
CGTAAGCGGCCTTGCTGCTGGTGCGTACATCGTGAAAGTTGCCACTGACGCTAACACACAAATGAAGCAGTTGATCGTTCAGTAATCAACTTCATCATACTTAATTGAAAAGCGCCCCTAAAGAGGGGCGCTTTTTTTATTTCACCACGTCAATCCGACCGCTCAATGCTATTTTTCGACGAATTGGTATTTTTTTTCGACAAGAGTTGTTGAACTCGTTATAAATCGTAAATTAGCCTAAACTTCACCGCTATGGAAACAGTACTAGACAGGCTATCCGTCATATTCGATTTTTTCAACTCCTTCGGTCCAGCTATACTCATTCCCCTTGGAGCCTTTGCAGTGGTAGGAATACTGGCACAGTGGTCTCTCTACGACAAATGCGGACTGCCTGGAATCGATTGCATTATCCCAGTCAAGAACGTAATGACCTTTCTAAAAATCGTTGGTAGGCCAGCGTCACATAGTTGGTGGGTCATCTTGCCCCCACCTGTCATCTTAGGTATTCTGCTAGTTGTGGACAATACGCTAATTGCTTACGGAATTGCAGGTGTGATCGGCGCCGTTTGGGCCGTGTTCATGGCGAAAGTGTACATCGAGCTGTGCCAGAGCTTTGGGCACTATAAGCTCATGGATTACGTATTGGTTACAATTTTCAATGGATTCTACGTCCTGCACCTAGGTCTTTCCTATTCGGAAAACTACAAAGGGCCGGTGTACGGAAAAAAAAATGAGAAAGAGGGCGCCGATAAACTCGAAGGTCAAATGGCTTGATCCTTTACGATATCATCAGCATGTGCAAGGGCTCTACGGAGCCCTTCTTTGTTTTTACCGCCTGCCATCGCCAAAAACTTCTGACCACCGCCACCTCCATCAATGTGAACAGCCAACTCTCGTATGAGCTTAGAGGCATCCATACCGGCAGTATTCACTAGCTCCTTACTTACTCCAACAACGATATAGGGCTTTTCATCAAATTCGCCCACTACGATGGCCAGCAAATCATTGTGCTCTAACGTAAGTCCATAGACCGCATCTTTTACTGCTTTTCCCTCAATGCCCATGACCAAGGAAGTCACCGCAGAAATACCACCAGATCGAGCGACCTTGGCGGTTAAATCCTTTTTCAATTGCCCTTTCTCGCGGTCGGCCAATTCTTCCAAGAGCTTATTTGCCTTTTTCAAGTCGGACTGAAGTTTGGCAACGCTCGCTACGGAATCCTTTGGGTGGCCCAATTCAGCTTCAATTGCCTCCAACTGCGCCATGCGATCATCGACGTAAGTTTGATACGCCCTGCCTGTCAATGCTTCTACCCTTCTGATTCCGCTCGCAATACTCGACTCAGAGAGCAATTTAAAACCGCCAATTTCTGAGGACCGGGGTACATGTGTTCCGCCGCACAATTCAATCGAAAGACCGAACTGTACCACGCGTACTCGATCACCATACTTCTCTCCAAAAAGGGCCATAGCCCCTAATTCCTTCGCTTCTGCTATGGACATTTCACGAATGTCGGCAATGAGGTCCATCGCAATCATCTCCCGCACTTGCCTCTCTATCGCCTGTAATTGCTCGTCGGTGACCTTTTCAAAATGCGAAAAATCAAATCGAAGACGATCTGGCGCCACTAAGGATCCTTTTTGCTCGACGTGCGTACCTAGTGTGTTTCGAAGAGCGAGGTGCAATAAGTGCGTTGCCGAATGATTCTTGAGTGTTTCGCCACGTAGGCTTGGATCGACCTGAGCAGCAACCTCACCGTTCACGTCATTGGGAAGACGTTCGATGAAGTGAATGATCTCATTGTTCTCCTTTTTGGTGTCGAATACGTTGAGTTCTTGACCACCAATCGTCAATGTTCCTTTATCCCCTACCTGGCCACCGCTTTCTGCATAAAAAGGGGTTTCCTTAAGCACGATCTGCGCGGATTCCTTTCCTTTCAACGTTGCCAAACGGTACTTTGACATCACGGATGATGATTGCAATTGCTCATAGCCTAAAAAAAGTGAGTTGGGACCCTCTTGCAATATTGTCCAGTCTCCAAAAGATGTCTTTCCTGCATTCCTTGAGCGCTCTTTTTGCTCTAACAGCTCTTTGTTGAATCCTTCCATATCAACCTTCCACCCCCTCTCTTCTGCTATGAGATTGGTAAGGTCGATCGGAAAACCAAATGTGTCATACAATTCAAAAGCAACAGGGCCTTCCACGACAATTCCGCTCTCGGATTCAAACAGAGTACTCAATCTATCCAGACCCTTTTCCAGCGTCGACAAGAACGTGCTCTCTTCCTCCTTGATCACTTTTTGGATCAATTCCTTTCCCCGGGTCAATTCAGAGAATTCCACCCCCATCTCATCCACAAGCGTACCCGCAATGGAGTAGATGAAAGGCTTTTTCATGTTGAGCTGACTGAATCCGTATCGAATGGCTCTTCGCAACACGCGTCGCACTACGTAACCCGCCCCATTGTTAGAAGGCAGTTGCCCATCTGCAATGCAAAATGCGATGGCTCGGATATGATCAGCGATCACCCGAAAGGCAACATCGGGCAACTCCGCCGTTCCTCCGTACGCAACGCTAGTCTCCTTAGCAATACTGGCAATCAATGTTTGAAAAAGATCGATTTCGTAGTTGGAATCCACGCCTTGAAGCACCCGAACCAATCGCTCTAGGCCCATTCCCGTATCAATATGCTTTTCCTTCAGGGTTTTAAGATCGCCATTCTCAAGTCGGTTGAACTGCATGAACACTAGGTTCCATATCTCAATAACCGAAGGATCATCCTGATTCACCAAGGACCGCCCATCCACCTTGCTCCGCTCCTCATCGGATCGAAGGTCGACATGGATCTCGGAGCAGGGACCACAAGGTCCTGTTTCGCCCATTTCCCAGAAATTGTCCTTGCGGCCGAACGGCAGGATGCGATCCTCTTCAATATGGAGTTTCCAAAGGTCACGCGCCTCCTCATCCAGGCCTAGACCAAGTTCGTCATCGCCTCCGAATACGGTGACGTACACACGGCCTTTATCTATCCCATACACGTTTATCAAAAGGTCCCAGGCCAGCTCGATGGCTTCCTTTTTAAAGTAGTCTCCAAACGACCAGTTCCCCAACATCTCGAACATCGTATGATGGTAGTGATCACGGCCTACTTCCTCCAAATCGTTGTGTTTTCCGGATACACGGAGGCATTTCTGGGTATCCACGATCCGCTTTTGTGCAGCATCCTCATTCCCGACAAAAATGCTCTTGAATTGATTCATCCCGGCGTTGGTAAACATCAACGTAGGATCGTCCTTTATTACGATCGGCGCGGAGTCAACCACAGCATGGCCATGGCCCCTGAAATACTCTAAAAATGTCGCCCTTACCTTATTTGTTGTCCACTCCATGTCTGTTAAATGTGCTGAAATTCGCCCCGTAATGGGATGCAAAAGTAGCGGTTAGCCTATTTTTGCAACTTAAATTTTAAAAGGACTTGGCCAAAGTACGCTATCAATACAACGAAAGCACCCTCAGCTATGAGAAGGTAAAGGTCTCTACGGGGCAGCGTCTGATCCGTGGACTCATCTTCGTAATGGCCTCGCTGTTCTTCTCTGCAGGCATTTATGTCCTCTTCGAAACCGTTTACGATTCGCCCAAGGACAGACAGCTTCAGGCTGAGAATCAAGATTTAATGCTTCAACTCGAGCTCATCGACAAACGTGTCGATCAAATGGGTCTCATTCTCGCCGACCTGGAAAATCGCGATGACAACATCTACCGAGCCGTATTTGAAGTAGAGCCCATTCCCGACAATTTGAGACGCGCGGGAATCGGAGGTGTCAATCGGTACAAGAACCTAGAAAAATTTAAAGGGAGTGCCGACATCGTCATTTCCGCCACTAAAAAATTGGACCGCCTGGCGAAACAATTGTACATCCAGTCGAAGTCATTCGACGAGATCTACAGCCTGGCGAAGCAAAAGGAGGAAATGCTCGCGAGCATTCCGGCCATTCAACCCGTTTCCAACAAGGACCTGACGCGGCTTGCGAGTGGGTTTGGAATGCGGATAGACCCTTTGTACAAGACGCCCGCTTTTCATGAGGGAATGGACTTTACCGCACCCACTGGAACTCCCATCTATGCTACCGGCAATGGCACCGTGATCAGGGCAGATCGAAAGGCAAGGGGGTATGGCAACCACGTGCGACTGGACCATGGATTCGGTTACATGACTTTGTATGCACACATGAGTGATATTGCGGTAAAGCCGGGCCAAGAGGTGCTCCGAGGAGAAATCATTGGCTATGTCGGCAATACCGGAAAATCAAGTGGTCCTCACTTGCATTATGAAGTTCACAAGAATGATCGCCCGGTTAACCCAATCAATTTCTATTTTAGTGACCTGACACCAGAGGAATTCGATATGATGATTCAACTGGCGTCTCAGGAAAACCAATCATTCGACTGACCCATAGGCTAGCATGGCATTCAAAGAGAAGGAATCGTTCAAACTGTATTACTCCATCGGCGAGGTGGCGGAGATATTGGACGTGAATGCTTCTTTGCTTCGGTTTTGGGAAAAGGAGTTTGAGATTGTCAAGCCCCAAAAGAATTCCAAAGGAAACCGCATCTACAAGGATCAGGACGTAAAGAACCTTAAGTTGATCCATCACTTGGTGAAAGAACGAGGTTTCACCCTAGACGGCGCAAAAAAGAAAATCAAGGATCAGCACAAGGCATTGCTGGAAAAGTCGGAGATGATTGACTCCCTCAAGCATGTAAAGGAGATGCTCCTCGACCTGAAGGACTCGCTCTCAGATCAATAACTCTTTCCCTGTAGTAAATAGTCTTGCACGTAGTTACGCACTCCTGCCTCTAATGCAGTAAATGGTCGCTCGTAACCAGCCTCACGCAGCTTCGACATGTCCGCTTCGGTGAAGTATTGGTACTTATCGCGAATATCTGCGGGCGTATCCATGAACGTGATTTGCGCATCCATATCCAAGGATTCAAATACACCCTTCACGAGGTCCAAGAACGTCCGTGCGGTGCCGGTACCTAAGTTGTAGAGACCACTCTCTGGACGCTTGCCCATTAAAAATTCGATCACACTCAGCACATCCTTCACGTAGACGAAGTCACGCAGTTGTTCCCCGTCCTTGTACGCGGGGTTATGGGAACGAAATAGCTTCATGCTTCCCTTTTCCTGGATCTGGTTGAATGCGTGGAAGATCACAGAAGCCATCCGACCTTTGTGGTATTCATTGGGACCGTAAACATTGAAAAACTTCAGTCCATACCAATTCGGAGGAGTCTCACTTTGCTGCAACGCCCATTTGTCAAACTCGTTCTTAGAGACGCCATAAGGGTTAAGCGGGACCAACTGCTCAGAAAGTGCGTTATCGTCCTTATATCCGAACTCTCCCCCTCCGTAGGTAGCCGCTGAAGAAGCATATAGCAAGGGTATCTGTCGCTCGGTACAGTACTTCCAAAGTTCCTTGGTGTAATTCAGGTTCAATGCTTCCAGAATCGCATAGTCGAACTCGGCGGTATCCGTGCGCGCTCCAATGTGCAAGATCGCCGACACGTCCTCTCTGCCTTGCAGCCATGAAAACAACGCCGATCGCTCCACCTTCAGAACACCGTCGAGGGCATCCAGGTTTCGCTGCTTTGCGAGTATGGCGAAATCATCCACAATCACTACCGCCTCGCCCTTCGCTTTCCAGTCTTTTGCTAAACAGCTGCCTATGAATCCCGCAGCACCAGTAATCACTATCATTTTAAACCCTTTGGTGAACAAAGGTATTCAATGATCAATGCGCCCTATCTTTGCGGCCAATTTTGAACGATGTCGAAGACGATGTACATCACGAGGAGGGAGCGGTTTTCAGCTGCCCACAAACTCTCTAAAGAGGAATGGAGCGATGAAAAGAACCTGGAAGTATTTGGCAAGTGCGCGAACCCGAACTGGCATGGACACAACTACGAGCTTTTCATTACAGTGAAGGGTGAAGTGAATCCAGAAACCGGTTTTGTCATGGACCTAAAGTTGCTCGGTGAAATGATCAAGGAACGGGTGATCCGACACTTGGATCATAAAAACGTGAACTTGGACACTCCTTTCATGAAAGGTCAATTGTCTTCCACCGAGAACATCTGCATTGCCGTCTGGGAAGAGCTGGCGCAGCCGATCGCCGATCAGGGTGCCACGCTTCACTACATCAAGCTCCAAGAAACCGAGAACAATTACGTCGAGTATTATGGCTGAAGAAAAAGGAGCTACCAAGGGTTTTGAACGCACCGACGCCTACAATGCCGAGCATCTAGAGGCGCTGCAAGACGGCTTCGAATCCATCATTGTAAACCTAGGCGAAGATATCAGCAGGGAAGGATTGGCTAAAACGCCCGAGCGCGCTGCCAAAGCGATTCAGTTCTTGACACAAGGCTACGAGCAAAACGCCCAAGAGATTTTAGCATCGGCTTTGTTTCAAGAGGAACACCAGCAAATGGTGTTGGTGAAGAACATCGAGATGTATTCCTTGTGTGAGCATCACATGCTTCCCTTCTTTGGCAAAGCACACATCGCCTATATACCCAATGGTAAGATTGTTGGTTTGAGTAAGATCCCACGAGTGGTAGACGTCTTTGCTCGTAGACTACAGGTGCAAGAACGCCTTACCCATCAAATCCGAGACAGCATACAGAAAGCGCTCAATCCGATGGGTGTAGCGGTGGTAATCGAAGCGCAGCATATGTGCATGCAAATGCGCGGTGTGCAGAAACAGAATTCAGTAACCACGACTTCGGCATTCACCGGGGAGTTCCTAAAAGACTCAACGCGCAAAGAGTTTATAAGTTTGATTTCCGCAAAACTTAGTTAAGATGAAAACGGCCTATGTATTTCCAGGGCAGGGAGCCCAATTCTCAGGAATGGGGAAAGAACTTTACGACAGCAACCCGTCCGCCAAAGCACTTTTTCACAAAGCGAATGAGATCCTCGGATTTGAAATCACCAAGATCATGTTCGAGGGGGGTGACGATCAACTGAAACAAACCAAAGTCACGCAGCCCGCTGTTTTTCTTCATTCCGTTGTACTTGCCTCGACGATCGAGAATTTTCGACCCGACATGGTCGCTGGTCACAGTTTGGGTGAGCTTTCTGCGTTGGTCGCTAACAAGACGCTAAGTTTCGAGGATGGACTCAATTTGGTGTACAAAAGAGCGATGGCAATGCAAAGAGCCTGCGAAATGAACCCTTCGACCATGGCAGCGATTCTTGGACTAGAAGACGCCATCGTGGAGGAGACCTGCGCTTCTATTGACGATGTGGTAGTAGCGGCAAACTACAATTGCCCTGGTCAGCTAGTGATCAGCGGAAGTAATGCTGGCATCGATGCCGCATGCGCCGCCCTGACCGAAAAAGGAGCAAAGCGCGCCCTCAAGCTACCTGTTGGTGGCGCATTCCATTCACCCTTGATGGAACCAGCGAGGGCAGAATTGGCGCAGGCCATTGAAAACACTGTCTTCAGTGATCCGACCTGTCCGGTATATCAGAATGTCACGGCAAGTGCTGTGAGTGATCCGACCGCCATCCAGAAAAACCTAATGGCACAACTGACCGCTCCGGTCCGCTGGACACAAAGTGTGCAACAAATGGTTGCAGATGGTGCTACGCATTTCGTCGAAGTGGGTCCAGGAAAGGTATTGTCGGGCTTGGTTAAGAAAATCCATCGCGAGGCCGAGGTGGCTCAAGCTTAAAGCTTTGTATTGATCAACAGCTCACTGTCCATCAATTGATGGAGGGTAGGGAGTCTACGCGCATGATCCATTAGCATAATATGTCGTTCGTGGTGGCAGTCTGACCCTAATAGGCCAATGAGTCCTTTGTCTACGAGTCGTTTGGATATCTGCTTTACTTCAGGAGAGTAATGCCCCGTTAAACTGTTTATGTTGAGCTGCAACACTACCCCCTTGTCTGCTAATTCCTGGTATTTCTCGAATTGTTGATGCCAAAAAGCGTAGCGCTCTGGGTGTGCTAAGACGGGTTTGTAACCTGCCAACTGCATCTCAAAAACGATTTCGGCTAGGTTTGGAGGCTCACTGAGAAAAGGGAGTTCAAACAAGACATAGCCATCACCGAAGGTCAGGATGTCCTTCGCCTTGATCTTCGGCATTAAATCCGCATCCAGATAGTATTCGGCGGCACACTCGATTTCGATATCGATTCCCGCCTTGTCCGCAGCCTCCGCGATGCGATCCCTTCCGGCGGTAATGATCTCGGTGGTATTGCGGTAGTAATCACTCATCACATGTGGCGTCGTGATGACCTTTTGGTAACCAAGCGCCTTCATACCTGCGAGCAGTGTAAGCGAATCCTCGATCGTCTTTGCGCCATCATCGATGCCATCGATAAAATGCGAGTGCACATCCACCTTTAACCTTCCCAGGTCTGCCGGGTCGAGCAATCGCTCTTTCTTTCCGAATAATTTGGCTAATCTTCCGAACATTGCAGGCAAAGGTATTCTCATTCATGAACATCCCCATTACATCGAAAGGTACATACATCATTTTAACGATTTTATCCGTTTCCCTCCTGCTTTCATGCGCTGGACCACAGCCCAATAAAAAACAAGAAAGTGAGATTACAACGGCAAAACCGAAGAGCGAGGTACAGCAGGAGGTGACTGTACAAAAGAAAACGCCGCGGCCCCGAGAAGGTAAGGTCAAGCAGTTCTTCGAAGATTACGGCGCTGCACATCCAGAAACCTTTGTCTTACTCAAAACGCGATTGGGAAATATCAAGGTTCGACTCTACGAACAAACGCCGATTCATCGGGCCAATTTCCTCTATAACGTCACCGAAGAACTCTACCATCATACGATCTTCTATCGGGTCGTTCCCGAATTCATGATCCAAGGCGGCAATTCCGATCATTATCAGACCCTCGAAAAAAGAGAAGAAGCGGGTGCGTACTACATCCCCAATGAAACGACACCCGAATTGATCCACAAGAGAGGCGCCATGGCCATGGCCATGAGCTACAAGGACAACCCCAAGCAAAAGTCAGCGCAATACAGCTACTACATCGTGATCGGAAAGCCGCTCAGTGAGGATGGCTTGGACGCCGTGGAGGAGGAGTACAGCATACGGATCCCTCCATCGGCGCGGGAGGTATACAAAAACATAGGCGGTTCGCCGCACTTGGACGGTGTGCACACGGTCTTTGGTGAAGTGGTAGAAGGAATGGATGTAGTAGAGGCGATCTCGAATGAAAAGAGAGATTCGGGCGACTGGCCGATCAACGACGTGATCATCGATCATAAGGTCTTGGAATAATTACTTGCACCTAAAGTGCTTCCCACCTAGCGGTTTCGTGTGATAACCCGACGATGAGGCACAACCTTGGAAAACCATGGTTCCGAGGAAGAGCATAGCTAGAAGCAGGGCACTCAATATTTTACGTCTCACTTTCGTCACACTTCAAAAATAAGGCTTCGCGCTTAATCACAGTTGCAACTGGGTGATATACGAAGTTTAGCAGTGGGTGGAAGCAGGTCTTTGATCGCCATTTGATATCCTTCGCCCATTTGAATCGCCCGGATGTCCACCTCTTTGAGGTTCATCAAATCAGCTACGCTGTTGGGTAAGTAGTAAATGTTATTGCTCCACAGTTCTAAGTACTCGAGCTTCTTCAATTCACCGATGCGTTCTGTCACGTAGTAAATCTGGTTGTTTCCTACCAACAGCGATTTGAGTCCCTTGAGATCACCAATGGAGCCTTGCAAGGAGTCGAGCTTATTTCCGGTCAACACCAAACGCTCTAGCTTGACATAGGCGGTAAGATCCATTGGCAGCTCGGTCAACTTGTTATGCCCGAGGTCCAATACCCTTAGGTTTGGAAAAGAGGCGAGTTCAGACGGCCATTCACGCAATCCATCCCTCCTCAGCTTGAGCACTTCTACTTGCTCTGGAACAAGCAAGGCTCGCTCCAGACGCTTGTAAATGACAGCCTCCTCCACCGCTTGGGCAGAAGCGGATAGCGCTGAAAGACAAGCCATGAGCACCAAGAAAAGATTAAACCCCTTGGGCATCGTGTTTATCTATTTCCATTTGTGTTTTCAGACCGGTAACATCCGAGTAACGCTTTTCGGAACGCAAGTATTTCAACAGTTCCACCTTGACCTCCAATCCGTAAATATCGCGATCGAAATCAAAAAGGTTGACCTCGACAGAACGCTCGCCTCGCTTTTCAAAGGTTGGATTGTGACCGATGTTCATCATGCCACGATATGCGACTCCTTCGAGAAGGACATCCACCGCATACACTCCATTCTTAGGGATCAGCTTGGTATCATCAGAGATTTCGATATTGGCTGTAGGAAATCCAAGGTCTTTTCCTCTGTTCTTTCCACGAACGACATTTCCCCTGAAGGAATAACTGTACCCAAGGTACATATTTGCTGTGACCACGTCACCTTCTTGCAGAGCCGTTCTGACCTTTGTTGAACTTACGTGAACGTCCTCAATGTCCTCTGCCGAGATCTCTGTTACATTGAAGTCGTAGAGAGGAGCCATTTCTCGCAACTGATGGATGTCTCCTTCACGATTGCGTCCGAAATGGTGGTCATACCCAATCACCATGTGCTTCATGCGCAGTCCATTCACCAATAAATCACGTACGTATTCCACCGCGTTGAACCGCGAAAACTCTTTTGAGAACGGATGAATGATCACATCATCCAGACCTGCAGCTTCCAACAATTCCAGCTTTTCCTCCATCGTAGTGAGCAACTCGAGTCCGTGATCATCTGGAAAGAGCACCTTTCTAGGGTGGGGGTGAAAGGTCAACATGACGCTTCTCCTCCCTTCTCGCTCAGCAATATCGTTGAGCATCTGAATGATCTTTCGGTGACCTACGTGCACACCGTCAAAAGTTCCCGTGGTCAAGCACGCCTCCTCACTCCGATCGTATTGATCTATCCCTTTGAATATCCGCAATTTATTAACGCCTGTTGATTTGTTAATCGCTTGATTTTATGATGCTTAGGATCATTCTTAACGTACCCCAAATGTATGCAATTAAAAAAATGAATCGGTGCGAGTTTTAACAAATTGAAATACATAAATTTGCAACCGTTTTAGAACGATTTGTACAACAACGTAACTATCTAAAATTCAGCATAAATGGCTGTTAGAACAGGAAAAATTTCACAGGTCATCGGTCCTGTGGTAGACGTGCGATTCAGCACTGGAGATAATGAACTTCCAAACATCCTTGACGCATTGGAGGTGACAAAAGCCACCGGCGAGACCGTGGTGTTAGAATGTCAACAACACATTGGTGAGGACACCGTGCGTACCATCGCTATGGATTCTTCTGAGGGCTTGACCCGAGGAATGGCGGTCATCGCAACTGGAATGCAAATCACCATGCCCGTTGGCGATCAAATCAAGGGAAGAACCTTCAATGTAATTGGGGGTGCCATTGATGGAATGAAAGAAGTAGATCAAGCTGGCGGCCGTCCGATTCACGCAGAGGCTCCACTTTTTGAGGACCTTTCAACAGCCTCTGAAGTACTCTTGACTGGTATCAAAGTAATTGACCTCATCGAGCCTTATGCAAAAGGTGGTAAGATTGGTCTCTTCGGTGGTGCCGGTGTTGGTAAGACAGTATTGATCCAGGAGCTCATCAACAACATTGCAAAAGGACACGATGGCTACTCTGTTTTCGCAGGGGTTGGAGAGCGCACCCGAGAAGGAAATGACCTTCTTCGCGAAATGCTCGAGTCTGGCATTGTTCGCTACGGTGACGACTTCATGCACTCTATGGAAGAAGGCGGATGGGACCTTTCAAAGGTGGACGAAGCGGCATTGAAAGAATCAAAAGCGACGTTTGTATTCGGTCAGATGAACGAGCCTCCAGGGGCACGTGCACGTGTTGCACTTACCGGATTGACAGCAGCAGAATACTTCCGTGACGGAGATGAAGAGAGCGGTGGACGTGACATCCTTTTCTTCGTCGACAACATCTTCCGATTTACACAGGCTGGATCTGAAGTGTCAGCACTTCTTGGTCGTATGCCTTCTGCGGTAGGTTATCAGCCTACACTTGCATCTGAAATGGGTGCAATGCAGGAACGCATTACCTCTACCAAGCGTGGATCGATTACCTCTGTACAGGCAGTGTATGTTCCTGCGGATGACTTGACTGACCCTGCTCCTGCAACGACGTTTGCTCACTTGGACGCGACAACGGTATTGAGCCGTAAGATTGCCGAGCTGGGCATCTACCCTGCAGTAGATCCATTGGATTCAACATCACGCATCCTTACGGCTGACATCGTTGGTGAAGAGCACTACAACACAGCACAAAAGGTGAAGGAGATCCTTCAGCGCATGAAGGAATTGCAAGACATTATCGCGATCCTTGGTATGGATGAATTGAGCGAAGAAGACAAGCTAGTGGTGCACAGAGCACGTCGTATCCAGCGATTCCTTTCTCAACCTTTCCACGTTGCAGAGCAGTTCACCGGCATCCCTGGTGTATTCGTTTCGATCGAGGAAACCATCAAAGGATTCAACATGATCCTCGACGGTGAAATGGACCAATATCCAGAAGCGGCCTTCAACTTGAAAGGCAACATCGAAGAAGTAATGGAAGCAGGTAAGAAAATGCTCGCTGACGCTAAAGCAGAAGAAGAAGTATAATCATGACCCTACAGATTCTTTCTCCAGAACGACAGATTTTTCGAGGTGAAGCAGATGTTATTCAGCTTCCTGGTACGGACGGCTCCTTTGGAATCCTTGAAAATCACGCTCCGATCATTGCCACCCTTCAAGCAGGTGCCGTGCGCATCGTGAAAGACGGCGAGGAACAATTGTTCGAGATCAAAGGTGGTGTGGTTCAGGTTCTTAAAAATAAAGTGATCGTTCTGTCTGACTAAACCAAGACAACACGCGAACAAATAGAAAAGCCCCGATCACTCGGGGCTTTTTCGTTTTCAATACCTTAAGCTATCCTTAGAAGAGGCCGTGCAACTCTCCATCGATCTTTTGGATGATCTCACCCAAGTCTTCCTGACTGTCAATGAAATTATTATTGTCTACATCGATGATCAATAGCCTGCTTTTGTCGTAGGTCGAAATCCACGCTTCGTAACGCTCGTTCAGACGCTTCAGGTAATCCAAGCGAATCGCCTCCTCGTATTCCCTACCTCTGCTTTGGATCTGACTTACCAGCCTTGGCACGCTGGCTCGCAAGTAGATCAGTAGATCCGGTGGCTGAACAAAGCGATCCAACAAGTTGAAAAGCGAGAAATAGGTCTCAAAATCACGCGTGGTCATCAGGCCCATCGAATGCAAGTTTGGAGCAAATATGTACGCATCCTCATAGATCGTCCTGTCTTGGATGACGTTCTTCTTTCCCTCACGGATCTCTAAAATCTGATTGAAGCGGTTGTTGACATAATAGATCTGCATGTTGAATGACCAACGCTGCATCTCCGCGTAAAAATCGTTGATGTACGGGTTGCCGTCTACATCCTCATAGTGCGTCTCCCAACCGTAGTGCTTCGCTAGCAACCCAGTCAAAGTTGTTTTCCCAGAACCGATGTTCCCGGAAACGGCTACGTGTAGGTTGCTATTCTTCTCCTCCATAATGCTATCGATAACTACATTGATTCCCCAAGGTGGGTCCCTGGAATGAGCTTACGAATTAAGTCAAACCCGTTGAAAATAAAAAGCTTTCAGCGCTTCGGCTCGAAAATAAATATCCGCTTCTGCCCAGCCGCACAGATGCGTGATCGGTTCACATCAAATCGTTCGGGCAGATCTCCTTCCAGCATAACCAACTCTTCCGTGGCATTTATCAAATGAAATGCGAAGAGATTATCTGCCCTTCGGAAGAACAACCTTTTATCCGAGATCTTCAAGCGTGACACACCCTTCAGCGGTATTCGCTTCAAGTAATTTCCAAAAATGTCAAAGACATAAATCCCGTGTTCCGGGTCCGTCAGGTAGACTCGATTGTCGATTTCGACCAGGTCTTCAGGAAAGAATTCTACCCTGAGCATCTGGGCAATGTTCAATGATTCACGTTCCTTCTTAAAGTTCTGATCGTATCGAATCAATCGGAATTCAATCGGATCATACAACCAGAATCCATTGCTGTGGGAGGTAGCGGCCAACGAGATCTGTTCGTATCCCTCTGCATAGAGGTTGACCTCCTCGCGCAATTCAGACATGCGTGAATCGAGAAAAATCAGACGCATCTGCTCCGCAGAGAAGATCAGCACCTTCATCGGATTGCTAACGTCGATGGCTACCCGCTCACCTATCATCTTATTGCTATAACGGGTGAGCACCTTGCCCGAGGGATCCATCTTCACTACCTCGCCACGCTGTACTGCATAGATATTATTCAGCTGATCCAAACGCACATCCACCGCGGCCTGATCCAGCTGCTTGGTCAACTCCCATGTAAGCATTTCCTGCGACATCACTCCGAGCGACATCAGCAACATCATTCCCATAAGAAACCCATTACGCCCCATGCTCGAAAGATAAGATCTCATCCACATAGTCGCGCGTGTTCGACAGCCGTGGCACTTTGTTCTGCCCTCCAAGCTTACCCCTCGATTTCATCCAGCGGTAAAAGGAGCCACTGCTCATCACATGCACGATGGGCATTTGCAACACCTTGTCGTGGTATCGCTTCGCTTCATAATCACTGTTCAAGCCCTTCAAGGCATTGTCCAGCATCTCAACAAAGAATTGCAGATCGTCCGGCACCTGCTCAAATTCAATCAACCATTCATGTGCCCCAGCCTTTGAAGCGTCCATGTATTTTGGAGCAGCTGTATATTCTTTCACAATGGCACCCGATTTAGCACTCGCGGTGGCAATCGCCTGTTCGGCATTCTCTACGATCACCTCCTCTCCAAACGCATTGATGTAATGCTTCGTGCGTCCACTCACCTTGATCCGATACGGTTCTAAGGAGGTAAACTGAATGGTGTCGCCAATTTTATACCTCCACAAACCGCCATTGGTAGAAATGATCATCGCATAATTCACCCCCTCCTCCACCTCATCCAGCTGCAAAGTCTTCGGGTGATCCCGGTCCAATTCGTCCATCGGCATGAATTCATAAAAGATACCGTAGTCTAACATGAGCAACATATCGTCCCGAGAAGTGCTCTCTTGGATGCCAAAAAACCCTTCCGAAGCGTTGTAGGTTTCTGAATAGTTGATCTTGCCTCCCATGACGTGTGCAAAGCGATCGCGGTACGGCGCAAAATTGACCCCTCCATGCACGTACCACTCCAAGTTCGGCCACACTTCTATGATGGAAGACTTTCCCGTCATTTCCATCACTCGATCCAATAATACAAGCATCCAACTCGGCACGCCCGAGATGTTGGTTATATCCTGCTTGACCGTAATCTTTGCAATCTGCTCGATCTTTTCTTCCCAAGAAGGATTCAGCGCCACGTCTGTATCAGGTGTCCGGTGTAGATGCGCCCAAAACGGAAGGTTCTTGATGATGATTGCCGAAAGGTCTCCGTAGTACGTATCGTCGTTCAAAGGCACAAAGTTCGAACTGCCCCCCATCGCCAAGCCACGCCCTGACATCAGTTTCGATTCGGGAAATTCATTGTAGTACAAACTCATCAGGTCCTTCCCCCCTTTGTAGTGACACTCTTCCAAAGACTCTTCACTGACAGGGATGAACTTACTCTTCGTACTGGTGGTTCCACTGGACTTTGCAAACATTTTAATCTCCGTAGGCCACAAGACATTTTGCTCTCCTTTCAATATCCGTTGGATCCGAGGTTCAAGGTCCTCATAGCTACTGATCGGAACTTGCTCCTTAAACCGCGCCATCGAGTCAATGTCTCGGTAACCAAATTCCTTTCCCCATTCGGTATCCTTAGCCGTCTGCACCAATCGCTCGAACCACTCGTTCTGCACGTCGTGCGGATACTTCATGAACAAGTCTATCTGGTGGATGCGTTTCTTGATGAACCAGCCGAATATGGAATTGATGATGCTCAAACGTGTGTTCCGTTAAAATGATCGGTATAAAGATGATACTCTAAAGTGATTGGGCGTGCCTCGCTAATGCGAGACCGAGCTATCCGCTTTAGTCCCACGCTGTTGGCGTGGGAGCTGCCGCTCCTATCCCTCACGCAATATGTATGCATGGCCATCATCGCTGCAACCAAGCCAAAAGATCCTCCAAGGCTAAGGCGTTCAAGGTCATTTCCTTGACCAAGCCGCCTTTTCGTGCCGCCATCACGCCGAAGCGCATGTGATCAAAGCCTTCTTTTCGATGCGCATCCGGATTGATGGAAACCATGACCCCTCTTTCCATGCAGTACGGTATCCAGGAATAGTCAATGTCTAACCGCATCGGATTTGCATTCAACTCCACCGCCACTCCGTTCGCAGCGCAAGCGTCAATGACTTTCTTATGATCAATCGGATATCCCGGCCGAGATAACAATAGCCTTCCCGTTGGATGCCCCAGAATCTTGGTATAAGGGTTCTCCACGGCCGTAATTAAGCGTTTGGTTGCCGTAGACTCATCCATCTTCAGAACGGAGTGCACCGACGCTACAATCAGGTCAAACGACTTCAGCACATCCTCCTCGTAATCCAACGAACCATCCATCAGAATATCGCTTTCAATTCCTTTCAATATTCGAAAAGGTCCCCATTGCGCATTGAGGGCTGTAATCTCCGCTTGTTGTTGTTCTATCCGAGCGGTATTCAATCCATTGGCATAGACCGCTGTTTTGGAGTGATCGCAAATCCCGAAGTAGCCATATCCTAGGTCGCGCAAATGAGCAGCCATAGCTTCCAGCGAATGCGCGCCGTCACTGTAGGTGGAATGATTGTGCAGGCAGCCTTTTAAATCTCCGTCGGTGATCAGCTCCTCGTTGCTGTATTTTGATTTCCACTCCTTCGCCCAAGGCACATTGCGCATTTCCGGAACCAGTCCCTCATCCACCGTTCCTTCCACGGACCGTTTGAAGACTTCACCCTCAAACGACCCTTTGGTCGTGCGGTGAAAGCGCACATCGATCTTGTTCGTTGAGGTATCGGGAAACGATTCCACGTCTTCACTCACGACCAATTCGAGCGATTCCACGATTGGGTCTCGCCGCAACATAGCCCCCGTCTCTGTAACCAAAGCTTCCGGATAGTGCTCGCCGATCCACTGCTTGATCTCGAGCATCAATGGTTCAATGCTCGCGTACAAAAATCGGTCGCGGTTCTGCAGCATGAATTCGATCGCCTCCTGCACCTGCAGCTGGGTCTTTTCTCCAAAACCCTTCAAGTCGACCAGGCGGTTCTCATGGCATGCATACAGCAATTCACCCACAGACTCTATCCCCATCTCCTGCCAGATCAAGCGGACCTTACTCGGTCCGAGACCTTTGATCTTTAAAATCTCCAATACGCCTTCGGGAGTCTTCTCCAACCAATCGGTCAAATAGGTCATTTGACCCGTTTGAATCAGTTCCTGTAGCTTGGGTACAAGGTTTTTTCCAATCCCCGGTATGTGCTCAAAAGTGTCCGGATCCATCTCGCGGATCGGTTCAGGTAAACGTCCTATCTGAAAGGAAGCATTGGCATAAGAGCGCGCTTTGAATTTGTTCTCTCCGTGCAAGTCCATCATCTGCCCAACGAGCTTGAAAACCGATGCGATTTCTTTGTTCTCCATCATCGACGAAAATAAACTTCTACTGCCTCCAAAAGAAAAGCGGGACTCGGTTAAAAACCCGAATCCCGCTCCATGCTATTTGTATTCGATGTGTTTACCGATCAATAGATCTTGAAATCGTAGAGCATACGTGCTTGAATGCCATCCATCTTGCGCATTTCTTCAATTTTACTCCACATCTCCATTTCTTGTTCACCCAGCACCCATCCTGCCACGACCGCCTTGGTCGAACCGGTTAAGTCACTCATGAAACTTTCGAATGGATCTCTCTTTTTAGGCATCTCGATGACATCATAGTCTTTCAACTCCGCCGCTTCTGCAGCATAAGCGATCGCGGCTCCTAGGTCACCGATCTCATCCACCAAGCCGATGCTCAAGGCATCCGAACCCGTCCAGACCCGACCTCGACCAATGGAGTCAATCACAGCGTAGGTAGTGCCCCTACCTTCCGCCACCTTCGCGACAAATTCAGTGTAGACTTGTTCGAGGTATCCTTCGAGCAGCCCCAACTCTTCTTCATCGAAATCACGGGCCAATGATCCAAAGTCCGCATGCTTGTTCGTCTTTACACCGTCAAAGGTGATGCCCAGTTTCTCGTTGAAGAAGCCACGCATGTTCGGGATCAAACCGAAGGCTCCGATTGAACCTGTGATGGTAGTGGGTTGTGCGAAAATCCGATCCGCATGTGTGCTGATGTAATATCCTCCAGAAGCAGCAACGTCACCAAAGGAGACGATAAACGGCTTGGTTTCACCTGCCAGCACGGTCTCACGCCAAATCACCTCACTTGCAAGCGCACTGCCGCCCGGTGAATTCACCCGCATCACGATCGCTTTCACATCTTCATCCAACCGCGCTTCGCGAATTGCTTTGGCCAGTGTCTCAGATCCGATGTTCTGCTCGTCGCCTTTGCCGCTTGAAATACCACCAACGGCGTACACAACTGCAATCTCAGACTTTTGGTCCCATGACTTTTCGTCATCCGCTTTCAATGGTTTGTTCATAGATCGTGCGTACTTCTCTATGCTGATGGATTCGATCTCATCGTCTTCTTCTAAACCGAGTTTCGTCCTCAGCTTTGCTTGGATCTCATCGTAGTACGCGAGTCCATCCACTAATTTAAAGCTTACCGCGTCCTCCGGCTTCTTCAAACTGAGTTCATCAGCGATGGCGTTGAGCTCGTCATTCGAAAGTCCTCGCGACTTCCCAATGTCCGCAAGCATTTCGCTCCATACATTGTGCAAGATGCGGGTCATCTGCTCCTTGTTCGGATCGCTCATGTCTTTTCGAGAGAACGGCTCTACGGCACTTTTATAGATGTTGTTCGGCCCCTTAATAATGGTCGCATCTATATTGAGCTTCTCCATGGCCCCTTTCAAAAAGGGAATCTCTGTTCGCAATCCACGGAAGTCAAGACCCCCTTCATGGAAGATGTAGGTCTCATCCGCAACGGAAGAGACATAGTATGCTCCTTGGGTCATCATCTCCTCGTAGGCCATGACAAATTTTCCAGAGCTATCCTTGAATAGCTGAAGGTGATCGCGCACGGTTTGCATCGTAGACAATCCGCCGCTGAAATAGCTTCCACGAATCATCACGCCTCGGATATTCGTATCCGTCTGAGCTTCTTTAAGCGCTGCAAGGAAATCCCTCAATTCAATACCATTATCACTATCCAGTCCTTCAATATGAAACTGTTCAAATGGGTTTGGTAGAGTTCGCTCAATGATTTGATTGCTTAGGTCTATGAGTAGTACACTCTTAGGTTCGACCTTTGTGATTTTGTCCTTACCAGCCATCATCACGGCAGAACCGATGATACCTGTAAGAATGATGCCTCCGAGGAAGATGATCAGGATGAATCCAACGATCGTTCCGAGCGTAGAGGCGAATAAGTATTTAAGAAATTGCTTCATCGATATGGTTTTTAATATTCGTATCAAACTTACCCAGAGCTCATCGTAAGACTCGGAGGTATTTGACAAGTGGTTGATAAAGGAATCTAAAAGGAAAATGAAGCACAGGGCGTACTTATTATTGGGATCGAACATTGGGGATCGCGCAGCGCAGATCGAAGCGGCAAACGGAAAACTCAAGGCAATTGGCCGATTAACAGCCAAGAGTGGCATTTATAAGACCGAACCCTGGGAAATGGATGCGTCTCAGTGGTTTTTCAACCAGGTCGTAGAGCTAGAGACGAACGACCTACCGCAGGAATTGCTTGAACACATCCTCGAAATCGAACAATCATTGGGCCGTGTTCGTTCAAGCGATCCATCAGGGGGATACACATCCCGTACGATCGACATTGACATCCTGTACTACGATGAGGAGGTCCTCGACAGCGCTTCGCTTACCATACCTCATCCACGCATCCAGGATAGACGGTTTGCACTTGCGCCAATGGTCGAACTCAATGCTAGCTATGTACATCCCGTTTTGCATCAAAGTCAATTTGAACTGCTCAAGATCTGCCCAGATCAATCATTTTTGGAATTACTTTGACTTCTTCACTCTATCATAATATTACTATTGAAGGAAACATCGGCGCAGGCAAGACGACGCTGGCGACACGTCTTTCAGAAAAGCTGGATGCGCGATTGATCCTAGAGTCGTTCGAAGACAATCCTTTCTTGGAACTTTTCTATAACGACAAACAACGCTATGCTTTTCAAGTAGAAATGTTTTTTCTCACGGAGCGCTATCATCAGTTGTCCAAGCATTTGTTGGGCGATATTTTCCACACCCATACCATCGCCGACTATTTATTCGCGAAGAGCGCGATATTCAGTGGAGTGAACCTAGACGGTTCCGAACATGCGCTTTTTCTCAATCTTTACAGGATCATGGAGCGATTCATGCCGCGTCCGGACATACTGATCTACCTGCACTTACCAGTGACTCAGATTAAGGAGAGAATCAAACAAAGAGGGAGGAAGTATGAGCAATCGATTGGTGAAGAATACCTTTCGAATGTTGAAACCGCTTATCTTTCCTTCTTGAAAGAGGAGAAACGTTTTCCTGTTTTGATCGTAGAACAGAAGGACGAAACCGAGCGTAACGTGGATAAGAGCTGCAATCTGGTCATTGAACTGCTCAAGCAAGAATGGCCAAAAGGGGTCACGCATTATTCGGCAAATACAGAAAATTGAATGTGGCCGAAACTCGCGTGGAACATGGATAAAATCCTTAATATTGCACCTCGAAAGCCATAAGCTCATTTATGACTAAACGAAAACCAAATACAATGAGATCAACCTACTCTGCTATTGCGCTCTTAGGCGCGATTGCCCTTGTTACAGTGACGGGATGTAACCCGCTGAGCAAGATGAACAAGAAACACGGCATCGTGAAATACACCCTATCGCCAGATCCACTGGAGATGCATGGGGACTCCGTTGCTATTAATGTCAGTGGTCGCTACCCTGAAAAGTACTTCCACAAGAAGGCTGTTGCCAACGTTAAGCCAGTAATGGTAGACGCCAATGGTAACGTGGTCAAAGAATTTGAAACGATCCGCTTGATCGGAGAGGTCGCTGAAGGCGAAGGAACCCGCATCAACAAGGCTGGAGGAAGTTTCAGCGTATCAAACAAGGTCCCTTACGAATCTTCAATGGAGAACGTAACCTTAGAAGTCCGCGTTACTGCAGGTTTCAAGACCAAGACCTTGGAATTTGATGCAGTGCCAATCGGAAAAGGTACCGTCACTACCCCACTTTGGGTGCAAAGCGATGATATGCCAATCCTTGGAGCAGACAAATTTACGAAGGTGTCTCCACGCTCCATCTCAGCTGAGATCAATTATGACATCCAATCGAGCTATGTCAAGCCAACCGAGCTTACGCAAGATGACATCAAGGCTGTTGAGGCCTTCATGGACAAAGGTGTTACCTACGAATACACTTGGAAGAGTGTAGACATTACTTCGTATGCCTCTCCAGATGGTGAGACTGCATTGAACGAAAACCTTGCTGGTGATCGTGCAAGCAGCACTGCCAACGCCATCATGCGCATTTTCTCTCGTAAGAAGATCGAAGATGGACGCAAGGACGAGATGTACAAGAAGATGCCAAAAGGTGAAGACTGGATGGGCTTCAAGTCCAAGATGGAATCATCTGATATCGCAGACAAGGACATGATCCTTCGTATCCTTGGCATGTACAGTGACGATAAGAAGCGCGAAGAAGAGATCAAGAACCTCGCAGCCACTTACGCTGTGATTGCTGAGCAGATCCTTCCTCCCTTACGTCGTTCGGTTATCAAGATCAACGCAGAGGAAGAAGCCAAGACCGACGATGAGTTGAAGGCACTTGTGAAGGAGAATCCATCTGAGCTTACTGCAGAAGAGATCCTTTATACAGCTACCCTTTATAACAACCTCAACGACAAGCTTGAAGTGTACAAGGCCTGTGCTCAGGTGCACGCAGCTGATTGGAGAGGACACAACAACGTTGGTTACGTTTACGTAATGCAGAACAAAGTTGCCGAGGCAAAAACTCAGTTTGAGTCCGCCGACAAGGCAAGCGCCAATGAGAAAATAGTAATGAACAACATGGGTGTTGTCAGCCGATTGATGGGTGACGAAGACATGGCTGCTGATTACTACGAAAAAGGAAAAGGTGCTGGCAAAGAGGTGAACTACAACATTGGAATCCTCAACATCATGGATGGCTCTTACGAAGATGCTGTCAGTAACATGGGAAGCTACAACACATTCAACTCTGCGCTTGCAAAGGTTCTTAACGGAGCCAATGATGAGGCACTCAACACAGTTGAGGCTTCTGAAGCAAAAGCAACAGCTGAAGGTTACTATCTGAAAGCCATCATCGGAGCGCGCAAGGGCACTGAAGACATGGTTGTTCAGAACCTGAAAGCAGCTATTGGAAAAGACGCAGGACTTAAGGACAAGGCGAAGAAAGACGCTGAGTTCATGGATTACCGCACTAACACGAGCTTCACGGAGATCGTAGGCGAATAAATCCAACATTTGGTTTTCGAAAAAGGGGCGTGTTTAACACGCCCCTTTTTATTTAGCCACATTCTCAATCTAATGAACATCCCATGGATATTCGCATATATTTGTCCTTGGAAATTTCTAGCAACATGAAGAAAGTCTATACACTCGCTCTAGCAGCATTCTTTGGTATCGCATTTACATCCTGCGAAAAGTGCTCAAGCTGCACCACCATTTCTGAGGATCCAGCCACATTCGGCGATGAGATTCAAAACGATGTTTGTGCTAGCGGTCGTGATTACGACGACGCCATCACCATCTACACACGTTCCGGTTGGGAGTGTGTTGAGGAGAACTGATCCCCGCGATTAGCACACGGCTTATTCCCCAAATTTCTTGTAAAGCTCCCAAAGCGCAATTCCGGCAGCTACGGTAACATTCAAGCTGTGCTTTGTTCCTGATTGAGGTATCTCTATGACTTCGTCAGACAGGTCGACCAAACGTTGATCTACCCCCTCTACTTCGTTGCCAAGAATCAGGCACACCTTATCGCGCGACGTTACTTTGACCTCGTGAGGTGCCACGTGTGCTTCGCATTGTTCCAATGAAAAGATGCGATAACCCAGTCCTTTGAGTCGCCCCACTTCCTCACCGGCATCAGAGCAGTGCTTCCAAGCTACACTCTCCGTAGCTCCTAAGGCCGTTCGTTGGATCTCCCTGTGTGGAGGCTGGCCCGTGATCCCACATAGAATCACTTTTTCTACCTTGAACGCATCCGAGGTTCGGAAGATGGAACCAACATTCGACAAGCTTCTAACATTGTCGAGTAAGACAACGATGGGAAATTTATCCTGTCCCCGATAGGTCGCTAAATCTGGGCGTTGAAGTTCAGCTGAAGTGCGTTTCTTGTTCATAACTATTAAAAACAAGGATAGTCAGAATTGAAGAACCCCAAGGCACCTGTATATTTTTAAGCTTTGCAAAATGGCCACCAAAGAGAAGAAGGATCCGAAAGAAACACCCTTGATGAAGCAGTACAATGCGATCAAGGCAAAACATCCGCACGCGCTGCTTTTATTTCGCGTCGGTGATTTCTACGAGACCTTTGGCGAAGACGCCATCAAAGCCGCTAAGATCCTTGGAATTGTACAAACACAACGCAAGAACGGTGCTGCCGCGAGCATCGAATTAGCGGGGTTTCCCCATCACAGTCTCGATGTTTACCTGCCGAAGCTCGTGCGTGCGGGAGAACGCGTAGCGATCTGTGACCAGCTCGAGGATCCAAAGCTGACGAAAACCATTGTCAAAAGAGGTGTCACTGAGCTAGTAACGCCCGGAGTAAGCTTTAACACTACCCACCTAGACAGCAACCGCAATAATTTCTTGGCGGCCCTGCACTTCGAACCCAAATCGATTGGTGCTGCCTTCCTAGATGTTTCTACGGGCGAATTCTTCGCTGCAGAAGGTCCAGACCACTACATCGAAAAATTAGTGGCCGGCTTCAGCCCAAGCGAAATCATTTTCGAACGCAACAAGAAAGACCGCTATTACAGTCTCTTTGGCAACACCTACCACACCTTCCACTTGGAGGATTGGGTGTTTCAAAAGGAATACGCAGAGGAAACACTGACGCGCCAGTTCAAGACCCACTCCCTCAAGGGGTTTGGCATTTCAGATCAGCGACACGCCACCATCGCTGCTGGTGCGGCGCTGCACTACCTGAGCGAGACCCAACACGATCGCATCCAGCACATCGGGCAATTGTCGCGCATTGACGGGAACGATCACGTTTGGCTTGATCGGTTTACCCAACGCAACCTCGAACTCTTTTATAGCAGTTCGGAAAAAGGAAAGTCGTTGTTGGACATCATCGACACTTCTGTCACACCAATGGGTTCACGCCTGATGAAGCATTGGCTTGCATTCCCACTCAACGATCTTCAAGACATCCATCAGCGGCTCTCGTACGTGGATATGTTCTGCCATGAGACCGCACTCTCCGATACCATCTTTGACCAACTCAAAAAGGTTGGAGACCTCGAGCGCATGACTTCCCGCTTGGCCATCGGAAAATTGGGCCCTAAGGAGGCCGTGCAGCTCGCGCGCTCTCTATCGGAATCGATACCGGTTGAAGAAGGATTGAAAGCATTCAAACCAGGCGCAGAGCTCGCCAAAGGTTTCAGCGATTGTAGCCCTGTCATCAAGTTAATCCAGAAGACATTGCAATCTGAGCCACCAGCGCTGGTGAGCAAAGGAAACGTCATAGCAAATGGCATTGACGAGGAATTGGATGAACTGAGGTACATCGCTTTCTCCGGCAAGGACAAGCTGCTGGACATCCAACGGAGAGAGTCACAACTCACGGGCATCTCCTCGCTGAAAGTGGGATACAACAACGTTTTTGGCTATTACTTGGAAGTCACCAACGTACACAAAGACAAAGTTCCGACCGAATGGACGCGCAAGCAGACGCTGACCAATGCAGAGCGATACATCACAGAGGAGCTCAAGGAATACGAGCAGAAGATATTGGGCGCAGAGGAGAAGATCCTTGTTCTCGAAACACGCTTGTACGACGCATTGTTGAATGAGCTCAGCACGCACATCTCCGCGATCCAACGCACCGCGAAATGCCTTGCAGTGATCGACTGCCTGTGTGCCTTCGCAAGGAATGCTGCAGAGTACAACTATTGCAAACCTGAGCTGAACGCATCGTACTGCATTGACATCAAGGATGGCAGGCACCCCGTCATAGAGCGCGAAATGCCATTGGGAGAGAACTACATTCCAAACGATGTGTACATGGACAAGGAATCGCAGCAGATCATCATGCTGACGGGCCCAAACATGTCTGGTAAGAGCGCTTTACTTCGGCAAACAGCTCTGATCTCGCTCATGGCGCAAATCGGTAGTTATGTTCCCGCATCTAAAGCTTCATTGGGCGTGATCGACAAGCTGTTTACGCGCGTTGGGGCGAGCGACAACATCTCTCAAGGAGAATCCACCTTCATGGTAGAGATGAACGAAACGGCCAGTATCTTGAACAACTTATCGCAACGCAGCCTCATCCTACTGGACGAAATTGGCCGCGGCACCAGTACCTATGACGGCATCAGCATCGCCTGGTCCATTGCAGAGTACTTGCACGAGCATAGCGGCAAGCCTTTGACGCTCTTTGCTACCCATTACCACGAGCTCAATGAGATGGCGGAACAATTCAATCGCATCAAGAACTTTACAATTTCCATTCAAGAGACCAAGGACAAGATCATTTTCCTGCGGAAGTTGATTCCAGGCGGCAGCGAACACAGCTTTGGTATCCATGTCGCTAAAATGGCCGGTATGCCCAGCAGTTTGATAGCGAAAGCAGAGGTGATTTTGCGCGAATTAGAGAAATCACAGCGCAGTGAATTGGCGAAAGAATCGCTAAACGAAGCCAGCAAAGACCTCCAATTGAGCTTCTTTCAACTGGATGATCCCGTACTTTCTCAAATTCGGGATGAGATCGCCAACATTGACATCAACACGCTTACCCCTGTGGAGGCTTTGTTCAAGCTGAACGAGATCAAAAAATTGACCGGTTCAAAGTAAGCTTGATTTTTTTCGCTCTAAAGCACTGAATCTGCTAGAAACATTTATTTTTGCCGTCCTTTTGCGAGAGTAGCTCAGCTGGTAGAGCACGACCTTGCCAAGGTC
>JABMOM010000022.1 GCA_013204105.1 Flavobacteriales bacterium
AACACGCATGGACGCGCAAGCGGACATAACCGGGTTCGATCCATTTCTCGGACAGACAGGATCACGGAGTAATCCTGGTTTCATCAGCTCATTAGCACATTAGCTCTTTTAAGCAGTGAATAGCTGGACTACTTCATCTAAACACCTCCCGAAATAAAGGATGAAGCGCCAGCGGACATCCGGATTTGATCCACTGCTCGGATAAACAGAATCACGTAGTAATCCTCCCCTTCACGAGAAAATCGACAAGACCAAACAAGAAAAACACGCATGGACGCGCAAGCGGACATAACCGGGCTTGATCCACTGCTCGGACAAGAAAGGATCATGTAGTAATCCTGGTTTCATTAACTCATTAGGTCATCAGCTCATTAGCACATTAGTTCATCTGTCGCATGTAATAGTAGAACCACTTCGAGCCATAGTCTCAAGAAATAAAGGATGAAGCGCCAGCAGACATCCGGGTTTGATCCACTCTTTAGAAAGCAATTGTCAATTAGAAGATCAGACAATTAGATAATGAGAGGGAGATTTCTCAAGTACTAGCAGAACGACCATCCCCACCCAGCTATCCACCCATCCCACCACCCCATGCTCAAAACTCTTGCACCCCGGTTTCGAACCTTGCTAAATTCTTCGTTCATTCGTTTCAGTAACATTGAAATTACCATCATGCGAACGACCAAGTACCTTTTATTCACCGCCCTCACCGCTGCCGTACTTCTGAGTGTTGGCTGTGCCCGTCAATTCAATTCCGTTTGGGTCTTGTATGAAGAGTCCTATTGCGCCGACCCATGGGGAGTCGACTTTGAGGACGACGATGCCAAATTCAAAGCGGTGAAGGACTACCTAGAAGCGAGCGACATTCGCGCCTTCAAAGTAGAAGCGGGAACCGGCATTGAAAAGTCCGTTTGCAACTCATGCGAGTGTGGCAACGGAGAAGTCCTACGCGCCAAGGTGCACGAAGACGACCGCCAAGCCGTCGTCGCCGCTGGCTGGTACGTGGAGAAGTAAAAGCGCCTCGGGCACTTTGCTGCTGACTACTGGCTTTTGGCTGCTTGCATTGTGAAGTCCAGCAAACCCACCTACTCCCTATTCCCTATTCCCTATTCCCTAAAAATGGACTACACCGAACTTTCCATTGCGCTCGTTGATTCATCCACTGCCGACATTTTCGAGGCGGAGTTGGCCGAGTTAGGGTTTGAGAGTTTTGCTACCGAAGGATCCGTACTGAAGGCATACATCCCTGAAGGGCAATACGACCCGGGAAACGCGGCGGAAATACTCGAAGCCTATTCAGAATTGGTCGAGAGTCATGAGGTAAAGCGGATTGAACACACCAACTGGAACGCCGTATGGGAATCTTCATACGAACCGGTTTGGGTCGACGATGCCGTCTTCATACACGCTCCTTTTCATACGCCTAAAGCGGAGGCGGAACTCAACATCCTAGTGGACCCCAACATGTCGTTCGGTACTGGACACCATCCCACTACCCATATGATGCTGCGCGCGATGCGCAACATTGAACTTTCTGAAAAACACATCACAGATTTCGGCTGCGGAAGCGGCATCCTGGCCATTTACGCAGCCCACAAAGGCGCACACGGCGTTGCCATTGAGATCGACCCGAATGCCGCAAAAGCCGCTCGGGAAAATCTAAGACTCAACGATGTGAACAGCTTTGAGGTAATAACCGGAGACCTAAGCGCTTTGGTGGGCGACGCGTTTGACCTTATCTTAGCCAACATCAACCGAAACGTGATCGAAGAGTCTTTGCCCACCTTCCGCCAGAAACTCGCCTCCAATGGATGGCTTCTCTGCGCGGGATTTTTGGATGAGGACGCAAAAGACCTCAAGCACCAACTGGAGCACGCGGGTCTGGTGATCAGGCAAGAAATGTCGCGTGACGGTTGGACCATGCTCGCCACTCAATCGTCACTATGAAATACCTAAGCGCGTTCCTCCTTTCCTTTCTTCTCTTCTCTATGCACGCTTTTACGCAGTCGTTCAAGGAGTTCAGTGGTCAAGGAGAATACTTGACAGAATTGGAAGAACAATTGGTGGCCCTCGCCATTGGCGATGCCAAGAAGGATCAAAAAGAATTGATGGACAAGTTCACGGAGATGTGGACGGAGCTCAACGCCTTCACTCCCGACCAGAAGCGGACCATTTTTACCACCTCCAACAAGATCCTGGAGGAACGGCTCAAGGTCATTCCGGACATTCGTGATTACATCATTACCGTTATCGCGGTGGTAGAGAACGATTCGGGAGCTCCACCCTTCAACGAATGGCACACTACAGTAGATGCTGTTTTGGGCTCTCGGAGCGCGCGAAAAGAATTCGCCGACTACATGGAATTCAGCGAGAACTTGTACACCAACAACGTCATCTACCACTCAGCTTCTACCGATTGGATCAGTGACAATGCCCACTTCCGCTTCGAAATTGAGGATGGAGAACCCAAATTGATCATTCCCTCCCTCGCGCTCAAATGCGAATCCAAGAATTCGGACATCGAGATCAAAAAGACTTCTGGCGAATACTACCCACTTGATGGAAAGTGGATCGGCAAAAACGGTCTGGTCACTTGGGAACGCGCGGGATTAGACCCAAACAAGGTTTATGCGATCATCAACGACTACGAGATCCTGATGAAGTTCTCCAAGTTTGATGCGGATTCTGTCACTTTTTACAACACCGACTACTTTCCAGATCCGCTTTTAGGTCGATTAGAAGATGCCGTTCGCGCAAACGTTACCGAAGACAATGCTTCTTTTCCCTACTTCCAATCGTACAGTAGTCGATTGAAGATTAAGAACATTGAACAAAATGTAGACTACGAAGGTGGGTTCTCCCAAAGGGGAGCACGCTTCATCGCAAGCGGCTCAAATGAGGATCCTGCTTTCCTGATTTTCTACCTGAACGAAAAGCCTTTCCTCGAAGTGAAAAGCATCAGTTTCAGCATCAAGGAAGACCGCATTACATCCACCGACGCTGCCGTAAAATTCATGCTGCACGAAGATTCGATCAACCACCCGGGACTCGACTTTAAGTTCTTTCGTACGGAGCGCATGGTCAACCTTTTCCGTGCGGATGAGGGTTTACAGAAGGCTCCTTATTTTGACACCTATCACCGCATGGACCTGTACGCGGAACTTGTGCAATGGAAAATCGACCAACCTAGGATCGACTTTAGCACCATTCCCAATAGCTCCGATAACCGGGCCTTCTTTGAATCCGACTATTACTTCCGTTCCAACCGTTTTGACCAGTTGATGGGCTTGCGGATGGTGCATCCAATGGTGCAGCTCAAAGGATGCTTCATGAAAATGGGTGCAGAAACCATATTTATGGAAGAAGTGGCCCAATGCCTAAAGCTCAGTCCCACTGACGCTCAAGTGCTCCTACTGGAATACACCAACCTCGGTTTCATAGACTACAACCCGGAAACAGGAAAAGTCCGCTCCAAACCGCGCCTCTATCACTACGTGGCAGCGAAGTCTGAGCTGGACGATTACGACGTATTGCAGGTTCGATCAGACATAGGAACCATGGCCAATGCCAGCATGGACTTAATCGATGAGGTCTTCACCTTGAAGATCAACGGCATCGAAAACATCACGCTTTCGGACTCACACCAAGTAGTGCTTTTTCCTCGGAATGGCACCATTACCATGAGCAAGAACCGCGACTTCGACTTCTCTGGCGTGATCAAGGCGGGCCGCCTTGAATTCTTTGGAAGCAACTTCAAATTCTCTTACGATTCCTTTAAGCTTGAAATGCCCAACGTAGATTCTACCCGCCTCATCGTTGCAACAGGCGAAAAAACAGCCACGGGTCGCGAACAACTCACGCGAGTAACTACCGTAATCGAAAACGTAAACGGAACCCTGGAAATCGATGACCCTGGAAATAAATCGGGTATCCAGCAATTTGAAGAGTACCCCATCTTTACGAGTCACGACCGCGCTTACACCTATTATGATCGTTCCGGCATTCAAGGGAAATCTTACAATCGAGAGAATTTCTATTTTGAACTCGACCCCTTCATTTTCGACAGCCTAGACAATTTCCGGAGTGAGCGTGTCGCCTTCCCCGGACGCTTCTCTAGCGCAGACATCTTCCCTGAGTTCGAAGAGACGCTGACGGTGCAAGAAGATTACTCTCTGGGTTTCATTCGGAATACTCCTCCAGGAGGCTACGAATTGTATCGTGGGAAAGGCCAATTCAACGACACCATCAAGCTGAGTCATGACGGACTCAAAGGTTCGGGTAAGTTGAAGTACTTAGCGAGTACCACGCGTTCGAAAGACTTCCTCTTCCTGCCTGAAGAAATGCAAACCTTAGCGACCTCATTCGTCATAGAAGAACAAATGTCACCTGTAGAGTATCCACCCACCACAGGTAAGGACATCAAGCAGCGTTGGCAACCTTACGATAACCTTCTGCATTGCGAGTCCACCAAAACTCCGTTCATTATGTATGACGGTAGTGAATTGACCGGCGGACTCGACTTGACTCCTGAAGACCTGACTGGAAATGGCCTCTTCGAGTTTGACAAAGCAGAATTGGAATCGAAGAACTTTGATTTCAACTTCAGTGGCTTCCATAGCGATACGGCCGATTTCCGCCTAAAATCAGACGTATCTGCTTTTGAAGGTTTCTCATTCAAAACGAACGACGTTACGGCAGATGTCGATTTTGCATTGAGAAAAGGCGACTTCGTATCCAATGGTGGAACTTCTAAAATGGAATTCCCTGCAAACCAGTACATCGCTTATATGGACCGATTTACTTGGTACATGGACCAAGAAGCCATCGAGCTGTCTGGAGGAAAGACCTCTAAGGCTACCAGTGCTGGAGCAATGCAATTTGAAGGCTCCCGGTTTATTTCTACCCATCCTGACCAAGATTCACTAGAGTTCTACTCTCCCGCAGCCCGCTACGACATCAAGAATTCGATCATCGACGCCAAGGAGATTGAATTCATTCAGGTGGCGGATGCCTTGATCTATCCTGACAGCGGACTGATCACCATCTTGAAAAAGGCAAAAATGAAGACCTTGACGAATTGCAAGATTATTGCGAACGCGATCACCAAGTACCACCGTGTTGACAGTGCTACCGTTGACATCTATGCGAGAAGAGATTACTTCGGAACCGGTGTTTATAACTACAAGGACCTGAACGGAGACCGCCAACAGATCCGTTTCAATTCGGTGGGCGTAGACAGCAGTTTCCAGACCTATGCAAAGGGTGACATCGACAGTACGCGAGGGTTTAGCCTGAGTCCCTATTTCGAGTACCGAGGCACGGTTCGACTCGCGGCGGCAAACAAGTCACTCACATTTAACGGCTACTCCCGCCTGCGGCATCAGTGCGGTTCGGCAATTCCACTGAGTTGGTTCAAGTTCAAGTCCGTAGTCGATCCAGATGACCTGTACATACCGGTTGACAAGACCATTAGCAATGAAAACGGCGACATCCTTACCTCGTCCATTGTATTGGACCAAGATACAGGCGCGATTTATTCTTCCTTCTTATCGAAGAAGCTCAAGGAAGACCACCCTGAATTACTGCCCGCATCAGGATACATTCACTACAACGAGTCTGCGAAAGAATACCGCATTTCAAACATCAACAAACTCACCCAAGCCAGCCTACCTGGACAGTACATGAGCCTTCAATCAGAAGGCTGCAAGGTCTATTCAGAAGGGAAAATGGGCTTCGGACTCAATCCTGGACAACTCGACCTGCTGACGGTCGGAAACATTTCTCACGATCTGCAAGAAGACAAAGTCGACCTAGATGTGATGATCTTGCTCGATTTCTTTTTTGAGAATAAGCTGATCGACGATATGGGGAAGATCATGGCAGAAAACGCACTGGGCGAACCTTCAGATTTTGAACGTGACACCTACCAAAAAGGCCTACGTGAATTGATCGGAACGGACGATGCAGATAAGCTGATCTCAACCATTACGCTTACGGGTGAATTCCGAAGGTTTCCATCGGAACTCGAGAAGAACTTCTTCTTGACCGAAGTGCACCTGAAATGGAACGCAGAAACGGACTCCTATCAATCAACCGGCAAGATTGGAATTGGAAACATCGGAAAGCGACAAGTCAACGTCCAGGTGACCGGCAAGGTGGAAGTGGTAGTCGGGCGAATCCCCGAAATCAACATCTACATGGAGGCAGACAAGGATACCTGGTGGTTTTTCAAGTATTCTCGCAACATCATGCAGGCCTATTCAAGCTTGGATGAATTCAATACTTCAATCACAGACCTGAAGGCTGACAAACGAAAGTTGAAAGTTGAGAAAGGACAATCGCCCTACAGCTTCATGCTCGGCAGTAAACGACGCAAAGACGACTTCCTAAGCAAATTCTAATGGCCAAATTCAGTTAGTATTAACTTCGCGCACCTGAAATGGTAACGATACCTACAATCATTTCCTTGCTCTTGGCCTACCTCCTCGGCTCCATTCCAACGGCCGTATGGGTGGGGAAGATGTTCTACGACACAGATGTCAGAGAATACGGAAGCGGAAACGCCGGAGCAACCAACACTTTCCGTGTCTTGGGCAAAAAGGCCGGCATTCCTGTGCTCATCATCGATGCGCTGAAAGGATTTGCTGCCGTGAAACTGGTAGTCTTCTTCGCCCAAGAACCCATCACGGATGCTGCCTTTGTCAATTATCAATTGGCATTGGGTATCGCGGCGGTTATTGGGCATATTTTCCCCGTTTTTGCGGGATTTCGTGGAGGAAAAGGAATTGCGACGCTTTTAGGACTCATGCTGGCGGTCCATCATCAAGGTGCGCTGATCGCTTTGGGCATATTTATCGTCGTTTTCGCCATTACGCGCTTCGTTTCACTGGGAAGCATGACCGCTGCTTTGAGCTTTCCCTTCATCATCGTATTGATCTATCAGACCACGGTTCCCAGTCTGATCGTGTTTTCTATGTTCGTCGCAATCCTAGTGCTGATAACGCATCAGAAGAATATCGAGCGTCTTTTCAGACGTGAAGAGAACCGTGCAAACATCTCCCTGAAGAACCTGATCAAGCAAGCCGCTGAAGACGATTAACCCTGTCACAGCGTTATTCACATTGTAATGAGCAAAATCAGTCCTTTGGAGGGTAATACCAACCCCCTTCTTTAGGACTTTTACCTTGGATTATTACATACTCGACTAACTGTTTTGAATATCCGTACATACACCGCAGTGTTGCTGCTAACCCTATTTGCTCAGGTTTCCTTGCATGCGCAAGAGTCTGAGGAAGAACTGAACGAGCAAGCACTTGAACTTTTTCAGCAGGAAGACTATGAGGAGGCGTCGAAGATGTACTCTACCCTACTCAGTATCAATCTTCAAAGTGCAGAATACAACTATCGCTTTGGTGTATGTCAGCTCTTTACCATTCAAGACAAGGAAGAGCCCATCAAATACCTAAAGTTCGCTACTGAACAGCAGGATGCACCCCCCCTCGCTTATTTCTACTACGGCTTGGGTCTTCACCTGAACTATCGATTCGACAAGGCGATCGAGCAATATCAGAAGTACAAACCCCTTTCCTCGAAGAAAGAACCAGAATCCGCCCTAATCGACCACCACATCGAACAGTGCAAGCAAGGAAAGAATCTGGTTTCCAGCTTCACCGATATTTCAGTCGTACAACGAAGCGTCCTTCCTCGAAGTGACTTCTATCGCAATTATGATCTGACGGATTTCGGCGGCAAGATCATCGTCAAGCCAGAAGACTTCATGTCTGAAGAGGACAAGAAAAGAGACGCTAAGTTGCTCATGTACTTCCAGCAGGACGCTGATCTGATCTATTTCGCTTCCTTTTCAGAGAAGAACGCAACGGGCAAAGACCTCTATTTCATCCAAAAGCTTGGAACGGGATGGACAACTCCTGAAAAACTGGACGCCACCATCAACACGGTCCTCGATGAAGACTACCCTTTCATTCATCCAGAAGGAAACACCCTCTATTTCGCATCCAAGGGGCACAACAGCATGGGAGGCTATGATATCTTCAAAAGCACGCGCCGCGGTGACGGTACGTGGTCGCCTCCTGTCAACATGGAGTTTGCAATCAATACACCCTGGGATGACTTCATGTTCATTTCAGACTTGGAAGAGACCACCGCGTGGTTTGCCAGTAACCGTGAAACCACCAACAAGCAAGTAACGGTCTACCGCATTGGAATGGAGCGCATTCCACTAGACCTAACATTGATCAAAGGCGTGTTCGAATACGAAGGATCTAAAAAAGCCAAGATCACGGTAGAAGACATGGTGCAGAACAAGACCATTGGCGTTTATGAAGCGGATAGACAGTTTGGAAATTACCTCTTGGATCTCAAGGGAAGCGGTAAGTATAAATTTCTCGTTGAAGCAGAGGAAAGTGACGCAATACATAGTGGAATAGTAGAATTACCTCGCGAAAAGGGCTTGAAACAGTTCAGACAAGAGATGAAATTGGTCATGGTGGATGGGCAAGAACAGTTGCAAATCATCAACCACTTCGACGATCCAATCGAAGACGAACAATTACTGACTGCTGAAATCCTGAAACGCCAAGCCAGTCTGTCTGTAAATGCTACGGAAGAAGACATCGAAAGCACCCTTGAGATTATAGATGATGGGTCCATTAGTACTGGCGCAGGTGACAAGATGGACGACGCCCCACGTGAAGAGAGACTCGCCCTGGCTGAACGAGCCATCCGAACTTTAGAAGAAGAAACCCAGATGCTAAATGCAAAGGCTTCCACCCTGTACGATGTAGCCCAGCAAAAGAAAAGCGGATCAGAGTCCATGGAAGTAGCCGAAGCCGCCATCGCCGCTGAACTCACTTCGAATTACCGCAAGGAAGCAGAACGTAGAGAAGTAGCCATTGCACAGATGGAAGGGACTTTGGGTGTTCTGAAGAGTGGAGGAATCGATGACGGCGCTTTCAACGCACAATACACGCAACTGGCTGCTACCAAAAACAACTTTATATCTCTTGAGAAATTCGAGGATAATTTAGAAGAAAACTTTGAAAAGCGATTGAATCCCACCATTTCAGCTTACGAAACCAAGTTGGCTGAAGTGGAAGAATTGGAAAGCTCCATCGATGCCATTGACGAAGAAGTAGCCTATTACCGTCAAGAGATCGAGAATACCAAAGACGACCTGATCAAAGAAGAGCTCGAAACCCAAATCGCAGAGGCTGAATCGGCCAAGCCAGAAAAAGAGGCCTCTCTCGACAGGGCAAGCAAAGAACTTGTCGCTCTGGTACAGCAAAAAGACAATGCGTTAACCTACTATAATGCCACAAAAGACCTGCTTCAATTGGCCGAGACATACGCAGATCCCAATTTGGTAAAAGTAGATGTCGGTTCGCTGAATAGACTGCAGGGAGAATTAAACGAAAAGGCGAAATCAGATCCAGCGTTGCTCGCATTCGTATCTCCCAAGGAAGCCGATCTCGCCATGGAAGAAAGCCTGAGTGAGAGTCGCAAGACTGACACACCGGGGAATGACACAGAGACGGCTTCTTTGGAAAACACACCAGGGGAAACGGCAACAAGCAATAGTGGACAAGCCGGGTCTTCCACAGATCCGAGCAATGATGCATCCACAACTTCAATGGCTGGGTCGGAAGCATCGAATAACCTCAATGACCAAATCAAAGCCATTGAAGCAGAAGAGTCACAGCCAGAGATTGTATCGGGAGACCTCGATCAGTACTTCACGAGAGAGATAGAAAATGCTGGCAATGCAGAAGACCCCATCATCGCAGAGAGCCGAAAGGCGGAACTTTATGACAGTTGGGCGGAAAACATCGGCGTGCGTATAGACTCACTTCAAGGGGCAAAACGACTGGAGACCAAAGGCCGAAAACTCGTGGAGATCGATGACCAAATCAAGGCACTTGAAGTGGAGAAAGCAGCGAAGGAAGATCTCGCCATGCAGAGCTACCAAAGCATCGCGAACTTGAGTGATCAGGCGGCATCAAATGCCGTCACTGCGAGAACAGAGGGCGCTACATCTGGAGAAACTGAAAGTGATGGAACAGAATTAGCTGACAATACCTCTACGACCTCCAACAATCAGGAGACTACTTCAAACACATCCATCGAAGGAACACAGAACCAAAACACGATAAGTCCGGTGGATGTAAGCGCTCCTCTCAATGCCTCGGCGTCAGAAGGCCTTCCTCCCAGTGTTGTTTCGGTAAACAAAAACTTCCAGGCCAACTTGGACACCTTACCTCCATTGACAATAAGCTCCAGCCCTGAAGAACGATTGAAGCATGCTCAAGTATATCAAGATTGGTCTGACGCACTCGCCTCCGAACTGGCCTTTTATGGTGAACTGATTCAATCTGCAGAGTCTATAGAAGAACGCAATGATCTAGAAAGCCTCGCCGAAGAAATAGCCGATTTCCGAACGCAGATTGAAGATAAGGTAGATCAAATCAATGCCTCGGTCAACAGCGAGGAAATGGCCCAAGCAATCAATGCGTCGCAAGGATCAGTTCAACAACAGATCTATGAATTTGTAGACAACTATAATGCAAGTGCCTTCCAACAAATCGAAGCACAAATCCAAAAGAATCCTAATCCAGTCTTAAGAAAAGCTGAGCTGGAAACCCTCAATAAAAACTGGATGATTGCGCTTCAAAACGAAAAAGTAAAGACCGAAGCGAGGATCACCAACACCCAAGACCCTACACAAAAAGAAGCATTGACTGCCAAACTGATCGATTTGAACGTTCAAAAAGAGCGCGTACAAGTATCGTTGGATTCACTGAATCCAAACCTCGCGGTGAACGGTCCTTCTGCTCCATCAAATGTGATGGTGAAGGGAAGTGAGCGCTTTGAAGGCTACATCCCGGTGGAAAACGAATCCGTTGAAACTTATGCGGCAGAAGCCAGCACAAAAGCAGAGGCAACGACACAAGCAAAGAGCCAAGTGGATGCCCTAGAGACTGAGCTGGCCGAAACGAAAAAGAAGAAAAAGCGACGAGAAATCCAAGAGGATCTAGACGCAAGAGAAAAGCAGTTGAAAATCGTTCAAATGGAATCGGCATTCTACCAGGAAGCCGAACAAAAACTATCTGCTGTCGAGACCCAAGTACTCACTATGGATGCCAGCCAGAAACTTCCCTCAGAGAAACAAGCGACCATCGCGACAGACTTGAAAGCTGAGGCAGATAACATGTCGCTGAATGCGCGTACTGCGATGCAAGAGGCGGAGGCAATTCGCAAGAAGAAAGAACGCTTGCCCGCTATCGCTGAAGCTCAAAAAATGCAGGACGATGCCATGATCGTGCAGCAAAAGGCAAACCTAGCTTCAAACTTAGCAGTTGAAATGAAGGCAGTGGAGACGGCAACGATTGAGCAGAACTTCATTATCCTGCCTGGACAAGAGGTCGTATTGCCTGCTACAGAACGCACCTTGAATCCGAATGAAAAAGAGGACGTTCGCTTCACCGTTGAATACTTGGATTACAACGACCAAAAAATCATCGCCGACTCGATCCGCAGAGAGGTGTCTAAATTGCGTCAATTGAAAGCCCAGTTCAGTGAGCGTGGTAGTGGGTTATTAGAACAATCCGCCACGGCTCCGCTCGAAGCTGCCAATGGAAACACTCGGGTGGCACTCGCGAACCAAGCCTACGAAGATTTTGAGCGTTCGGATAGTCTTTCGACCATGATTGCCCAGCTGACACGCGAGGCAACCTACATTGAAAACGAAGCGAATCGGCAGCTGCTTTCGCGCCCTGAAGAAGCGTACATGAACGTCCTCGCCTTCTATAGTGACGAGCCGAAAAATGACGTAGCCGTTGAAGACGTTACGCTTCCTCCGGTTCCAGATCAAATGGACCTCTCTCAGAATGATCAAACGCAAACAAACACGCGGGAAGTCGATCCTCTAAACCAAGGGGAAGCCTTTAAACTCAACGCTCCTGTAGCTGAAGATAACAGTCGCCTGCAAGTCCAGGAGGATGTGCTTACACAAACGATATTCGAAATTGAAGAAACGAGTTCGGGAAGCACCTACAGCGAATCCAACCCAATCCCGGTTGACCCGCCTCTTCCGAGTGGGTTGATGTACAAAGTACAGATTGGTGCATTTAGAAACGCAATTCGACAGGATGCATTCAAAGGCATCTCACCGATTGTGGGCGAGTCAACCACACAAGGATTTATCCGCTATTCTGCTGGAGAGTTCAGCAATTTCTACCAGGCTGATGCCGCTAAGTCACGCATTCAAACCATCGGTTACCAAGACGCTTTCGTGGTTGCCTATTTAAACGGAAAGCGCGTTTCAATGACGCAAGCCCGTGCAGTAGAAGGAGGTGCACCAATCGCTTCTGTTGTCCCTCAGGGCGGAGGAGGTGGTGGCGGAAACGTTGGCGGAACCAGACCAAGCGCACCGATCCAGACTCAATTTATCCAGCAAGGACCATTAGAAATTCAAGCCGTAGAGAACATCCCCGGTAGTTTCTATACCGTGCAAGTAGGAGTGTACTCCAAACCAGTGGGTTCGGCAGACATTTACAACATGACCCCTCTTCTGCAGGAAAACCTGGCCGGTGGACTTTATCGCTATACCACCGGTAAATTCGATAACGAAAACGATGCGACCCGAGCACGAGATGAGGCACGGGCACTCGGTGTAACGGATGCATTTGTCACAGCCTATCGAGACGGAGTGCGCGTGGGTGTTGAACAGATCAGAGGGACCACAAGTGGAACGCCAACACCTGTCCAACGTGCGCCTCAAGCTGTCGCCGGAGGAAGCTTCCGCATCATCCTCGGCACCTACAGCGGTGATGTTCCCGTGCAACAAGCTTCACAAATCTTGATGCTCAGTAACGAAGGGGTTGATAAAGTTTCTAATCCGGATGGAAGTAGTTCTTATTACTACGGGGCTTTCAGTTCGCAAGCGGAAGCTGATCAACGAGCTCAAGATCTTCGGGGCAAAGGATTAACACAAGCACAGGCCGAGAAGTTGTGACGGTGGCGCGCAGCGCTTATTTTTGATGTCCTCAAAAACCAGTGCGATGCGCTTTGCTACAGAAACACAAGAGATCACGGATGAACAAGTAGAAACGGCTGAACCCGTAGCCTTGATGCTCTACAACGACGACGAGAACACCTTCGACCATGTGATCGATTCACTCATAGACATTTGCCGACATTCCTCTGAGCAAGCTGAACAAGTTGCTTGGATCGTACATACCAAGGGTAAGTGCGATGTGAAACACGGCGAATTGGAGAAACTTCACCCCCTTTGCAAACAACTTCAACAACGCGGACTAGCTGCCGTGATCGAACCATGAAAAGATTTCTTCCCATACTAGCTTTGACCCTCTTTTTGATCTCCTGCTCAAAGGTTCCGATCACTGGAAGAAGGCAAATGAATATGCTTCCCGAAAGCCAGCTCATGTCCATGAGCCTCACAGCTTATCAGTCCTTTCTTTCCGAAAATCAGGCCTTGGCCAACGGCGATCAGGACACCAGAAACGTTAGAGAAGTAGGTAGTAAAATATCCAAGTCAGTGGAGAAATTCCTTAGTGATAAGGGACAATCAAAGCGCGTTAAAGGCTTCGAGTGGGAATTCAATGTCGTAGATGACCCAACAGTAAACGCTTGGTGCATGCCAGGTGGGAAAGTGGTCTTCTACACGGGCATCCTACCCATTACCAAAACGGCAAGCGGCATCGCCGTTGTCATGGGACACGAAATAGCCCATGCAGTTGCACGCCATGGAAACGAGCGCATGAGCCAAGGGCTCATCGTTCAAGCAGGCGGCATTGGACTTTCCGTGGCCTTGCAACAACAACCAGAACTCGCCCAAGGACTCTTACTTCAATCCTTTGGAATCGGTAGTCAATTAGGCATGTTGAAATTCTCGCGCACCCATGAATCGGAGGCTGACAAAATGGGATTGATCTTCATGGCGATGGCCGGATACAATCCTCAGGAGGCCGTGGAATTTTGGAAACGCATGGCTGCCCTCGGTGGACAGAAACCACCAGAATTTTTAAGCACGCACCCTAGCAATGAAACGCGAATCGCCGACCTCGAAGCTTTCATGCCAGAAGCGATGAAGTACTACAAGAAATAACCAGCCCAATGAGCCCAACCATCATCATCCTTCTATTGGTCATTGCGATTGGTCTGGTACTCGTCGAAATCTTTCTTGTTCCAGGGGTAGGAATACCTGGTATTGCAGGAGCGTTATTGATGCTGGCATGCCTCGTCTTGGCCTATAACGTCAGTCCTACTTTCGGGAATTATACCCTAGCCGCTACGGGACTCATCTCCATTGGGCTCGTCCTACTCGCCTTTCGAGCAAAGACCTGGCAAAAACTCAGTTTGAAATCGGGCATCGACTCCAAAGTGGATCGACCCATCGAAGGCTTAGCGGTAGGCGACGTTGGCGAGGCGATCAGTCGAATGAATCCAATGGGAAAAGCCATGTTCCACGACCACTTCTACGAGGTGAGCTCGAAGGGCGACTATATCGACGCACATTCCTCGGTTGAAATCACTAACATTGAAGGAACCAAGATTACGGTAATAAAGAAATAACACATGTTAGAAGGAATAGGCCTATTGATTCTCGTTGTAATCCTCTCCATAGTCGGACTTTGGGTACTCCTCTACTTTGTACCGGTCGGACTCTGGTTTCAAGCAGTTTTAACCACTACCGACGTTTCGTTGATCGACCTGATCTTCATGCGTTGGAGAAAGGTGCCACCTAGCATCATCGTAAACGCGATGATCAATGCGAAAAAAGCGGGAATAGAGATCAGTTCGGACAAGATGGAAGCCCACTTCTTGGCGGGTGGACATGTGCAAAACGTGGTCAACGCGCTTATTTCTGCAGACAAGGCAAACATCCCGCTCGATTTCAACATGGCAACAGCGATCGACCTAGCAGGTCGTGATGTGTTTGAGGCGGTGACGATGAGTGTGAATCCTAAAGTGATCGATACTCCTCCGGTAACGGCGGTTGCGAAAGACGGTATTCAGCTCATTGCGAAAGCAAGGGTTACTGTGCGTGCCAACATCAATCAATTGGTGGGTGGAGCCGGCGAAGACACCATCCTAGCCCGTGTGGGTGAAGGCATCGTTACTTCTATTGGTTCGGCAGAGAGCCACAAGAAAGTCCTTGAGAACCCAGACAGCATTTCAAAGGTTGTGCTCGCACGTGGATTGGATTCAGGAACGGCATTTGAAATCCTTTCGATTGACATCGCAGACGTTGACATCGGAAAGAACATCGGAGCCGAACTTCAGATCGACCAAGCCGAAGCAGATAAGAACATTGCCCAAGCACGCGCTGAAGAACGCCGTGCAATGGCGGTAGCCCTTGAGCAGGAAATGAAGGCCAAGGCCCAAGAGGCGAAAGCACGCGTAATCGAAGCGGAAGCTGAGATACCTAAGGCAATCGCCGAAGCATTCCGAAGCGGAAACCTTGGCATCATGGATTACCAGCGTTACCGCAATATCATGGCGGATACAGAGATGCGCGAGAACATCGCCAACCCTAAGGACAAAGGTCCACTAGGCGGAAGCAACCCGAGCAATAAAGGAAAAGGAGATAGCTAAGATCAGGCGCGAATGATCGCGCTGAAATCAGCAGCTTTCAACGAAGCTCCACCGATGAGACCTCCGTCTACATCTGGCTGAGAGAGCAATGCGTTTGCGTTGTCTGGCTTCATGCTTCCCCCATAGAGGATGCGCACTGCAGCGGCAACCTCTTGATCGAAGGCCTCAGCGATGAGTTGACGGATCAAGGCATGCATCTCTTGCGCTTGTTCAGGACTAGCGGTTTCACCGGTTCCAATGGCCCAAACTGGTTCATAAGCAATCACGGTTTTCAGCATGTCTCCACGAGACAAGGTCAACACAGTGGTTGAAAGCTGTTGCGTCACGACGCGCTTATGCTGTTCTGATTTTCTATCCTGCAGCTGTTCTCCACAACAGAAATAAGGTGTGAGCTGTGCGCCTAAAGCAAGTTTTGTCTTCGCGAGTAGGGTTTCGTTGGACTCCTGAAAGTACTCACGACGCTCGGAGTGACCGATGAGTACGGCATTTACCCCAACCTCGCGGAGCATGCTCGCTGAGAGTTCACCTGTATACGCCCCATTCTCTGTAGATGCGCAATTTTGGACGCCAACCGCAATGCCGCTTTTGGCATGCTGGATGAATTCAAACACGTGCCGTGTATATAGGGATGGAGGAAAGATGGCGACGTCCGCATCCTTCCAATTGCCTTCTCCTTCTGCATGCGCCAACTCAGCCACGAGTGTCAAAGCCTCGTTCCAGTGCGTATTCATCTTCCAATTGCCTGCTATCAGTCGTCTTCGCATAGTGCAATATTAAAACGCACGTGCGAGTTGGCAGGCAAAAGATGGGAATACTATTTCAGCAGGGTCGACTTGATCTCGTCGTAGGTCGGAACGTCATTGTAATGCCACTTGCCAATCACGGTCCCTTCCTTCAGCAGCAGGAGACCAGGATTCGAGCGGATGATGGTCTTGAGCATTGTGGCGTCACCTGTCAAAACATCGTAGGCCACTTGATTGTCGTGGCGATACGGTTCCACTTCTGTGTAGGAGTTGGCAGACAGTCCGTACATATACGGGCCACCGTCTGGATCGTTCATCGCGCCTTCATTCACAGTATTAAACGCCGCTTGTGCCGCGGCATTCGCTTTCATAATGTCATAGCTGATGACCAAGAAAATGTACGGCTCAGCAAGAATATCTTCCGTCAAGCCGTTGCCTTCGCTGTCTTCCAAGACAAAATCATGGATCGGTGGTTCACAGCCTTTAAAGATCAACTCAGTCTCTCGGTCTACGAATTCAGCCCCTGCGATATTCCAAGGTTCTTCTTCCGTTGTATAGGTATTGACCTCACCATTCACTTTGTAGTACCAGGTGTCCTCGTAAACATCCTGCGGCGCGTCCGGTGGACATTCTTTGAGTTCCGCTATGTTGTTGCCAATTCGATAGGGTCTAAAATCCTTTATTGGAAGATGCTCAATGCAGTAATAGGCAAAGCCAAAACTCATGAGCGTGGCTCCCGCAGCCATGATCCAATCTCGGTTGGCGTGGGTCATGAATTGTTTGATACCCAGCAACAACCCGAAGCTGACCAAGGAGAACCAAATAGGAAAGGACCACCCCAATATGCCCAATGCGAAACCCGCGATCAGTACAGTAGAAATGCCCAAGTTGACAAGATCCGTCGGCAAGTCTGAAGGTTTCGTGATGTTCCGGTTTTTAAAAATCACGCCCGTGAACACCAAAAGCACCAAATCCTTCACAAAGGACTCCCAAGGATCCAGTTTGATGGCATCCCCGAAGCAGCCACAATCTTTCATGTAGCTATAATCCTCGCGAATAATGAACCCAAACAGTCCTTCCAAAGATCCTGTGATGCCGGATTCAGGGTTGTCGAATAACCAATTGGCAATGGCCGTATATCCAGTGAGAAAGGTGAAGAATATCATTAGGATGAGCAAAGACCACCCTGCGAGTCTCATCCGCGCTCCAAACAGCACGGCTACACCAAGCACGATCTCTGCCACGCAAACCAATACGCTCAATTCAAGTGCCCATCCATCTGCCCATGGCATGTTCAGCACACCAGGAGCGAAGTAATCGTTCAACTTATAAGAGAATCCAATAGGGTCGTTGGCCTTGATCAATCCCGATACAATGAAGAGGGAACCTACGAGAAGTCTTGAGATGCGGTTTAGCATGGTCGTGTCTTAGTTGGATAACAAAAATAAAACCTCTGCGTCGCCATGATGTTCGATTAACAGGTGGTTAACGTCCTGACCATTTGATGAGACTTTACATCAATTCTAACGTGTCGTCAATAGATCGTTATCGTCGGTGGTCCAAATTACTATTCTTGCTTATCAAACGGTTTCGCCATGAAATTACACAGCTGTCTTTTTCTTGTGCTGCTCATCATTCTTCCAAACTTTGGGGAAGCACAAACCTTAAAACGCAGCGCCTTCCTAGGCATCCAGATGCAGCCGGTTCCTGATTCTCTTCGTTTGTCAGAACTCGGTTATCGAAATGGCGTGTTAGCGGTACGCGTATTCCCAAACTCCACGGCCAGTGAATTGGGAATGGAAAGCGGAGACATCCTCTTGTCCATCGACGAAATGCAAGCCGTCGAACCAAGGTTTGTCGCAGAAACAATCTCAGCATACGGAGCCGGAGATGAGGTGGAATTAAAATGGCTGCGGGCCGGGGAAAGGATGCAACAAAGCGGAAAAATGCTCGGCCGTCCTTTGGAGACGAGCGAGTATGGCAGCGTGAGCTACGGACAAGTGGATTACGATGGAACCTCCCTTCGCTCCATCATGATGCTCCCTGAAGGAAAGACCAAGCCACCTGTTGTCTTCTTCATGCAAGGCTACACCTGTGCCACTACGGAGTTTCCATTCAATCAAAACATTACACTTCGTCGTATCATGGATGATTTTGTGAAGGCCGGCTATGCTGTTTTCCGTGTGGACAAACCAGGAGTTGGAGACAGCAAATCAGACACCCCTTGCCAAACCACTGGCTTTGATGTTGAGTTGAAAGCATTTGGAGAAGGATACAAAGCACTCGCCCTGCGCGATGACATAGATGCATCCAACATCTTCTTGTTCGGGCACTCCATGGGCGGCATTGTGGCGCCGATACTTGCAGCTGAGATGCAACCCAAAGGAGTCATGACGTACGGCACAGCCATCAAGTCATGGTATGAATACATGATCGAGATGACGCGCGTCCAGGCAGAACTATTCGGCAACTCCTTTGAAAGGGTTGAAGAGGTATCCCGATTGGCCATTCCGTTTCACTATGACTTTCTCATCAATAAACTGTCCTCTGAAACCCTGATCGAACGACACGCGGAATTCTTGGCATATGAAGAAACCGCGGACGCGATCAAAGAAGATCAATACATCGGGAGACACATGGTGTTTTGGCAAACGCTCAACGAGCAAAACATTACCGAAGCATGGTTGAAATACGAAGGCAACGTGCTGGCCATCTATGGAGAGTTCGACATCCAAGCGTTGAACGCTGATCACGTCAAGGCAATTGCCCGCACCGTAAATTCCGCACATCCCAACCACGCTGAGTATGCTATTATTCCCAATGCCGATCACGGTTTTGTCCGATTTGAAACCATGGACGAACAAATGGAAGCCTTGAATACGGGACAATACGGAAAATACCTTCGCGAAGCCTACCACGAAGGTGTTGCCGCTGAGGCCATCACTTGGATGAATGACTTGAAATAAGTCAAGCTTTTAGGGAAGAGTCCGTGACGTATTGGCAGAAGTGAAGCGATGGCTAACTTTTTGCCCTGCACAAGGCAATGGCAAAACGACGTACCCTCGAACCTCAGAAGATTAATTTTCGCGAAAGCTTCGCTTCTTTGAAGTTCATTCCCCGTTTCTTCCGAGAAATCAGTTCGGTCAACCCCGCTCTTTTTTATACCAACCTCGTTGGCCGCGTCATCAGCGCCTTTCTTCCTTTGGCGATGTTGTACGTCGGTAAATTAATCGTCGACGAAGTAGTGCTTCAAATCGCCTTAGAAACCAAGGACCTGGATAGCATGTGGGTGCTCATTGCGACTGAGTTTGCCTTGGCGATCGGATCAGACCTTTTACGTCGGGGTATTTCCTACACCGATGCCCTACTTGGAGACCAGTATTCGATCAAGTCATCCGTTACCATTATCCGGAAAACGGCGGAGATCAAACTTTCTCAATTGGAAGATTCCGAATTCTATGACAAGCTCGAGCGTGCCCGTCAGCAAACCACAGGTCGCGTAGGCTTGATGTCCAACGTTCTGACACAAGGTGAAGACATCATCGTCATCGTATCCCTAATTGGCGGTGTGATCGTCTTTGAACCATGGTTGATCCTACTCTTGATCGTATCCGTAGTACCGACCATTATGAACGAAATCAAGTTCAGTGGAACAAGCTACTCCCTAGCGCGCAGCTGGACGCAGGAACGCCGCGAATTGGATTACCTACGCTATGCAGGGGCGAGCGATATCACGGCAAAGGAGGTGAAGCTTTTCGCACTCTCTGGCTACATCGCAGATCGTTTCAAGGAATTATCAAACATCTATTACATAGCCAGTAAGAAACTTGCAGGACAACGCGCACGATGGGGATCCTTCTTCAACATCGTCGGCACCGGCACCTATTATGGCGCCTATGTCATGATCGTCTACCGCACGGTGATTGGCATTTTTAGCCTTGGAGACCTCACCTTTCTATCCGGATCGTTCAATCGCTTACGGAGCAAATTGCAGGGATTTTTCACGCGCTTCACTTCGATTACAGAACGGGCCCTCTACCTCCAAGACTATTTCGAATTCCTCGACCTGCGTTTCATCGATGAGAGCGACGTGCCGAAACTTCCCATGCCTGAAAAGATCTCTGAAGGTTTTGCATTTAAGGATGTTGGTTTTAAATATCCAAACACCGAGAAATGGGTCGTACGCAACGTGAGTTTCACACTAAAAGCAGGTGAGAAACTCGCCTTTGTAGGAGAAAATGGCGCAGGGAAAACGACCTTGATCAAACTATTGCTTGGCTTCTATGTACCCACCGAAGGGGAAATTCTCCTGGATAGCATTCCGATCCAGCAATACAATGCTGATCAATACCAAGCCTATTTCGGGGTGATCTTCCAAGACTTCGTGAAATTTGAGTTGACGCTTCGCGAAAACATCGCGGTAGGTGCCATTGAAGAAATTGAAAACGAACTACGCATCACCGACGCGGCACAACGCAGTCTGGCTGATCAAGTGATCTCAGAGCTGCCCGAGGGCATTGACCAACAACTAGGAAAACGCTTTAAGCGGGGCAAAGACCTCTCGGGAGGGCAATGGCAGAAGATCGCAATTGCAAGGGCCTACATGAAGGATGCGCAAGTCATGATCTTGGACGAACCCACCTCCGCACTCGATGCACGCGCAGAGACCGAAGCTTTCGATCGATTCATTAAACTGACCATTGGTAAAACTGCGGTCATCATCTCGCACCGATTTAGCACCGTACGGATTGCCGATCGGATCATGGTGCTTCAAGACGGGAAGGTGCTTGAAATTGGCAAGCACGAGGAGTTGATTAAGAACGACCTCCTCTACGCTGAGCTCTTTAACCTGCAGGCGGCCGGATACCAATGATGTGCGTACCAATTAGTGCTACTTTCATGGCCGCAATTCATGAGCGGAAACGAAGGCATACGGATCAATAAATTCTTAAGTGAAGCAGGCATCTGTTCGCGCAGGGAAGCCGACCGTTTGGTAGAGCTTGGCCGGGTGAGCATCAATGGTAAAAATCCGTCTACCGGACAACGCGTGAAGCGCAACGACAAAGTGCGCGTAGATGGGCGTGAGGTCGAAAACAACCACGAGGATAGGGTTTACCTCGTCTTCAACAAGCCTCCTGGGATCGTTACCACCACAGACACCAAAGGCGAGCGCGATAACATCGTGGACTATGTCAATTATCCGACACGCGTTTTCCCTATCGGCCGTTTGGATAAAGACAGCGAGGGCTTGATCTTCATGACAAGCGACGGAGACATCGTCAACAAGATCCTGCGCGCAGGAAACGACCATGAAAAGGAATATGAGGTGACCGTCGACCAACGCGTGACCGATGACTTCGTCCACAAGATGAGTACAGGCGTGCCTATCCTCGGAAAGGTCACCCGGAAATGTAAGGTGGAGCAAATTGCCGCTTTTACCTTTCGCATTACCCTGACGCAAGGGATGAATCGTCAGATCCGAAGGATGTGCGAATACTTTGGCTTCGAGGTGATGAAACTCAAGCGTACGCGCATCATGCACATGACCTTGGATGTAGGAAGTGGTCAGTGGCGTCCGTTCACCGAGGCGGAAGTCTTGAAGATGGAAGAAGTTTTGAAAGATTCAAGCAATACAGCCGATTCAAAGCCCAAGAAAAAATCGCCTTCTTCCAAGCCCAAAAAGCCGGCACCTCCTCGTCGAGAGGATCGGTCTAAAAAGAAATTCGCGTCTGCTAAAGGAAGAACGGCTCGACCCAAGGGTAGAAACAACAAAGGCAGGAGTAGATGAATCCGCCTGACCGATCGCTCGTCATCGCTGGTATACGGCAATATCTGTTATCTCGCTTAGAAACCATGCGTGAAAACTTGCTGGAACTGCAGTCATCGAACGCCTCTAATGCTAAGAGCACAGCCGGCGACAAACACGATACAGAGCGCGCAATGACCCACATGGAAATGGCCACCCTTTCCCAGCAAGTAGATGCTGAAAAACGTCTCCTCCACGAACTTGAAGCACTCGAGCGTCAGGCCACGCACGAAACAGTTGGACCAGGATGCATTGTGCAAACGCAACGTCACAATCTATTCATCGGACTCGCCTTTGGCAATATGGTCGTTGAAGGCTGGCCGATCACAGGAATCTCCGTGCATAGTCCTCTGGGAAAAGAACTGCTCGGCCTTGCAAAAGGAGAGACTTGTTCAGTCAACGGCATGGTACATAGCGTCGAACAGATCTACTAGGAAAACAAAATCTTCCGTGACGTGATTCTGTTGCGCAACCACCAGAAACTGCTTCCTACTTATAGCTCACTTAACCGCTAAGCCAAACACGCTCTGATCGCTCGCGAATACGGCAGGCTCCTTGCCCAGGGATGGAAAACACATGGGGGCATTGTGAGCATGCATTTCTGCTATGCCAACGAGTAGATGATTCTTTCGAAGAAGTGGAGGCCGATGCCAATGCCCACCAGCGCAAAAGATCTCAAGGCATTTTCGCTTTTCGTCCAGACGTTTATCAGCAGATTTCTATTGCACTATTCAACGGGTCCGAAGCCTTTCATTGCCTAAAAATCGATCGGGGCAGTAAACCCTCCAGCGCCGTGATTATTTTAGCGTCACATAAGAAAAGTGAACCTAGCTCCGTTAAACACCCAGCTCTACGCCTATGAAACGCACCCTCCTCCTACTCCTCTTTAGCGGGGTCCTTTTTCTTCCTAACTGCATTCGATGCCATTGCCCTGCAGTGGAAGACCCCTACTTTGATGTGTCCAATATACAAGTCGGGCATATTTCAACGATGAGCGGGTTTATCAACCTTGATGAACCCATTTCCAAGAATGAATACGCAGGAATCGCCCTCTCCTTGGACGTAGAATACCTTGCAGCTACACGCATGATCAATCCATTCATCCAGAGCGCAATGGCTTGCTCATGCCCAGATCCAGGCGATTTAGGGGCAAAGCATGAACGGTTTGAAAGCATCATCGTCACCACGGTAAACGACTTCAATCAGAACATCCAAGCGGGAGATACGATCACGAGTATGTTCAGCATTCGAGCCGATCTCGACACCACGTCTATCGATGCATTCATCGATGGCCAAGAGGAGAACCTTAGATCGCAGTGGTATGAACTCTACTTGAATGGGATACCGGAAAATGATTCCTTAGGTTTTGAAGTCGAAGTGCAGGTTACGCTCTCCAACGGGGAGTCATATAACAATCGCACGGGAGCGGTCTTTTTTCAGTAAGTCGGCCCGCTTGTAACCTTCCTTGTGCGTCAGTCGTACATTACATCGACTAAAGGCTAACCCTAATTAACCTATTCGTCCGACCCGTTTTTGGAGCCCCTCTCGATTGATTTCTAGCGGTGTCCCTTTGCTGTTTTATCAGTCCCTTTGCTGATTTCGAACAACATTCCTTACGAAGTGCTTTTGTTCATTTGGTATCTAAATTGGGTGATATGATTCGAAGATCCAGATTGATACTGGGCATTGGCGTTTTGCTCATTGCCATTTTCGTGATGCTTTCCATCAGCTTACTCTCCGATGATGAAGAGTCCACAGATGGCCCAACACACGCTTGGAGCTATGACGGAGAAACAGGGCCAGAATATTGGGATGAGATTGAACACCTAGGTTCTGCATGTGGAGGAGCGCGTCAATCACCCATCAACATCATTGAATGTTTCACGGAGAATGTCGAAGAGGCAGTACTCAATTTTGAAATCAATTATGCGCCGTATACCAAGATCCATGATGTGCTTAACAATGGACATACCATCCAATATAGCTTTGAACGGGGCGACTTTGTCGTTTACAATAACGAGCGATTTGATTTGCTCCAGATGCACTTTCATGAGCCTGCAGAGCACACTGTGAACGGAATCCGATACCCTCTCGAACTCCATATGGTACACCGAGGTAAACACGATAACTTCCTCGTATTGAGTATCATGGTCCAGGAAGGATTGAGCAGTGAGCCTTTCCAGTTCCTTGAGGATTATCTTCCACTTCAGGAGCACGAGAAAAAAGTGGTGCATGCGGGATATGACCTCAACCAAAATTTACCAGAGATCTTAGATCACTTCATTTACGCCGGATCATTGACGACACCGCCGTGCACTGAAGCCGTAGAGTGGATCGTATTTAAATACCCCATCACCGTATCCCATGATCAGGTCTCTGCATTGAAGGTGTTGATGCCAACCAATAACTATAGACTAGAGCAAGACCTCAACGACAGGACTGTAACCTTGCATATTGTTGAGTAGCTTCCGCGTAGGCGTTATCCTTTATTCTTCGCCTCGATCCACTTCGACATGTACTCCGTGCTCCGCATGGAATGGTGCCAAAGCATCCCACCCGTAAAATTCTCCTTTCGATGTTGCTCGAGTTCAGCCATCAAATGATCCAAGCGATTCCAAAACAAGAGTGTATGCCCCTTGCCGTTGAATGCTCCATTGATTAAGTCTGCGCAGTGCATTTGCGCCTCGTTCCATCGCGCTTCTTCTGAGTACAAGTCGACGGCCGCAATGGCAAAAGCATCGGATTCATCCTCTACCCTTCCGGGCCATTCCTTTCCGAGCAGCATCCCTTCTGCACCGATAGGCGAAGTAACGTTCGGTGTGCCACAGCGCATCGCGTCGATCAGCTTTCCTTTGAGTCCAGCTCCAAAGCGCAGCGGCGCCAGCATCACGCGCGCCTGACCGATCACTGCTTCGGCATCCTCTGCCCGCCCCTTTACCAGGAATCCATGGTTCGGATCGTTCCACTCCAGTACTTGCTGCGTTGGATATGCACCGTAAACATGCAATTCAGCCGTCGGCAATCGAGCGCGGATCTTGGGCCAAATGACTTCCTTCAATTGCTTCACCGCATCCTTGTTCGGGGCATGCATGAAATTCCCAATCGAAATGAAGTGGGACCGATGCTCAAACCCAAGCCAGCTTTGTTGCACCTCCTTGCTCAGAGGATCCTCTAAAAAAGGCAGGTAATGCAACAAGGAAGCATCTACTCTAAATACTCGCTGTAACAAGGCCATCTCATATGAAGAGATCATCAAACTGATATCGCAGCGGAGGATGCTTGCAATTTCTCGGAACGCAATTTCTCGGAATAAGTCTTCCTCGATAAAGGATCGCTTTTCTTTGACAGCCGCTTCTCGGGCATAACGCAAGCAATGCAAGTCTTCCGTATCCAAAATTCGAATGGCAGATTCGCATTGGGTCTTCACGCGCCAGCCAAATTGCTCTTCCACCATGAAGCGATCAAACAGCACGAGGGTCGGATCGAGTTGCCTCACCCAAGCATCGAAGCTTGAATCGTTCACCTCCACCCGCGCACGGGCTACTCCTTCAATTGAAAGATCATGGGCATGCTCGCTTTCCGCCGCTGTGGTTGCAAAGGTGATTTGATAATCCTTAGCTACAAATGCGCGTATGAGCTGCAGCATGCGCCTTCCAGCCGCCGAAGACTTCGGTTCTACATGGACGTTGCTAAGGATCAGCAGTCTAGCCATCTTCGGATCATTCAGCCAAGCGGATGAGCGCGAACAGGGCGTAATTCATCATGTCGAGGTAATTGGCGTCGATGCCTTCAGAGATCAGGGTCTTGCCTTTGTTGTCTTCGATCTGGCGGATGCGCAAAATCTTCATCAGGATCAGATCGGTTAATGAGCTTACCCGCATGTCTCGCCAAGCCTCACCGTAGTCGGTATTCTTCTTGATCATAAGGTCACGCGCCAAGGTGGCTTTCTGATCGTACAAGTCAGTGGCGCGCTCGGCGCCCAATTCCATGCCTTCTGATGCGGGGAGCTCCAATTGAACCAGGGCCATGATGCAATAATTCACGATGCCGACAAACTCATCGCCCACGTCTTCACCCACCTTGTTCTCTCCTGTCTCTTCAATAGTTCGGATACGCTGGGCCTTGATGAATATCTGATCCGTCAACGACTTAGGGCGCAGTATGCGCCATGCAGTGCCGTAGTCCGTGGTCTTCTTGAAAAAGATCTCACGGCATTTCAAAAAAGCAGCGTCGTATTGTTTGAGCGTTTGTTCCATCTATTTTCGTCACATCTATGAGTGAGCAAAGTACAGCAATTCCGAAAAAACGAACGGTCAACTGCCGCGGCATTTTGATCGATCTTTCCACACCCGCTGTGATGGGTATTCTCAACGTTACGCCAGACTCTTTCTTTGACGGCGGTCAGTACAACGAAGCTTCCCAGCTCATAGAGAAGGCCAAGCTTCATTTGCAGCAGGGCGCATCTATCTTAGACATCGGCGCAGTATCTACCAGACCCAATGCGTCTGAAGTGACGGAGGCAGAAGAAATGGAGCGGCTCATTCCTGCCGTGACGCTTCTGAGAGAGAAATTTCCTACTGCCATTCTTTCGGTTGATACCTATCGTTCTTCCGTGGCGCGAGCAGCCATCCATGCAGGTGCAGACATGATCAACGACATCAGCGGAGGTCAACTGGACGAAAACATGTTCACCACCATCGCAGCGTTGCAAGTACCTTATGTTTTGATGCACATGCAAGGCACTCCCCAGACCATGCAAGACGCACCTCATTACGATGACGTGACCGAAGAAGTACTCTCCTTTTTCGTCGAACGCGTGGACGCATTGCACCGACTCGGTGTGCATGACGTGATTGTCGACCCGGGCTTCGGCTTTGGGAAAACTGTGGAGCACAACTATCAATTGCTCAGAGACCTCGAGCGATTCCAAATTCTTGGTGTTCCGATGCTTTGTGGATTCTCTAGAAAGAGTATGATCAACAAGGTTATTGGCACCTCTCCTGACCGAGCGCTGAATGGAACCACCGTACTCAACACCATGGCCCTAGAAAGAGGAGTCGACCTACTGCGCGTGCACGACGTAAAAGAAGCGGTAGAAGCTGTGAAAATTTGCGGTGCATTAAGCGGTCAAAGCACCCAATCATAAACCCACTGTCAGTTCGAGTGTCACGCCGGAGGCGTGATATATCGAGAACAATCCAATATTCGTTTCGCTCCCATTAATCTGGGCGTGCCTGCCTGCGGCAGACCGGGCTATCTGCTGTATCTCCGCACCGCCTAGAGGCAGCGCAGAGGATGCCGCTCCTATCCCTCACGCAAGTTTTATGAAGAACCTCCTTTATCGTTTAACAAGCTTGTGCACCTCATCATCTACTCTTAGGAGGTAGACTCCTGGAGGAATGCCCGAAACGTCAATGCTGGCGCCTGTAATCTGAAAAACGCCAACGCTCCTCCCAGAAATATCGTACAAATCCACGCTGCTTGCATTTGTTGCTTCAATGCTCAGGTTTCCGGAGCTTGGGTTTGGGAAAAGACGGATTGCATTGGATATCATTTCAGGCTGACCAAGAGGTATGCAAATTGAATCCAGGTAGCCCTCAATTTCCACCGGCACTCCTTCGTACAAATAGCAATTGACATTCACTGAATACTCAACAAAACCAGCATTTGTATAAAACGGTTCTATGAGTTTCCCCACACCTTCAATCCATTTGATGGATTCACAAGCATGAAGACGGGCGTAATTAGGATACTCCAATGTATCCATGAAATTAAACCGATCCATCTGGATGATTCTGTGCGATCCGATCGTATCGATGTGCGTAACGACCAACAATGAGGAATCAGAATGTGGCCCGAGATACGCACACTCAGTGAAGTAGGAATACTGTTCAAGTCCCCGATAGATTACGCTATCACCTAATTGAACTGAGAAGTCATAGAGCAGTATGGTATCAGCACCATTGGTATCCGTAGTATACACTTTTCCAGTTGCTAGCTCTTCGATGTATATGAGCACCCTCGATTCAAATGGAGATGAGGCTTTTGCAACCCTGAACGAAGCGCTCTCCTGGTAGGAATTTTTGTCGAACGCAATGTCTGCGTATTGGTAAGTAGGAGGGTTTAAGCCATCGTAGTAGAACTCTGATAACATCCACGTACTATTCGTATCAATAAAAGGGTGGTTTACTTGTGCGTTCAGCCCAAGAAATAACAGGCACATCAGGGCAACGATGAATCCTCTTTTCATAGCGTATGGTATTGGTACCAAGGTAGACGATTCTAAACTACCTAAAGTTAGGCCAGATAGTCCATCAATCTGTTACATTTGACCCCTCAAACGAATCCCTATGGCAGTGTACCTTGATTTCGAAAAGCCCATCCAAGAGCTGGAAGAACAACTCGAAAATCTCCGTCAAGTAAAGGAGAAGAGCAAGCTCAAGAGTGTAGCATCCATCAAGGAGCTAGAGACGAAGCTCGACAGCACGCGTAAAGAGATTTATAAGAATCTGACGCCTTGGCAAAAAGTCCAAGTCAGCCGACACCCGGAGCGCCCATACACCCTAGCTTACATCCAAGCAGTAACCGGCGGCGACTTCATCGAACTTCACGGAGACCGAGGCGTACGCGACGACAAGGCCATGGTAGGTGGCTTCGGAAGCATCGACGGAAAGACCTTCATGTTCGTGGGTCAGCAAAAAGGCATCAACACCAAAATGCGCCAGTATCGAAACTTCGGAATGGCAAACCCAGAAGGGTACCGCAAGGCATTGCGTCTCTTCAGACTAGCAGAGAAATTCAACAAGCCCATCGTTTGCTTCATCGACACTCCGGGAGCTTTCCCAGGATTAGAAGCAGAAGAGCGAGGCCAAGGAGAAGCCATCGCCCGCAACATCTACGAGATGTTTAACCTGCGTGTGCCGGTCATCGCCATCATCATTGGTGAAGGTGCCTCAGGAGGTGCATTGGGCATCGGCGTTGCAGACAAGGTAATGATGATGGAGTACACTTGGTATTCGGTCATCTCCCCAGAATCCTGCTCATCCATTCTATGGAGAAGTTGGGACTACAAAGAAATTGCAGCGGACGCCCTCAAGTTAACTGCAGACAACATGTTGGACAACGGCCTCATCGACGGCATCATCAAAGAACCGTTAGGAGGAGCCCACAGCAACCCAACCGAAGCGTTCGAAAACGTAAAGCACGAGATCTTGAAGCAGTACGATGCCTTGAAGCGTCTCAAGCCAGAAAGCCGAACCAATACGCGTATTGAAAAATACAGCGGCATGGGAGTGTATGTCGAAGGATAAGAAAACGTCCAATCGGTCTTTTCGAAACAGGTGATCCGACTCCAATGGTCGAGCAAGAGGTGCGGTCGCTTTCTCACGTTCCCCCATTCTCTAATCCCATAATCCCCTAATCCTCTTATTTCCCAATTCCCCTACCTTGCGCTTCATGGCCCAAGTCCGTTGGAAGAAATATACCCTCCAATTCAAACGTCCAAGCGGCACGTCGCGCGGCGTATTGACCACCAAGGTCTCCTATTTCTTGATTTGGGAATATGATTCCTTTGCCTATCCAGCCTTGGGTGAATGCAGCCTGATCGAAGGGCTGAGTCCAGACCCAAAGGAGGGCTACGAACACACCTTGGACCTTGTTTGCCAAAACTTGCGAGAAGGCGGTAATTCTTTTCCAGACCTCAGTGCCTATCCTTCCATTCAATTCGGACTTGAAACCTTGCTTTTAGATATTCAGGCCAAAGGCTCAAAACAACTCTTCAACAACGCTTTCTCCAAAGGGTCAAAGGGGATGCAGATCAACGGACTGATCTGGATGGGCGAACGCGCCTTCATGCGAGAACAGATCGTAGAAAAGATCCATCAAGGATTTGCCTGTGTAAAATTGAAGATCGGAGCGACCGACTTCGAAACAGAGCTGAGCTTGCTCCGCTTCATCCGCGAAGAATTCGGTTCTGATATTGAACTCCGGGTGGATGCAAATGGCGCGTTTGCACCCGATGAAGCCTCGGGGAAATTGCGAAAGTTAGCTGCGTATGATCTACACTCTATAGAGCAGCCTATTGCCCAGGGGCAGTGGGAAGACATGGCGCAGCTTTGCGAACAAACACCCTTGCCGATAGCACTGGATGAAGAGCTGATCGGTATATCTGAATTCGATGAAAAGAAACGTTTGATGGAGACCATAAAACCCCAGTACATCATTCTTAAACCCTCATTACACGGAGGCATGAAAGGTTCAGATGAGTGGATCCGTCTAGCAGAGGAGCAAGGCGCCAAATGGTGGATTACCTCTGCCTTGGAAAGCAATGTAGGTCTCAACGCCATCGCGCAGTACACCTTCGAGAAGGACGTTCAGCTCCCACAAGGACTTGGCACGGGAGGATTGTACACCAACAATTTCGATTCTCCTCTGTATCTTCAAGGCCAGATCATTCGTTTTGATCCCAACAAAAACTGGGACCTAACAGCAATCATATGATAAGCGAAACACCCGAGTGGAAAAAGTTTAAGAGTCTTTCAATTGACGGACGTAAGAGATCTCTGCATGAATGGAGAGCCTACGCGCAGCAACAGTTGCAAGAGGGCTATGGCATTGGTGAATTAGAAGATATATTGGAGTTCGTTGTCGACTGGAGTAACACGAAAGATTGGATCCAAGCGAGGACATCTGGAAGTACCGGAAGACCCAAAAACATCAAGATCAAGAAGGAACATATCCTAGCAAGCGCTAAGCGTACATTGGACTTTCTTGCCTTAAAACCTGGCGACAGCGCCCTGCTTTGCATGCCGAATCGATTCATCGGAGGCAAGATGATGATCGCCCGTTCCATCATCGGAGACCTAGACCTCCACATCGCAGACACAACAGCAATGCCCGAACTCCCTAGTGGAAAAAGCATAGATTTCGCAGCAGTCGTGCCCATGCAGCTCTACAACATCACCGAAGATCCAGCGGCGACCGAACAGTGGAAAAAAGTAAAGAAGATCATTGTAGGAGGAGGTCAGGTAGACCCTCGTTTAGATGAAAGGGTCAGCAACTGGCCGAATGAGATTTACGAATCCTTTGGTATGACAGAGACCATTTCGCACGTAGCTCTTCGGCGCATCAATGGTAAGGAGCGGAATACGCCGTTCATGGTATTGGACGGCATCGAGATTGACACCGACGAACGGGATTGTTTGATCATAAAATCAGACCTATTGCCTGAGAATCCATTGGTTACAAATGACATCATTCGACTGGAAAATGATCGCTCTTTCCACTGGGTAGGAAGGGCGGATAACATGATCAACAGCGGCGGCGTAAAGGTCATTCCCGAAGTCATAGAGAAGCTCGTGAAGCCGTACTTGAACACCAAGTTCTTTTTCGCAGGTCTGCGAGACGAAAAATTGGGTGAGCGTGTCGTCCTGATCATTGAAAGTCAACCCCTCAGCGAAACCGATCAAACGGAACTCATTGCTGACCTCAAGAGGGATCTGCACAAGCACGAACTCCCCAAAGAAATCCTCTACCTCGACGCCTTTGAGGAAACCGAAAACGGCAAACTAAACCGAGCCAAAACCATAAAACTACTCCCCAAATAAAAAGCCCCAGAGGGGCGACACATCACCAGCCCCAGAAGGGCGACACATCACCAGCCCCAGAGGGGCGACACATCACCAGCCCCAGAGGGGCGACACATCATCAGCCCCAGAGGGGCGACACATCATCAGCCCCAGAGGGGCGACACATCATCAGCCCCAGAGGGGCGACACATCATCAGCCCCAGAGGGGCGGTATATCAATCCGGAAGTATATGCCAATCGAAGAGATATTTCTCCTCGTAGTTCACATCATACGTTTCCAGCAGGTCGATGTATTCCATTTTGAACGCCTTTTTCCGGTGATGCTCCTCCTGATTTTCAATGTAGGCAGCCACATTGCTCATCGCCTCCAAAGAATAAGAAAATGCTCCATATCCATTTTGCCACCCAAATTTCTTGCGACAGAATTTTTGCTCATTCATGTACTTCGATGAATTCGATTTGATCAATCGCACCAGTTCAGAAATCGATTGGTTTGGGTTGAGCCCAACCAGGATGTGACAATGGTCCGGCATACATGATATGGCTAGCAATTTATGCCCGTAGGCTTGGATGATTCCCGTGATGTACATTTCCAACAAATCCTTAAACCTCGGTTGAACCAACGCCTCTCGATGTTTGACAGAAAAGACGAGTTGGATGGTTATTTGAGAGTAGGTATTTGCCACGTATTTGACTTGATATCCATGGAAAATTACAGCCTCCGATCTTGACCCAACTTGCGAAAATGCCTTGGTAAAATCTACATTTTGCACTTTTTTCCTTGTCGCCCCTTACGGGGCTTTGGGTGTGTCGCCCCTTACGGGGCTTTGGGTGTGTCGCCCCTACGGGGCTTTGGGTGTGTCGCCCCTACGGGGCTTTGGGTGTGTCGCCCCTACGGGGCTTTGGGTGTGTCGCCCCTACGGGGCTTTGGGTGTGTCG
>JABMOM010000023.1 GCA_013204105.1 Flavobacteriales bacterium
AGTGACCCCGACAGGATTCAAACCTGTAACCCTCAGAGCCGAAATCTGATATTCTATTCAGTTGAACTACGGGGCCAGAAAAGAGCGGCAAATATAGGAAGGCTTGAAGAGATCTGTGGGCAGGGAGTTGAAATTTTCGATGCGGGTAGAGTGGCTTGCGCAAACCGAAGGAGACGGTTTGGTTGAGGGGTAAGGTAAGTGGGGAGAGTCCACGGATCCGATCCGCCAGCCGGCGGACTATTCAGCTCCGAAAAAGCAGAAATCTTTGATTTCATTCTTTTTAGAGAGTCCACGGAGCTGCGCGCAGCGCAGCATCGGGATTGAACTACAGGGCCAGAAAAGAGCGGCAAATATAGGAAGGCTTGAAGAGATGTGTAGTTAGGGCGATGAAATTTTCGATTGGATTACTTCGTGATCCTAGTGGTCCGAGAAGTGGGTCGATTCGGATGTCCGCTGACGCTTCATCCTTTATTTCGTGAGGCAATGAGGTGAATCTATTATTCCTTGGGACAGATGAGCTAATGAGCTAATGCGCCAATGAGCTGATGAAAACAGGATTACTACGTGATCCTTTCTTGTCCGAGCAGTGGATCAAACCCGGTTATGTCCGCTTGCGCGTCCATGTGTGTTTTTTCTTTTGCAAGCACTCGAGCTAGCTCGGCGCTTGGAAAAGAAAAAACCCGGTCTTCGCTTTAGCGAAGCCGGGTTTGATCATCTAGTGACCTCGGCAGGATTCAAACCTGCAACCTCCACAGCCGTAATGTGGTGCACTATTCAGTTATGCTACGAGGCCTTTTGGGGCGGCAAATATAATTGTTATTCTTAAAATTAAAGCGAATGTTTGCTGTCTCATCCATCGCAAAGCGATCTAACCATGCCTGCCAATAAATATGCCTTGCTCCGATACCGCATCATCGATCGGCGGATTCGTAACCAACAGCGTCCTTATCCTTCTAAGGAGGATCTTCGGTATGCCTGTGAGGAGGCGCTCTACGGGAGTGATGGAGAACATATATCTATGTCTACCATCGACAAGGATATTTGGGCCATGCGCAACGAAGGGGAGTTGGGTTACTACGCTCCGATTAAGTTCAGTAAGGAGTATGGCGGATACGCCTATGAAGACTTGAACTATACGATTTCAGAACTGCCGCTGAACGATGACGACCTGGACGCTATCCAGACGGCCGCCCAGACGCTCTTTCAATTCAAGGATATTCCGCTCTTTAAAGAATTTGATGCGGCCATCGATAAGATCTTGGATCGGATGCGAATATCTGCCTTTGACGATAACAAAGCGGAACACGACGTGCTCAAGTTCGAGCGCGGGGTTTCTGATCGGGGTAGTGCGCATTTGGGAGATCTGTTCAAAGCGGCGAAGAATGACTTGACCGTCAAGATGACCTACCGAAAGTTTGGTTCAGCTGAGGATCAGCTCGTGCAATTGGATCCGTACCTGTTAAAGGAGTACGGCGGTAGATGGTATGTCATCGGATTTGAGCATTCTAGGGAAGACATGCGGACCTATAGTTTGGATCGGGTTACCCAGGTGTATCCTTCTGAGTCTCGCTTTAAGCGGGTGGCCTCGTTTGACACACAATCCTTCTTCAAACACGCCATGGGCATCACCGTCACGGCTGAAAATCCAATTGAAGTGCGCCTTCGATTTTCTAGTCGGCTTACACCTTATATAATGTCGAGTCCAATCCATGCCTCTCAAAGCATTATTGCGGAGCATTCGAATGGGGAGTGTGAGGTGGCGGTGCAGGTGCTCAAAACGATCGAACTGCTAACCCTCTTGCTCGGTTATGGGGAGGACGTCGAAGTGCTCGCTCCTGATTCGCTCAAAGAGGAAATCAAAGTGTCGTTAACAACATGTTTGAAAAAATATGATGAGTGACGGTTATCAGCATTCGAAATCGTGCTACTAACGTGCAGTTCACAACATGGTGTTCATTTCTTTAACTTCAATTGGAAGGTGTCTAAAGGCTATCTTTCAATCACTTATGAATAGTGCCTTTTAGGGGTTGCAACACGCAAGTTCTTAGATGTAAAACTTTTCACATAATCAAGACCCCGGCGGTTTTTTTATTCATTTTATTTGGTCAATATTTGCTCAGTGAATCGCGAGATGACCCTCTCGTGAAACTATCGACCTTAATTCAACCTCAATAACCCGTTGCGCGACACTGCGAACGCGACCCTTAAAGCGTTTTCCCATAATGAGTAAAACACAAGAAGAAGTTTGGGACCAATGTCTGGAGGTGATCAGAGACAATGTCAGCCTTCAAAGCTTCAAGACGTGGTTTGAGCCAATCAAAGCCGTCAAATTGCAAGATGACACTTTGACGATCCAGGTTCCAAGCCAATTTTTCTATGAATGGTTGGAAGAACATTACATCAGTCTACTCAAAAAGACCGTCCAAAAGGAACTGGGTTCCGAAGGACGCCTTGAGTACAGCATTGTAATGGAAAACAACTACGCCAGTTCGAAGCCTTACACGGTTCGAATTCCAACTTCGAATATCAGTACTGTGAAGAATCCTTCTGTATCCATGCCATTGGATATCGGAAGCAAGACCATCAAGAATCCCTTCATCATCCCGGGACTCAAGAAGGTGGTTGTTGACTCACAACTGAATCCGAATTATTCTTTTGAAAACTTTGTAGAAGGCGATTGCAATCGCCTTGCACGCTCGGCTGGGTTTGCAGTAGCTCAAAAGCCTGGAGGAACGTCCTTCAACCCGCTTTTGATCTATGGCAATGTCGGTTTGGGTAAGACACACTTGGCGCACGCCATTGGTATTGAAATCAAGAAGAACCATCCGAACAAGACCGTATTATATGTGTCTTCGGAGAAGTTCACGCACCAGTTCATCGATGCGGTTCGCAATTCAAACACCAATGACTTTGTCCATTTCTACCAGATGATTGATGTGCTCATCATTGATGATGTGCAATTCATGGCTGGTAAGGAGAAAACACAAGACGTATTCTTTACGGTATTCAACCACTTGCACCAAACAGGCAAGCAGATCGTTCTCACCAGCGATAAGCCACCGGTGGAAATGCAAGGAATGGAACAACGTCTGCTGAGCCGCTTCAAGTGGGGATTGAGTGCAGACCTTCAGATCCCAGATCTCGAAGCGCGCATCGCCATCCTTGAAAAGAAGATGTACATCGAAGGCATCGAGCTTCCGAAAGAAGTGATCGAATACCTGGCATACAGCATCACGACCAACATTCGTGAATTGGAAGGCGCTTTGATCTCCTTGATCGCACAAGCTTCTCTGAACAAGAAGAACATTACCTTGGATCTCGCGAAGCAGATGATCGACAAATTCGTTCGCAATACGGCGCGTGAAGTATCGATTGACTACATCCAGAAAGTGGTTTGTGATTACTTCGACCTGCCCATTGAATTGATGAAGTCGAAGACGCGTAAGCGCGAAGTGGTGCAAGCCCGTCAGATCGCGATGTACTTCGCTAAGCAAATGACCAAGGCCTCGCTCGCAAGCATCGGTGCACATTGCGGAGGTAAAGACCACGCAACTGTATTGCACGCTTGTAAGACCGTGAATAACCTGATGGAAACCGATAAGAATTTCCGCAGCTACATCACGGACCTTGAGAAGAAGATGTCAATTCAGTAAGCTTTTAGGTTAAACTTTGAAACCCAATCCGAACTTCGTGATTGGGTTTTTTGTTGGTACCCAGATGGAAAACAAAAAGATACTCTTTGTATGCCTCGGCAACATCTGCCGTTCGCCCATGGCGGAAGGCGTGTTTCGTCAACGCGCCCAAGACCTCCATCTCGATGTAAGCTTTGACTCAGCAGGAACCGGTGGTTGGCACGCCGGGGAAGCTCCCGATAAGCGCATGCAAGAAACGGGGCAAGGTCACGGCGTTGACATCAGCGACCTCCGAGCGCGTCAGTTTTCCGTATCCGATTTCGATGCCTTTGACCAGATCTATGTCATGGATGATTCCAACCTAGAGAATGTGCTCAAACTGGCCCGCGACGCCAACGATCGTGGAAAGGTGAAAATGCTGCTCAATGAGCTGTATCCCAGAGAAGATATGTCCGTCCCCGACCCTTATTTCGGGGGGCAACAAGGCTTTGAACACGTATTCGACCTCTTACAACGGTCCGCAGAAAAAGTGCTAGGCTGATATGCAAAAGGGTCGACTGATATTGATTCCTTCCTGGCTCCACGAGGCCAACTCGCAATCGCAATTTCCGGGTGATACCCTTGCCGTGGCGCATGGGCTCACCCATTTCATTGTTGAACGCGCGAAGACAGCGCGCCACTTCCTGAAGAGCATTGCCTATCCACATCCCTTTGATGATACGCAAATGATCGAACTGGACAAGCACGCCATCGACGATACCGATCGATTGCTTCAGTCTTGCATGGAAGGCCATGACACCGGACTTATCTCAGAGGCGGGGGTGCCCGGAGTAGCGGATCCTGGAGGCATGTTGGTGGATGCGGCACATCGCAAAGGCATTCGCGTGGTTCCCTTGATCGGTCCTTCTTCGATCTTACTGGCCTTGATGGCCTCAGGCATGAACGGCCAACGTTTCACCTTTCATGGTTACCTCGAGCGCGATGAACGGGATTTGGCCGTTCAGCTGAAAGAGCTCGAGCAGGACTCGAGCAAAAATGATACTACCCACATCTTCATCGAGACACCCTACCGCAATGATAAAATGCTCGCTGCCTTGATGAGGGTGCTCGCTCCTTCCACCCGCTTATGCGCGGCCATTGATCTCACGGCTCCTGACCAGCAGATCATCAATATGTCGATAGAAGAGTGGAAGCGATCAAAAAAATTAATTGGCAAGAAACCCGCGGTATTCCTGCTTTTTAGTGGAAAATTATCGACCTAATTTGACAACGTAAATACATTACGTTCTCGGGTGGGAGCTTTGGTTTCAGATTGATAAACCATTAAAATCTGAAGCCATGAGTACCAACGAACTGAACATTTTTCTCAACTCTTTCGACCGACCCACGCACGTCTCTGATGTGGCTTGGCAACAAGTAATCCAACAGGCCAAGCGCGTGTGGGATGCCTACCTCAACGGCGAGGACTGGAACGACGTCCTAGACATCACCTGTAAAGAATCCTACCTCATGCTTGTTTCGCATGAGGGAAAGTTAATCGTGCAAGACGAATCGCTGTTGCGTTACGTAAAGAACGACCAGGTGAAAAGCTGGAGAAAGCACTTGGAAGAGATCGCATTCCGAGCCATTCGCGAAAAGCAATTTGACAAGGCCGATCGCTTTTTTACCAAGGCGCTGAAAGTGGATAATCAACATGCGATGAACTTCTACCGACGCGCGCTGCTTCGCATGAAAGCCCTGCGACACAAGGAGGCATTGGAGGATCTCACCCGTGCCATCGAGCTGAATGACGGTGTCCCTGCCTTCTACCTGAAGCGATCGCACATTTTCCGTTTGTTGGATTTAGATTACAAGGCCATGAGCGACATCAACAAAGCCATTAAAGTGGATCCTTCGCACTCTGAGGCCTTTGATCTCAGGGGTAAGTTTCGTCTTTCTTTAGGTGATCGTGCTGGGGCTCGTTTGGACATCCTTAAGGCCAAAGAGCTGCGGGATCATGGAAAAGTGGGTAGCAGCGAGGTATACGCCGCGAAAGCAGCCTGAGTAGAAAGGCAGGAAACCGCCAGGCTTTGCTCACAGAAGGGCATCACAGCAATGGGCGCTGAGAATGTGGAAGTCAAAAATGGCATGCATTTATAGATCGGTGCTAACTGTGCTTGAACTATTTTAGAAGCGTGCTTTTCAGCTCCACCATATTCTTGGTTTGGTTTCTTCCAATCTTTTTGATCGCTTACTTGGCGGTCCCTAAAGGATTCAAGAATGCGACGGCTCTTCTTGGAAGCCTGGTGTTCTACGCATGGGGTGCGCCCATCTTTTGCGGAGTGCTGATCGCAAGTGCTGGGCTGGACTACATCATCTCCCTCCGCATTGGAAAAGGCAAATCCAAGATGCTTTTGTTCACGGCGGTAGGTGTGAACGTGGCGACGCTGTTTGTGTTCAAGTACTTCAATTTCTTCATTGATAATGCGCAGGTCATTGCTTCGTCCATCGGATTTTCATTTCCGGCCTATATGGAGATTGCCTTGCCGCTGGGTATATCGTTCTTCACCTTTCAAAAGATCAGCTACCTGGTAGATGTCTACCGCGGCGATGCGGAAAAGGCGGATTCTTATTGGGACTACCTGCTCTACGTCGCTTTGTTTCCGCAATTGATCGCTGGACCGATTGTCCGGTTCAAGGAAATAGCCCATCAGATCAGGGACCGCTCTGAAAACGAGACTTGGGTACTGAAATTGGCCGGATTTCAACGCTTCGCGCTGGGCTTGGTCAAGAAGGTCTTGATTGCAGATGTCTTGGGACAGCTGGCAGATCACGCTTTTGCAGCTGAAGAGTTGGGCATGCTGAATGCCTTGGTGGGATTGCTCGGTTTCACGTTTCAGATCTACTTTGATTTCAGCGCCTATAGCGACATGGCTATTGGCTTGGGCTTGATGATGGGCTTCAAGCTGCCCGAAAACTTTGATTGGCCCTATGCCGCCTTTGGCTTCCGATCCTTTTGGCGGAAATGGCACATGACCTTGAGCGCTTGGATGCGTGATTACTTGTATTTCCCGCTGGGTGGCAACGTGGATGGAAAGGCCAAGACCATCCGCAACTTGTGGATTGTTTTCTTGCTTTCAGGCCTCTGGCATGGAGCGAGTTGGAATTTCGTGATCTGGGGCATCTGGCATGGCTTCTTTATCACCTTGGACAAGTATACAAACTTTTTCAAGCGTCACAATCCATGGGTCGGTGGTCTCTTGACCTTTGGTCTGGTCATGTTGAGCTGGGTGTGGTTCCGCGCGGAAACCCTTGGTGACGCGCTCCACTACTTTGGAGAATTGCTGTCTTATGATCGAATGACAGATTTTGAGGTTTCATCGCGTCAGTGGTTCACTTTGGCCATCGCCATCACCTTTGCGTTCCTTCCGCCCACGCTGCACGATGCCGCACGTCACTACCACGGTGATGATGGTCGTCGATTGGCCATGAAGACAATCGTGTCCTTCCTATTCATCCTTTTATGCTTGGGACAATTGGCCGTGAGCGATGGTCAGCCCTTTATTTATTTTAGGTTCTAGGTGAGCTGAAGCGCTTCTGCTACTTTTGGTCGTCCAAAAAATTGACCCATGTCAGACGATAAAAAGATCATTTTCTCGCTTCAAGGAGTGAGTAAAGTATATCCTCCTCAAAAGCAAGTCCTCAAAAACATCTACCTCTCCTTTTTCTACGGAGCCAAGATCGGCATCATCGGTCTCAACGGTTCGGGTAAGTCTTCGTTGCTGAAGATCATCGCTGGGGTGGAAAAGGACTTTCAAGGCGATTTGAGTTTCAGCGATGGTTATACCGTTGGGCACCTCGAGCAGGAACCGCAGCTCGACGACTCGAAGACGGTCATGGACATCGTGAAGGAAGGCGCTTCAGAGATCACATCCTTGCTAGAAGAGTACGAGAAGATCAACAATGATTTCGGATTGCCAGAAGTGTATGAGGATGCCGATAAGATGGAGAAGCTCATGGCGCGACAAGGCGTCTTGCAAGACAAAATCGATGCAGTGGGTGCTTGGGAATTGGAATCGAAGCTGGAGCGTGCGATGGACGCTTTACGCACCCCAGAAGGCGACACGCCGATCAAGAACTTATCAGGAGGTGAACGCAGGCGCGTGGCACTCTGCCGTTTGTTGATCCAGCAACCGGATATCTTGCTCTTGGATGAGCCTACCAACCACCTGGACGCTGAATCGGTAGAATGGTTGGAGCATCACCTACAGGAGTACGCAGGTACGGTGATCGCGATTACCCACGACCGGTACTTCTTGGACAACGTAGCCGGATGGATCTTGGAATTGGACCGTGGCGAAGGCATTCCATGGAAAGGAAACTACAGCTCTTGGTTGGATCAGAAGTCGAAGCGCATGGCGAAGGAAGAGAAGACAGCCAGCAAACGCAGAAAGACCCTCGAACGCGAATTGGAATGGGTGCGCATGTCTCCGAAAGGAAGGCACTCAAAGAGCAAGGCGCGTTTGACGAACTATGATAAAATGCTCGGCGAAGAGCAAAAGACCAAAGAAGAGAACCTCGAGATCTACATCCCGCCAGGGCCGCGCCTTGGTAACAATGTGATCGAGGCCATCGACGTGTCGAAGGGATTTGACGATCGCTTGTTGTATGAAGATTTGAACTTTAAGCTGCCACCTGCGGGCATCGTTGGAATCATTGGGCCGAACGGCGCCGGTAAGACGACGCTGTTTCGCATGATCATGGAGCAGCAGCAACCGGACAAGGGTGAATTCAAAGTTGGAGAGACGGTGAAGGTGGCCTACGTAGATCAGGCGCACGAAGACGTGGATGAGAGCAAGACTGTCTATGAGGTAATCTCAGGAGGCAATGAGCACATCGACCTCGGGGGCAGGGAGATGAATGCACGTGCCTACGTTTCTAAATTCAACTTTGCCGGCAACGACCAAGGCAAGAAGGTCGCTGTGCTATCTGGTGGAGAGCGCAATCGATTGCATTTGGCGATGACCTTGAAAGAAGGTGCTAACGTGTTGTTACTCGATGAGCCGACCAACGACTTGGACATCAATACGCTCCGCGCCTTGGAAGAGGCCTTGGACAATTTTGCCGGTTGCGCGGTGGTGATCAGTCACGACCGTTGGTTCCTCGATAGAATCTGTACCCACATCCTCGCATTTGAAGGTGACAGTCAGGTCTATTATTTCGAAGGCGGCTACAGCGATTACGAAGAGAACCGCAAGAAGCGATTGGGGGATGAGGCGCCGAAGCGTATTCGGTATAAGAAGCTGGGGAAGGTTTAGGTTTAACTTCAACTTCAATTTCAGGTGCAATTTCTTGCGTTAGCGATAGTAGTGGCACCCCGCAGTCCGCGCTTTTGCGTGGGCGAGGAGTAGAGCGAATAGCGCGGTCCGCCAAAGGCGGGAACGCCCAAAGCTCCTAACCTTTCACTAATCGTCTAATTATCTGATGATCTAATTCTCTAATCGCCCCATCGTCCTACATTTGCGGTCATGGCCACTAAACCTTCCATACCAAAAGGAACACGCGACTTTTTGCCCGAGCAGAGCCTGAAGCGTCAGTTTATCTTTGACACGGCGCGCCAGGTGTTTCAGAGCTACGGTTATGTGCCGATTGAGACACCCGCGATGGAGAACCTCGATACCCTTTTGGGAAAGTACGGGGAGGAAGGGGATAAGCTCATTTATAAGATCCTGAACAACGGGGATTATTTGAGCAAGGCCAGCGATGAAAAAATTGAAGCGCGCGATTCTCAAGCATTGAGCGTGGAGATCAGTGACCGAGCCTTGCGCTACGACCTGACCGTACCTTTTGCGCGCTTTGTGGTGCAGAACCAGAACGAACTCAGCTTCCCCTTTAAACGCTATCAGATCCAGCCGGTATGGCGTGCGGACCGTCCTCAGAAGGGGCGCTACCGTGAGTTTTATCAGTGCGACGTAGATGTGATCGGCAGCAATAGTCTGCTCAATGAGGCGGAATTGCTGTGCATCATTGACGATGTGTTTAACCAACTTGGACTCGGAGACGTTACCATTCGCATCAACAACCGAAAGATTTTGAGTGGTATTGCTGAATCGGCCGGTTTGAGTGGGTATTTCCAAGAGATGACCGTGGCCATCGACAAGATTGATAAGATCGGCGTGGACGGTGTGAAGCAGGAGATGATCCGCAATGGATTGCCTGAAGCGGGGGTGAAGAAGGCGCTGAACTTGATCAAGCTGAAGGGTGAGCCTTTCGGTACCTTGAAAATGTTGGCCGGCGCGGTTACCGGTGCAGAGGAAGCGTACAAAGGCATGGAGGAAGTCCGGACTCTTTTAAAGGCGCTGCCTGAAGCGGTGCGGGAGAAGGTGGAACTCGACTTGACTTTGGCGCGCGGACTGAATTATTATACAGGAGCGATCATCGAGGTTGGACATCCTGATTTCCCTTCGAGCATTTGCGGTGGGGGTCGCTATGATGACCTGACCGGAATCTTTGGGTTGACGGGAATGAGCGGCGTGGGTGTAAGCTTGGGTGCTGATCGTATCTATGACCTGATGGAAGCGAAGGATTTGTTTCCTAAGAGCATCAAGGCCTCGAGCGAGGTGTTGTTTGTGAATTTTGGCGATGCGGAGGCCATGCAGTGCTTGAAGCTTGCGGCTGATCTGCGTAGCGAGGGTATTTCTGCCGAGGTTTATCCAGACGGGGCAAAGATGAAGAAGCAGATGAAGTACGCGGATGACAAAGGTGTTCGCGTGGTGATCATCGTGGGCGAGGAGGAGTTGAAAAACGGCATGACTGCGGTGAAGAACATGGCGTCGGGCGATCAGGAATTGGTGGCGCAGAAAGAATTGACTTCTTTTATCCTTCAAACCCTGCGTTGATGATCCAACTTGACCACCGCCATTATTCCATCCAGGAAATCCGAGACATGGTTGCTTCGAAAGAAGAACTGGAACTTTCGGATGCCCTCATCGAGCGGATCAAGCATGCACGTCAATTTTTAGAAGACTACATCGATCGGGCTGAAAAGCCGATTTACGGAATCAACACGGGCTTTGGAAGCTTGTGTGATACCGAAATTGAGAAGAAGGACCTCGGAACGCTGCAGCGGAATTTGGTCATGTCTCACGCCTGTGGTGTTGGTGATCTGGTGGATCCGGAGATTGTGCGGTACATGATCGTGTTGAAAGTGCTCGGGTTGTCGAAAGGACATTCAGGTGTTCGTTTGCAGACCGTAGAAGGATTGCTCGACTTGTACAACCATGGGGTTATTCCTGTTGTCTATGAGCAAGGTTCATTGGGAGCATCGGGAGACTTGTCGCCGCTGGCACACGTTTCATTGGCCCTGTTGGGATTGGGCGAAGTGCATTACGGAGGAGAGATCGTTCCTGCGCGAGAAGCACTGACTGCAGAGGGCTTGCCTATTTTAGATCTAGGAGCAAAAGAAGGCCTTGCCCTATTGAATGGAACACAATTCATGTCGGCCTACGCTACGTATATGCTTGGGCAGCTGGATTTGCACTTGGATAAACTGCATGCCATCGCGGCATTGTCGCTTGACGCATACGATGGGCGCATTGAGCCCTTTGACGACGCCGTGCATGCAGTGCGACCGCATCGGGGGCAGCGGAATGTTGCGGAGCGAATGCGCACACTCTTAGAAGGGAGCGAGTGGATTGCCCAGGAGAAGGAGCACGTGCAGGACCCGTATTCCTTCCGATGTATTCCTCAAGTGCATGGCGCGAGTTTGGATGCGATTGATTATGTGATGGGGGTAGTAGAGGTGGAGATCAATTCGGTGACGGACAATCCCACGCTGATACCAGACGAGGATAAGATCATTTCTGCCGGAAATTTCCACGGCCAACCCTTGGCGCTTGTCTTGGACCATTTGGCGATCGCCATGGCGGAGTTGGCGAGCATATCGGAACGCAGAACCTATAAACTGATCGGCGGTCAACGCGGTTTACCTGCGTACCTGGTGGCCAATCCAGGACTGAACAGTGGTTTGATGATCGCACAGTATACGGCTGCATCGATTGTGAGCCAAAACAAGCAATTGTGCACGCCTTCTTCGGTGGATACCATCGACTCGTCTAACGGTCAGGAGGATCATGTAAGCATGGGGGCCAACGGCGCGACCAAGGCCTTAAGGGTGTATAAGAACCTCGTAAAGGTGAATGCCATAGAATTACTTTCTGCTGCACAAGCGGCTGATTTTCGTGCGGGAAAATCTTCCCCTAAGCTGGAACAATTGCGCACGGATCTTAGGGAATACGTGCCTTTCATTGAAGACGATGTTGTTCTCAGTGAGCTGATCCACAAGGCTATCAAATTTCTGCAGTAATATATTTTTTCATAAAAAGGTTTATAGTGTAAACTAATTTACATACGTTTGTTTCACCATCAAACAAATGAACATGACAACACAAGATTCCATGACCAACGAGCAGCGACTCACATTGATCACAGACATGATCAACAAGGCTCGATTCAATTTCAGTCGCGGTAGCTTTTATTTCATCCTTTGGGGAGCGATTCTTTTTGGGGCAGCTGTTTACGAATACATCGCGGGTTCCGTATTTGATTTGGCCATGCCCTGGATTGGCTGGCCGATAGCCGGTATACTTGGTGGGGGTTTCAGTGCCGTGTATTCTCGAAAAGAATACAGCGATGGACCTTCCACCCATTTGGACAAGATCTATTCCTCGATTTGGATGGTCTACTTCGTCACCCTCATCATGCTTGTCGTTGCGTGGGTGTCTAATCACATCAGTCCAGGCAGTTACATCATGATCATAACGGGATTTCCAACCTTTCTTACCGGCTACATCCTAAAGTTCAAACCACTCCAGTGGGGTGGAATCGCATTCTGGGTATTGGGATTGCTCAGCCTTTATTTCATGCATGACTACAGTTCATTGATCTTTGCACTTTCCATGGTATTGGGGTATGTGATTCCTGGTTTCATGATGCGATCCATGCAATCGTGAGCTTCGGAACTCTAGATCCATTGTTGCATTCGCCCTTGCGTTTGGCGGTCATGTCCTTGTTGATGACCATCGACGAAGCCGAGTTTACCTACCTGAAGTAAAAGACCGAGTCGACGGCGGGGAACCTCAGCGTGCAGATCACGAAGTTGGAGGAAGCTGGGTACATCAAGGTGGAAAAAGGGTACAAGGGCAAGCGTCCACTTACCACTTGTTCGATCAGCAAGAAGGGGCGCACGGCGTTTGAAAACTATGTGAATACCTTGAAAGGATACATCAAGACTTAGATGCCTGCAATGGGCATCTTTGTTTTATGAAAGTATTTGAGACAAAGCTGCGGGTGCGCTACGCCGAAACCGATCGGATGGGATACTGCTACTACGGGAATTTTGCTGCCTTCTTTGAAGTGGCCCGCGTAGAGGCGCTGCGCTCGCTAGGATTTACCTACAAAGTATTGGAGGATGAAGGCGTGGTTCTCCCCGTGCTTGAATATCAGATCAAGTATTTTAAACCTGCCTACTACGACGAAGAACTGCGCATTGAAACCAAGATCGAAGAGGTGAAGGGAGCTCGGATCTACTTCAGCTATACCACGTTCAATGAAGCCAATGAGGCCCTCAACAAGGCAACGACTACGCTGGTGTTTGTTGACTACGAGACCAAGCGCCCGATGAACCCGCCAAAGGATCTGTTGGAAGTATTGAGTCAAGCTGCTGACAACATATCCTGAACATCTTCTGAAAGGGGCTTGCTTTTTCAATCGATCCTTTGAGGAGCTTTGTACCGTGCATAAGCATCATTTCCTCTTTCTGCTCCTGTTCATTCCGTTTTTGGGTTTGTCCCAAACGGCGGATACTGCCCTGATCCCTGAAAAACCGAGAACCAGGCTGATCTCGAATGTGGTTTTTCAGTTCGATAATAGGAATGAGCGATACGACGGCCTAAAGGGCAGGATGAATGGACTGAAGCTTGGTGTTGAGTTCTACAAAAGGGTGCGCATGGGGTTCGGATTTTATGAGAACAATGGCTTTTATCGCATGTCAAACCCGCTGCTGATTGATTCCATCGCCCAGACAGCCCATTTTTCTTATTCCACCTTTTTCACCGAGGTGGTGTTCTATCGAAGTTATCGTTGGGAATTATCTGCGACCGGAGCCGTGGGGGGAGGTAATTTGGAGGTGAAGGACCTCACGATTGGGCCCACACTTGGAGGTGCATCGAAAGAAATGCTACACCAAAACATCAAGGTACGAGACGTGGCTGTGAATGCGCAGTTCAAGATCATTCCTTGGCTCGGTGTCGGCGCGGGTGTCGGTTACAGGAATGTGCTAAACATTCAGGACGAATACCTAAAGGATACCTACAGCGCTCCATATTTAGATTTTAAGCTCAAGATATTTCTCGGCTACGCAGTGAAGAGTATTTTTAAGCCATCGGCCATCGAAGAGGAGAAAGCCTACTACGAATGGCGAAAGGAGAAAAGACATAAAGCATTCAAAGCACTCTTCATCAAATGAACGAAGCGCAAGCCAAGCAACGCATACAGGCCTTGACCAGCGAGCTGGAGGAACACAACCACCGCTACTATGTCCTCAACGATCCTTCGATTTCGGACTTTGCCTTTGATCAATTGCTCAAGGAACTAGAACAATTGGAGCTGCAGTTTCCTGAATTTGCTGATTCCAATAGTCCTACCAAACGGGTCGGTGGCGATATCACCAAGAAGTTCGCATCGGTGGTACATGACTTTCCCATGCTCTCTCTTTCCAACACTTATAGCAAGGAGGAAATCATCGACTGGGAGACGCGCATCCGGAAGATAGCGGACGGTGAGTTGGAGTACGCATGCGAGCTTAAGTATGACGGGGTAGCCATTGGTATCCGTTATGTAAACGGTGCCTTAGACCGCGCGGTAACACGGGGTGATGGAAGCAAAGGCGAGGAAATAACTGCCAACGTCAAAACCATCCGAACGATTCCCTTAAAACTGCGTGCAGGTGATTACCCGGAAGACTTCGAGATCAGAGGGGAGATCTTCTATCCATTGAAAAAATTTCAAAAGCTGAACGAAGAACGCTCCGATGCCGGTGAGGCATTGTTCGCGAACCCTAGGAATACGGCAAGTGGCACCCTGAAAATGCAAGACTCAGCAGTCGTGGCCTCGCGTGGATTGGATTGTTACCTCTACGGGGTTTATTCCAAAGCTTCGATTGCAGAGGATCATTTCACCAGCGTAGACAAGGCAGGAAAGTGGGGGTTTAAGATCCCGGATGCCGCAGCGAACATGATTCGCACTTGTCGGACGGTGGATGAGCTCATGGAATTCATCAATTACTGGGATGCCCATCGCCACGGATTGGGATTCGAGATCGATGGCATCGTGATCAAGGTCAACAACTACCGTCAACAGGAGGAGTTGGGCTATACCGCTAAATCTCCGCGATGGGCCATTGCCTATAAGTTCAAAGCGGCAGAAGTCACGACGAAACTTGAATCGGTTACCTATCAAGTCGGAAGAACAGGGGCCATCACTCCGGTCGCCAATCTTTCTCCTGTCTTGTTGGCAGGAACCACGGTTAAACGCGCTTCGCTTCACAATGCAGATCAGATTGCCAAGCTGGACCTGCGCATCGGCGATGAAGTCTACGTGGAAAAAGGGGGCGAGATCATTCCAAAGGTCACTTCAGTAGACATGCAGAAGCGTGACCCAAACGCTCCGGCCTTTTCCTATATCTCGGCGTGTCCAGAGTGTGGAACGGAATTGATTCGAAGAGAGGGCGAAGCACAGCATTACTGTCCAAACGAGACCGGTTGTCCACCCCAAATCAAAGGGAGGATGCAGCACTTCATTTCCCGTAAAGCCATGGACATTGAAGGCTTAGGGGCAGAAACGATCGATCAGTTGCACGAGGAAGGATTGGTCCATAACATGGCCGACCTCTATGATTTGCAGCGCACCCAATTGCTTCCCTTGGAGCGCATGGCGGAAAAGAGCGTCGACAATATGCTAGCGGGGATCGAAGCGTCGAAGGAGGTCCCTTTCGAGCGGGTTCTTTTTGCGTTAGGCATTCGCTACGTCGGTGAAACGGTAGCTAAGAAGCTGGCCAGGTATTTTCATTCCTTGGAAGCGATCAAGCGAGCCGCGCTCGAGGAACTCGTGGCTGTGGATGAGATAGGCCAACGCATCGCCGAGAGCGTGGTGGACTATTTTGAACGAGAAGAGCATATTCAATTGGTGGATCGACTGGTAGATGCTGGTCTCCAGTTTTCGATTCCGGAGGATCAGCTGGCCGATCAAACCGACAAATTGGAAGGCAACAGCTTTGTGATATCCGGTGTATTCGAACGCCACAGTCGTGATGAACTCAAGGAGCTCATCGAGAAGAATGGAGGTAAGAATACCGTGTCGGTAAGTGGAAAAACGAACTTCCTCTTGGCAGGTGAAGGGATGGGTCCATCGAAACGAGAAAAAGCTGAAAAGCTAGGCGTCCAGATCATTTCCGAATCTGAATTCGAGGCGATGATCGCTTAGTACTTCACGAATTTTGTTCCCCAGGTGTGTCCGTCGTTGGCAATCGCCTGGACCATATAGACGCCGGGCGCCAAGACATTGGTCGACAAGGTAGTCGGGCCATCAATGAACTCAGTAGCCATGAGGCCACCCTGCACATTGAAGATCCTTAATTCTAAGGCTTGGTCGACTCCTTCGAATCGAATGTAATTTGCTTGCGCCACGATGGAGAGCGTATTGGCATCTCGCTCCTCGATTGCCCAAGGCCAGTTAACAGGATCGTTGGGGTCGTAGAGATCCACAATGGCAAATGCGTAACAAGCCGTGTCGTTGCTCGCGTTTAGATCCCATGGCTGATCGGATATTACGCAGAAGGAGTAATTGCCTACACTGTCAGGGACGTCGGGCATGATGGCTTGGTTGGAGAGCATACGGAAGGTGCTGTCGCCGTTCCCAACGCTATCAAATTCAATAGAACCAGTGAGAAGGGTGGTGTCTTGTGCTAGCACGAGGCGATATGAAATAGGCGTCCATTTCAGGTATTGAACAAAGCTTGCGTTTCTCAACACCACCCTTACCAAGTCAATATTGGGCGGTGAGTTGGTACCATTGTCGATGTCAAAACTGTCGAGTCCAGTAGGGGAGAGTACCTCTAGAGATACAGCCTGCCAATCGTTGTTTGAGAAGGGCGTTGTCACATAGTTTGCAACCAGGGTATCATTCGAGATGTTTGAATCCAGGGTATACTGCACGACTCCGAAAACGGAATGCGACATGCTAGTGTCTGGAAACTGATGCAATGAGGCGGATCCGAAATTATGGTAGAGACTATCTCCTGGCGATAAATCCGACGCGAGTTCAAGGGATGAAGAATAGATCGTCCCGTCTATCGATATCATAAAGTCGATGGTTTCACCGGCTTCTACTATTGACGAATCTGCATTCTCAACGGTCATGGCCATGCTCGATCGCATACCCAACGGGATGGCGATTTGATCCGCTGAAAGGTGCACTTTGGTTACGGCAAGATCAATCGATTGCGCATTGCCAACCGAAGATGAAGCAGACATGATCAGCAATGTAAAGAGGGCCAGGTACAGGTTCTTCATGGTGTGAAATTGATACGTGAAGTTACACATATAACTACGTGATTGCGGAGGGGATGGTTGGTACAAAAAAAAGAGGCTGACCCAAAGGCCAGCCTCTTTCTAAGGATATTCCTAAATAGCTTACTGCTTAGAGAACTTCTTCACCTCCACGGCACCGTTGGTTTCGTCAGCAGCCTGGATAATGTATACACCACTCTTCTCATCGTTGAGTTGGATGTTTGCGTCTTCGGTAAGGTTCACGCTTCGAACAAGGCGTCCTTGCATGTCCATAACCGTAACTTCTGTTGGGTTTTCAACTCCTTCTACACGAATCGCGTCGATCATAGGAACCACCTTAAGCGTTGTTCCGTTGAACTCCTCTGTACCCAAAGGCCAGTTAGAAGGTTGGAAGGGGTCATAGCTGTCGATGATCGTGAAGGACTCACAGGTAACATCATTGGAATCTACATTGTCACCAACTTCATTTGCAATCACACAGAATGTATAGGTTCCTGAGTCTTGTGGAGTAGCAGGAATGATGCTTGCGTTGTTGACAATACGCGTGGTCTGCCCGCCAGGAGCAAGGTCACCGCTAAGAACACCTGAAACGTTCTGAGTATCACCATTCAAGGCGAGTTGGTAGTTCACTGCGTAGAAAGCAGGAAATGTGATGCTGCTGTTATTTTGCAGGATCAGTACGACGCTATCGATATCAGGAACCGTGTTGGTCAAATTATCCAGGTCAAAACCATCCAAGTTGCTTGGGTTTGCGATGGCCATTGACAATGCAGCCCAATCGTTGTGTACAGCTGAAGAAACTGTGTAATCATCACAGTTTAGGTTATTGGCGGGGTTTGATTCGAGTGCGGCATTGGTGAAGTAGGCACCTGCACAGATCTCATAGCTTGGCGTTGATGCCTCGAATGAGTATCCAGCTGTAGTGTATAGTGTGATTTCTCCTCCTGCGGGGAAGTCACCGTTGAATACCAAAGTGTCTGGTGCAATGAAGTAATTAGCATTCACTTGCACGGCGATCCAAATTTCAGATCCTGTAGGAATGATGTTGCTTCCATTATTCTTAATGGTAAAAAAGATGGGGGCGACCATGCTAGGGGGAATCTGGTTACTGCTGTTTGCGGCAGTGCCCACCTCAGAAATAGCGAGGTCATAGGTCTGTGCACTACTGATCCCTACGATCGAGCACATTACGATAAGTGAAAGAAGTCGAGTAAATATTCTCATGGTTTATGAATTTAAGGAACGTGCTTTTAAGACGAGGCGCGAAGTTAAAGGTTAGGCTTTGATCTTTAATTATCTGGGATGAAAAGTTTGGATTGACACTAGAGTGGAGAACCACAGTGACGACAGAACTTTGAGCCTTCTATGTGCCCCGTCAAGCCACAATTGTTGCAATGGGTGTTGCTCAGGTTGATGGATGCGCCTTCATTGCCCCGGATCATTTCCACGCCTACTATTCCCGTGGGAACGGCAATGATGCCATAACCTAGAATCATTAAGATGACTGAAAAAAACTGGCCGAGATCTGTATTGGGGTGGATGTCTCCGAATCCAACCGTGGTCATCGTTACAATGGCCCAATAAACACTCCTTGGAATGCTGGTGAAGCCGTTCTCTCCTCCTTCTACGATGTACATGATCGTGCCCATGATTACGGCTACGTTCAGCACGGCAAACAGGAATACACCAATTTTAGCTCTGCTGGCCTTCAATGAATTCCATAATGCATCCGCCTCATTCATAAAGCGAGCGATCTTGAGCACCCTGAAAACCCGCATCAATCGGAAGATGCGAATGATCATCAGGTATTGGGAAGAGGTGATGACCAAGGCGAGGTAGGTAGGCAAAACCGACAACAAGTCAATGACCCCATAAAAGCTCAGGGCATAGCCCAAAGGCTTTCTAGCCGTCCAGAGGCGTAAGCCATACTCTATACTGAAAACGAGGGTGAAGGCGTATTCTGCCCACATGAACCAAGGGCCGTAATCTTCTCGGAACGCGGTAATGCTTTCCAACATGACCACCACGGTGCTCAGCACGATGAGCCAAAGCAAGATGACATCAAAGTATTTTCCCGCAGGAGTATTCGTCCCGAAGATGATGACGTAGAGTTTGTTGCGAAGTAGTTTTTTATCCGGCTGGGTCTGCATCGTTCGTAAATACGTATTGGATGATATTTGCGCCCATTTGAAGCGCTTCCCTGTGGTTTTCGCGGGTATCGTTATGGATCCTTGGATCTTCCCATCCGTCGCCGAGGTCGCATTCAAATGTGTAGAGACAAAGCAGTCGGCCTTCGTAGATTAGGCCAAATGCTTGTGGTCGCATATCCTCGTGCTCATGGATTTTCGGAAGTCCTTTTGCGAATTCGAATTGCTGATGAAAGATCGGATGCGAAGCGGGGAGTTCCATGAACTCAAGCTCTGGAAACACCTTTTTCATTTGAGGACGGATGTACGGGTCGATGCCGTAATTGTCATCGATGTGCAGAAATCCGCCGGCGATCAAATACTTCCGCAGGTTCTGAACCTCCTTATCTGAAAAGATCACGTTGCCGTGCCCAGTCAAGTGTACAAAAGGATAATTGAAAAGACTGCGATCTCCTACTTCCACGACCGCTTGCTCTGGGTCAATATTGGTCCCGAGTTCTGCGTTGCAAAATTCGACCAAGTTCGGCAGTGACGTCTCGATGTTGGCATACCAATCGCCTCCTCCGCCGTATTTGAGCAGCCCAATGCGATAGCCGTACTGCCCTTGAGCGACCGTCGCCAGCGACGTCAAAAGGATGGTCAGGAGCAGAAGGATTTGCTTCATGTGTCGAAAATAAGGTTTTAACCCCGCATCAATGCAGCGGCGATGACTACTGCAATTGCCGCGGTTTCCGTTCGCAGGCGTTTTTGTCCAAGGTCTAAACCATGACAACCAAGCGCATAGGCTCGGTTTACCTCTTCGGGACTGAAGTCTCCTTCGGGACCAATAAGAAGTTGCATTGCTTCACCTGCGGGTACGGCAATCAAGTCGGTAATCGGACGCCGGGTGATCGCATCATGACAGTGAGCAATCCATGTGTTAGCTCCTGCATTTTGGATGAAAGCATCAAAGCGCTGGGGTTCTTCGATTACAGGAACCCACAGTGCCTTGCTCTGTTTCGCGGCACTCAATGCAATGCGATCGAGTCGGTCCAAGCGCAATTTGGAACGTTCGGAGTGTTCAGAAAAGATTGGAACGATGCGGTCTACACCCACTTCAACGGCTTTTTCAATCACCCATTCGAAGCGCGCGATGTTTTTCGTTGGCGCAACGGCCAGGGTCAAGGAAGTGACAGGTGCCTCTGTGCGCTTGACCAGCTGTAGGTCACTTACCTCAAAGCGTTTCTTAGAAGGAAGTGCCTTCCCTTCGTAAAGGCCGCCTTTTCCGTCGACAACGTGCACGGGGTCTCCCAGTTGAATGCGAAGTACGCGTGCATGCTTCCCCTCTTCGCTGTCGAGCTCCACCGTGTTTCCTTCGGATGCGGAAGAAGAATAAAAGCGAGGTAAGTCCTGAATGCTCATAGGCCGAAGGTAGTGCGGAAACAAAAAAGCCCCGCCATGCGGGGCTTTAATCTTTCATTGCTTTGGATCAGGCTGTCTGTGCAATGTTGGGTGCAGCTGCCATGATCTCATCGCTTGCGTCAGAGGCAAATATTTCGAAATTCTTCACGAATGCGTTTGCCAATGTATTCGCCTTCTTATCGTAGGCGGATTGATCTGTCCAGGTGTTTCGGGGATCCAAGATCGCCGCAGGTACGTCAGGGCAAGAAGTCGGCATGTTCAATCCGAATACTTCGTGTTCTTTGTAATCTACGTCGTTCAATTGTCCCGTCAATGCTGCTGTGATCATGGCACGCGTATACTTGAGTTTGATGCGTGATCCAACGCCATATTCACCGCCACTCCAGCCAGTATTGATCAGCCAGATGTTTACGTTGTGCGCCTTCATTTTTTCGCCCAACATCTCCGCATACTTGGTAGGGTGCAGTGGTAGGAATGGGGCGCCGAAGCATGCTGAGAAGGTGGTTTGTGGCTCAGTTACTCCCTCCTCGGTTCCAGCAACTTTAGCGGTGTAACCAGAAATGAAGTGATACATCGCTTGACCAGGCGTCAACTTGGAAACGGGAGGTAGCACACCAAAGGCATCAGCCGTAAGGAAGAAGATGTTTTGAGGAATACCGCCGGATGAAGGCACTGCGATTCCTTCGATGTGATCGATGGGATAGCTTACTCTTGTGTTCTCGGTTTTCGAGCTGTTTTCGAAATCTACCTTGGTCGTTCCTTCAAACACTTCGATGTTTTCTAACAGGGCGCCAAACTTGATGGCCTTCCAAATCTCCGGTTCTTTCTCCTCTGTAAGGTCGATGCATTTCGCGTAACACCCGCCTTCAAAATTGAAGATGCCATTTTCGGTCCAGCCATGCTCATCGTCTCCGATCAACGCGCGATTTGGATCTGCGGAGAGGGTCGTTTTTCCAGTACCAGACAAGCCAAAGAAAACGGCTGTATCACCATCCTTGCCCGTGTTGGCAGAGCAGTGCATGCTGAGCACGCCTTTGTCTTGCGGAAGCACATAGTTGAGAACGGTGAAGATGCCTTTCTTGATCTCGCCGGTATACCCAGAACCACCGATCAATGCGATTTTACGCGTGAAGTCGAGGATGGAGAAATTGTGCTGGCGTGTCCCGTCGATCTCTGGAACGCCATGGAAATTGGGGAGACACAAGACGGTCCATTCCGGTTCGAACGTTTCGATCTCTTCGCCGGTAGGACGAATGAACATGTTGCTTGCGAAAATGCTGCTCCATGCAAATTCCGTGATGACGCGGATGTTCAACTTGTGTGCAGGGTCAGCACAAGCGATGCAATCGCGCACATATATGTCTCTGTTTTGTGTGTAAGCCTTCATGCGATTCATGAGGGGCTCAATGTGAGCGGGGTCGAAGGGAGTATTGAAGCTTCCTTCCCACCAAACAGTGTTTTCAGTGTTGGCGTCTTTCACGATGAACCTATCCTTGGGAGATCTTCCCGTAAATTCTCCAGTGTCAATCGCCAAAGCACCTGTTTCAGTGAGAAATCCTTCTCCTTGGAGGATCACATCTTCCACAAGTTCTGCGGGATCCACATTCCAGTATGCGTTGCGTACGTTCCCTAAGCCGAAATCGGCAACTGAGGCGTTCTTAGCCTTTCTTCCGTATTCGTTCATATTTGTGATTTGTGATTAACTTAATATCGTGTGTTAAGCATTTGTGAACTGCGTTAACCGTTTGTGAACTGCAAAGTTTGGCAATGATTTCTCGCCAAACCTTGATTTTCCTCAGATTTTATACACAAAAACTCACTTCTTTTTGTGAAGAATGAGTCGAGCTGCGTCGGCAAAGAGAAGGCTCCAGCCGCTTATCAAGAATAATCCGCCAATTGGCGTGATCGGGCCCAACCATGAAATGTGGACGCCGAGTACCTCCTGGAGGTTGAGTAGATAGATCGAAAAGGAGAACAGCACGATCCCGATTCCAAACAAAGTGGTGATCCACTTTTCAAACTTGAGATGAAACGTGTGTCCTTTCATTGCGATGACGATAAGCGCCAGCGCATGGTACATCTGATAGCGCACGCCGGTTTCGAAGGATTGCAATTGTTCAGGAGAGAGGAGTCCCTTCAAACCATGGGCGCCAAAAGCACCGATGATTACCGCCGTGAGGGCAAAAAAGGAACCGAAAAGTAGATGATAGGGCTTCACCTTCATGCGCTTTCGTTTGTGGATGCGAAGGTAAAAACGATACGAATAAGCAGGGCACTGTCTTTTCTATCGAAACGTCACCCCCAAGGATTTGATCACCTCGCTGGAAGGAATGCCAAAGCCGATGCCTTCCACGCCACCTCCGATGATCTTGGAAGTCACAATGCCAACCACTTGTCCGTACATGTCAAACATTGGCCCCCCGCTGTTGCCGGGACTAATGCCCGCATCCGTTTGGATCATTTTTCGTCCGTCGATCAATCGGATGCCAGATACTACGCCTCGCGAAACCGATTGCGAGAGGTCTTCTTGCGCCGGTGTGCCAATCACAAGGATCTCTTCGCCCAAGTCGGGTTGGGTAGTGGTCATGGTCAAGTAAGGATATCCATCGCCGGGGACCTTCAATAAGGCAACATCGACGTCCACATCAATGCTTACCACCTCTGGCGTAAAGGAAAATCCATTCGCGAATTTGACTTTTAAGTCATTGAAACCATCTACCACGTGTGCGTTGGTCATGATGTATCCATCTTCCGTCACGACGAACCCGCTGCCGTGTCCGGCATTGTTGAGGATGGTAACCACGGCATCCTTATGCTCCGCCGCAATCTCTGAAATGCCGTATAGCTTCTCTCTACTGTTCGATGACAATGCGACGCCGCTGGATCCGCTGCCTTCGCCTTCCTGATTCGCGGCAATCGGTGTAGAACCATCCTTTTTCATCAATTCTCTGAAGGCTGGATCCATACCCAAAGAATAAATGCTGTGTCGCAAGGCCCGATAGACTGGTGTAGCTCCCCCATCGGCTTGTGCGCTTCCTTTGGATTTGATCGTTGTGAAGTATTCGATCTTCTTCGTCTTTGGGTGCAGCACCCGCCAAGTAGTTTCCAGTTCACAATCTGTATGGTACGAAGAGATCGTTTCCATGTAGATGTCATAATCGAGTCGTTTGATCTCTGCCTCAATGAGGTAAGATTCACGACCGGATTGAGGCATCTCTTCGTTGAGGTTTCTCAGTCCTGGAATGTTCAGTCCAAGGTCGTTCATATCGTTATTGGCTTGTACTTGCAGATCTTCAAAGGACACATTCACTGATTGTTCCCAATTGATATCCGAGAATACGGTTCCCCGCTTGTTGTGCATGCCTCCGATCTTTGTGCCCGGATCTATCTTGATGTTTACCCGATTTACCTGCGTGGTGATCACTTCATCGGGATTGAAAGGTGCTGGCAATTTGTAGAGCTCGACATTGACCTCTTTGTCGATACGATACATAGCACCTGTCAAGGCGTCCACGCCGAAAGGAATAGCTGGTATAAGCCAAGAGAAGCTGGCGGTCAAGAGTCCAATTGTAAATTGGGGTTCTTTATATTCTTCATACTCGATTGGATCGCCAGGAATGGAATTATCGATATAAGTGGTTTTCTGTGAAGCCAGGACGATTCCGGTTAACATCGCAACAGGAAAAAGCACCATGTTGCCCCACACAAGAGGGTTGATACGGCGGGTGAAATCATACTCCACTTTCTCATATCCTTCCATCGCTACTTCTAAAGCGTGCCGTTTTTTACGTGAAAGTTTTACCGTTTCTCCGCTTTGCACTTCCATTTCATCGTCGATCAACAGCACTGCTTCGGGAACGTTGGTGTTGATACGTACACCTTGTTTTGATCCACTGATCAGGGTCGCACAAGAAGTAAGCAGGAAAGAGGTCATTAGAATCAATGCAGACAAAGCGAGGAATGGTAGTCTCATAAAACAATGTTTGTACGAAGATGCTGAATACGATCCTTTTGGAGATGTGGATAAGTCTGTTTATCTAGCTGGTCTACATCATTTACATTCGCTTCAAACGACAAGTAAAATGCGAACCATCGTAGTATTTGGTGCCGGAATGAGCGCCTCGGTTTTGATCGACTACCTTCTTGAGAACGCGGAGAAAGAAGATTGGAAAGTCAGGGTTGGAGATCACAAGCTGGAAAATGCAACGGCGAAAGTGCGAGGACGCAATCGAGGAGAAGCCTTTGCTTTTGATGTGAAGAATGAATTTCAGCGGCTCAACGAAATTTCAGAAGCAGACCTTGTTATTTCCATGCTTCCGGCGCACATGCACGAAGACGTCGCACGGCAATGCATAGCATTGCACACACCCATGGTCACAGCATCTTATGTATCTGAAAGCATGCAGAGCTTTGATGAAGAAGCGAAAGAAGCGGGGGTGATTATCATGAACGAGATTGGTGTGGACCCGGGTATCGACCACATGAGCGCCATGCGCGTAATCGACCGCATCCATGCGCAAGGCGGAAAAATGATCCAGTTCGAGAGCTTTACCGGCGGACTTGTCGCTCCGGAATCTGACGATAATCCATGGAATTACAAGTTTGCTTGGAACCCGCGCAACGTCGTTTTGGCAGGCGCAGGTGGATCCGTGAAATTCAAGCAGGAAGGACGCTATAAATACATTCCATACCACCAGCTCTTTCGTCGAACCGAAGTGATTGAGCTTCCTGGATTTGGACGGTTTGAAGGCTACGCGAACAGAGATTCACTGAAATACCGCGAGGCCTATGGGTTGAAAGACATCCCTACGATTTACCGCGGAACCTTCCGCCGACCTGGTTTCTGCCGTGCCTGGGATGTGTTTGTAAAACTCGGCGCCACTGACGATAGCTATGTGATCGAAGATTCTGAGAATATGACTTACCGTCAATTCTTGAATTCTTTTCTAGCCTACAATCCGGATGATTCTGTGGAACTCAAATTGATGCACTACCTTAAGATCGACCAGGACAGCGAAATCATACATAAACTGGAGTGGTTGGACCTCTTCAAGGAGATCAAGATTGGCATCCCACGCGCCACACCAGCACAGGTATTGCAGCATATCCTTGAACGGAAATGGACGATGACCGATACAGACTTGGACATGATCGTTATGTACCACCTTTTTGGTTATGAGCTGGATGGCGAGCGCCATGCGCTTGAATCGTACATGGTCATCAAAGGAGAAGATCGGGTGCGCACGGCAATGGCGAAGACCGTGGGTCTGCCAGTCGGGATCGCAGCGAAAATGATTTTGAATGGTAAGATATCTACCCCTGGTATTCACATTCCCATCAACAGAGAGATCTACGAACCGGTGCTGGAGGAATTAGAAGCCTACGGAATTGAGTTCGCAGAAAGGGAAGTTTCCTATAACGGTTATTGATCCCTGTCGGGACGATTGTATTCCCACTTACGTGGAATCTTCAGCGCATCGAGCATGCCGGGTTTTACGTTGATCTGAAAGGTGTAGCGCTCGCGTATTCCGAAAGGTACAACGCCTAAACTAAACTCCCAGCAGTGTAAATCGCGGTAGATGTCGATCGACGTTTGGGTTACATCGAGCTTGGTTATGTCAATACCCGTTCTATATCCGATCTGCCAATTCCTGGTCAGCTGCACCTGGCCTTGCAGGTCAAGGACCTGCCGGAAGTTTTCAGTCGTACCGTCGTTTGAGTATTGAATGTTGTAGCGTACGTTCATATTCCAAGGCAGAGAATAATCGATGAAATCTGTAAAGTAGCCGGCTGTAACAGCAGGGTCTTTCTCTTCCTTCTTGGGCAATTGGCCCTTCTTCTTCTTATTGTTCTTTGGTCGGATGTCATAGGTAAAGCGTACGACGGCGTTTGTCCATGTTCCAGCGCTCCCATTCTTATTATATTGAAACTGGTTAATGCGCGTTCCGTCTGCCGATCGGGCATAGGGATCCAACGTCGCATTGGCATCAATGCTCAAGCCGGGGACCACCTTGGTTCGGAAGGCAACGCGCAGCGGATTCCACTTTAGGCTATCTGCCGCCATCACATAAGAGGTGTTAAGGTTGAATGCATCGATCAAGCGCACTTTTTTCTCTTGTTGTTCATCGGTACTATCGCTGCGGTCACGGACTTTTAACTCCAATGTATTGATGAGGTTAAAGGTCACGACACCATTGCCTTGGGCCGCTGGTCGATCCGAAAAGGCGCCCTGATCAAAATAGCTGTACTGCTCTGTTCTACCAAGGGTGTCTTTTTGCACTTCATCGTAGTATCCCCAGAATTCCTTGGTGTAATCTGGTCGGTAGCTGATGGAGGTCGACGGTGTGATCTGATGTCGCATGGCTTTGATCACCTCATTGCGAAAGATGTACGTGCCATAAATGTTGGTGTTCAAACTCGCCGAAGCCGAACCGTCATAAAACCCATCCAATCCGTCCTGGTAATAAGCGCGAAGTTGAGCAGAGTCGGCGTCCCATTCTTTGCGCAAGGTTTTGCGATAGCCAACCAATCGGTGCGTTGTGGAAGGGGTGAGAGTGATGTACTTGAGGAGGGTGATGTTGGTGTTCATCGTGCTGTTCACCTTCACGCCATTTTGCATGGATCGGAGCATGCGATTTTTGTAATTGCTGAACACGGTATCCTCTTTTCCCTCCAGGCGATTGATGAGGTCGGCGCTACCTTGAACACCTATCCCTTCGAGACCTGATTTTTTCATGAAGCTGTTGGATGGACGAGGGCTGTCTCCTTTAAAAGGATAGATCCGAGCCATGTTCAAACTCGCCTGGGGTGCCCGAATGGAGATGAATTGACGCTGCGTGTTCTGACTGCTCGACGCGGACATGATCAAGCTGAACGGTGAATTCTGGAAAGACTTCGAATACTTGATACTCGAGTTCATCTGACTTTTTAAGAAATCTTCCTGGGACGAGTTGAAGTCATTTCGATAGCCTTTACTCGATCCTACATCTACCGAAGCGCTGAACGATGTTCCTGGGCGGGCCTTGCTGTCCTGAGAGTGTGACCAACGCACGTTGAAGGTTCCTGTATTGCTGTAATCAGGATAGCCTTTTTCCGCAAACACCGTTTGGTTGTATCGAAGCGTATAGCCTCCTCGGAATTTATAGCGCTTGACATAGTTGCTGTTGATACTTGCGGCATAACCACCCCGCGTGTAAACGTCTCCTGTAATTGAAAAGTCCATGATCTCACCGACGCCAAAGTAGTAACCGCCGTTCATGATGCCGAAACCTTGATTGCTGGTATTGGTCCAAGTCGGCAATAGGATGCCGTTCGCCCTGCGATCGCTGTTGGGAAAGAATCCAAATGGAAGCACCAAGGGTGTGGGAATGTCTGCGATCGACAGGTATGCCGGCCCGGTGATGATCTTGTCCTTGGGGATGACCTTTAGCTTGCTCGCGTGGATATGGAAGTGAGGCTCGTCGTATTCGCACGTGGTGTACTTACCGTCTTGGATGTAGATGACCTCTCCGGTGTCGCGCTTCACGGTTTCTCCATGCAGGTAGCCGCCACTTTCCTGTGTCTTCACGTGCTTACTCAGGCCACGCTTGGTCTTAAAGTTATAGCGCATCTCACCTGCGTCAAACAACTGATCCCCTTGTGCGAAGACTGGTTCGCCAATCAGGTTGCCGTTGCTGTCGGGCAGCCCTGTAGCCCTAAGTTCGTTCTGCTGAAGGGAAATTTCAATGTATGCCGCCTTGAGTTCGATATCTCCATAAGTGGCCACTGCATTTCCGTAGAGGTATACCTTTTGGGCGTCCAGATCCACTTCCATGGAATCGTCGCTCTGGTAGTTTACCTCGTAGTCAAGGCTGGACTTGCGCTTCGGTTTTCCTAGGGCCGAATCTCCCACAGCGACCAAACTGTCCAAATCGTCTTGATTTAGGCTCAACGTGTCCGATGAGATCGAGACCGAATCTGAATCGATGCTTTGCCCCATGGTAACCTCTGTGATGAGGAGAATGATAAGGCACACGAAGGGGATGATTCGCTTCAAGATTTGGGGGCTTGATCGAGGTTGAATTTTCGCGATTGCAAATCTAAACGCTTCCTGGGGCGAAAATGGTCTCCTCTCACCTTCAAAAGTTGTTAATCCTAGGCTTCGCAAGTGGAGCACCCAATATCTCTATTAACATGCGCGGGTGAAATACTATCCAAACGTGCGATGTTCAGGCATGACAGTGCATCTACATTTGTTATCGGCAAGGTTTCTGCCCTGTTGTGAACATGAACATCAACTACGCGCATTTTAGGTCACTCACACATCGGCTCTCAGGACTGGCAGCTGGGGTATTCGTGATCATGGTATTCACCTCATTTGTGTCCAACCATCGGGGGCCAAAGATTGCCGAATTAGGCGTGCTCAAAGTGGTGCTCGACGCTGGGCACGGTGGACACGACCCTGGAAATCTCGGAACAGGGCGTTACAAATCAACTGAGAAGGACATCGCATTGGAGGTTGCACTGCAAGTAGGTGAATACATTGAACGAGCCTACGAGAACGTCGACGTGATTTACACGCGGAAAGACGACACCTTCGTTACGCTGAAGGACCGTACGAACATCGCCAATAAGGCTCAAGCAGATGTGTTTCTCTCGGTTCATTGCAATTCAGCGGCGAATACGGATGCTCAAGGAACGGAAACCTTCGTGATGAGCATGACCAAGGTACAAGCCAACCTAGAATTGGCTAAGCGAGAAAATTCATCGATTTTATTGGAGGAGAACTACGAACAAGTCTACGAAGGTTTCGATCCAAAGTCACCTGAATCGCTGATCGCGCGTTCCATTGCGCAGTCGGTTTTCCTCGATCAAAGCCTTACGCTCAGCGCAAACATTCAAACCCAATACCGCGATCGGGTAAGTCGCCGCGATCGTGGCGTGAAGCAAGCTCCTTATTGGGTCATCAGTTTCACTACCATGCCGAGCGTTTTGACGGAACTGGGATTCCTTACCAACAAGGCTGAAGAGGATTTTCTCAACAGTGAGAATGGTAAAGTATACATGGCTAGCGCTATTTATAGGGCTTTCAAGCAATACAAGGCGGACGTCGAAGGGGTAGAGATAAGCACGCCAGATTTTGAAAAGGAGCTGCCAACGGCAGAGGAGATCAAGGCACAGACGCAACCAACCCCACCTAAACCTGAGGCCCAGCCCAAAGAGGTAACTGCGAAAGCCGATGCTACGAAGCAGGATGAAAAGTCGCCTGCTTCCACGACAACTCCTGCTGCACCGGCCAATGCCGAGCCTGTCCTTTACAAGATCCAGCTAATGGCATCTTCGCAGCCGATCGACCTTAAACCAGAGAATTTCAACGGGTTAGAAAACGTAGAGAGCTATGAGATTGATGGGCTGCACAAGTACACCATTGGCGAAGTGACCGATTATAAAAAAGCTGTTTCTTTGCAACGTACCGTACGAGAAAACGCCTATCCCAAAGCATTCATCACGGCTTTCTACAAAGGAGAGCGGATAGGGATCTCAAAGGCATTGGAGATATCACGAGCGCTTAATCAATGATGGATTGAAGATTGGAAATGAAATAAAAGTCGGAGGCGTTATCATCTTAGCGCTAGGCCTGCTGTATTTCGGCGTCAACTACCTCAAAGGATCAGATATTTTCAGCAAGGCGCGGATGTACGTGGCGATCTACGATGACATCGCCGACCTCAGTACCGACAACAAGGTCATCATCAATGGATACAAGGTTGGGCGTGTAGTAGATATTCGACTGCTTTCAGAAGAAAACAATAGAATACTTGTCCTTTTTGAGGTCTCGGAAACCGAATTGACGATCCCAATTGGTACAACCGCAAGGATCATTTCGACGGATTTACTGGATTCAAAAGCAATTCGGCTTGAGCTGGGCGATGGGCCGGAGCTGCATGAGAACGGCGATACCTTGATATCTGGAACCGAAGAAGAATTAAAGGCTGTAATCGAACAGCGATTGGCGCCATTGCAAAGCAAGATCGAACGGGTGATTGATGATTCTCGGAAGATGATTGAATCCACGAAGTTGCTGATCGACAACACGACCATCCAGGTCAAGAAAGCCGAGACGAGCTTGGACATCATCAACAAGACTACCGCCGATATTGATAAGTTAGTAATCGAACAGAACGGCAATCTCACACGCGTTTTAGGTGACATCACCGCCATTGCGAGCAATATCCGCAACAACAGCAAGCAAATCAATACGATTATCCAGAATGTTGCAACGATCAGTGATTCACTGACCAGGGCCAACTATGCATCTGCCATTCAGAATGCCAGCAATGCGTTGTTACAGCTGGATTCCTTAGTCACCATGATCAACTCTGGACAAGGATCTTTAGGTATGTTGCTCAATGACGACAAACTTTACAACAACCTGGAGGAAGCCTCACTGGAAATTGATAAACTTGCGGAGGACTTGCGGGTGAATCCGGGGCGTTACGTTCACTTCTCCGTATTCGGCAAACGGGAGAAATCCGATGAGAAGCCGAAGAAGAAGGATCGAAGTGAGGATTCCTCAGAGGATCCCAAACAGACCCCTTAAGAAAGGCAATCTATGATTTCAAGCATCATTTTCTCGGTACTTATTCTAGCTACCGCGGCTATTTTCATTGTGCGCATTCGTCAGATCAAAGCCAACATACACCTCGGACGAGACATTGATCTTTCTGATCGGCCCGCCGAGCGTTGGAAGACCATGGCAAGAGTAGCCCTCGGACAAAGCAAGATGGTCGCTCGACCGTTTGCTGGAATCATGCACATCTTCATCTACGTCGGTTTCATTTTGATCAATCTTGAAGTGCTCGAGATTCTCATCGATGGAGCGTTCGGAAGCCACCGCATTTTCTACCAATTCTTGGGGTCAGATACCTACCACACCTTTATTGGTTTTTTTGAATTGCTCGCGTTTCTGGTGCTCTTTGCGTGTGTGGCGTTTTTAGTCCGCAGGAACATCGGAAGGCTGAAGCGATTTTCGGGAACCGAGATGACCACATGGCCGAAGTCGGATGCCAACATCATCCTGATCGTTGAAAGCTTACTCATGATTGCAGTGCTTACGATGAATGCCGCAGACAGTGTTCTCTTTGCATTGCCAGATGCAGTTGTAATGACCGCGGGTCTATCCCATTATACTGGCATCGAATTCGAGTCTTGGTTTTGGTTCAGCGGCTACCTGACAGGAATGCTCCCCAACGACCCAACAACATTGTTTTATATCGAACGGGCTTGCTGGTGGTTTCACATCGTTGGCATTTTTGGATTCCTCATTTACATTCCTTACTCCAAGCATTTCCACATTTTCCTGGCATTTCCTAATACGTACTATTCTAAGTTGGATCCGGCAGGGGAATTGACCAACCTTGAAAGCGTAAAGAAGGAAGTGGAGTTGATGATGGATCCGAACCAAGACCCATTTGCTGCTCCAGCAGCCGATGCAGCGACAGCGGAACCCCAGCGCTTCGGAGCAAAAGACGTGACCGATCTGAGCTGGAAGAACTTGATGGACGCATACAGTTGTACCGAATGTGGTCGCTGTACTTCCGAGTGTCCAGCAAGTCAAACAGGTAAATTATTGTCGCCTAGGAAGATCATGATGGATACGCGGGACAGGGCAGAGGAACTGGGAGCGCACAGAAGAAAGAACGGCGCCGAAGCAGATGACGGTAAAAGCTTGCTCGGGGATTATATCACTAAAGAAGAACTTTGGGCCTGTACCACGTGCAACGCTTGCACGGATGCGTGTCCAGTAAACATCAATCCGCTCAACATCATCGTTGACTTACGACGCTTCCTGGTCATGGAGGAGTCCGCAGCGCCGAATGAGCTCAATACAATGTTTACCAACATAGAAAACAACGGCGCGCCTTGGCAATTCGCCATGGCAGATCGGGCGAATTGGAGGGACGAATAATGACTGCTGGCATTTGGCTTCTTGCTGCTAGCTCAATATAAGCGGTGCCAGAAGCCAGAAGCGAGAAGCAACACGAATAAGATGAGTGATAACCTTAAAATAAGAACAATGGCCGAAATGGCCGCCGCAGGTGAATCCCCCGAGGTGCTCTTTTGGGTTGGGTGCATGGGGAGCTTTGATGATCGCGCCAAGAAGATCACGAAGGCTTTTGCGAAATTGCTGAATCGAGCGAACGTGAAGTTTGCGGTACTAGGTACCGAAGAGTCTTGTTCGGGTGATCCTGCAAAGCGGGCAGGAAATGAGTTCTTGTTCCAGATGCAAGCATTTGCGAACATTCAAGTGCTGAATGCCTATGAGGTGAAGCGCATCGTCACGGCGTGTCCTCATTGTTTCAACACCCTTAAAAACGAATACCCTGAGCTCGGTGGAAACTATGAAGTGATCCACCACACCCAATTCATCAATACCTTGTTCAAGGAAGGGAGGCTCAACGTAGAGGGAGGTTCCTTCAAAGGCAAGCGCATCACCTTCCATGACCCATGCTACTTGGGTCGAGCAAATGATGTCTACGAAGCACCCAGAGAAGTGCTGCAGAAGTTGGACGCGGAGCTAGTGGAAATGAAGCGATGCAAGCAACGCGGACTCTGCTGTGGAGCAGGTGGTGCGCAAATGTTCAAGGAAGCCGAGAAGGGCGACAAAGAAGTAAACGTCGAGCGCACGGAAGATGTGATCGCATCGAAGGCCGACATTGTCGCCGCCGGATGTCCTTTTTGCAACACGATGATGACAGATGGTGTGAAACACTTCAACAAAGAAGATGAGATCAGCGTTAAAGACATTGCAGAACTGATTGCCGAAGCAGGAGACCTATGATAGAAAGCCCACAGACCGTTACAGATTTAAACTCGTTATCCGAGGGAGCTCGGGTATGGATATTTCAATCTTCCAAGCCATTGGTAGGGGATATGCGCACGCAGATCGCTTCGTCGCTGATTGCCTTTCTCAAGGACTGGGCTGCTCATGGAAAGAGCCTTTTCGCTGCCTTTGAGATTCGCTACGATCGATTCATCGTTATAGGTGTAGATGAGGCTATGGCGCAGGCAACGGGCTGCTCTATCGATAAACTTATTAAGACCATTCAGGCCATCGACTCAAGCTATGGACTGGATCTGTTGGAGCGGATGAAAGTTGCGTACCGTGACGGTGAGGACATAAAGGAAGTGGATGCAAATGCATTCGCCAAAATGCTAGCCGACGGTCAAGCCGATCAAGACACGCCAGTCTTCAATAACGTCGTAGAGTCGATCGGAGAACTTAAGACCTCATGGGAAACAACCGTGAAAGAGAGCTGGCATCGGAATCTGCTTCCGTAAGCTTTCAGCGATCTCACCACTAACTGTCCGTTCGAGTTCGTTGTGCCGAAGGTGTAACAGGTGTCAACAGCGACATGCATTACTCACCCATAATTAGAATTGTCCCACCCTCGCTGCGGCATAAGTCTTTGCGTCCTCTGCGCCCAGGCGAAGCGCCTTTGCGAGCTTTGCGTGAACGGAAGGGACTTGAGGTGCACGCAAAGTCCGCAAAGAATAGGCGCGGAGTGCGCAAGGGTTCACTTCTCCATTTTCTCCCTAGCCAACAATCGCTTGGTCCGGAGGTCTGCAGGCGACGTAGGCCGCTCCCCAATACGGTAGATAAATCCTTCCAACTTAACGCCCCCGGCGGGCATTTCGTCCGATGGGGTAAGCTTCGCCACAGGCTTCTCAAAAAAGGTAATTTTCTCAATCCGGTTGCTGTCGATACGGATCGTCATGTTCATGCATTCCGTTTCGTTCACACCGATCAAGGTGCTGTCTTCCTCTAGAGGGAAATAGACCGTTTGCCCATTTCCGAACACGTCAACTTTAAACAATTCTTGGTCTTTAAAATACCCCACCATGCGCCGACCTGTGATCTGATTGAACAGGACCTCGTCTTCTTTCGAGATGATGAAGGCATTTTCATTCATGAACATCTTGTCCAGTACGCCATTCTTCATCGTCATGTGGATGCTGTCGGCCGTCAGTTGATTCTCATCAGACCAGAGAATAGGATCCTTGAACATATAGATGACGCTGTCCTTCGTGTAGTACATCAATGAATCGCAAGCGCCTTGCATATCGCTTTTGTAAAAGACGGTAGTGTGATACGTCTTGAGGATGCGTTTCCCAGAAGTGTCCGGATAAGTGAATAAGGTATCTGCAGTGAGAAAAAAGGTATCACCATCCATGTCTTGTTTGAGCATCATATTGATGGTAACGAAGCTCGTGCTGTCTTTCTCTTCGTACCGAGCGTATTCACCGATCACTTCAAATTTCTCATTGGTATCAATCATGACGACGTTGCACTTCAATATACCGATCTTCTTCGCTTGGTCATATTCGATCGTATCGCCCATCATGATCTGCGACTCGGTTTCAATACGGGCGTTGTCGATGAAGACGGCTTCGTCGGCCAGTTGATCGAACCATCCGAATTCGCAATAGATTTTTCGGTCTTCGGAAGTGATGGTCGTAGGTCCAAAGAACCATGTCTTCTCCAAGTTGGGCGCGTATTGCATCGTGTCGGTTACGATGATGTAATCGGGATGTGTCATCACCACATTTCGCTTGTAGTGAAATACCTTGGATCGGCTGTAGTAGTAGCCGACGTCGCTGGTGAGGTGGATCTTTTCCTTTTTACTATCGATCTCTCCACCACCGTAGTAATGGCCCATTTCGGTATCTCGGTAATAGTCAAGAAAGTGGGTCGTGAGCACCGATGCACCGTTGTCGATGCGCACCTTTCCTCTGATCCTAGCAATGCGTGTATTGCCGTCGTAAAAAAGGGAATCTCCAGATAGGTTCAAGGAATCACCTTCTACGATGCGCACATGTCCAAAGGCGTCCAGGTTGTTGTCTTTTTCATACAAAAAGGCACTGTCACAATACATCATTGCATCTTGATGCCGCAACTGCACATCGCCTTTCAGCTTAGTCGCTCCTTTAGGTGTAGTCTTGTCAACGGTGAATCTATCGGCGTGGATCAGCTCAATCTCAGCGCGATTTTTTTTGGCCTTTTCCTCCTTTTGTTGTCCTAGGGCAAAGAAGAAACTCAGGCTCAATACAAGCGTGATCGACAAGCGCACGCCCCGCATATTACGCGGTTTGTTTATCCCGGAGCATCGTCTGCTTACGATCCGGACCGAGTGAAACGATGGCAATCTCACAACCGGTTTCGGCCTCGACGTAGGCGATGTAATCTTCCAATGCTTGGGGTAGAGGTGCATCAACGGCGACTTCCTGATTCCATCCTTTGACTGTCTTGGTGATCGTCTCAATGATTTCGGCGCTATGATCGTATGGGAATTCTTCGGTGTATTCACCTCGCACGTTGTAACCGGTGCAGACTTCAATTTCCTCGAAGGCATTGAGTACGTCCGCTTTCGTCATGATCAACTTAGTAACGCCGTTGAGCATCACAGCGTATTTGAGCGCAACCATATCTAACCAGCCGCAGCGGCGAGGTCTCCCTGTAGTAGCTCCGTATTCATGCCCAATGTCTCTTAAGCGCTGGCCTGTAGCTTCGTGCAGTTCTGTTGGAAAAGGTCCGCTTCCCACCCTTGTGCAGTAAGCTTTGAAAATACCGTATACCTCTCCGATCATGTTCGGTGCAATGCCCAATCCTGTGCAGGCGCCAGCGCAAACAGTGTTGGAAGAGGTGACAAATGGATACGACCCAAAATCAATGTCCAGCAGCGAACCTTGGGCTCCTTCTGCCAGAACCTTTTTGCCATCTTTCAGCGCGTTGTTGATGTAGTATTCAGAATTGACAAAGGGAATTCCTTGAATGAAGGCGATCGCGTCCATCCAATCTTTCTCCATTTCATCCAGACCGTCGGCAGCATAGTTTAAGCGCTCGAGCATTTGCAAGTGCTTTTCCTTGAGAGCGCGGTATTTCTGCTCGAACTCCGGCGTCTCGATGTCGCCGATGCGCAGTCCATTCCGCCCCGTCTTATCCATGTAGGTAGGGCCGATGCCTTTCAGCGTAGAACCAATCTTGTCCTTTCCTTTAGCGGCTTCTGATGCAGCATCGAGCAACCGGTGGGTAGGTAATATCAGGTGGGCCTTGCGTGAAATGATCAAGCGCTCCTTGTAAGGTACACCCTGTTCGATCAGGTTGTTGATCTCCCTTCGGAGCGTTACTGGATCGATGACCACGCCGTTGCCAATGAGGTTCATTGTGCCCTCGTGAAAAATCCCAGATGGGATCGTGTGCAGCACGAATTTCTTTCCGTCGAATTCGAGCGTGTGTCCCGCATTCGGACCGCCTTGGAATCGGGCGATGAGATCATATTTGGGCGTGAGGACATCAACGATTTTGCCTTTGCCTTCATCGCCCCACTGCATACCTAATAGCACATCAACTTGCATAGTATCGAACTGATTTGTCTGTTGTATTATGTTGTTTCGGTAGAATCTTCCTGCACTGCATAAAAATTCAGCGAATGATGCAGGATCTTAATGCCCAGTGATTCTTCCAGAGATTTCTTGATCAATTGAAGCCGTGGATCACAGAATTCCTTCACTTCTCCAGTGTCGGTGAAGATGATGTGATCGTGTTGACTGTTGGTGTAACTCGGCTCGAACTGCGCCATGTTCTTTCCGAACTGGTGCTTGCGTATCAAATGGCAAGCGATGAGTAGGTCGATCGTGTTGTACAAGGTGGCCCGACTAACGCGGTACTTTTTATTCTTCATTTGTACATAAAGCGTCTCCACGTCGAAGTGCCCCTTAGATGCATAGATCTCATCCAGGATGGCGAATCGCTCCGGCGTCTTCCGATGGCCATTTTCTTCGAGGTAACTCTTGAAAATGCTGCGGACTTCTTGCTTTATTTCACTCGTCTTCATGAAGGGGCAAAAGTATCAATTCGAGTCGGTTATGGTAGGCTCTGAGGCCTCTCCTTTTATGCGACTCACATTGGTAACTCCATCTATGTTCTTCAGCTTCCGCATAAGTTCAGTCAAGTGGGTAGTATCGTTCACGTACACGCGCACGGTTCCTTCAAAAATGCCATCGTCTGTGTCGAAGGAAATACTGCGCATGTTTACATGGTATTCATTTGAGATCACCTTGGTTACCTCACTCACCAAGCCTACTTGATCAATGCCAGTAATGCGGATTGCGGCGAGGAATGAAATCACCTCGGTATTGGTCCATTTCGCCTTCATGATGCGGTAGGCGTAGTTGGACATCAACTGGATGGCATTCGGACAGTTCTGCCGATGGATCTTGATGCCATCATTCACTGTAATGAATCCGAAGATGTTGTCGCCAGGAATCGGGTTGCAGCAGTGCGCGATCTTGTAATCCAGATTCTCCATGCTATCCCCGATCACCAGGTTGGTGTTCTTCGTGTCGATCTTGGTGACAATCTCTTGAAGTGTTGCTGACTTCGGTCGTTTAGTCGCACGGTATTTCAGCCTTCCCTTCTCTTTCTTGAGGGTGGAAAGACGAGAGAGGTCTAATTTCTCTTTTCCGATTTGATAGAATAATTCCAGGCTTGAATTGAGGCGAAAAAAACTTTGAATCTTTTGAATGTTGGCCTCGCTGTTTTCGAGCTTTAGGTTGCGCATTTTACGCGACAGTATCTCTCGACCATCCATCGCAACGCGTTTGCGTTCTTCCTTGAGTAAGCCTTTAATGTTGGACTTCGCCTTAGCAGTCACCACGAATCGCAGCCAATCTTCTTTTGGCTTTTGCTTGGCACTGGTGAGGATTTCTACCTGGTCTCCGCTCTTGAGTTGTGTGCTCAATGGAACGAGCTTATGGTTCAACTTTGCTCCAATGCACTTAGCGCCTACTTGTGTATGGATCTCAAAGGCAAAATCAAGTGCGGTAGCACTGTGAGGTAGATTTTTGATTTCTCCTTTCGGCGTAAAAACGAAAATCTCTTTGGAAAATAGGTTGAGCTTGAAATCATCGATGAAGTCAAGGGCGCTGGGATTCGGGTTCTGAAGGGTCTCACGAATACGCGAGATCCACTCGTCTAACGCGTGTTCGCTCGCAGATTCTTTGTACTTCCAGTGCGCAGCATAACCCATCTCCGCAATCTCATCCATCCGTCGCGTCCGTATCTGAACTTCTACCCACTTGCCCGTTGGGCTCATTACCGTTGTGTGCAAGGATTCATAGCCATTGCTCTTGGGGGTGCTGATCCAGTCGCGGAGTCGGTCGGGATTGGGTTTGTAGAAATCTGTGACAATTGAATAGGCCTTCCAACAGTCAGATTTTTCTTGGTCCAATTCTGATTCGATGATGATCCTAATCGCGAATACGTCGTAAATCTCTTCGAGGGGAATGCTCTTAGTGAGCATCTTATTGTAGATGCTATAGATTGATTTTGTCCTGGATTTGATCTCGAATTGAAAACCAGACTTCTCTAGTTGACGCTTGATCGGTAAGGTTATCTGATTGATAAAGCGCGTACGAACGGCCTTGGTCTTGGTCAGTGAAAGCTCAATTTCGCCATAGACTTCGGGCTCCTTATACTTCAAGCAAAGGTCTTCCAACTCACTCTTGATGTTGTAGAGGCCTAGGCGGTGGGCAAGGGGAGAGTAGAGGTAAAGCGTCTCTGAAGTGATCTTTTGCTGCTTGTCGTCGCGCATGGATTCCAAGGTTCGCATGTTGTGCAAGCGGTCAGCGAGCTTTATCAGGATAACGCGTACGTCTTCTGAGAGCGTGAGCAACATTTTGCGAAAATTCTCCGCCTGTATGGAGACGTTCTCCGTGAATTGAGCTCCTTTTATCTTCGTCAACCCATCGATGATTGAGCGCACGCGCTCACCAAACAGGCTTTCGATGTCGTCTAAGCTGATCTCGGTATCCTCTACCACGTCGTGCAACAATGCACAAACGATGGAAGTGGTGCCAAGTCCGATCTCTTCAGATACGATGCGCGCTACGGCGACAGGATGAAAGATATACGCTTCCCCAGATTTACGACGTGTATCTCGATGGGCATCCACCGCTAGGTCGAAGGCTTTTCGCACGAGCACCTTGTCGACGGCCGTTGTCACGCGCGGTGAATTTTTCAACAGCGCCCGATATTCTCGCGCGATCGCCTTGCGTTCGGTAGCCAGTTCTTCTTCCGTCATGCTTCCTTCGTTCTCAGTGGGGCCAATGTTCGGGAATCACTTAAAGATAATCATTTGGAGGGGAGCACTTTGGTGCTCACTTCCCCGAAGCCGATGCGTACACCATCCTTTTCACAATAACCACGCATGATGACCGTATCACCGTCTTGGATGAATTTGCGTTCAGAACTATCCTTCAACTTCAAGGGCTTTGTGCCCCTCCAACTCAATTCTAACATCGAACCGTAACTCGAAGGATCCGGACCGCTAATGGTTCCGGAGGCGAGCATGTCACCGCCATTCATGTTGCAGCCGTTTACTGTATGGTGCGCGAGTTGTTGCACCATGTTCCAGTACATATGCTTGTAGTTGCTCTGGCTTACGATCGTTTCCTCCCCACCATCTGGCTTAATAATCACATCCAATTTGATGTCGTAGTGGTGGTCTCCAGTGTATTCGAGGTAGGGAAGCACCTTCGGATCTTGTTGCGGACCTTTCACTTTGAACGGCTCCAATGCGTCTAACGTCACCAACCAAGGTGAGATTGAGGATGCGAAGTTCTTGGACAGGAAAGGACCGAGTGGGACGTATTCCCAGGTCTGCATATCGCGCGCACTCCAGTCGTTGAATATGCACATGCCGAAGATGTAATCCTTCGCCTCAGTAGTTGAAATGCGGTCTCCCATTGGTTTTCCCGGATAGGTCACAAAGGCCATTTCCAATTCAAAGTCGAGCAACTTGGAAGGGCCATATACGGGAACCTCAGCATCTTGCGGCTTCTGCTGTCCAGCAGGACGGTGAATCGCTTCTCCACTCATGACGATGGAAGAGGATCGTCCGTGATAGCCAACCGGGATGTGTTTCCAATTCGGAAGCAAGGCATTGTCGGGATCCCGAAACATAGTACCTACGTTTCTAGCGTGGTCCTCACTCGAATAAAAATCAGTGTAGTCGCCCACCTTCACAGGCATGTGCATGTCGAGCTCGTCAATCTTGACGAGGAAGAGCTCACGCTTTGTCTGGCTCTTTAGGTCATCCGACTCTGTGCTGAGTAAGTAGGAAACGCGCTCGCGCAGTTGACGGATCTTCTCATGTCCTAGGTTGAGCAAGTCGTTCATGTGCGTGTTCTCAAAATGATGATGTGAGAACGTCTTAAGGTCGAGGAATCCAAAGTCATAGAGGGCAGATAGGTCAAGGGCATATTCTCCGATCGCAACCCCTACTTTCTTTTCCCCCCCCTTTTTGGAGAGGATGCCAAACGGCAGATTTTGAATAGGGAAATCAGAGCCTTCGGGTATGTCTACCCAGCTTTCTCTTCTAGGATCATTGGATGGTAGCATAATCAATTCGTTTTGTGAGCGAAGAGCGGATACTTGCTCATTTCTTCATTTACTTCAGTGCGAACAGCGTCAATGACGTCGGCATCTCCTTTGCTCGCAATCACGCGGTCGACGAGGTCAACAATCCAAGGAATCTGCTCCTCCGTAAGACCGCGCGTCGTCACAGCAGCGGTACCAACGCGGATACCTGAAGTGACGAATGGACTTTTGTCGTCAAAAGGTACCATATTCTTGTTCACCGTAATGTCTGCAGCAACCAATGCCGCTTCTGCTTCTTTACCGGTCACCCCTTTGTTCCGGAGGTCGATCAGCATCATGTGGTTATCTGTTCCTCCAGAAATCACTTTGTAGTCCTTGCTTACAAACGCTTCTGCCATCACTTTGGCGTTCTTTACCACTTGTAGGCAGTAGTCCATATATTCATCGGTAAGCGCTTCACCATAGGCGACAGCCTTAGCTGCGATCACGTGCTCAAGCGGCCCGCCTTGGGTGCCTGGGAATACGCCACTGTCAAGGATGGAGCTCATCTTGCGAACCACACCCTTGGGCGTAGTCAGCCCCCATGGATTGTCAAAGTCTTTGCCCATCATGATCATGCCGCCACGTGGACCTCTCAAGGTCTTGTGCGTAGTGGTGGTCACCACATGGCAATGCGGCATCGGATCCGTCAAGATGCCCTTGGCGATCAATCCAGACGGGTGGGAAATATCAGCGAGCAATAAGGCGCCAACCGAATCGGCGATTTCACGCAAGCGCACATAATTCCAATCGCGGCTGTAGGCCGATGCACCGCAGATGATCATCTTGGGATTCACCTCCTTCGCTGTGGATGCTACCTTGTCGTAATCGACTACCCCAGTAGCTTCTTCCACACCGTAGAAATGACTCTTGTAGAGTTTTCCACTGAAATTTACCGGACTTCCGTGGGTCAAGTGACCACCATGCGAAAGGTCAAAACCGAGAATGGCATCTCCAGTGTTTAAGCAGGCAAGAAAGACCGCTGCATTGGCTTGTGCACCACTGTGTGGTTGTACGTTGACGTATTCCGCGTTGAACAAAGCCTTCGCTCGATCGATCGCGATCTGCTCGGTTTGGTCCACTACTTCGCATCCGCCGTAATAGCGTTTGCCAGGATAGCCTTCAGCGTACTTGTTGGTCAGCACGGATCCCATCGCTTCCATTACCTGGTCGCTGACGAAATTCTCAGAGGCGATCAATTCGATGCCGTGTTCTTGTCGTTCTCGTTCTAATTGAATGAGGTCAAATACCTGCTGATCACGCTTCATAAAGTGTAAATTAGTCCATTGTGAATTCCCGATTTCGGAAGGGACAAATGTAGTGAAACCCTATGCAAAATAGCAGAAAACAGACGCTTCCTTCTTGGCTTTCTTGGCTGTTTGTAGTCATCTTTCTGGCGCATTTCACGGCCATCGTCATTCATCAATTCGGAAAGAGTACACTTCCTGGCCGCATCGTGGAAGTTGCCGATCGCTACGCATCCCCATGGTTCTTTCAGAATTATGAGATGTTTGCCCCGGAACCCCATACCCAGATCAACAAGTTTGTATACCGCGCAAAAAGCCACGGTGAATGGTCCACGTGGAAGGATCCTGTCTACCCCCACCTGCAAGATCTTTGGTCGAATCGATTTGGACACGGCGGAGATATGTACCGCATCATCGGAGGCATCGCTGATAAGCTATACGAGGGTCAGCATTTCATAGGATTTTTGGAAGCACCGACACCAGAACAATGCTTTGGTCTTCCTGGCTTCCAGGTAGCCGAACGCTATGTGTTGCGGCAATCGGAATACGCGGATGATCCTGGACTAGAGGGCTTTCAGGTGGGCGTATTGACAGAAGTGCATCACATGACCGAAGCAGGTGAAGTACGCGTTTTATACCTATTCCAACCTTACCCAGAAAAGACGGTAGAGCGATGAGGCGCCTGAACGATACATGGGTGCGTTGGCAGAGTAAATTGGAGATCCTTCCAGTGTCCGAAGTCTTCATTCGCGCCATCTACCTCACTTTGATCTGGAGCACCATCAAGCTGCTCCTCATTGGTGATGTCGTTTGGGGAGAGGAATGGTTGCATGTGCTCTACACCCCTTTCGGAAACATCGATCGCTTTGCGATGATCTTAAATGAAACAGCGGTCAGGCCGTATTACTTGTGGTTTGTTGTTCCCTTTCTCGCATTGCTGATCGGTGGATTGTTGGGCCTCCACAATTTCTTCACACGTGCTGTTGTATGGTACCTCTACGTAGCCTTGCACTTTGGCAATGTCGAGATAAGCACAGGTGGTCACCACTTGTACCAGCAATTGCTCTTCTTCCACATCTTATTTTTCCGAGTGAGCGATCGTGCAGGTGGAATCTGGGCCGCCACAAGAAGACTGCTACACCACCTTGGGTTTTACGCTATTTGGGTCAACATCGCCCTCCTTTACTTTGCATCTGCTTATTGGAAGACCTTCGGAGAAATGTGGTTCAGCGGACAAGCCATGCTGATGTCCATATCCTTCGAGGCCTATAGTTTTCCAGGCATCCTGGCGCTCCTTCCTTCTAACACCTGGTACCTGCTTATAGGTACTTACGCCGTGTTTGCCTACCAACTCCTTTTTGCGATAGCCATTTGGATAAAACCCGTTCGCAAACCTTTCTTACTCTTTGGATTGCTCTTCCACCTTTCCATCGTGTTCATCGTGGGCCTGGCTGATTTTGGGGTATTCATGATAGCGAGCTACAGCATCTTTCTCGCGCCTTCCGACGCCCGCATGCTTATGGAGCGCTTATCCGTAATCCGACTGAGTCGAAAGTGATAGGCAGAGGAATTGAAGGGCGTGCCCACGCACTTGCAGCGCGCGGTCGGGCTATCTGCTATAGTCTCGCCTTCGGCGAGAGCTGCCGCTCCTATCCCTCACGCGTTGGGATTAGCCCAACATATCTTCCATGGTAAAAAATCCGTGCTGTCCTTGCAGAAATTCAGCAGCGAGCACGGCGCCAAGTGCAAAGCCTTTTCTCGACTTCGCGGCATGTTTGATCTCAATCCTATCGATGTCGCTATCATAGCGCACCACGTGGGTGCCCTTGACATCCTTTTCGCGCAATGCTTCGATCTCAATCTCATCATTTCCAGGATTGTCTTCCTTCAGCTTCCATCCACTCAAGTCAGGAATCGCCTTGAGGATTTGATCGGCCGTGGTAATGGCCGTGCCACTCGGAGCATCCTTTTTTTCCGTGTGATGCACTTCTTGGATCGAAACCTTGTAATCGGGCTGATCGTTCATCAATTCCGCTAGGCGTCGGTTGATTTGCCAAAACAGATGGACACCCACGCTGAAGTTGGATGCCCAGAAAAAGCTGCCGTGGTATTTTTCTTGCCAACGCTCCACTTTATCCATGTAATCGTACCAGCCAGTAGTTCCTGTAACCAGCGAGAAACCGTTTTCCATGCAGTACTTGAAGTTCTCCAAAGCCGAAGCGGGGTTGGTGAATTCGATGCACACGTCAGCTTCGTTCAGTTGATCCCAATCTTTATCGGGAGACGAAGATGTGAGCCTTGCTATGATGGTATGACCGCGCGCAACTGCGATTTCTTCGATGGTTGCGCCCATTTTGCCATAGCCAATGATCCCAATGTTCATGATCGTAGAATAGGTGTTCGGTGTAGTGTTATCTCTAAAGAATTTCTACTAAAATCGGAAATTCAGGGTTAATCCACTCATTATTTGTTGATTGGCGCCCCGTTGGAGCGTCGGTTGCCACTCCATGCTCAGGTCATCACCCACATCAAAAGACGACAAGTGCGCATCTACCGTAGCATCGATAATTTGCAGACCGTAGATGGCAAGGAAGCCGATGACGGAGTACTCCATGTTTTGACGACTTTGATCAGAAGCTGCGCGCAATTGAGAAGTGCTGACTCCTTGAATGGCGTAGTTAGAGGGCACATAGTCTGGATCGTCTTGATTCAACTCATTCAGGTAGGCATCCCGATAGTCGACATAATACCGTCGGTTGTCAAAATACAAGTAGACAGCGGTCGCCATAGCTCCGTATACGATGGGAAGCTTCCAATACTTTCGATTGTAGATCTGCCCTGCTCCAGGCAACACTGCGGAATACAAAGAGGCCTTTTTGGGATTGCGAATGGGCTTTTCCTTTTTCGCGCTTTTCTCCTGTGTTTCGGATCTTGTGGAGTCAGGGGCTTGCGCATGCACCGTGCATGTACAGGCAAGCAAGGCCAATGAGAAAATCAGTTGGTATATGTGCGCGGACCGCATACGTCTCGTGCAAAGTAACGCCAATTCGGACGGCGTATTCTGCTAATAATTGTAATTCTGACCGGAGCTTTGAAGCAACAGGATGAGTCGGTTCAAGTCGTGTTCATTGACGAAGTCGATCACGATTTTTCCGTTCCCATTTGGAAGGAATTTCATATCCACTTTGGCATTGAGCAGTTGACTGATGCTGTATTTAGCGTCTCGGTAGTACTCCTTTTTCTGCTCAGATTCCGTGGCGTCCAACTTAGGGCGCTTGGCTTTTCGGGCAAGGTTTTCGACGTCACGCACGCTCAATACTTCATCGATGATTCGTTCGAAGATCTCTATCTGTTTGGCCTGATCATCCACATTGATCAGCGCACGCGCGTGCCCCATGCTGATGACTCCCTTGGTCAAGGCCATCTGAATGTCAACAGGTAACTTGAGTAGGCGAAGGAAGTTGGTGATGTTTGAACGACTCTTGCTGATCTTTTCGCTGAGGCCTTCATGGGTTAGGTCACACTCATCGATCAAACGCTTGTAGCTGATCGCTACCTCAATGGGGTTTAGGTCTTCGCGTTGAATGTTCTCTACCAAAGCCAATTCAAGCATCGCTTGATCATTCGCAACCCGTACATAGGCAGGAATGGAAACCAGTCCCGCTAGTTGAGAAGCGCGAAAACGGCGCTCACCACTGATGAGTTGGTACTTGTCGTTGCCGACCTTTCGCACGGTCACGGGCTGAATAACGCCATGCAATCGAATGCTTTCTGCGAGCTCCTCTAATGCGTTGCTTTCAAACCTTGTTCGAGGTTGAAAAGGGTTCGCTTCAATCTGGGAAATGCTGATCTCAGTCGTGCTGCCTACGCTAGCACCTGAAATGCCAGCAGATTGCGTGATGTCTGTCTCTTCGTGTTCAAGGAGGGCGCTGAGGCCACGCCCGAGAGCACTCTTCTTAGGATTCGCCATTGTATTCCTCCACTATTTTATCCTTCTCACTGATGCGTGTCATGTCATTCTTCTGAAGGATTTCTCGCGCCAAATTTAGATAATTGACAGAGCCTGAACTGGATGCGTCATGCGAAATGATCGTTTCACCGTGCGACGGAGCTTCGCCCAAACGCGTGTTGCGGTGAATGATGGTATCGAAGACCAATTGCTGAAAGTGCATCTTGACTTCTTCCACCACTTGATTGGCCAATCGAAGGCGCTGATCGTACATCGTTAGCAACAAGCCTTCGATGTCGAGATCTTGGTTCAAGCGGCTCTGGACGATCTTGATGGTGTTCAACAGCTTGCCCAATCCTTCCAAAGCAAAGTATTCACACTGCACGGGAACGATCACGCTGTCTGCTGCGGTCAAGGCATTGACCGTGATGAGGCCGAGGGAAGGGGAGCAGTCCACGATGATGAAGTCGTAGTCGTCCTTGATCTTGTTCAAGGCCATGCGCATCATGCGCTCACGGTTGGGAAGGTTGATCATTTCAATCTCTGCACCGACCAAGTCAATGTGTGCCGGAAGAATATCGAGGTTGGGGCTCTGCGTATGCAGTACAATGTCCTTTGGCTCCACTTGGTTGATGATGCACTCATAGATGCTGGTGCGCACGTTGCGTGGATCGAAACCTACCCCTGACGTAGCATTTGCCTGTGGATCGGCGTCTACGATGAGGGTCTTCTTCTCCAGTACACCCAAGGCGGCCGCAAGGTTGATGCTGGTGGTAGTCTTACCGACACCGCCTTTCTGATTCGCGATTGCAATGATCTTTCCCATGTCTTACAATTCTTTGGTAGCGCCAATTTCCATCAGCGTGAGGTTCTTACGGGTCTTGGCGAAAAGATCTTTCACGCTTTCGTGATCGATCTGTATGTATCCAAACGTGTCGAAATGCATTCCGATAATGTCCGGGCAGTTCAAAAAGTCTGAGGCCTTGGTCGCGTCGACCGGCCCCATGGTAAAGTTGTCTCCGATCGGCAGTATCGCCCAATCGATTGCATAGCGTTCCCCCAGCAAGCGCATTTCAGTATTCAATCCCGTGTCACCAGCGTAGTAAATGACCTTGTTGTCTACCTCCAGCATCCATCCTCCAGGGTTCCCACCGTATGTGCCATCAGGCATCACGCTAGAGTGCGAAGCATATACATACTTGGCCCAGCCAAAGTCGAATTTCCAAGCACCACCAATGTTCATCGGATGGGTGTTCTTAATCCCTTTACCCTCATACCAAGAAACAATCTCAAAATTGCTGACCAAGGTGGCATGCGTGCGCTTCAAAATAGACTCTGCATCGGCGATGTGGTCTTCATGACCGTGAGACAATAGAACGTAATCGCACTCGATCGCTTCCACATCGATTTCCTTCGCCAATTCATTCGGTGAAATGAACGGATCGAACAGAATCTTTGCCTTGGAGGTCTCCAAGAGAAAACAGGCATGTCCGAAGTAGGTAATGTTCATCAAGAAAGCTTTCTTTGCTGCACTCAAAGGTCTGCATAAATCTATTGAGAAAAGGTCCCGGGAACCTTGAGTTTATCCCGACTTTTTGAACAAAAATCTGTGAACTAGACTGTGATCACGATCATTAGTGGGACCAATCGTCCTGAGAACGTTAGCCTGCGTGTAGCGGGCGCAATACAGGAGTTATTAACAAGCATGGACATCGAGGTGCAACTCCTTGACCTGCAAAAGCTGCCGCGCGACTTTGCCTTTCGCAACGATGTATTCGGCAATCCTGATCCTGGATTTACAGCGATTGCAGAACAGTTCATTGCCAATGCGGAGAAGTTCATCTTCGTTGTGCCGGAATACAATGGAAGCTTTCCCGGAGTATGCAAAACGTTCATCGATGCCATATGGCCAGAAGCGTTCAGAGGGAAAAAGGCAGCTTTGGTAGGACTGTCCTCTGGGAGGGCGGGTAACCTGCGTGGATTGGACCACCTGACCGGCATCTTGCATTACCTCAACATTGCTGTGCTTCCTTCAAAGGTCACCATCATGCACATTGATGATCAGCTTGGGGATGAAGGTCACTTGACCGACGAAAAAACCTTGATGCAGCTTCAGCGACTCAGCGAAGCATTTGAAGCTTTTTAACGCAGCTTCAAGCGCAGCGCATCATTCACATGCCCTTCTTTCAAGTAGCTTTTGATCATGATCGTGCGCCACTTTCGGTGGAACGCTTTGGTCTGCGCCATGCTCACCTTGGGCCAAGACTTGATCTCCTTTTCAACCGCCGCATATCCCTTTTCTAAGCCCAGTAAATCGCTCATAGCAGAACCCTTGCGCGCGCGGTATTCGTAGATGACGTCCGAGACGTGGGTGTAGATGCCTTCATCTGCGATCGACAGAAAGAACAACAGGTCCTCGGCGTGTCGGATGGACGGATTGAATTGATAAATGACACCTTCTTTCCTTCGGATCATCCAAGTGATGCCAATGAAGCATTTCCCGCTGAGCGACAAGAGTTCTTCGAATACCCGGCCTTCGAATTCAGGTTGCTGCATGCCAAGCTCATTTCCAATGACGTCGATTCTTTGTACTGCTCCATCCACAAAGTCAACCTCCGGACGTTCTTGCATCACCTGAAGACGCCTGGAGATGCTGTCTTTCGGCAAGCGATCGTCGGCGTCTACGAAACATATGAATTCTCCGTTGGATGCAGCTAGGCCTGCGTTGCGCCCACCGCTAACGCCAAGGTTCTCTTCGAGATGAATCACCTTAACTCGCCCATGGTTTTGGAGTTGAGACAAGATTTCATCGGTGCCGTCGGTGCTTCCATTGTCTACCACGATCCATTCCCACCGCTCATGCGTTTGAGCTAGGATAGAATCAGCGGTTTCCTTAAGAGTGGTCGCGCTGTTGTAAGCAGGGGTGATGATGGATACTAAAGGTGCATGCATGGGGAAGCGTCCTCTCAAAAATACAGCATAGCCAACTTGCCTTAGCCAAAAAGAAAAAGCGCCCGATTACTCGGACGCCCTTCTAACTTAGGTGAGTCAATGTTATCAGCGAAGATCGATGACGTCCTCTACGCCCTCCCGCTCTTCATCAAATTCAAAGTCCGCATCCGTGAGTGGAACGTCGGCCTTGAAATTTTTCAATCGGTAGGTATAGATGTCTCCGTTTTTATACTTCACTTCCATGCTGATCAATTCAAGCTTCGTTTTGTCAATGTTGACGATAACGGTGTGAAAGGGCTTTTTCCCTGGGTCCATAGGAAACATGCGCACGACATCGGCTTCTTTGCCATCCACGGTCTCCTTTCCTGCATATTGATACTTGAATCCTTGCTTGTACATATGAAAAGCATTCGCGGGGTTCATAATGTTCCCATCGTCTTCATCCTCTTCCGGCATTTCGGAAATCTGGAGTTCGCCAACGTCCTTTAGAAACGTCCAGACAGATTCTCCGTCACTCACAATCTCTCTTCCAGCCACGTCAAGCTTGTACTTCTTCTGGCCTTTCATCTGCACTTTCCCACTTTGCTTCTCATTGATGCCTGCCTCCTTATTGACCATGACATACTCAAAGTCAGCCGTAAAGGATTTGAACTCCTTGGCTTTATCACTCAGTGCATCGAGAATTTCTTGTGCTTTCGGGTCCTGAGGGGTTAATTCCTCCTCAGAACGCTGGGCGAATAGGGCAGTGGTCAGCACCATCATTGCCATTACCATCCATGTAATTTTCTTCATGTTATTCTGACTTATTCTTCAGGTTATTCAAATGCTGTTCCAAACTCATCTCATCTGGAATTAAAACTTGTCGAGCCTTACTTCCTTCGAACGGACCTATGATGCCGGCGGCTTCGAGTTGGTCCACGATCCTGCCTGCTCGGTTATAACCCAACTTTAGTTTTCGCTGCAGCAAAGATGCACTTCCTTGTTGATGGATGACCACCACTTGGGCGGCGTCTTCGAAGAGGTCATCCCGGTCCAATTCATTGTATCCACTAAGGCCGCCTTCAGATCCTTCAGGGACGTATTCTGGCAAGTGGTGTGCGTCTGGATAGCCTTGTTGGCTTCCGATGAATTCGGTGATCGCTTCAACCTCAGGAGTGTCCACAAAGGCACATTGCAAACGGATCAAGTCATTTCCGTTGCTGTAGAGCATGTCTCCACGGCCGATAAGTTGCTCCGCTCCTCCGGTATCTAAGATCGTTCGCGAGTCGATCTTAGAAGTCACGCGGAATGCAATGCGACTCGGGAAGTTCGCCTTGATCGTACCCGTAATAATGTTGACCGAAGGGCGTTGGGTAGCGATGATCAAATGGATGCCAATGGCGCGCGCCAACTGTGCCAGTCGTGCGATCGGAGTTTCTATTTCCTTACCCGCGGTCATTATCAGGTCGGCAAATTCATCTACTACCAGCACGATGTACGGCAAGTAGCTGTGGCCGTCGTTCGGATTTAATTTTCGCTTGACGAACTTGGCGTTGTATTCCTTGATGTTTCGGCACTGTGCATTCTTCAACAGCTCGTAGCGATTGTCCATTTCAATACACAGCGAATTGAGCGTGTGAACTACCTTGCTCGTATCTGTGATGATCGCCTCCTCCTCATCCGGAAGCTTTGCCAAGAAGTGGCGCTCGATCTTGTTGAAGAGGGTTAATTCTACCTTCTTAGGATCTACAAGGACGAACTTAACTTGAGCTGGATGCTTCTTGTAGAGCAGAGAGGCCAGAATACAATTCAAGCCTACGGATTTACCTTGACCGGTAGCACCTGCCATCAACAAGTGAGGCATCTTGGCCAAGTCCACCACAAAGGTTTCGTTAGAAATGGTCTTGCCCAAAGCAATTGGCAGTTCCATTTTGGCGTGCTCGAATTTCTCCGATTTGATGACGGTGCGCATGGACACCACGTCAGGTGTCTGGTTCGGCACCTCGATACCAATGGTTCCTTTTCCGGGAATGGGAGCAATGATACGAATGCCCAAGGCCGATAAACTCAAAGCAATGTCGTCTTCCAGGTTCTTGATTTTGGAGATTCGTACCCCAGCTTCAGGAATGATCTCGTACAAGGTCACAGTCGGACCTATCGTCGCTTTGATTTTCGAAATCCCAATGTTGTAGTTATTGAGCGTGGTAACAATGTTGTTCTTGTTCCGTTCTAGTTCATCGCGTTCCACCTGGATGTTGCCATCGCCGTGGTCTTGGAGCATGTCGATGGTCGGGTATTGATAGCGACTGAGATCGAGCAATGGATCGTAATCCGCCAATTCTTGGTTGGGTTGTTTTTCTTCCTCACTCAGTTCTTGGTCACCGGTGGCCTCTTCCACGGCGAAGTCAACATCATCTACAATTTCTTCTTCAGCTGCCTTATTCGCTTCCGGAGTCTCTGTGCTCAAAGGATGCTCATCGGCCGTTTCTTCCGGGTCGAGTGCTGGATCTTCGACCTGTTCAACTTCCATCTCCAATCCGGGTTGATCTTCTTGTGGCGCTTCTTCAACGGCATCTTCTTCTGCTCCCTCCGCATTAAAGGCATCGTCGAGAACGATTTCGTTGGGCACCTCATCGAAGGATTCATCCGTGGACGCTACATCCGCATCAGTCGGCATCTCAGCCAAAGCTGCCTCGTCATCGCCCTTGTTAAATCCAAAAGCCGAGATGAAGTTGGTAAGGGACAAATTGAGGAATACGATGGCGTAAACCACTAAAGAGAAAAAGATGATGCCAAAGGCACCTACCCTTCCGAAGAGTCCGCTCAGCCATACGTTCGTATTGTAACCAAAGGCGCCACCGAGGAAAAGGAAATCCTCGGTAAACAATGCGCCCAAGAATATGCTTACCCAAACGAGAAAGAAGCTAGAGTGACCCACCGTCTTCCAAAAAGGGAGAAGTTCTACCTTGAAAAGGACGCGAAAACCGATGAGGAAACTGATCAAGACCAGGGCAAAGGAGGAAACGCCAAAGCCGTTGTTGATGAGCTGGTGACTGAGGAGCGCACCGAAGGTGCCCAGCCAATTCTCGGTTCGGATTTCCGCATTCTGCCAGAGATTCCACCAAGAAAGATCGAACAATTCATCTTGGTCGATCCGCCAAGTGAATAGGTAAGAAGTGAGGGAGAGCAACAAAAGCCCACTGAGTAGGATGAAGAACAATCCCATCACATTTTGGGTGCGTTCATCGCTGAAGAAGCTGCGCAAGCCATCAAAGAAGCCGCCAGAAAGCTTGAGCCCTTTACGTTCTTTCTTCTGCTTGTCCTTCTTTGTACTGCGGGACTCCTCTACCTTGCTCTTGTAATGGTTCGAATAACTCAAATTCTTGGGCTTTACCGGCCAAAGTTAGGTGGGACATAGGGGGCTATAAGCCAGAGACCGTAGAGTTATCAAATGATTTTTGAACAGACAATCAGTCTTATTCCATGAAGATTTTCATGTTCTTGACCACCAAATCGTCGAATTCTTGACGGGTCAAAGGCTCGTATTTCTCATCCACTTCAAAAATGGCGTCTTCCACGGGCGAAGGAATGATCTGGCGAGCAACCAGGTGCATGATCATGCCGTAATTCTCAATGCGGTAATCCAGCAGTACGCCTTGGATTTCGTGATATGGCGTACACCAATTTGGATTTTGGATGTCAATTTCATCGGTATAGGCAAATTCATAGCTTTCGCCTTTTGCCGCACCAAAATCGATGAGTACGTGTTTGCAAACGGCACCCGCGAGTGTGTCCTTTACTTCAAGTTCTTTGATCTGGAACGGAGGAAGTACGTCGGTCATCATCAGAGCGCCTTGGTGGTTGAGCGATAAAACATAGCGGTCGCTGAACAGCTTGACCATGTTGTGCAGCTTCTTATTCTCTCCATCCGCAATTACCGACATTTCAACTATGCCTGCTCCAGTCCGTAAATCTGAACGCCATTTATTCCCTTTGAAGGTCATTACCATCTCATCAGGAAGCATTTCCAGCATAAGATTGTTCGAATCGAGGTCAGGGTAATAGACGTCGTATAAGATCACACCTTCGGTAATGTGCTTTTCGAAAGCCGCGTCAGGGCCGCATCCGTACACAAAAAGTGACAGGCTCAGCCAACATAATATGCGGAATAGTGGTTTCAAAGGATAGTTTAAAGAGCGTCACAAAAATATACATGGGATTGGAACTCAAAAGCCTGATGGACGTTTCGCTGATTAAATAACGAAACTACCTTTGCAGCATATTCGAATTTTATGCTGAAATATCTCGTACAATGCTCTGAAATAGGGGCGGGAACGCGTGGCAGTAGCCTAGGACCCGATGCCATCATGTTGGCGTCATTAAATTCTGAAAGCGAATTATTTAATCGATATCCCTTCGAGCAGATCCCTGATTTGAACGATTCGTTGTTTGAACCTACGTCTACACCGAACGCTTTGCGCATTAAACAAATGCACGGGACCTGGTCTGCACAGGCCGAATCGGTGATGCGAAATATGAAGCTTGGAAAGGTGCCCATCGTGATCTCCGGCGACCACGCTTCGGCTGGTGGAACCATCGCAGGAATAAAAATGGCGCACCCTGATAAGCGACTGGGCGTAGTTTGGATTGACGCGCACGCGGACCTGCACTCTCCCTATACTACCCCTTCTGGCAACATCCATGGCATGCCACTAGCGGCTAGCATCGGCGACGACAACCTGGACATGAAGCGCAATGATCCGAACGAAGAGACCGTGGATTTTTGGGAGCGGATGAAGGTCATGGGTGGAATATCACCTAAGATCCTCCCGCAAGATTTGATTTTCGTCGGTGTACGCGACACCGAGAAAGAAGAGATCCATCTCCTCGAAAAGCACAACATCATCAACTATGAAGTAGCGGAGGTCGACGACATGGGAATGCACAAAATCGGCAAAGAGATTCTAGAAGAATTGAAGGACTGCGAAATCATCTACGTTTCGTTTGACGTGGATAGTATGGACCCAGATGAGGTCTCTTACGGGACGGGTACGCCTGTTCCAAATGGCATTGCTCCTGAGCAAGCAAAGAATTTGCTCAGCGTGCTGCTCGCCGATCCAAAAGTGTGTTGCTTTGAGATGGTGGAAGTGAATCCACTGCTGGATAAGAAAGGAAATAAAATGGCCACTACCGCCCTCTCCATCTTGGAGAAAGCTGTAGAAATAATGGAAAACCGATGATGGACATCACCCAAAAGATTGCAATTGCAACGGCCGATATCCTGAAGATGTCGTACGACCATGCAGTGGAAACTCACGACGTGCAGATAGACGCAACGCGAAAAGAGTTTGAAGGCGACTATACCGTGGTCATCTTTCCCTACCTGCGTGCCTTGAAGATGAAGCCAGAGGAAGCAGGCGATGCACTTGGTGATCAACTCCTAGCTGCCGTACCTGAAATTGAGTCCTTTAACGTCATCAAGGGTTTCCTGAATCTTTCGCTCAGTGCTGCCTATTGGAGCGAAGCACTTGCTTCGATCTCCTCAGATGGGCAATGGTTGACGCGGGGCAAAAGTGGAGGCTTGTCCTTGGTGGAGTACAGCTCGCCGAATACGAATAAGCCGCTTCACTTGGGGCACCTGCGTAACAATTTCCTCGGCCACTCTGTGAGCCTGATCAAGGAATTCACGGGAAATGAGGTGATTAAAACACAGATCATCAACGATCGCGGCGTACACATTTGTAAAAGCATGCTCGCTTGGAAAGAACTTGGTAACGGAGAGACTCCTGATACTAGCGGATTGAAGGGTGATAAACTAGTTGGTAAATATTATGTGAAATTCGATCAAGCATTTAAGAAAGAACAGGAGAAGATAGAATTGAACCGTCTTCAATTGTCGGATTCAAATTGGAGTGATTCTGAGAACCTCTTTATTTCAGGAAGTGCCGCCTCTGCAGACACCATTTCAAGTGATGAATGGCACATAGGTTCTATGGACTTACAGAACACCCTAAAGCAAGTTTACGATGGGGACGAATCCGCTCTTGACGGGCTTACCCTTAAAGGAAAACCGTTAACGACTGGATTCAAGGATAGTCTTCTAAGCTATGCTGAATTTATTAAAGATTCAGAAACCGAAACCTACGAACAAGAAGCGTCGAGAAGAGAAGCTATAAAGAATAACAGTCCACTTTATCAGAGAGTACGAAAGATGCTGATTAAGTGGGAGCAAGGTGATCCGGAAACCATTGCCCTCTGGAAGATGATGAACAGTTGGGTCTACGAAGGGTTTGACGAGACCTATGCCCGCATGGGTGTCAGCTTTGACAAGCTCTACCACGAGTCTGAGACCTACCTGAAAGGAAAGGATATCGTGAAGGTCGGACTCGAAAAAGGAATCTTTTTCACGAAAGACGACGGTTCGGTTTGGGTGAATTTAGAAGCGGATGGCCTCGATCAAAAGCTATTGCTACGCGCTGATGGTACCACGGTGTACATGACCCAAGACATCGGTACCGCGGCTCAACGTCAAGAGGATTACCCTTCTCTTCAACAAATCATCTATACCGTAGGCGATGAGCAGGATTACCACTTCAAGGTGCTCTTCTTGATCCTTGAAAAATTGGGGTACGATTGGGCACCTGCGTGTCGACACTTGAGCTACGGGATGGTAGATCTGCCTTCGGGTAAGATGAAGTCTCGCGAAGGAACGGTGGTAGACGCGGATGACCTGATGGCGGAAGTGGTAGACGCAGCCAAGATTTCATCAGAAGAAAAGGGCAAGCTGGATGAGATGGAACAAGAGGAGCAAGAGCAGCTCTTCGAAATGCTCGGGATAGGCGCTTTGAAATTCTATTTGCTGCGCGTTGACCCACGCAAGCGCATGATGTTTGATCCGGAAGAATCTGTTTCTCTCAACGGAGATACGGGCCCCTTCGTTCAATATACCCACGCACGCTGTAAAGCGGTGCTGAGAAAGGCCGGGGAATTCCAACCGGGAGCTCCCGAACGCCTGTCTGAAAAAGAACGCCAACTCCTGCGGGCATTGATGCAATTTAGAACCGTCATGAACGGCGCCGCTGAAGACATGAATCCAAGCGCGGTGGCAAGCTATTGCATCGACCTGGCGAAGATGTACAACCAATTTTACCACGACCTCCCCATTCTCAAAGCAGAGGATGAAGAGGTGAAGGGATTCCGATTGGCGCTGACGAAGCTCACTGCTGAGACCATTGCTACTTCAATGGGGTTGCTGGGTATCCGGGTGCCAGAGCGGATGTGATTTCTTATGAGGGGCTAGGAGCTAGGTGGGCATTGCACCTCATTTTTTAGAAATCTCAAGCCCAGCAATCACTCATCTCGAATGACGATTTACTACCTTCGCCCCCTTTCACAAAAAAGCGCGTAAAGCATGTTTGAAAGTTTATCAGAGAAGCTGGAGAAATCCTTTAAAATGCTCAAAGGCCAGGGGCAGATCACCGAGATCAACGTGGCCGAGACGATGAAGGAAATCAGGCGGTCGTTGCTCGACGCCGACGTGAACTATAAGATCGCTAAAGACTTTACGGATACCGTAAAGGAAACTGCATTAGGACAGAACGTGCTGACGGCATTGTCTCCTGGTCAATTGCTCGTGAAGATTACCCGTGACGAGCTGGCGAAACTCATGGGAGGTGAAGCAGAAGACATTGACCTGAGCGGAAAGCCTGCGGTTATCCTCATGGCAGGTCTTCAAGGTTCTGGAAAGACCACCCACACAGGTAAGTTGGCTCAATTCCTCAAGAACAAACGCGGTCGGCAAGTGATGGTCATTGCCTGCGACGTTTATCGTCCTGCTGCAATCGATCAGCTGGAAGTGGTGGCTGGGCAAGTAGGCGTGGAAGTTTACGCTGAGCGCGAGAATAAAAACCCCGTTGAGATCGCCAAGAACGGGATCAAGCTAGCGCAGAGCAAAGGCATCAATACCGTCATTGTGGATACCGCTGGTCGATTGGCCGTGGACGAGCAGATGATGGACGAGATTGAAGCCATCAAAAAAGCCATCAATCCCTCCGAAACGCTCTTTGTAGTCGATTCGATGACGGGTCAGGATGCAGTGAATACCGCAAAGGCGTTCAACGAACGCATCAACTTCAACGGCGTCATCCTTACCAAACTAGATGGCGATACGCGCGGTGGTGCAGCGCTGTCGATCCGCACGATAGTTGACAAACCGATCAAGTTCGTCGGACTCGGAGAAAAAATGGATGCCTTGGATGTGTTCCACCCAGACCGAATGGCAGACCGAATCCTGGGGATGGGCGACATCGTTTCCTTGGTTGAGAAGGCACAAGAGCAGTACGACGAGGAGGAAGCGAAGCGCCTTCAAAAGAAGATCGCCAAGAATAAATTTGACTTCAACGACTTCCTAGGTCAGATCCAGCAGATCAAGAAGATGGGTAACATCAAAGATCTCGCAGGTATGATCCCTGGAATGGGCAAGGCGATGAAGGACGTAGACATTGACGACGACGCGTTCAAAGGAATCGAAGCGATCATTCGTTCGATGACCAATGAGGAGCGCGAAAACCCGCACGTCATTAAGGGAAGTCGTCGCCAGAGGATAGCTTCGGGCAGTGGAACTACCGTGAACGATGTGAACAAGCTTTTGAAGCAATTTGAAGACATGCGCAAGATGATGCGCATCATGAACGATAAATCGAAGATGAGCCAAATGATGCGGGCCATGAAGAACACGCCTGGCGCGCCAAGAGGATAAAGCATACATGGAATTACTGGACGGAAAAGCGATATCAAAACAGCTCCGCGAAGAGCTGAAGGAAGAAGTAGAACAAATGGTGGCAGAAGGCCATCGTCCCCCTCATTTGGCGGTGATCCTGGTGGGGAGCAATCCGGCCAGTGAGACCTATGTCAACGCCAAGGTCAAGGCTTGTAAAGACGTCGGCTACGAGTCTTCGCTCCTTCATTTTCCTCCAGAGATTTCTCAAGAGATACTGCTCAATACCATTGATGAGCTCAATGAGAACGAAGACCTCGACGGCTTCATCGTACAACTTCCACTGCCGAGTCATATCGACGATCGTACGGTCATCGAACGCGTCCTTCCTGGAAAAGACGTGGATGGCTTCCACCCAATAAACGTGGGAAGGATGGCGTTGGGCTTGGATGCGTTCGTCTCAGCTACACCTGGCGGGATCGTTGAGCTGATCAAGCGCTACGAAATTGAAACCGAAGGCAAGCACTGCGTCGTGCTAGGAAGAAGCAACATCGTTGGTGGACCGATGAGCATTTTGATGCGTCGTAATACTTATCCCGGGAACTGCACCGTCACCATCGCCCACTCCCGTACAAAAAACATCAAGGAGGTATGCGCCTCTGCGGATATCCTGATAGCGGCCATCGGAAAGCCGGAATTCGTGACAGCCGATATGGTCAAAGAAGGCGCCGTGGTAATCGACGTAGGCATCAATCGCATGGACGATGCCACGCGCGAACGAGGTTACCGATTGGTTGGCGATGTAGCATTCGCCGAAGTTTCTCCTAAATGCAGCTACATCACTCCAGTACCTGGAGGTGTGGGCCCCATGACCATCGCGTATTTGCTGAACAATACGATGATCGCAGCGCGGAAGCGGAAGTGATTTTTTGGCTCTTGGCTATTTACCGTCGGTGACTTAACTTCCTAGTTGAAATGGAGGCTGGCCTTAGCCTTCGAAGTTATCTAGCTAAAGAATTTCGGGCAGATAGAACGACGCGTACTGAAAACTTGGAGCTAGCTTTGCGCCCCTATTCCTCAACCGCTTGACGCACAAATTCCTCACCTACAAGCACATCTTCAAGGTCTCGATTCCCATTATCATCAGTGGGCTATCGGTGAACATCGTGAACATCACGGACACGATCTTTCTAAGCCATATTGGTGAGATTGCCCTTGGAGCCGCAGGCAATGCAGGTATCCTGTACTACATTTTCGTGTTGCTGGGAATGGGCTTTTCGTCGGGAGCGCAGATCATCATGGGGCGTAGAAATGGGGCGAAGGAATACGATAAGATCGGCAGCCTGCATTTGCAGACAATCTACTTTTTATTCTTTGCGTCGATCTTGTTCATAGGGCTGATCAAGCTATCCGCACTTCATTTTCTTCCTGTCATCGTTTCTTCGGGAGACGTCCTTGAACAGATTCAGCTCTACTTGAGCATTCGATCTTGGGGCATTGTTTTCACCTTGGGAAACCTTGCCTTTATTGCATTCTACATCGGCACAACGCGCACAAGGATTTTAGGCATCATTACTCCAGCCATGGCGGGCTTGAACATTGTATTGGACTACCTGCTGATCTTCGGCGAGTACGGCATGCCTGAAATGGGGGTGGAAGGAGCCGCTTTGGCGTCGAATATCTCAGAAGGATGCGGATTGCTCGCGATGTTTTTGTACACCTTATTCCTAAAGGGAAAAGAAGAGTATCGCCTCTTCGAATGGGAGCTCCCAGATTTTAAAAAGATCCAGCGAATGCTAGTGACAGCGGGACCCATCATGGTCCAAAATTTTGTCACCTTGACGTCGTGGTTCGCCTTTTTCAGCATCATTGAGAACTTGGGTGAACGTTCATTGGCCGTTTCCCATATCGTGCGCAGTCTGTACATGTTTGTCATGATTCCGGTATTTGGATTCGGAGATGCCACCAATACATTGGTCAGTAACCTCATGGGCGAGCACCGCAGCGACTTGATTTTTTCTTTACTCAAGCGGATGGGAATCATCGCGCTATTAGCCAATGTGGCGATGCTGCCTTTTTTGGTAGTGTTTGCCGATACAACCTTACTGGTATTTACGCAAGACCCTGAACTCATCGCTGCTACCATTCCGTCGCTTCGCGTGGTCGCAGGTTCCATGTTTGTCTTCTCATTGGCATTGATCCTATTTCGCGCAATCACTGGGATTGGGCGCACGCGCGAAGCGCTGTACATCGAGGTCATCAGCATAGCGGTCTACATGACGTATATCTATTATGTGGGAGTGATCTTGCGTGCTTCGCTTCCTGTGGTTTGGGCATCCGAATATGTCTACTTCGGACTGATGTTGTTGATGGCATTTTTGTTTTTGCGCTTTGCGAAGTGGCAGGAGACGAAGCTTTGATGCAATCAGCTGTCAGCTTTACGTGAGCCTGAATTCATCTTGCGCAGTTTTGAACACTTCCATCCGTTAAACTTTTGCCTGTAGCAAGGTGGAGTAGTGGAAGCTCTTCCGTTCTTTGTTCCGTGCGCATTGAACACCATATTGACTTACAGCCCTTCAACACTTTTGGCTTTTCCAGTATTGCGGAGCGCTTGGTGCATGTGGGTAGTCCTGAGGATGTGGTGGAATATTTTACGTCGAACCAACCAGCCCCGTCGCTAGTGCTAGGTGGTGGCAGCAACTTGTTGCTCACGCGCGATCTTCCTGGCACCACCTTGAAGGTTGAATTGCCTGGCATCGAATTGGTCGAGGAGGATACCGATCATGTCTACGTCAAAGTGGGGGCTGGGGAAGTGTGGCACGATTTCGTGCTGCATGCCATCTCTCAAGGATGGGCAGGCGTCGAGAACCTTTCCTTGATTCCAGGCAATGTGGGGGCCGCACCCATGCAGAACATCGGTGCTTATGGCGTCGAGATCAAGGATGTATTCCACCAATTGGAGGCCTTTGTGACCGACGATAAGTCCTACGAGTCATTCAATTTGGCCGACTGCGCCTTTGGGTACAGAGAAAGCGTTTTCAAACGCGGATTGAAGCACAAGGCCATCATCACTTCTGTTACGTTTAAGTTGAACAAAAGACCCAGCTTCAATACCAGCTACGGCGCCATCAACCAGCAACTGGAAGCGATGGGTATTCAAAACCTAAGCATCAAAGCGGTTAGTGATGCCGTCATCTCCATTCGTCAGAGCAAGTTGCCAGACCCAAAGAAAATCGGCAACTCGGGTTCTTTTTTCAAGAATCCCGTCGTTGAACAGTTGCACTTTGAACAATTGCAGGATCGCTATGCCGGCATTGTGGGCTATCCCGCTGGCGAAGGCAAGGTTAAGGTAGCGGCCGGCTGGCTCATTGAGAACGCAGGCTTTAAAGGGAAGCGCATAGGGAATTATGGAGTGCACGCAAAGCAAGCCTTAGTGCTCGTGAACTACGGTGGAGCTGCTGGCAAAGACCTCTTTCAGCTATCGGAAGAGATCATAAGCACGGTGAATGAAATGTACGAGATCACCTTGGAGCGAGAGGTTAATGTGATCTGAGTAGTCCCCGAAAAAGCCTTGTTCAAGTTGATTCTTCCCTGATGTTAGGAGGTGTTGGAGGTATGACAATACAGCTTCCTCGTCAGTTTCCCTGAGCAGCAGCAAGGTGCAGACTGAATTCTTCTGGGCTGCTTTCTACCCAGAAACCTCCTTCCATGTTGAGCATGTCTTGGATGAAATTCCGATCGGGTAAGATTTTGGCTTCGAAATGATGCACATCTGCGCTCTTTCCGGTTCGCTTCACTTCGATAAAATGGCTGTCGTCCAGGATCTTGAAGAAGCTCAAATCATTGGGGTATTTACGGTACAACGGAAAGCGCATTCCGCGAAAGTACACAACGCATTGCGCCGCGTTGCGCCAAGAACATTGCGTATAATTTGTGGTTAAGTAGATAAGCATCTCAAGGTGTGAAATCTCCGGTTCGAACTGCGGACGCTTCTTCTTCTAACACACTATTTTCGTTCTTATGATTTCCTCTAATCCACATTATATTTCAGGTCGAAAGAAATTCGAAGTCCAAGACTATGCGGGAGCTTTGAGCGATTACAACCTGTCGCTTGAGGCAGAAGAGAATCCAAATGTCTACAGCGAGAGAGCTGTGGTCTACTACTTCCTCAAGCAACTCGACAATAGCCTGGCGGATATGGATCATGCTGCTGAACTCGAACCTGAGAACCCTTACCGGTATTCCAGTCGTGCCTACATCAGGGATGCCATGGGCGATACGGAAGGAGCGATCATCGACTATCAAAAGGCCATCCACCTGGATCCAGAAGACAGCATCGCCCACAATAACCTTGGCTTGCTGCAAGAAAAATTGGGCTATAAAGAGAAGGCCAAAAAGAACTACGAGCGGGCGGATCAATTGGCCGATGTAGATAAGCTCCTCAATAAGATCCACACAGAGCAGCGCAACGAGAGCATAGAACGTGAGCAGCAAAGGGAACAACCTAAAGAAGCTAGCCGCGAAGAGCGAGAAGAGTTGAGCATCGTGGCTATCTTGCGCAATACCTTTTTGACCAAAACGGGATTCAAGGAATACCTCGCTTTCATTCGCAATGGCTTCAAACGACAGTAGCACACCCTTCTTACACAGATTGGCCGATTCCATAAAGGAACAGTCAGGGCCGCATCTCATTGTGCTCCCTAATCGACGTTCTCTTTTTGTGCTGAAAGACCTGCTCGCGGATCAAGCGGAGGTCGAGACGACTACCATCGACGACCTCATGCAACGCATCAGTGGATTGCAATTGATCGAACCAGAAGAACTACAGGTATCCTTCTACGGTGCATACTGCAAGCAAGAGAAACAGCCTCAGTCCTTCGATGTCTTTTCTTCCTGGGCAGTGACCTTCCTCGGTGACGTCAACGATGTAGACCTCCACCTCGGTGACATAGATGCGCTCTACCAACACATCCACGAATTTCATCAGACGGGTGCGTATTTCACAGCAGAAGAAGCCGGACCCATCGAGCATGGCTTCTTAAGTTTTTGGGAGCGACTGCCAGGATATTACCACACCCTCCGCGAAGAATTGGATCGCTTAAAATTGGGCTACCGAGGCCTAATCTATCGGGAAGTGGCCGAAATGGTGGGTGACAAACAGGGAGCATTGCTGGAGCCCTTCACCGGTAAACACGTCCATTGGGTGGGCATCGTACCAGGCAATCCGAGCGAACGCACCTTATTGGAGCACTTGGAAAATGCCAAGGTCAAACTGGATATCTACGCGGACATCGATAAGTACTACAGTCGTTCACCCCACCACGAAGCGGGAAGGTTGTTTCGTGAATATCCATTGACAACCGACGTCTCTTGGGAAATTGACCTGTTGGGCCATGCTGCCAAAAGCATTGCTATCCATCCACTGCCCGGGACCATTGTGCAGGTGAGCAGGGCGAAAGCATTGTTGGAACAAATCGGACGAGACAATTGGTCTAAAACCGTGGTGGTTGTGCCAGACAGCAAATTTGTGACGCCCTTCATCAAGTTGTTTGAAGACGATAAAGACCGTATCAACATCACCAGTGGTTTTCCGATGCGTAACACCATGATCCATCGCTTTGTCATGAGCTGGATGAACCTGCACGCCAATGCAAATGCAAAGGGTGGAGAGCGCTTCTTTTACCACAAATATTTGGAAGAATTTCTCAGTTACAGTGTTGTTAAAACATGGTTGTCTGGCTCCATTGATTGGGAGGGCATGCGTCAGGAATTGATCCAGGACAATGCGCGTTTTGTGCCTTCGTCCAAGTTGAAAGCCCAAATGCAAGGCGATATTTTCGGTCAACAGGCTTTTGAATTGTTCTTTCAATGGGACAATGACGCAGGGCAGATCTTTCAGAAGATCAGTACCGTGCTGACGGAGTGGGGGACTAACGCAGGAAAATTAGCCATCGCCAAGGTCGAGCAACGTGCCATCAAGACCTATGTAGACAAGTTGAAATTGCTGCTCTCTCAGTTCAATGAACTCTTACCAGACACGGATGTGCGTTCCCTCAAGCGCTTCGTGCACCGTCAAGTGGGATATGCCAAATTGTACATCGAAGAGCCAAACAATGATGCCCTTCAGGTCATGGGTATGCTCGAGACTCGGATGATTGATTTCGAACATGTCATTGTGTTGGGTGCTTCTGAGGATAGCCTTCCGGGACCAGCGCGAGACACTACCCACATTCCGTTTATCCACCGATTGCATTTCAACTTGCCCTCGCGGAAGGAAACAGAAGCACTCGTAGCTTACCATTTCTACCGACTCATTACCCGAGCGAAAAGCGTGGACCTGATCTATGACTCTGTCGGCGATGAAATGTCGAGCGGGGAGCCGTCGCGATACATCCTTCAGTTGCATGAAGAATTGCTCAGTGCGAACACCAATGTCACGTGGAAGGAAGTAGGACTGGAATTTAAAGTCGATGCTACGGACCTGAAGCCTACACGCATAGAGAAGACCGAGGAAGTCATAGATGACACTTTAGCGGCCTTGATTAGAGGACTTTCCCCCTCCGCGATCAACACCTTTGTGAACAGCCCGCTTGAATTCTATTTCTCCTATGTGCTGGGCATCAAAGATCAACAGGAAGTGGAAGAAGATATAGAGCTTAGCACCTTTGGTACGCGCGTTCACAATGTACTCGAACAAGCCTATGAAGCTTTCGTTGGCAAGCAGATTGACGTGGATGAACTCAAGAAATTTTTGGTGGGATCAGACCAAGCGGTCGAGAATGAATTTTTGACAAAATTTCAAGAAGAAGACATTCGCTCTGGACGGAACCTTCTCAAGCTGGAAATGGCCAAGGAATATGTTCGAGCCTTCATTCGATTCGATATTGCAGACATGCAGGCGCACGGGCCGGTGAAGCTCTTGCATCTGGAGGAGCATTTGGCCACAGAGCTAGAAGTGGATGGTCAAGGCATTAAACTGAAAGGATTTGCAGACCGCATAGATGAAAGGAACGGGGAGGTGCGGATCATAGACTACAAGACGGGCAAGACGGAAAGTAGAGACCTGAGGTACGATCCGTTGCAATTGCCCAACGACAGGAAGATGAGTAAGGCGATGCAGTTGGCCATCTATAAGTTCATCTATTGTACCAATCATCGGCTGGAAGATGCTCGGGTTGGATCTTATGTGTTTTCCATGCGCAACTTTACCGATGGCTATATGCCCTTATTCGTCCCAGGAAAGTCAGACGAAGGAGTGATGGACACCATGGCAAGCGTCATCCGCACGGTTGTGCGCGACATGCTCGATCCCACCCAAGCATTTCAGCACAAGGTGGATTCTGAATACACGGCTTTTTGAGGAGTTTAGATGTAAATCACTCCAGTCTGGAGGAGTCCTTTCACCGAATTGAGGGCGTAGAGATATTCATCGCTAGGCAATCCTTTGATCGGAATGACGAATTCTGTGCCGTACAGTAGATCAATGCTGCGCACCTTTTTGCCATCCAGGTTGATCAAGTCAAACCGGAGGGGGCGCACGCCAGAACCAGACACGCGATACAAGAGGTAGCGCTCGGTCTGTTTTAATTGTAAGCTTACTTCGTCTTCACTTCGTTGCAACATAGTATTGCGTTTTTCTGCCTACAAGACGCAGGGAATGTATAAAGAGTTGGTGGTAGATCAAGACTCGCCCACCGGATTGCTGACGAAACGGTAACCCACGCCGCGAATGCTGTGGAAGTGCTTCGGTTGTTTCGGGTTGCGCTCGAAGGTTTTTCGAAAATGCAGGATGAAATTGTCGATGGTTCGACTGCTGGGATATACATCTACGCCCCAGATCAGATCAAGCATTTCATCCCGACTTACGGTTTCGCCGTCGCGTCCGGCTAAAAGCCGCAGCAACATCATTTCTTTCTTGCCGATGTCAATCATGTTGCCCCTAAAATCTTGCGCCATGTGTTTATCGAAGAATACGGTACTCCCTCCGAAGCTCAATTCGGATATTCCCACTTTCGCTTCAGTGGAACGTTCGAGCAAACGCTGCACCCGCAAGAGCAATTCTTCCAAATCGAAGGGTTTGACGAGGTAGTCGTCTCCTCCAATCTTCAGTCCCATGACGCGGTCTTGGGCAGAGTTTTTAGCGGTGAGAAAAAGGATGGAAACTTTACGGTTCTCTAGGCGTATCGCACGGCATACGGAGAATCCATCCATGTGTGGAAGCATCACATCCAAGAGAATCAGGTCAAAGGGACCTTGGTGAAAGCGCACCAAGGCTTCGCGGCCGTCACGAGCGACGGTTACGTCGTAGCCCTCCAACTCAAGGTTGAGCTTGACGACCTCGAGTAGTCGTTCTTCATCTTCAACGAGAAGGATGCGCTTTGACATGATTGCAAAGCTAAGTTTCACGTGCAATGTGTATCTACTTTGCATGGAGAAGCGTCAACAATCGAGACTTGGTAAACTTTATGCCCATCGAGGACATCATCGGGCCCGTAAGTCCTCGAATCCTTGGATTTGGCTACCTTCACTTTTCGAATGAAAAAACTGCTATTCACGTACTTTTTAACGCTCTTGGTTTCATCCATTCTAGCCCAAGGAAGCTGCTTGACAACCGAGCAGACATTCCTTGAATCGGAAAGGGATGTTTCATTCGCTGCCGGCTTGGAAGAATTGCAGGTGCTTTCTGAAGACTTTGAACAAGGTCTACTCGAAGATGCTTCACGCGATGGATTTAAGGAAGTGACCATTCCTGTGGTAGTGCATGTGCTGTACCGGTTGGAAGAGAATAACATTTCCTACGACCAGATCTTATCCCAAATCGAAGTGCTCAATCGTGATTTCAATTGGCAACAGTCAGACAAAGATCTTATCCCAGAAGTGTGGCGAGATTTGGGTGTGGCGGCAAAATTCAAATTCAAGCTTGCAGATCGAGATCCGGATGGCAACTTCACCAATGGCGTGACGCGCACTCAAACCGACGTGGAGAACATTGGTACGGAGGAACTGTATTATTTGGCGCACCGCAGTGGTGTAGAACCATGGACGCAGCCCTTTTATATGAATATCTGGGTATGCGAACTCAAGGGCAATTCACTGGGTTTTGCAATTCTGCCCGGCGCAAAGATGAGCGAGCGCGATGGCATTGTGATCAGTCCACGGGCTTTTGGAACCATGGGTACAGCGAAAGCTCCTTACAACATGGGGCGAACCATGGTGCACGAAGCGGGGCATTACTTTGGCTTGCGTCACATCTGGGGTTCAGACAATGAGAAGTGCAGTTCAACGGACTACATCGATGATACCCCGAAGCAAAAGGCAGAGAACTATGGTTGCAACAACTTTCCATCTATTTCGTGCAACAATGGGCCGAATGGAGATATGTTTATGAACTTCATGGATTACAGCAACGATGTTTGCGCCCTGCTTTTTACTAAGCGACAGGTGGAATTCATGCAACTTGTGTTGAAGACCAATCGCCGGGCGATGTTTTACAGCAATGGCGTCACAGCAGTGGCTGAATCAAGGCCGAGCGAATGGAAAATCTACCCCAATCCATCCGACGGAATGGTTCACCTCGAATTCGGAGATGGTATGCCAAGGACAATTGAAATCTTCAATGCCATGGGTGAGGTGGTAGGACAATGGGTGCCTAGAAAAGACATTGAGCGGAGGGATCTTTCTTCGCTTCCAAAAGGGATGTATTACTTGCGATCAGAACGCCACCATCAACCATTGATCATACGCTGATATGGGCCATTTGCTCCCGACCAATTCCGTTGTCTATTCCTTACCGGGATCGAATGTGTTCCTGAAAGCGATCGCGAATTCTGTAGATGCTTACCATAAAACGGACGCTCAGTCATTCGTCATTCGATCCTATGCGAAGGATGAAGCACCCCTTTTCTTTTCTGTAGCATCTGAAGAAGTTATTGATGTCAGCAATTTGGAGGTAGCGTTGCCTGATTTTACTGGTAGTGATCGGTCAGTGGATCGGGAGGGCTATGTACTGAAAGTGGCCAAAGCGATCGAGCAATGCCGCGCCACGAATGGGAAAATTGTATTAAGCAGACCGGTGGAAGTGCCCATGAAGACGCTTCATATCGGCAATAGCTTGATCTCCTTAAGGGCTCGCTATCCTCAGGCCTTTATATACCTCCTTCATAGCACTACTCAAGGCATTTGGATGGGCGCAAGCCCGGAGGTCCTCCTCGTCAAGGAGGAAGGGATGTATACTACGATGGCATTGGCGGGAACGAAATGGGGAGAAGCCCTTTTCGAGCAAAAGGAATTCGATGAACAACTGACCGTTGCCCGTTACATCCTAGCCATGCTGGAAGACACCGTAGTAGAAGTGAGCGACATGTATGAGCATCCTTTTGGCCCATTGCGTCATTTGAGAACTGATTTTAGGTGGGAAGACGAACGGGAAGCACTCGAATTTGCGGAGCGATTGCATCCTACGCCAGCGGTATGTGGATTCCCTTTGGAACGTGCTCAGAATTTCATTCAGGAGGTCGAAGGCTATGATCGGTCGCTTTACACGGGTTATTTAGGGACATTGACTTCGAACGAAAGCGCCCATTTGTTTGTTAACCTTCGATGTTTGCAGTTATTTCGCGACCGCGCTTTGGTTTACGTTGGCGGTGGCATCAATGCCTTATCAGACCCGGAAGTAGAATGGGAAGAAACAGAAAAGAAGAAGGATTCCGTATTGAGCGCCTTGCACTATGAATGAGATCTCAGATATCGGTGCTGTCAGGACGTTAGTCAGACAGTTACATCAGCGCGGAATCAGCGACATCGTTTTGTCTCCGGGCAGCAGGAATGCGCCTTTTATCCTCAGCTTTAATGCTATAGATAGTTTTCACTGTCAAAGCATCTTGGACGAACGAACCGCGGGCTTTGTAGCGCTGGGAATCGCCCAGCAAAAAGGCAGACCTGCGGTACTCAGTTGCACAAGCGGATCGGCAGTTTTGAACTATGCTCCAGCATTGGTGGAAGCGTATTACCAGAGAATTCCACTCATTGCGATCACCGCTGACCGACCCGCTGCTTGGATCGATCAAGGAGAAGGACAGAGCATTCGTCAGGTCGGACTTTTGGATAAGGTGGTTGTTTCGGCTTTTGACTTGGTAGAAGAACAAAGTGAAACGGATCAATGGTACAATCATCGACTTGTGAATGAAGCCTTGGAGACGGCATTGAAAACACGCCGCCCCGTTCAGATCAACGTTCCTCTTTCAGAGCCACTTTACGGAATGGCACCGGCCAGCATGGAGAGTGTTTCGTCTTTTACGTTTGCAAACGTCAAGCGGAGCGTTCATGATGAAGAGCTCGGAAGGATGACTGCAGAGTGGGAAGGTGCAAAACGCATCGCAATCCTTGCAACGGATGGTGCGGAGGCTGAAGGATTGCAAGAAGTCCTGACGCGCTTCCATGACGACACCCGCGTCGCTATCATTTCAGAGACCAATGCGAATCTCTATCACCTGGGTTACATCAGCTGCATTGACCGCACCATTGAGTGCTTCATCGGATCGGAGAAGGAAGGCGAGTACATCCCCGATCTTCTAATCACGATTGGAGGAAATGTGATCAGTAAAAAATTAAAAGCCCTCTTCAGACGGCATAAGGATAAGCTGACCCATCATTGGCATTTCGGAGGAGAGGTCATGGATACCTTTCAGTCGCTGACGCGGCTGATCGACGCTGCGCCGCGAACCGTGCTCGGACAGTGCGAGCCAATGTTGTCGGTTTCTGGAGAAGGATTTGGAACGCGTTGGAAAGCGCGGTTTTTTGAAGTAGAGCAAAAACACGCTGCCTTTTTAGAAACATGCGCATACAGCGACCTGAAGGTTTTTGAGCATCTGTTGGATGCTATACCCGAAGGAAGCGCGCTTCAGATGGGTAACTCGAGCGTGGTTCGATACGTTCAATTGTTCAATCAAATCAGAGGTATACGCTACTTCGGCAATCGAGGTGTAAGTGGTATTGAGGGCTGCACTTCGACGGCGGTTGGAGCCGCCCAGTCGACCGATGCGCTTACCGTGCTCATCAGTGGAGACCAAGCTTTTCGTTATGATTCAAATGCCCTTTCGGTGAAGGAAGGAATCGATAATCTCCGGATCATCGTCATCAACAATGGCGGTGGTAGCATCTTCAGGATCATTGACGGCCCAAGTCGACACGAGGCAAGCGAAGCGTTCATCGAGAAGAAGGACGAGACATCCATAGCAAAACTCGTCGCATATCACGGTGTCGATTACTTGTCGGCATCCAAGCTTTCAGAATTGGATATTGCAATAGCAGAATTATTTGCCGCCGATCGAAACGGTGCGGCCGTCCTGGAAGTGTTTACTCCTCGCATCGATAGCCCAGATATCCTGAAGTTATATTTCAAGGCGTTGCGATAGGCTGTTATTCGTTCATGTTCAGCGTTCTCCAGTATCGCAGAACGAATAACTTTGTGTACCACCATGAACTACCTACGCCAATTTCAGTACAACGAAGAGATCCTCGGTCGTTACATCGATGTACTCAGCGATCAACCAGATTCTCCGGAAAAAGTGAGGACTTTACTGAGTCATATGTTCAATGCCTTGGAAATTTGGGTAAGCAGGGTGCAGCACCGAGAGGCGCAATGCGAAAAGTGGGAAGTGCATGAGGCTTCGACCCTCCATGCCTTGAACCGTAAATATCACGACTCCATCTTTCAGTTGCTCGAAACTGGAAACTTGAAGAAAGCCCATTCCTATGTCAATTCAGAGGGACAACCCTTTAGCAATACGCTCGATGAGGTATTGACCCATCTTGTGATTCATTCCGCCCACCACCGTGGGCAGATCGCAACTCTTTGGAGCGATGCTGGAATACAACCGCCACCGTGTGATTTCATTTTCTGGGCACGGCAATCCAAGTAGAAGCTTCGTTTTTTGAAAGCTAGCTGAGATTGCTCATCGGTAGTTCGTTGTTTTTTCCCTTCTTTAGCAGTACTAACCCACATCCTCTTATGAGAGAAAATATCTTGCGACTGCTGATGGAGCTTTTTGCCATCATTGGTGAAGCCCATCCGGAAAAAGCGTTGGCACGTCGCAAGATGGAGGAAGAGTTTCTAAGGCAGACCCTTAGCCTGGAGAAGGCGAAAGAATTCCTTACGCTGTATGACACCTTCGCAGAGGGATATCACAGCGCCGATAGTGCGCTGCAGGACCGGCAGACCCGCGCGGCTGAGATTTGCGCCGAACTCAATCGAGCGATCACGCAAAAGCAAAAGACGGTAGTCCTTGTCCGCCTCATCCAATACCTTTTCATAGATCCAAACCCAGCTACAGAAGAATCCGCTTTTCTCCAGGTAATCCAGCGCGCTTTGCGGATTGAAGACGGGGAATTCCAATTGTTACTCCATCTTATCACCGACATCGATCGATTTCGAGGACTGGGCGCCTTGATCACTGGTAGTGAACAGAAAACACTTCCAGAGGGCGTAAAGACATTATTGAGAAAAGAGCTCAAGGGAAAGCTATATTTTGCCTTTGTCCAGAGTGCGGATTTCTATTTTTTACGCTACATCGGAAATGAAGACCTCGAACTCAGTGGGATCCCGATCAAAAGTGACGAGGTCTACATCTTTTCGCCCGGGGCTGCAGTGAGGGGTGCGCTGATCAACCCTATTTACTTCAGCGATGTTGTCGATCGCTTTTTGGACAAGGAGTTGAAGGAATCCATCACCTATCGCGTAGATGATATTACCTATCATTTTTCAAGTGGGAAGCAGGGGCTCCACCCTTTGAGTTTCGTAGAGAAGTCAGGGTCACTGGTAGGAATCATGGGTGGGTCAGGCGCGGGTAAATCCACCTTGCTCAATGTGCTGAATGGAAGCGCTCCTCCTTCTGCAGGAAGTGTTAAGATCAACGGATTGGATCTTCACAAGCAGGCATCCGATCTAGAGGGTGTCGTTGGATTCGTTTCTCAGAGTGATCTATTGATGGAAGATCTTACTGTCTTTCAAAATTTATATTTCAACGCGCAACTTTGCTTGGCAGAACTCAACGATGAGGAGATTCGGGAACGAGTGGACACCGTGCTGAGCGATTTGGGACTGATTGAAGCCAAAGACCTCAGGGTGGGCAGTCCGCTTGACAAAATCATCAGTGGAGGACAACGCAAACGACTCAACATTGCATTAGAATTGATCCGCGAGCCTGGAGTGCTCTTTCTCGACGAGCCAACTTCTGGACTTTCCTCCAGGGACAGTGAGGTCATCATCGATCTCTTGAAGTCATTGGCTTTGAAAGGTAAGCTGGTGTTTGTGGTCATTCATCAGCCATCCTCACAAATTTTTAAAGTATTTGATCGTCTACTGTTGTTGGATCAGGGAGGGTATCCCGTCTATCTAGGTAATCCAGTGGATGCCATCATCCATTTTAAGCACGCGACGCACCAGATCAATCCAGACATTGGTGAGTGCAATTGCTGCGGCAATGTGAACCCCGAACAGATATTTTCCATCGTCGAAGCGCGCCTTTTGGATGAGCGGGGGCTCCCTACGGGTGAGCGGAGATTCACCGCCAAGGAGTGGAACGATTATTACCTAGAACATCAAGCCACGCCTATTCCTTCGGAACAGCATTCGGCTGATCGTTATGAAAACGAATATAGAAAGCCAGGTCTGCTGGCACAATTTAGTGTCTTCGTTAAGCGAGATATCCTATCCAAGCTGAACAACAAGCAATACCTGCTCATCACATTGCTCGAGGCTCCGGTATTGGCGTTTATCCTAACCTTCCTGACGCGTTATGAGCGACCCGGGATGGAATACACGTTTCAGGATAATCGGAATTTAGTAGCCTATGTCTTCATGAGCGTTATCGTGGCCTTATTCTTAGGCTTGATGATCAGTGCGGAAGAAATTTTTAAGGACAGAAAGATCCTGAAACGCGAGCGATTCCTCAACCTCAGCAAAGGGGCATACCTCTGGAGTAAGATTGTCATCATGCTTTTGATTTCTGCGATACAGTCTTTCCTTTTTGTAGGTCTGGGCAATTGGATCATGGGATTTTCAGAACTCTATTTCGAGTATTGGTTGATGCTTTTCGCCATGTCATTGTACGCCAATGCCCTTGGACTGAACATCTCCTCGGCTTTCAAGAGTGCAGTGACCATCTATATTCTGATTCCATTTCTCATCATTCCGCAGCTTTTGTTGAGTGGCATTCTCGTCAAGTTTGATGAATTGAACCCCATTATGGCAGCACGCAGCGTCGTGCCCGTTCCCGGTGAGGTAATGGGAACCCGATGGGCATTGGAGGGGTTGATGGTCGAATTGTTCAAAGAAAACGGCTATGAAAAGAACTTCTATGAGATCGAAAAGGCCAAGGAAGAGATGAATTATAGGCGCGTCTTTTGGTTCAATGAAATGAAAACATTGATCGAAGAGGCTAAGGCCGGCGATGAAGCTGCTTTTTCTTTGATGGTTTCAGAATTTGGGCGGGTAGGTGAAGAAGGAATTACCAAGAACTTGCTCGAAGATGGCACGGCAAACCAGCGATTGGACGCCTTGCGCTCTGCCTTCTCCAAGCAATACCAAAAAGAAGAAGAAAAGCTGGATCAAGCTTTTGAAAAGGTGGCCAACGGCGTGGATCCCGACGCTTATTGGTCCGAACAAAAAAGCTTGTATTTCAACGGTCGCTTGGCTGATTTGGTGTTGAATAAAGATGAGATTGCCGATCGCATCTATGAAGAAAAGGCTGCCTTGCATTCGGGACAAAACGCAGTATATATGGATCCACCGGAAGGTCAGTTCCTGCGCGCTCATTTCTACGCCCCGCGTAAATTCCTTTTCGGAAACTACTACGATACCTATTGGGTCAACGTGATGGTCATTCTGGCCATGACCATACTCTTCTACGTTGCTCTGTATTTTGAATTGCTGGAACGGGGAGTCCATTACCTTGAGCAACTGTCGCATCGCCGGAAGGGGCAGTGATCACGGCGTTTTCAATCAAATCAAGGAAGTTTACGCTCCACGATTCAGGTCCATTCCCAGGACTTTTCTCCCTAAGAATGCTTGCCTTTATCGTTATCTGGTACATCAACACTGACGGGTTGATAATTACAATCCCCCTGTCCCGAGTCGCCCCAAGGCTAAGGGTACATTAGCATATTCCTAAAAACTGCTTGAATACGTGCGATACGTCAAATGCCTCTTAATCGCCCTGATTGTTCTCCCCGCCGCCACAGTGGGACAGATGACCATGGCCTACGACAACGATTTCCTCACCTATAATAGGGGGTTGGAGTTATTTCATAAACAGCAATTCGGACCCGCTAAGGCGCAGTTCGAAGCTGCCATTTCAACGGTTAAGAATGAACATTCTGAAGTAAGTGCCAATGCCCACTTCTATGTGGCAGCGTGTGCCTTGGAGCTTTTTCACAAGGATGCAGAATTCCTGTTGAAGGAGTTTGTTCGAGATTACAGCACCAGCCCTAGAGTGCTGGAGGCGTGGTTCATGCTTGGAAGTTACAACTACCGAAAAAAGGATTGGGAAGACGCCATTGCGTATTTCGATGAAATCCAAGCCAGCGACTTAGTAGAGCCCGATCGAAGTGAATATTTATTCAAGAAAGGCTACAGCTATTTTCAAGAGGAGCGATACGACGAGGCCGCTGATCAGTTCTTTCAAATGAAAGATCAGTTGTCGGTTTACTACGCACCTGGTGTCTATTATTTTGCACACATTAACTATGAACAGGGCAATTATGCCACTGCGTTGAAGTCCTTCAAAAGTTTAGAAGGACATCCACAGTTTGGCGAGGTAGTTCCTTATTACATCGTTCAGGTTTATCATTTTCAAAAAGAGTACGACAACTTGGTAGCCTATGGAACACCGTTCCTAGGGAAAGAAGGAGTGAAGCGCAAGGCAGAGATTTCTCGGCTGGTGGGTGAGGCATTGTACAACAAAGGCGAGTACGCAGAAGCTTCCCCATTTCTTGAAGAGTTCATGGCAAGTCGCCTGCCGAAACAAAGCCAGGATTATTATGTGCTGGGTTACGCTTATTACCGAAGCAATCAATTCGACAAAGCAGCCGAGCAATTCTCCAAGATCTCTTACAGCGATGATGCCATTGGACAGAACGCTGCGTACCATTTAGGAGAAACTTACCTGAAGGCAGGGAAGAAGTCCTACGCTCGTAATGCCTACCGTTCTGCTTCTCGTCTTGACTTTCTACCTGTACTAAAAGAGGATGCCCTTTATAAGTATGCACAACTGTGCTATGAACTGAGCTACGACCCCTATGATGGTGCTATCGCTGCCTTTAAGGAGTACATTGATAACTATCCTGAAAGCGAACGGACCAAGGACGCATTTGATTACTTGGTGAATATTTACTTGACTTCAAATAACTACGACGCGGCACTTTCGAGCATCGAAGAGTATGAGGATCCTGATATTCGTCTGAAAGAAGCGTATCAGCGCATCGCCTTCAACAAAGGCGTCTCCCTGTACCAAGACCGAATGTTGGCTGACGCGGTGAATTTCCTCGATCGATCGCTGAAGTATCCACAGAACAAAACCATTACCGCAAAGGCCAACTACTGGAAGGCCGAAGCTTTCTACTACAAGGGCGATTACAAGGAGGCCGTAAAGCATTATGAAGCATTTATTTACACCCCCGGAGCGGCCCTAACGCCGTATTTCAATTTGGCCAATTACAACATTGGCTACGCCTATTTTCAACAAGATAAGTTCATCGAGGCTCCTTCTTGGTTCCGTCGCTTTACGTCCTACAGCAAGGAAAAAGACAAAGTCAAGCTGACGGATGCCAACCTGCGGATAGGTGACTGCTACTTCATGTTGACGCAATACCCAGCCGCAATGGACTATTATGCCATGGCAGTGAAGCTGGGAGGTTCCGACCCGGACTATGCTTTGTATCAAACCGCCATGACCCATGGTCTGCTCAACGATCTCAAGGCCAAGATTGCATCCCTGAAGAAACTAACCGATGCCTACCCAGATTCACGTTACTTGGATGCCGCCCACTATGAAACCGGTCGGGCAAACATTCGCTTGGGTAAACAGGATGAAGCATTGGCAAGCCTCCAAAAGGTCGTCGATGATTTCCCTGGAAGTAGCTATGTGCGAAAGGCTTTGGTGAGCATTGGTCAGACCTACTACAATGGAGAGAAGGACGACGAAGCACTGAAGATATTCATGCGCATCATCGCAGATTATCCCACCTATGAGGATACGCGTGAAGCGCTCATCGGCTTGCAGAGCATTTATTCCGATCGCGGAAAAGTAGATGAGTATGAGAAGCTGATTGGTTCACTCGAATACGTCAATATTTCTGACATGGCATTGGACAGCATTAATTACGAAGCTGCCGAGAACCAATATTTCAATGGCCAATGCAAAGAGGCTGTGGTAGCGTTCAATAAGTACCTCAGTCGTTTTGAGAAGGGAATATTCTCTTTGAATGCAAAGTTCTACCGAGCGGAGTGTATGTATAAGATGGGGCAAAAGAAAGAGGCCTTGGGGGACTATGAGTTTGTTGCCAATCAACCGAAGAACAGGTTCTCTGAATCGGCATTGGTGAAAGCCGCCCGCATCAATTTTGCAGACGATAATTATCCAGACGCACTTGCCTATTACCGGCGACTGAGCCTGCTGGGGGAATATAAGGACAACCTTCAGGAATCTGAGATTGGTCAAATGCGTTGCAACTACCAATTGAACAACTATCAGGGAGCCATCGCAAATGCCTTCATCGCCTTGGAAGATGAAAAGATCGACGAGAATGTGAAAAACGAGGCGAACCTGATCATCGCCAAATCCAACTTGAAGCTGGAGAGTCCGAAGGAAGCAGGCACCTATTTGGTCAAGGTTGTGGCAAACGGCGCCCCTTCTCAGGCCGCCGAAGCCATGTACCTCCAAGCGAGGATTCAATTCAATCAGGATTCGCTGGATTCGACCGAAGCACTGGTGTTCTCACTTGTCGAGCGCTATCAAACGCAATCGTTTTGGTTAGGCAAGAGCCTCTTGTTGCTCACAGATGTCTACATGACCCGAGGGGATCTCTTCCAGGCCAAGGCGACCCTGAACAGCGTAATGGATAATTACAAAAAAGAGGACGAAGTGAAGCAAATGGCGCGTGAGAAGCTCGCTACCATTGAAGAATTGGAATCTGCTTCTGACGAGGAAGAAGCACCGGAGCTTGAGATCAACTTCCAAGGGGAACGAGGAACGGATCAGCCCGAAGAAACAGAAGAAGAAAATGATGCACCAAACAACGAGCTCGATGAAGAATAAGAGCATAATCATACTGCTGGGCGCGATGCTCTTCTGTTGGGCCACCCAAGCTCAAGTGAGTCGATCAGGACGTGAGGATACCATCAAGACTACGCAGACCACGGTGTTCGAATACCGCCCAACCGTGAGTGATGCGAAGAAATTGGCCGAGTCACCTTCGACCATTGATACGGTTCTGCAAAAGCCAGAAGCGCAGTTTGCGTTTGAAACACAGCAACTCGAGACGACCTACACTCCGGACAGCATCAAAGCTGCCAAGATGAAAGGTGAGCCACTAGACCCGCTTTACCGCAGCTTTGTGAAAGGCGGTCTTGGAAATGGCATCAATTACCTCTTTGATGGTTACGTAAACGCCCTGCGCTCTCGCGATGGCGCACTTGGCATTGAGGTACATGGTAGAGGAACACAGGGCGTCTTGACGAATTTGCCGCCTGCCCCTTACAATCGATGGAATACGGCGCTCTCAGGTAAACGGTTTCTAAAAAAGCACCAAGTCACAGGCGCAGCCGGTTACGATCGTGAGCGGGTGCAGCACTATGGTTACACCTACAACGATACCATCATCGCCCCTTACTTCATAGAGTACCAGGGCAATGAGGATGTATTCCGACAAGTCTACACCGAAATCTTTGCCAACGTAGGCTTGAAAAGCTTCTACACGGATTCATCCAAGCTCAACCACAGCGCTGATGTACACTACGATTACTTCTTCGATCGCAACGCTGCGAATCAAGAACACAACGTGCGCTTCGACGGCCGCTTATCCCGTTACTTGAATGGACATTTAGGCAGCTTGGATGCCATGGTCGATATGAATGCGGTGGATTATGTGGAGCAGTTCTATTCGCATCGTTACGATACGATTGCGGAGCAGCGATCCAACGTATTGGTCGGACTGACGCCTAAATTCACCACCCAAGCGAAAAAATTCAGGCTTGAAGTAGGGCTAAAAGTCCAGATGAGTCTGCAGTCGGATCAAAGCGATGTTCGACTTTATCCGGATGTCTATGCAAAGTACAACCTGGTCAAGGAGATCATCATTCCCTATGCTGGTGTAACGGGCGGCTTGCAGAGAAATAATTTGAACAACCTGACCGAACAGAACCCATTCCTCTGGACCGGATTGACTGTGTTGCGCAATACAGATAGGGAATATCATGCCTTTGGAGGCTTCAGAGGGGCTGTTTCCCAGCGTTTCACCTATAACCTGCACGCGGGTCAATACAAAGACCGTGATGCCCCCTTGTTTATCAATTACAATGCATCTGGATACAATCCTGGTTTGAATCCTTTTGGAGTGAATTACTTTATCGTTGCGTATGATACCATCACCACCTTCGAGATGGGTGGAGAGTTGACTTACCGGATCGGAGAGCGTTTGCAGGTGGTAGGTAAGGGAGTCTACAGAAGGTTCACAATGGTGGAAGAAGCAAAGGCGTGGCAGCGACCCAATTTTGAAGTCTCCGCGATGGGACTCTACCAGATCCAAGAGCGGATCATTGTGAAAGCGGGGATAAACATTCTAGGTCCACAAAGTGCAAAAGGACTTAAGGCGTACGATCCGAACGATACAGAATCTGTGGATTCTGAAGAAATCAATGGTCAATTGTTTACCGTGACGAGCACACAGATCGACCCGATTTTTGACCTGAATCTGGGCCTTGAATACCGCTTGTCGGAACAAATTTCTGGCTTCCTCAATATGCACAATTTGGTTGTTCAGCGTTACCAGCGTTGGAACAACTACCCAGTGCAACGCTTCAACATCATGGGTGGGATTACCTATTCGTTTTGGAAGGAGTAGTCAACTGTTAATTGACTGTTGATAAAACCCAAGTAAAACTTGGTGTTTCGCGCGGTTTTCCCCTTCCGGCAGAGCTATATTTGGGCCTTACGTAAACCCCGTACAATGAGTGAAAAGGAAAAGCCCATGGGCGAGTATTCGGCGTCCAATATTACGGTCTTAGAGGGACTGGACGCTGTAAGGAAGAGACCATCGATGTACATCGGTGATACAGGTCTACGTGGATTGCATCACTTGGTCTACGAAGTGGTTGACAATTCCATTGACGAAGCGCTGGCTGGACATGCGTCCGCGATCTTCGTAACCATCAACGAAGACAATTCAATCACCGTTTTGGATGACGGTCGGGGTATCCCGGTCGACATGCACCTGAAGGAGAAAAAGTCTGCCTTGGAAGTGGTGATGACGGTGCTGCACGCAGGAGGTAAATTTGACAAGGGATCTTACAAGGTTTCGGGTGGATTGCACGGTGTAGGTGTCTCTTGTGTGAATGCGCTTTCCACAGATTTGAAGGCCACTGTTTATCGAAATGGTAAGATCTACCAGCAAGAATACAAGATTGGTAAGCCGCAGTATGATGTGAAAGAAGTTGGAACCACTGACAAGAGTGGAACCCAGATCTGGTTCAAACCGGATGATACCATCTTTACCGAGACAGTATACAGTTTTGATACCCTATCGCATCGTTTAAGGGAGCTGGCCTATTTGAATAAAGGCATTCGACTTACGCTGATGGATCGACGGGAGACGGATGATGATGGAGAGTTCCTTGCTACGGAATATTACTCTGACCGTGGATTGGCTGAGTTTGTCGAGTTCATAGATGAAGGCCGCGAGAAATTGATTCAAGATACGATGTACATGGAAGGAGAGAAAAACGGCATTCCTGTCGAGATCTCCATGCAATACAACACATCGTTTTCGGAGAATTTGCACAGCTATGTCAACAACATCAACACCCGAGAAGGAGGTACGCACCTCGCAGGATTCAGGAGCGGCCTTACCAGGACACTGAAGCGCTACGCAGATGAATCTGGACTGTTGACCAAATTGAAGTTCGATATCGCAGGAGACGACTTTCGTGAAGGTCTTACCGCGGTAATCTCTGTGAAGGTAATGGAGCCGCAGTTTGAGGGACAGACCAAGACCAAATTGGGCAACCCTGAAGTGAGAGGAGCCGTTGACCAGGCAGTTGGTGAGATGCTTTCCAACTATTTGGAAGAACATCCCAAGGAAGCTAGGATTATCGTTGAAAAAGTAATTCTTGCGGCCCAAGCGCGCCACGCTGCCCGTAAAGCAAGGGAGATGGTGCAGCGGAAGAATGTCTTGACTGGAAGTGGCCTTCCAGGAAAGCTAGCGGACTGCTCTGAACGGGATCCGGCTAAATGTGAGATATTCCTGGTGGAGGGTGACTCTGCAGGCGGAACAGCGAAACAAGGCCGGGATCGAAAATTTCAGGCGATTCTTCCATTGCGCGGAAAGATCC
>JABMOM010000024.1 GCA_013204105.1 Flavobacteriales bacterium
GCAACAAACTATTGTCTTCTCCTTCCATAAGCGGAGCATCCACAGACACTTGCTTTTGTGCATAAACAAAAAGATCGCTGACGCTGTCTGGATTCGACTCCAAGAGTTCACCGATTTCATCGATAGAAGGGGGTCGTTCAAACTTCTGCTCTAGGGCTGAGAATGCCTGCGCTACTTTTTGGATTGCGCTAACCTTATTGAGTGGTAAGCGCACTACCCGGCCATTTTCCGCTATGGCTTGCATAATGCTCTGACGGATCCACCAAACGGCGTAGGAAATGAATTTGAATCCCTTGGTCTCATCGAACCGTTTTGCTGCGATGATTAATCCAATGTTTCCCTCTGCAATAAGATCTTCAAGGGTCAGGCCATGGCCTTGGTACTGTTTCGCGACTGAAATCACGAAGCGAAGGTTGGCGCTTACCAATTTATTGAGGGCGGTTTCATCTCCCTGTTTGATGCGAACGGCAAGTCGAACTTCTTCCTCTGCGTTGATCATCTCTTCTTTAGAGACATCACTCAGGTATTTGTCAATGGACTTGCTGTCGCGGTTCGTTAGCTGCTTGGTTATCTTAAGCTGACGCATAGGCTATAGGTTAGAGGTTGGTTAGACATCAATAGGTTGCTGAATGTAGTAATTATTTACTAATTCACAATTTGATCTTGAAAACTTTGACGAGGGTCGTCAAAATCTACCTCATACCAATTGGTCGATAATTATTGTTGGGTGGCCGTTTTAGGAACGCCATTTGTCGAGAAGGGCGTTCGTAGCCGCCGCTTCCTTTACTGAAATAGTGTGCAGATTTTTCTCCCAATCTACCATTTGCTCATCGATCACTTCAAGCAGCATCAGACCCTTGTCAGTAATCTTTATATCGACTTGCCTGCGATCGTGTTTACATGGTTTACGGGTAACCAGCTCTTTGGCCTTGAGCTTATCGATGATCCTAGAGACGTTGCTCATCTTGTCGATCATCCTGTCTTTCAATAGATTCACAGAGGCAGCCTCCGGGTATTGACCCCGCAAGATCCTGAGTGAATTGTATTGTTGAGGCGTAAGCTTGTGCTCCTTGAAAACAGAACTCTGCAAACCATTGAGCCAGCTCGCGGTGTACAATACGTTGATCAGCAGCTTGCTGTACTCGTTCGCGAATTCCTTTTGCTTGATCTCTTCACCTATGCTACCCATGACTTGGATTTGATCTACAAATGTATGTTTTTACACTAAGTGTAGGTGTATTATTTGTTCATCCTCCGATACAAACGTATTCCTAGCATCAACAACATTCCCACGGCAAAGAATCCTATGGTGCCGTAAATCCAATCCATGGTTCCTTTCAAAACGACTACGAAGACAATCGAAACAAGCCAGAGGGTGGCTACTTCGTTCCACATCCTTAGTTTTCGTGACGTCCAATTTACTCTATTCTGACGGTAGTCCAAGAAAATTCGATGCGTAATCAGATGATAGATCCACAAAAGTGTGGTCAATCCCATCTTCACCATCATCCACGGTTGAGTCCACAGATTCATCTCATAAACCAGCCAATAGCCAAATACCGTAGCCAGAATTGCCGCCGGCCATGTGATGATGTACCACAGCCGATACTCCATTACTTTAAACTGGGCTTGCAGAATGCTTTTTTCCTGTTCTACTTTTGCCTCCGCTTCGGTGTGATAGATGAACAGTCGGACCATATAAAACAGTCCGGCGAACCAGCTCACTACGAAAATGATGTGCAGTGCTTTTAGGTAGAAATACATGGGTGCCGAAGGTAAGTCACCCCGTTGTAGATTCTACCTTTGCGTCAAACATTTTGACAAGAGATGAAAGCTAAAACTCCTTCAGAATCACGTGCTACGTCCACGCACATTGTTCTGCCTGACGACACCAATACACTGGGCAACCTCATGGGGGGCAGACTGATGTATTGGATGGATGTTATCTCTGCGGTTGCCGCGCATCGCCATTGCGGAAGGGTGGTCGTAACCGCATCTGTCAATAACATCTCTTTTAATCAACCCGTTGGACTTGGCGACTTCGTAACGGTTGAAGCCAAAGTGTCTAGAGCTTTTGGCTCAAGCATGGAAGTGTTTATAGAGGTTTGGGCCGAGGATCATAAAACTATTTCGAAAAGCAAGTGCAACGAGGCGATTTTCACGTTCGTTGCCGTGGATCAGGTAGGCAACCCCATTGATGTTCCTGAGCTAACACCTCAATCAGACATTGAGAAACAGCGTTTCGATGGAGCCCTGCGGCGAAGACAACTCAGCCTGATCTTAGCTGGCCGCATGAAGCCAAAGGATGCAACTGAACTCAAAGCAATTTTTGAAGACCTATCAGAATAAGAAACCATGGCAGCAAGTCAAGAACAAGTATTGGAAGCGCTCTCACATGTTTTAGAGCCAGAATTGAAAAAAGACATCGTAAGCCTTGGGTTGGTGTCTGATATAAAAATCGAAGGGAATACCATTTCCTTCAGAGTTAAATCGAGCAGCCCAGCCATGCATTCCCGCAAGCGCTTGGAAGAGGCATGCATCCATCAGGTGCGTCGCTTTCTGGGTGATGATGTCGGTGTATTGGTAGAGGTAGAGGCCCTGCCCAAAAGCGCAGATCGACCACAAGAGCAACGCCGATTTATGCCCTCCGTGAAGAAATTCATTGCCGTTGCTTCCGGAAAAGGTGGAGTTGGGAAGAGCACGGTTTGTGCAAATATCGCTGCTGGCCTGGCCAAACGTGGATTCAAGGTTGCCCTCGTGGATGCTGACATTTATGGCCCCTCCATGCCCCTCATGTTTGACGTCCTGAATGAGAAGCCTTCTCTAATGGGAACCGAGACAGACAATAAAATGCTGCCCGTTGAGAGTTACGGCGTGAAAATCCTATCGATCGGTTTCTTTGCCGAGACCAATCAAGCCATCGTTTGGCGTGGACCCATGGCAAGCAAGGCCTTAAAGCAAATGTTCTCCGATGTAGAATGGGGCGATATCGACTATATGTTGATCGACCTACCTCCTGGTACGGGCGACGTGCACCTTTCCTTGGTGCAAGACATTCCACTCGACGGCGTAGTGATTGTGAGCACTCCCCAAGATGTGGCTTTGGCCGATGCTAGAAAAGGCGTCGGGATGTTCAAGCTACCAGAGATCAATGTTCCCGTACTTGGAATCGTGGAGAACATGAGCTGGTTTACACCCGAAGAATTACCCGACAACAAATACTACATCTTCGGAAAAGACGGAGCAAAGAGACTAGCTGAAGAGTTGAATGTTACCCTGTTGGGTCAAATCCCCTTGGTGCAGAGCATTCGGGAATCTGGAGACGTTGGAAGACCGGCTGTTTTGCAAGAAAACACGCCACAAGCAGATGCTTTCAATGCCCTCATCGACAACTTATTGAAAGCCCCGGAGGTTGCATAGCAGTTATTACCTTTGACAGGAGTTATGGAAAAAGACCTGATGGAGAAAGTGGTAGCGGCCTTGGACGAGATTCGTCCATTCCTCAATGCAGATGGAGGCGACTTGAGTGTTGTAGAAATTACCGATGAGAACATCTTGCACATTGAATTCACCGGCGCATGCAGCTCTTGCTCGATGAATAACATGACCTTCAAGAATGGAGTGGAAGACGCCATCATGCGTCTTGTTCCAGAGATCCGTAGCGTAGAGCCGGTCAATTTTTCCTTGACGTTCTAATTTTTTTCTTCGCCTACCCAACCCTCTCCTTTTAACCTACGTGTACCCCGTCGAACGAGCGCTTTTTCGGTGCTTTCGATAGGTAAATGATGAACGTAGGTTCCAATAAAACGACTGAAATTGCAACGCAGACACCAAAAGGTGCGTATTTAGCAGCATGCAAGTCCACCCCGAAATCTTGGCGCGGTGTCGTAAGAACGACCGCAAAGCTCACAATGAGCTGTATCGCCTTTGTTTTGGGTACCTCATGTCTATATGCTTGAGGTATTGCAACAACCGGGAGGATGCCGAGGGTTACTTGAACCAGGGCTTTCTGAAGATCATCACCAACCTCGATAAGTACAAGGAAGAGATCCCGTTTGGATCCTGGATAGCCAGGGTCATGGTAAATACGATCATAGACGATTTTAGAAGGGATAAGAAGCGAAGGGAGCACATGACCGGCGCAGACATCGATGAAGTTCCCTTCACAGGGGCAGTCGATTTCAACGACGCCGCTCAGGAACTAGAAGCAGAGGAATTGAGGGGAATGATCCAGCGATTGCCCGCGATGAGTCAAAAGGTATTCAACCTTTACGCCATCGATGGATACTCGCACAAAGAGATCGGAGCGATGCTGGAAATCAGCGATGGAACGAGTAAATGGCACGTTTCATTCGCACGGAAATCGCTGCAGGAGATGATCAAAAAGGCCATGAAACGAATGATGACTTTGACGTTATAGACACATGAGTGAGCACGAACACATAGACGCACTGTTTAATCAGAAACTCAGCGGAGCTGAAGCTGGAGGGTATTCGGACGCCGCATGGAGCGGCGCAAGTGGCCTTCTCGACCATCACTTCCGCATGCTGTTCTTGAAGAAAGCTTTGTTCATCGCTGTGCCTGTGATTGCCTTGCTCGGCATCACTTGGTTTGCGCTGCCAGATGCGTCGACCGATGTAGTGGTCCCTTCGGTCAACAAGGTGGTCAACACAGAAACAACAACATCTTCACCCTCCGACATTACTCCTTCCGTTGATCGAGCATCTCAACCTGCTGTAGCAAAAGTTTCAACTTCTGCATCGCTGGAAACGGCCCAAAGCACAGTTATAGAGGCGGACGTACCAGCATCTACGGCACGTGACATGATTGTAAGCTCACCATCCAAGGTCAGCGTCAACGAACGAGCACTTCAACCTGACGTCGTCAACAATGATGCGAAAGAGGAGCTTCAGCAGCTGCTTAAAGACCCGATTGCCTTCGATGACCTTGAAACAGGTGAACGGGCTTCCGATATGGAAATGAACGCCTATCGCGCACCTAAAGCATCTACAAGTGCATTCCATCCGGCCCAATCCGAATTGAATGCCGCCCTTGGTGAAATGCCAACCTTCGAAGTCGGACGACTCGGTGCAGGAGACGCATCGAGCATTGTATCCCGCGAAAAGTTGAAGAAGGACATGCTTGAACGCTCGAGTCCTGTTTTCGAAATTACCGTAGGTTTTGGCTTGCTGGGAGCTCCTGTTCTTTACACTCCTTCTTCCCAACCTTTGGGCATCGGAAGCTACGCTTCCTTAGAGGCACGCTACAATTTCAACGATCGCTTATTCGCGTCCACTGGCGTCATTTATAATCAGCGCGAAGCGGTCATTCAACAGTTCAGCGTCATCACCCCTAATCAAAAGCTGCAATCTCGCGCCGTTGGATACCTCGACATTCCCATCCTTTTTGGATATCGATTTGGAGCCCGTCATAGTGTGTCATTTGGTATGGCCTTCAGTCCATTGGTGCGCATGAAAAATGAGGATGTAGGCTTCGGAATTCCATGGAACATCGAAACAGTCGTTGTCAATGACAATGGCCCTCGCGCTGGATTTGCCAATTTCGACGTAGCAGGTCTGATAGGATATCGCTTGCAGTTGACACAACGATGGTTTGCGAACGCACAATTGCGCTATGGACTCTTCGACATTACGGATGACTCCTTCTTCGCTAGCGGTGATGTAAACCACCATAACCATCAATTCCGCGTCGGATTGAGCTATCGGTTCCTCAATCGATAAAGTGAATATCCCGCACCAAGAGTTGTAGGCTAGAGACCCCTTTGTATACATTCTCTTCCAAGGTATAAGCTACGCTGAATCCCTTTCCCGTCTCGATTTCAGTGATCAGATCTCCCATGCCAAAAGCAATACCGCTGAATTTAATGCTGCGATTTCCGTCTTGGAACACTTCCAGTTTTAAATGCGAACCATCTCCAACCCGCTTGCTCTTACCGGTATCGAACACATGATGCGTAACGAATACAGGCGCCATGTTTCCAGGACCAAAGGGTGCCATGCGATCAACTGTCTTCTGTAGGTTCTTGGTCAAGTCGAGGAAGTCCACCTCCAGGTCTATCTGGATGGAGGGAATCAGCTGGTCCGGCTCGATCGTCGTCGCCACCACTTCCTCAAAGCGCTGCTGGAACGTCTTGATGTTCTTCAAGGCCAAGGTCATTCCAGCGGCTGCTGGGTGCCCACCAAAGTTCTCCAAGAGGTCTGCACACTGCTCGATAGCCGCGTGCACATCGTATCCGTTTACGGATCTAGCGGAACCTGAGGCTTTACCATTGGACTCGGTCAAAATGATGGTAGGCCGGTAAAAATGATCTTGCACCCGAGAGGCTGCTATTCCTACTACTCCTTTGTGCCAATGTTTGGCAAATAAAACGGTGGACTTTGCCTTGGACAAGGCTTCGTCGGAGTAGATCATCTCTAATGCCTCGTCCATTGTTTGCTTATCTACCTCTCGCCTGTCTAAGTTGTTTTGATTGACCTCCTCAGCGGGCAATTCCGCTTTTTTTTGGGTAGTTGCCGTCAGCAGCTCTACCGCCAGGCTTCCGTGCTTCATCCTTCCGGCGGCATTGATGCGCGGTCCGATCTTAAAGACCAAATCGCTGACCGTAACCACAGGCTTACTCAATTTCCCATTCTCCGCCAAGCCAGCTCCTTCCAGCATTTGGGCAATCCCAGGCCGAAGCACACGCTCCATCTGCTTGATGCCCCAATACGTGAGAATTCGGTTCTCCTCGACCATCGGAACGATGTCCGCCGCGGTTGCAATCGCAACCAAGTCCATGTATTTAAAAGGGGCTTCTTTTTCCATGTCCCAAGCATGGGCCAAGGCTTGAACGAGTTTGAATCCTATTGCGCAACCGCAAAGCGCCTTGAAGGGATAATCACACCCCTCCTGAAGCGGATTGAGAAGAGCTACCGTCGCTGGCAACTTGCTGCCAGGTAGGTGGTGGTCACAAACAATGAAATCAATCCCCTTCTCCGCTGCGTATGCCACTTGGTCAATGGCCTTCACTCCACAGTCCAATGCGATGACCAAGGTCACCCCATTGTCCTCGGCAAAATCGATGCCTTGAAAACTGATGCCATATCCCTCCCCATATCGGTCGGGAATGTAGTAGCTGACATTCTCATACTCGTGCATTAGGAAATCGTACACCAAGGATACCGCGGTGGTACCGTCGACATCATAATCTCCGTAGACCAATATATTCTCGCCGGACTCGATGGCTCGCGTCACTCTGTCAACGGCCACCTGCATGTCTTTTAAGCGAAAGGGATCGTGAAGCTGCTTTAAGGAAGGATTGAAGAATCGGCGGGCGACTTCGAAATCGGTGATGTTGCGTTGGATGAGCAGTGCCGCCAGTGTATCGCTGGCATTGATGGCCCTTTTCAGGTCTTCGATCTCCTCCTTTTCAGGACGGGGAAGGATGTTCCAACGTTTCTGCAGCATGGGCGAAAGATACTACTCTGCTTTGCCTTTCAATTTCGATTCATCGAGGCAAATTTCAGGGTCTTGTGGAAAAGTGCAAACCTTGGGTTGGGGAGTGGGGAGTAGGGAATAGAGAAAGTTAATTGAGGTTGTGGTTGCAGTTGAGATTGCAGTTCAAATGAAGTTTCACCTTTCCTCGATCGATACGATCGTCATCACCTTCGCTTTTGCCACTTCTTCTAAGGTGACGCCAAAGGGGTTGTATTCGAACTGATCGTGGATGCTCAAGTAATGATCTCCTTCTACCAGTTCAATGACATACTTGCCCTTGAGGCCTTCCAGTTTTGCGTCTCCGCTGATAAAGGTGAAGTGTTCCCCTTCAGAATCTAAGGCATCTTCGGTGATGAAAGGGCTTAGGGGCTTGACCTTTCCATTTTTGACTTTGACCGGGTACTTTCGCCTGTCTAAATGCACGTTCAGGCCAACCGGAACGATCTGCAGGGCAAATTCTTCCGCATTTTCTGATAGGTACCTCCCTTTGAGGTCTTCCAACCCCAATACCCGGGTGTTTGCATTGGTGAGCGTCCGCTCGTCTCTCACATTCGTAATCACCCCCGCCGGATTTACGCGCACCAGAAAGTACTCCCGCATGAAGAGGCTCCTTAAATATGAAAGGCTGTCGCCGTCTTCAAATCCTTTTGTCACCTCATCGATCAAGTCTACCAGAGAGGTGCCTTTCGGCTCGACCTTTACGGCAGGTTCTTTCAGTTTAAGAGGTTCTCGTTTTGGCAGCCCGTCCCTGTCCAAGTAAGGGGTGTCCTCGATCTCCTCCTTTACCTCTTCGAGTTCCACAAGGCTTTCGCTCACCGAGTCTGTAAGTTCTTTTAGCAGGGCCATCTCCTCGGATGTGGCCCCTTCATCAGGAATTCCTTCTTGAGGCTTGTCCTCTTCTATCCTTTCCAATAAGGGCTCCACTACTTGGATGGAGTCGATTCCTTTGGAATCTGGCCGCTTTGCCAGTTTGGACTCGATCAAGTGCGCGGCCACCTTCTTCGCGTTTTCCTGTCGCCGTTGCTCTCTGGCAATGCGCTCTGCACTCGACTCTACAAGTTCCATCTCTTCTGCCACTTGCATCATACGCGCAGCAGATTCGTCCGTGTACGGAATACGGATGTTGATGCCCAAGATGAGGGGGTCTGTAAGTGCCGGATTCTCTTCTTCTATGGCCACGACGTTTGAAGCATAAGCCCTAGCAATGTTGTCCAAGGTTTGGCCTTTGCGGACCTCATGGACATAGAACGGCTCCCCCGCCACGATCTTAATGACCGGATTGAGGTTTTTGATCTCTTGAGAGTGCAGTAGCATTGGGAAGAGTAATGCTGCAAGGGATAGGAATTGACGCAGGCTCATATGCCGAAGATATCTCGTTCGCGCAACTGTTTGTTTACGATCTCTGATTGGCGTTTGATGGAAGCATTGTGAATTGCCTTCCAGATGGATTGGACGAGTGCGGGGTCGATGTCTCCCGCCTGGCCATGATCGGTCCGATCTTTCATGATTTCAAGCCAGCGCTCTAATTGGAACACGGCCACTCCTGATTCTGCCTTGTAGGTTCCGATCTCTTCTACGACCTCCATTCTTCGCTTCAAGTTTTCGAGCAGGTTGTAGTCGATCTCATCGATGAGGGCGCGTAAGCGTTGCAAACGATCGATGCTCACGGCGTCTTCAAAGTCGAGTTGCCTCGTTTCCAAGGTGTCGATGAAGGCTGAAAAGTCTTTGAGTGCAAGCTGCTGCTTTGGGTCACTCATGGCGTGGTCTGGATCTGGATGGGTCTCGATCATGATTCCATCAAAGGCCAAGTTCAACGCGCGTTGCGCTACCTCGTGTAAAAGACTTCGTTTGCCTGCAATGTGACTTGGGTCTACAAGAATCTCGATCTCGGGTAATTTCGTCTTCAGTTCAATCGGGATCTCCCAGTTGGGTGAATTTCGGAATACGTGATCCTGATAGGTGTTAAACCCTCTATGCACCGCCACCAATTTGTGAAGGCCAGCCTTTGAAAAGCGCTCCAAAGCCCCGATCCACAGCTGCAAATCTGGATTGATCGGATTCTTCACGAAAAGAGGAATGTCCTTCCCTTCTAATGCATCGGCAATCTCTTGAACGGAAAAGGGGTTCACTGTGGTGCGGGCACCAACCCACAAATGCTTCAATCCTGCATCGAGGGCCATTCGGACATGTTCTGCATTGGCTACTTCGATCACAAATGGTTTTCCAAAGCGCTCTGTTGCCTTCGCAATCCAAGGAAGTGCCTCGGCACCCATCCCTTCAAATGAATTCGGGCGTGTACGTGGTTTCCAAACCCCCGCGCGAATCAACTGAACCCGGTCATCCTGAGCCAATTGTTCCGCCACCTGCATAATTTGCGCTTCGGTCTCTGCGCTGCACGGGCCTGCCAGGATCATGGGCTTGCCTCCGCGGGGCAACCACTTCGCGCTTGGAATGATGGTTATGTTGTTGGCACTCATCTCTAGTAAAACGAAAGTAGGTATTGAAAGGTTCTGCCGTTCCTTGCAGCACCCCCCGGTCTCAGGGTGTCACTAGAGTCGTACTTGCAAGGTCATAAAGAACATGCGTCGCTCCGCAGGAATAATGCCCGGCCCTGGATAACCTGTCGCTCTTCGGGTGAAATAAAGCTGATCCGCAACGTTATTGACGCTTCCCTCCAGCTTAATGCGCTTCCAAGCGTAGCTCATGGAAACATCCATCACTTGATAGGCTGGAATCACTCCTACAGTGGCATCCGGAAAGAACTCAGCATTGGTAGCATCGGTAAACTGTTGGCTGACGTGGTTGAACTGCACCCCTCCAGAAAAGCCTTCCTTCCCCACATTTATTCCTGTTTTGAAGTTCACTTGAGGCACGTTCTCTACCCGCTTGTCATGAAATGCAGCTACCTCCGCTTGCTCGTAGCGCGCATCCACAAGAGAGACATTGTTGTACCAAACGAGTCGCCATTCCCCTTCCTTTCCAAACATTTTGAGCAGGTCATTCTCTTCAAAAATTTCAACCCCGACGAAGCGTGCATCGGCAATGTTATCGCGGTAATTGACTACCCGAACCACGCCTTCTGCATTCTCGACACGCTTGAGCGTCTCGCCGATTCGATTGTTGTATTGCATTACAAAGACCCCAGCGTCAAATTGAACGACCCCTTTCCACAGTGTCCCTTTCGCCCCTAGATCAATGGTAAAACCAGTCTCATCTTTCATTCCCTTGGCGATCATCAAATTCGGGTTGGAGACGTAGAGGTCCGAAAAATTCATCGCTCGGTAGTTTTGACTTGCATTCGCGTAGAATTCGATGTCGGGTCTGCATTTCCATGTAGCACCCATTCCAAATAATGCGATGGAGCGGTTGCGGCCAGTAGTTGTATCAACGCTAATCTCAGATAGCACTTCTCCGGTCAGTGGGTGTCGATCGATCTTGGTATAGTATCCGCTCGAACGTGTTCGAATATGCTCGATTCGAACTCCCGGAGTGAGGTACCAACACCCGGAAAGGGGCAAAAGCAATTCAGCGAATGCCGCTCCGTTCTCCGAGGGGAAACGCACATCTGATCCTTCCAAATTTCCACCGTCTACGAATCGAAAGTCCGCGTCGTTACCGCTACTCGCTTTTCCTTGTCTGTTGCGGGTATCTCCATGATATAAGCGTACTCCCACCAGCACCGCTCCCGGATTTCCAGCCAAATCAAAACGTTGGATCACGCGGGTCTCGTTGCCTATGTTATTGAACTCCCCTAAGATCAAGTCTCGTTTCCCGCCAGTGTCTATCCTGTTGATGTTTCCAAGGAAACCCAGTGCCGCGCGACTGCTCTTGAGTAAGAATGTTTTGCTGTTGATCGACATACTCGACGTGAGTTGTCCGTTGATGGTCATGCTGGCAACATTCCAATCTACACGGAACCAATTACGCTGTCGGTGACTCTGGCTAGGGTCCTCCTCGAATTGACGATCTGTGAGTCCCCCGGGCTGTTTGGTAGTGTAAAAATTGTGGGTGAAGGCTGCATCGATGCTCCACTTCTCATTCAATTTTCTTCCTACCTGCAGGTAGGCCCCATTGCTGTTATAATGCGAATTCGGGCGCCAGCCTTTCCCTTGTTTATGCTGATAAAATCCATAGTAATTCCATCCTTCACTGGTTCCACCGAGACTGGTGAATGATCCCACGAAGTCATAGCTTCCGATCGTCGTGCGACTCGTCAATTCTAAAGGACGATCCTCTGGCCCACGCTTCATCTTAAAATTCAACAGCCCACCGAATTGCGTCCCATACTGGAGTGAGGCAGCCCCCCGGACCAATTCGATTCGATCTACGGCTTCGATCGGCGGCGTGTAATAGCTTTCTGGGTAACCCAACGCATCTGCGCTGATGTCATACCCGTCCTGTCTAGTATTGAAGTTGGTCGTGCGCTTCGGATCTAAACCTCTAGCTCCAATGCCCATTTGAAGTCCACCTGCATCCGTTTCTTGCACGTTGATGCCTGGTACCTTAGCAAAGAGTTGGCGGCTATTATTTGTAGCAGTGTTTACGGCCATTTCATCAGGAAGTACGATCTCGTTTTTCTTTCCCGCATACAGCCCGTCCACTTCAATGTAGCGCAATTTGCTCATGCCCTGTGCCGAACGACGATCATCAACGATTGTAAGGGCCTGTAATTCAATATTCATCGCGTGTAATTCCACTATCAATCTTGAAGTGCCTTCTTCGATCGCACGAGATTCTGCGGCATAACCTTCCGCAAACACAGTGATGACATGTGTCCCCGACGCTAATCCATTCAACCTCACAATACCTCGTTGATCTGCCTTGAAGGATACATCGGTATTGTCTAGAAAGGCTTCCGCCTTCCCAATCCCCAATGGCAGAATCTGTACTTCAACGGACCGTTGGGCGACGACAGATCCTATCAGAAAACAAAGGGCGATATGTGCGATCCAATGCTTCATCCTCTCTCCAGTGCTAGAGGTAATATCCAAGCTTTCTCCCCCCAATTGTCATCCAATTCTGCAAGATCCACGGTGGGGTCGATAAAGGGTTGACTAGGCCTTCCATTAAAGGTCACATGCACATCTGCTTTGACAGTTGCATTCGATACGCCTTGCGCTTCGTAGTGCGTCTTGAGGTGGTCTGCATATTGCAGCATGAGGTCTGGTTGCGTGCTCAGCATTTTCTCCTGAACCGCCGTGAGAAAATCCGAATTGTCTACCCACAGTTCATTGCCCCCTTCATCGCTCACCTTGAATTGCGCGTATCCTGCCTTTTCTATCAACATGACCCGCCATCCAAATCGAAATCCCTGCTCTGTCCAATAAGGGTTTCCGGAGTACATCAGGTAACGGAAAGGAAAAAGCACTTGAAACGCAAAAAACACCGTCAGGATGTTCAAGGCAAATACCGGAATACGATTTTCAACAGCATTGAACGCTCCCTGCTTCAGTCCGAAGTGGGATTGCATCTTAAGGTGAAAATCTGAAGAGAAAAAAATCAAGGTAGCGCCGATCATGATGAAGGGGAACATTCCGATCTGAAAGAAGGACCACGTCATCAAATGAAAGGCGATCACCGCAGCATACCCTCCCCATCGCAAGCGGGCACTCAACAGCACAAAAGGGATCGCCAAATCATAGGCAGCTCCCGCCCAACTGAAGGCAAATGCGGTCGCCTTAAACGTCATCAACTCACCGATGATCGGAAGGTGCGCTTGTGCAGGAAGCCAAATGGCCAAGGGCATCGCCTCTAGCAGCCAGTCCGCATTCAATTTAGCTACCCCAGCGAGGAAGTAGACCAAGCCCAGTTGGAACTTCAGCAAGCTGATTGTTGCGGCTGAGACCTTGCTGACTCTTTTTGTCAATCCTGACAAGGCGTCGATCGAATGTTGACGATGGGCTGGAAGAAAAATCAGGATTAGACCTACGAGACTGACAAAATAGTAATGGTTCAAATAGTATGTGGCGTCCACCAGCTCCATGTAGGTGAAGGCAAGAAAGAAGACCACTGTTGAAATGCGATAGAGCGCTCCGAACGCAATACCGAGGGAGCTCAACGCAATCAAACCGAACATCACGTAGTAGCCCATCGAGGACAAATCGGGAATCCAATAGAACCCGAAATATTTGAAGTGAAGGTCTGGGTTGATGTACTGTGCTTCGATCCACCCTTTGAGGTAAAAGCGCGTAATGCTGATGAACATGATCAGCCCAAATAAAAAGCGAAAAGTGACCAAGGGAGCGATGGACACCTGTGCGTGGACCTGCTTATGGAGCCATCGTTTAATCACCGTCGTTGTCTTGATAAGTGATTTGAACGCCAAGCTGCGAGGGCATGTCCGTCTTCAATAAGACTACCAAGCTCTGCAGCTTTGTGTGCAGGTCCTCCACCTGTGAAGGTGTTTGCTCAATGGCATCGAAAAGCTTACCATCGATTGCCTCAGCTGAGGCAATTGCAACATCAAACCCCATTTGGATCGCATCGCTCAACGACTGCGTTCCATACGTGGCGTCCAAGGCATCCAGATGATCGTCTAATCCCAAGCCTGTATTTCCATTGAACGCTGCTTTAAGGCTTTCGAGGTGTTGGATGAGCAGAGGAATGGACTGGGCAGAGAACAAGGCCTCCACTTTTTCAGGTTGAATGACTCCGAGCGTTTTCTTGCCCAGCGGAATCCCAACATTGGCATTCTTCAAGACTTCAAAATCCTGGTTTATCGCGTTCACAAAGCTTCCCAATGAACTGCCTACGTCGCTCCCAAGGTTGGTTTGAAATTCATCTTGATAAGCATCTTTCCAATCCGCCTCTACGCTTGTCAAGGCAAGGCTCATCAGCGTTAAATTACGTTGTATGAACTCCTGCACCAAGGCATCGCCAAGGCGATCAGGATTGAGTTGGTAGAGCACAAAGTCCAACGCCGGCAATCCTTTGGCCGCGCTATTAGTAGAGAGGGCGAGGTCGTAGTCTTCCATACCCACTAAGGTGTGCACACGATCGGTATCGGCTGGAAACGTGTTGATCGTCAGTCGCAATCCAACATTCGCTGCAGGACCGAATTCGTAGGGTGCGCATTGCTGCCAAGAGAGATAGGCTTGATCAAAGGCGCTTCGGAGAACTTCTAGATTGGACGCCGATGCTTCGCCCTTATACGCATCAAAGGCAAGCTGAAAAGAAGTTAGTTTTTCTGCGAACGAATTATAGGCAGGTAAGATGACATTCGAAGCCAAGTTTTGAAACATGGCAGAACGATCGAAGTCCTCCTCCTGAGGTTTCGGGTCATCACCCTTGCACGATTGCAGAGAATATCCCCAGACTACCAACCCTACTATGAACAGCCCCTGCCGCATCAAAGGGTAGTTTTGATGTTTTCCCAGCCATAGACCCCCGCAAGCATGTCTCTGGCCTGTTGAAGATCCGAAGTGCTCACCGCATAAAAATTATCTCCCAACAATACGATCACTTCATCGATTTGGCTTTGGGTAATGCGGCGTTCGGGATTATAGAAGAGCGCTTTAACTAAACCATGGGCTTCCGACAACACGTGGTTACGCAAGTAATCACTGTCCATGTTGGCCAGGGCTGAATTGATGTAGTGAATGGCCGTTGCTGCGCATACATTCTCCCACTCGGTTCGGACCAAAGTGATGGCTGAATCGCGCTCATTGTAGCGCTGCCACATAATGCCAGATCGACCAATGCGAAATGCCTCGCTCAGTTTTTCGTTGGATCCGAGTACTGCATTCCGAAGGTTACAGTACTTGCCCCAGTATCGGATGTCTTCGGTATTCTCAGGGAAATTATTGCCCACCCCAAGGTATCCGTAAGCCTCGTCCCAATGATGAGCCATGGCCGTTCCCTCGTCTTCGACGATTTCCTCGTTGTCCACCTCCATCTTTTCATCTGAGAGGTACAAGGCTGTAGCTTGATAATAACAAAGGGCGCCCATGAGTCCTTTCTCGATTAACTCGGCATACTCGTATCCGTTCGCGGTAAAAAGACGGCTCGAGGAACCATCTTCACTGTACATCACACCCGCAATTCCATCCTCGGCCGCATCCAAGCTTTTACTCGCCTGGACCAGGGTACTGAAATAGTCTTCAAACACAGAGCGATGAGGTTCGAACACCTTGCTTTTAATGTCTTTCTCAGAAATGAACGAAAAATTGCCGTTCCCATTTCCATTGGTATTGGCAAACATTGCGGACAGCACAGCTGGATCCAGTTGGACACCGTATTGATTCGCCGTCTCAATGTATTCCATCACTTCTTCCATCTGATCGAGGCGTTCGGTCTGGCCACTGTAGTTCACATACGGAAAATCGTATGTCGACGGAAGCGGTGTGTGGAAAAACTCACTTTTCGGTGGCTCCCTGCGACAAGCGCTAAAGCTCAGCACACAAAGCCCCAACAAGAAGGAGATAGCAGTACGCGAGTGCATCGTTGTTTTTATTTAGACTCGTTTTAAATAACGATGCAAACATACCGTGCTGTCTAAGGGAGGGGCATACCTCTTTTATGGTATTTTGGTCATATCTGACCAAGCTCATGAAGTCGACTATTCTACCGTGACATCCATCTGAGAAGCGGCGACGTTCATGACCATGTAAGTCTTCGTTCCGAGGACCTGCTCATAGATCTTATAGGCAGCGATCTGCACCTGCCCTTTTCCTTTCCCAAGCGTTGAGAGTTCCCCTGGGGTAAAGGAAGTAGAAGTCTCTGTACCTCCCATTCTTCGGGTGAGGGTGCCATTGGGTCCGTAAACCGAAATGAAGACTGAGTCCGCGTTGTTGATGGCTCCCGAGTGAGACACCGCAAACGTTGATGTGATGTCAATGGCTGCATCGGCAATTACCTCTTTGGTTGCTGGAAACGGCCAAACATTGCTCAGGCCGTTGATGGAGCCGTGCTGTCCTCCTCCTGCAATACTCCAGGTAGGTCCAATTCCTTTTTTGAACCCCGTCTGTTCATCAGGTGATTCCACCCAAGCGTATGCATTGTCGGTCCCGAGATCTAGCGATGCGGTATACTCCCCTTGCTTGAAGGTCACCGCACCCACGTCAGTATAGCCAATTGTTCCGCTGCACCAAGCCATAGCGGCTCCCGTTTTCACGAGAGCAGGTTCACCGTAAACTGACCAAACCCGCTGATGGTTGATGGCATAGAATACACCATTCACATTGGGAAAATCCAACTCGGGGATGGAAGCAAGTGCATCTCCTTCGACGGCTACATCGCTGTTTGTTTTAGCTGTGCCTCCGGTGTTGCTGACGGTCAGATCCACCAAGTACACTCCAAACGCATCGTACGTGTGCGTTGGCGATTCCTCGGTGCTGGTCTCTCCGTCTCCGAAGTCCCAAACGAAGGTCTCGCCCCGCTCACCGGTATAACTAAACGCAATGGACAATCCTGTTTGATCCATTTCAAAAACCGCTGTAGGCGGCTCTGTCGAATCGCTTGGTGCGTTGGGCTCTGGATCATCCTTCTTACATCCAGAAAGGATCAATCCCGCAATGCAAACAGACGCAAACAAGATTTGGATCGCAGTGACCCTAAGGCTCCTCATTCCCATAGCGTGTCAAAATTGAATTTCAACGAATATAGGCAGTGACGCTTGGTGCATCAATCTTCGTTTTTCTTAATAAGCCCCATCTTCTCGCCGAGTTCCAAGGCAAACTGCCGCATCTCTATCGCGGTTTTCTCGTCTCCAGTGGCGCGCTTGTATGTGTCGCTCATGCTGAGCATCATCTGATGAAAAAACATTTGCATGTCCTCGACCATCATGTCTTTGGTCCACAGGTCAATTTTCAATGTGTTCTTTTCCTTCTTGTCCCAAATGGTGAGGAAGGCCGCATCGCAAATGCCTTTTTCATCTGCGCCATCGGCATTCCACTGGATGGCTTCGGGGATTTGATTCTCGTCCATGTGAACGGTAAAGGTGATCTCGGACTTAACTGTTGACATACTTTATGTGTACTAAGGTTTGTATTTGCTTTGATTGAGAACGGTTTCGGCTTCAGTGGCCATAAGCCCTGGAAGGTCAATGATCTCTTGCTGGGCCATGTAGGCGCGAACGATTTGCCATCCGATGTAAAACCCCATTCTCGAGGGGGATTCTTTCACCAAATCAACCGTAAACGGACCGTCGTTGGTGAACTTGCCGATTTCGGTTCGGTCACTTGTAAACAGCAATTCGTTGTCGATGAAATGTGCCCAAACGTAGGGCTCGTGGGCTTGAGCCCATTGCACTTGTGGGTCGGTATAAAAGATTTTTCTCCCGTCGGCTGTGCGTGGAAGGATGGCGTCCAAACAATAGAGCACTTTTCCTTGGTGAACGATCGTTTCGAGCATGGTGGGGGTTAGGTCCGTCAACGGATATTCGGTCTCAATCCAGCCCTTTATCACCGTCGGGGTAATGTGCGCAGGAGTCATTCTGGTGCGCAGGTAGACCGGAATCTGGAGGTAATCGTAAAAAGGGCACTGTGTCCCTAAGAACATCTCCAATCCGATGCCTATTCCTTCACCCGTCATTGCCACCGGCGTGTTAAAGCCTCCGTTGAAACTGATGTGTTTTGGGATTTGCCCTGCCGGGAAATAGCCTTGGTAATAATTCCACCCCGTGGACAGCTCTTGCTCAAGGTCATGTAAATCTGGGTAGAGACGATCCACCTCGCGTTTCACTTCAAGGATGCTCTCATTCGTAGTGAAGCCTCTGATTTCCGAAAAGAGATTACTATCTCCAACTTCTCCTAGGTTCAACACATCTTCCACATATCGGGTATACAACTCTCCATATTCCGATTGCCACCTCGGGTGCTCTCTTCTAAAGGATATGGGACTCATTTCAAACCACGACACGTCTAATCGCTCTATCTTTATCCTGACGCCGTTATCCGGAACGGGGATGTCCAACCTATTTTTGTCATCGCAACCCAGCAGGGAGAGCACTAGGACTAGTGAACAAAGCGTTGTTTGAAGAGTAAGTTTCAGGGGAGAGTGCTCCATCGGGACAGAACGTAAATTTGAAACAAATGTAACTGGCGTATGAAGAAGATGTTGAGAAATGCGGTGCTTACCGCAGTGATGGGTTTATTTGCAGCCTCAACCATGGCGCAGGAGAGCGATATGGAAGATAGAAAATTCAGGTTTGGCCTCGTTGCCTCACCGAATCTAGGATGGGTTAGACCGAACATTCAGGACTTTGAGAAATCTGGTCTTCAAGCTCGCTTGGGCTTTGGCTATGGCCTAATGATGGACTTTAGGTTCAGTGAGAGTCCAAATTACCTATTCTCTACAGGCATCAGTATGACCAACAATGGCGGAGCGCTCATCGAGCCTTGGGATTCCTTGGACATTGTCCAGGTTAACGATTCCACGACAATTTCAAATTATTTTTATGGCAAAGTAGATCGCGCCTATCGCGTTCAATACGTGACGGTGCCGCTCCTGTTAAAAATGCGGACCAACGAAATAGGATACATGACCTACTTCGCGGCGGTTGGATTGGATGTTGGGGTGAGAACCCGCGCCTTTGCCAACGACGCTTACACCTGGGAACAAGATGGGCTCCCTCCCGATCAAAAGGACATCAACATCCAAAAAGACATGCAGCTCTTTCGTCTCGGGATCAACCTAACCGGCGGGGGCGAATTCAATTTATCGGGCAAGACCAATCTTTATGTGGGCGTCGGATACCACAATCATTTCACGAACATGTTTCGTAACACCTCGGATAACAGGATCTTAGAGCCTTCTGATGATGGCACTCCAGACCTGGTAGATGGCATGGCGGTCATCGGAAAACAAAAAAAGGCGGTAACAAACTACGTTTCTTTGAACATTGGTGTCTTCTTTTGAAGCATGAATGCAAACGCTGTCATTGAGCACATCACATCCTGGCTTTTAGAATACAACCAGACCGCTGGCACAAAAGGATTCGTGGTTGGCGTATCGGGTGGGATCGATTCAGCCGTAACCTCGACCTTGGCGGCAAGGACAGGTCTTCCGGTGCTCTGTCTTGAAATGCCGATTCATCAATCTTCTGAGCAGGTTACAAGAGCGATGGAACACATTGAATGGCTTAAGTTGCATTATCCAAACGTGCGCATGGAGAGCGTCGAACTGACACAGGTCTTCGATGGCTTCATCAAATCAATGCCTCCCTCAGATGAGTCCTCCCGAGACATGGCCTTGGTAAACAGTCGTGCCCGCATTCGAATGACAACCCTCTATTACTTCGCGGCCTTGGAAGGCAAACTCGTGGCCGGCACGGGAAACAAAGTCGAAGATTTTGGCATAGGATTTTTCACAAAGTACGGAGACGGCGGGGTAGACCTCAGCCCGATCGCAGATATCACTAAATCGGAAGTCTATGCCATTGGTATGGAATTGGGCATCATCTCATCCATCATGTCGGCCCCGCCTACAGACGGACTTTGGGGTGACAACCGAACCGACGAGGATCAGATCGGGGCGAGCTATGCCGAATTAGAATGGGCGATGGAGTTTGATGGAGAAGAGGACGGCTTGGAAGATCGCCAAAAGGAGGTCCTTGCCATTTACAGCAAACAGAACCGGGCCAACCGACATAAGATGGAAGCCATTCCCGTTTGCACCCTTCCGGAAAGTCTGCGCTAGCCCTCGAGCAATCTGAGCCTTAGGCGACTTTCCACGTATGACCGCCTCGGATCAACTGGTCTAAATCACCTTCTCCTTTAATCTCCTTTGCACGGTCAATCTGGCCTTGCATGGCATCTTCGTAGAGGTAACGCTCTTCTCGATAGAACACTCCAAACGGACGTGGTAGCGCGTTCTCCTTTCGGGGATCGTCAAACATACGCGTGAGGATCAATGCCTTGCCCATGTCCTTCGAATCGTGGATCCAAAGATCTTCCTTGCTGAAGTCCTTCAGCTGGACCACCTCGGGCTTCATGCCATTCATTCGAATGCCGAACTCTCGTTCATCGCCAAACGTCAATGGCTCTCCTTCTTCGAGGAATATCGTGTGCTTTGGCTTGGTGGATTTATCCGTAAAAACTTCAAACGCCCCGTCATTGAAGACGTTGCAATTCTGATAGATTTCGATCAACGAAGTGCCCTTATGGGCATCTGCGGCTTGTAAAATAGCGCGCATATGCTTCGGGTCGCGGTCCATGGAGCGCGCGATGAAGGTGGCCTCTGCGCCCATGGCTAAAGCCAGTGGGTTGAAAGGGTGATCCAGCGAACCCATCGGGGTAGACTTGGTCACTTGTCCCTTTGGAGAGGTTGGCGAATACTGCCCCTTGGTCAATCCGTAGATCTCGTTGTTAAAGAGCAGAATATTGACATCGAAGTTTCTCCGTAAAGCGTGGATAAGGTGGTTGCCTCCGATACTCAGCGCGTCTCCGTCGCCTGTGATCACCCAAACGCTCAATTCGGGTCGCGTGGCCTTCAATCCGCTAGCGATCGCAGTAGCGCGTCCGTGGATCGAGTGCATCCCGTATGTATCCATGTAGTAAGGGAAACGCGAAGAGCAGCCGATGCCACTCACGAAAACCGTGTCTTCCTTTTTGATGCCTGCTTCCGCCAGGGTAGACTGCATCTGTTTAAGGATGGAATAATCGCCGCAGCCTGGACACCATCTCACGTCCTGATCGGTAGCGAGGTCTTTCGCGGTCAACTGTTGTGTGTCGGTCGTGCTCATTTGGCTAAAAGTTCTTTTGCTTTTTCCTTGATCTCCCGCGATGTGAAAGGCATCCCTTTGATTTTGTTGAGGGGCAGCGCACGTTTATCATAGCGTGCGTTGATCAATTGAATCAACTGGCCGTCATTGATTTCAGGAATCAAGACCTGATCAAAGCGCTGCAGCAATTCCCCCAAGTTCTTGGGGAAGGGACTCAGGTACCGCACTTGGGCATGGCTTACTGCATGGCCTTCCGTGATCAATTCTCGGACAGCTGTTCGGATAGCTCCATAGGTTGATCCCCATCCGAGGATCAGTAACTCGCCTTTTTCCTCCCCTTGTCCAATCGCTTGCTCGGGAATGTGTTCAGCGATCTTTTCTACTTTTTCTTTTCGAATACGCACCATCCGCTCGTGGTTCTCTGGGTCGTAGCTAACGTTGCCCGTTTCAAAGTCCTTTTCCAACCCTCCTACGCGGTGTTGGAGATCTTTCATCCCTGGGGTCGCCCAAGAACGGACCAAGTTTTCATCCCTGCGGTAGGGGTAGTAGACGCCGTTCTCAAGTTCCTTTTCTGCATTTGCAAAGCGCGGATGAATTGGCTTGATATCCGCAGCTGAAGGAAACCTCCAAGGTTCAGAACCATTGGCAATGAATCCGTCGCTTAAGTACATCACCGGCACCATATGCTCCAATGAGATGCGGGCTGCTTCAATGGCCGTCTCAAAACAGTCCGAAGGAGAGCATGGAGCAATCACCACGAGCGGGGCTTCTCCATTTCTTCCGTGCATAGCTTGCAACAGGTCCGATTGCTCTGTTTTGGTAGGAAGGCCTGTTGAGGGTCCTCCACGTTGGACGTTGATGATGAGCAAGGGTAACTCGAGCATCACTGCCAGTCCAATGGCCTCGCCTTTCAACGCGATTCCGGGTCCACTCGAGGCGGTCACGCCCAATGTACCTCCATAACTCGCGCCGATGGAGGCGCAGATCGCCGCTATTTCATCTTCTGCTTGAAAGGTCTTTACACCGAATTCCTTGTGCCTTGCCAGTTCATGTAGAATATCAGAGGCAGGAGTGATCGGATAGGATCCATAGAAAAGATTGAGACCGGCCTTTTGCGCTGCGACGATCAAGCCCAGCGCAGTTCCTTGGTTACCCATGATGCTGCGATACTCACCTGATGGAAGGTTGGCTGACTTCACCTCATAGCGCGTAGTGAAGGTTTCATTGGTATCTCCGAAATAATATCCCGCCTTCAACACCTTCAAGTTCGCGTCACGTATTTCTGGCTTCTTAGCGAACTTCTCCTTGATAAATTCTTCGGTATTGGCCAGGCTCCGGTTGTACATCCAATACAAGAACCCGAGCACATACATGTTCTTACACCTGTCGATATCCTTGGTCCCCAAACCGCTGTCAACCAATGTCTGTCGCGTTATCTTGGTTACGTCCATTTCAATGACCCGGAACTTGTCGAGCGATTCATCAAGCAAAGGATTCGCCTCTTCATCGTACTTAGCCAAGCGAAGGTTTTTCTTGTCAAAGCCATCGGTATTGGCAATGATGGTTCCTCCTACTTTGAGTTGGTCCAAATTGGCTTTCAATGCGGCGGCATTCATGGCTACCATCACTTCCACCTCATCGCCAGGGGTAAAGATGTCGATGCTAGCAAACCGTAGTTTGAAGCCCGAAACCCCGGCTACCGTGCCCTGAGGGGCCCTGATCTCTGCTGGAAAGTTGGGAAACGTACTGATGTCGTTTCCAAATTGCGCCGATGTATTTGTAAACAGGCTTCCGGTGAGTTGCATGCCATCTCCCGAATCCCCTGCAAATAATATGATGACGTCGTCTTTCTTCTCTGTAACGCTACTCATTACTAATGTATTCTTCCGTTCAACAGCCAACCTTCAGCACAACGTTTGCGTGAACTCCTTCGTCTACCTGTTGAAATTCGGGGGCAAAAGTAGGCCAATTCATGAGGAATTGTGTGACATTCGTGATGCTCCGAAAACGGAATGGTGATGGTTGATTTGAGCTTCAATAATTTGAGATCTCTTTGTTTCGCTGCGGTATCAGTAGCATTGCTCTTCAGCGGCTGCAGGCGGGAATTGACCGCCCCGGGTCTGGAGAACGAGATATTGACACCGATCTTGTCTACTAAACTAACCATCCACGAAATTGTTCCGGATTCCATCCGCACGACGGATGAAGATGGCTTTGTCACGCTGACCTACCGCAATGATGTGTACGCTTCAGGCTTAGGTTCCTTCCAAGAACTGGAAACGCGGGAATTCGAAGAAGTCGCAAAGTTGCAATCACTCACCTTAAGCGCAAAGTCTGCTGTACGATCAGTTTCTCTTGGGCAAATTGCCTTGGCCGAAGGGGGTGTTACCGGTCAGCTCATCATCAATGCAAATGGCACTTCGTCCATCATTCCTCCGATCAATGGCTTAGCCTACGGTCCGATTCCAGTCGACGGTTCTGCATTTTTTGAATCCGTCACGCTTGACTCTGGCTACATGGACATTGAGCTGCACAACCAGTTCCCGACAGGATTGAGCGATATCGATTTCGAGATTCGAAATGAAAGCGATAACAGCCTAGTCGGTGCTGAGAATTTTACGAGCGTCCCCGCAGGAGGCACCGAACTCCGCACCATCGACCTTGCTGGAAAGACCATCGAAGGCACCTTGTTGGGCAACATTTTGAACATGGACATCAACGGCACGGCTTCTCCGGTACTGATCGACACTTCCGATGCGGTAATCGTCACCATCACGGTGCGCGACATGAAGGTGAATTCAGCGACTGCCATTTTTCCAGCGCAGAACATCATTGAGATAGGAGATACCAATGCCATGCGTAATGTGGAAGATTTGCGGTTGACGAAAGCCAAAGCAAGCTCGGGTACCATCACGATCCGCGTGGTGAGTACGGTTGAAGACACGCTGTTTTTTGACTACTTCGTTCCGGAAGGCAAGAAAGACGGCATTCCTTTGGAGATACACGAAAAAGTAGCTCCTGCTCCGATAGGAGGTAGCGTTGAAAAGACATTCAGCTATGCGGTGGATGGGTACTTGTTCGATCTGACTGGGTCGCCTACTATCAACTTGTACAACGCCTTCTACAGTGAACTCACGGGTCGAATCGACTCGACAGGGAATATCGTTAATCTCAGTTTGGACGATAGTATTTTGGTATTTGTAAAACTGAGTGATTTTGTCCCTGAGTATATTGAAGGGTATTTAGGCAATACCGAGATCGAAGTAGGTCCGGAAAGTGCGCCCATCTCGTTGTTCCAACATTTTGAATCTGGCATGCTTGCATTTGAGGAGGTCAATGTCTCCATGGCTGTCAGCAATGGAAATGGCGTACCGTTCGAGGTGGAGTTCCAGCAATTGTCTGCGGAAAACACCAAGACAGGCAAAGTGATAAACATCGATTTGGCGGGGCTTCCGGACCCAGTTCAAATCGACCGCGCTGCAGATCTTTCCACCCCGTGGGAAGAACTTTGGCAACTGGACGCTTCGTCCAACCTCAATGATGCCTTAAACATCTATCCGAACCGGTTGAATGTTGCCCTGCGCGTCGCAAGCAATCCCACTCGAGATTCAAATGACCTAAGCCAATTTGCCGTCGACACGAATTTCTTGAATGCTTATTTAGACATCGAAATTCCCCTTTCCTTCATCGCGCAAGACCTTGTACTAAGCGACACCGTGGAATTCAACGCCTCTAGCATCAAGGATTTGGATCACATATCGGGTGGGACATTTTACTTGGTTGCTACCAATAGCTTGCCTTTGGAAGCCGAGTTGGGATTGACCTTTTTGGATCCTTCTGGAAAGGTCCTTTCTATTGTCTCTTTCGATGGAGCCGTGAGGGGATCCAGTCCATCTGAGCAATCCGTTTTGTCTTGGGAGTTTGATGAACAGATGTTTGCGGACATTCGCTCAGCCGAGCAAGTGGTGTTGTCCGCTACGGTGAACACATCCTCCACGTCCGTTCCACAAAAGATCTATTCCGATCAAGCGTTGGACGTTACCATTTCCGCGCGCTTTAAGTATACCTACACTCCATGAGGATCAGCATGATGATCATAGGACTGTTGATCTGCAGTTTAGGCACGAGGGCGCAAGCAGATCGCTGGTGGACCCAATACCATTATATAGGATCGCCTGATATTGAGAAGGGCAGTTTGTGGTTGGAAGGTGGCTTCGACATGAATTCGAGCCGCCTCACCAATGATATTACCGGAGCCATCCTCAACGGCAGCACGGTCAACGAAGTACAAACGAACTACCTGACAGAAGCTGCCTCTGATTCCAAAACGACCCTTGGTGGTGGTTTGGACGGCTCAGCGTGGTTTAGAAGCAACAGCGATGGCTTCTTGCATTGGCATCTTGGCGCTGGCTTGACGGATCGGGTCTATGCTAATTTTGCCACTGGTCTTGCTCAACTGATTTTGAATGGCAATGGACCTTATGAAGATCACTCCTTGAATCTAGGCCCTTCTTGGATGCGATACATCAGTGCGCAATCTGTTGGTTTTGGTATGGACCTAGAGACGGACAAGCTAATTTTCGGAAGCAACGTGAACCTAATCAAGGTAAGTCGTTGGCAGTCCATTGATGTCGCTTCTGGATCCTTGTATACCGCGCCATTCGGCACACACATTGAAGCTGACCTTACCGCAAGCCGGTCTTACGCGGCATCCACGCAATCCAAACCAGGGGCGTGGTATGGGACAGGGGCAAGTATTGGCCTGTTTCTGATCAACCGCCCCGCACCAGGCAAAATGTTGATTTCGGCACAAGTAAAGGACTTAGGCTTTGTTCACTTTGGAGGGATGACAAAGGAAAACATTGCATTGGACACAGTCTTTACAGGTCTTCAAGCCAATGATTTGCTGGAAGCCGGTCCGACCTTCTCTGAAGGCAATGGCTTAGATAGCATCGAGAGCCTTCTCGGGATTGAGCGCTCGCAGGAACGTGGGGCAGTATTGTTTCCGGGATCCATTCAGCTCGATGTGGTGCAACCTATCGGTGAAAAGCTTTCATTGGCTGTACAATTGAGGCAATTTTTTATGGGTGTACCGCCTTCCATGCGGGTAGGAATGAGCATTCGGCTTTCTGAATGGCTTGCATTAGAACCCTATGGCAGCGCTGGCGGATTCACGCGCTTTGATACAGGGTTAGGCGTATCTTTTCACCCAGGTCAGCGGGTACAAATGAATATCATTTATGGCTTGCTTGAATCCCAAATCGCCCGTTCTACAACGCGTTCCCAGCATTTGAGAGGGGCATTTCAATTCCTTTTCTAACCTTTATCCAAACCTCTTTCACACCTTTATCGTCTTGGCTTTGGTTCGATGATCTCGGTCTTTTACATCGATGAGAACACCTCTCAATACGATGAATTAATTATTGATGAAGATCAAGGTTACGGTCGAACGCAAGATTTATTACATTTGTGTTACCTAAAATTTAAAACAATTATGAGAAAGTTTACTCTTTTAGTGGCTAGCGGATTGATTTCAGCTATGTCATTCGGTCAGTCTACATGGTCTGACAATTTTGATTCATACACTGCAGGTGATTTCCTCGGTGTTGCAGGAGCTGACAAAGGATGGTCAACTTGGTCTGACGATCCAGGCGGATCAGAAGATGTTCTAGTTTCAAGTGCGAATGCACAAAGTGGCTCTAATTCTGTGTTCTACGAAGGCGGATTGGGCACTGATTGTGTTCTTAATTTCGGTGATGAGTACAACACTGGAAATTTCCACCTTGATATGGCGATTAATTCTGACAGTGGATTCTACATCAACCTTCAGGGTGAGTCTACCATCGGTAACGTTTGGGCATTCCAAGTTTATGTAATCGATGACACCGTTTGGATTGATGATGCTACGGCTCTTTACTATGCCGCTGAATTCACCGAAGAAGGACAGTGGGTAGATTACTCAATGGACATTGATCTAGACAATAACGTATGGACTTGTTACTGGAACGGTGACACCATGGCTAGCTTCGCTAACCAGTCTATCAACCAAGTTGCTTCTATGAATATCTATCCTTTAACTGCTGGTCAGTCTGGTGCGAATCATGAAGCTTATGTTGATGATGTGAACTGGAGCTGGTCTCCTACTCCACGTGCGGTTACCTTCAAGGTAGACATGAACTACTACGGTGGTACTGTTGGAGCTATGGCTGTTGCAGGTAACAACATCAACGGATGGTGTGGTGCTTGTAACCTTTTGAACGACGATGACGCTGACGGCATTTGGGAGACTACTGCTATGGTAGCTGCTGATTCTGTTGAGTACAAGTTCTTAATGGACGATTGGGCTACTTCTGAGCAGTTTGCTGGAGGCGAGTCATGTACAAAGACTACTGGAGAATTCACTAACCGTTTCCTCGTTCTTCCAGGCGACGTAGTATTGGATCCAGTATGTTGGGAGCAGTGTGATACTTGCTCTGTACCAACTGGTGTAGCTGAATTCACCGATGCTGCTCCACTTGTATATCCTAACCCAACCAACGATTTCGTTAATGTTGAGTTCGGAAGTGCAGTGAAGGACATGAGCATCTCTGTTTACGATCTTACAGGTCGTGAAGTGGTTCGTGCATTCAATGCTTTCAACGGAACTAAGGCCGTGATCAACGTATCTGAGCTTCCACAAGGAGCATACAGCATCGTTGGTAACAGTGACGATGTTCGATTCCAAGAATCAATCATCATCGCTCAGTAATCACTGAATACGATAGAAATTAAAAAGGCTCCCAATTGGGAGCCTTTTTTTATGCCTTAATGTTTAGTCATTTTCTTCGTTCGCAACGCTGGTCAATGGATCGCAAACATTGGAATCTGCAGGTGCTCGGCCAATTCCTTTGATACGCTTGGCTTCAAAAGGCGCTGGAACCAACTACTCCTTCTAGGTGTAGTAACGAGCAATTGCATGTCGTTGTCGTTAGCATAGCTCTCAATTGAGCTTTGTACATCTTCGCTCTCTATGACGTCAAATTTGTGGGGGAATCCGTGCATCGCCATATGCAGGGTAAATCCCTTCTCTGCCTTTTCCGCATCAATCTTTTGATTGGGCTTATTGACGGTCAATACGGTGACCTCGCTTTTGTTTCTTGTCACGATGTCCACGAGGCTCTCCGGTAAGGCTTCGTCCTGTGCATTCAACAGGTCAGCGGTGAACAACACATTGCGCAATGGCTCAAACTGATAGCCGCGAGGCACGACGATCACCGGACACGCTGCCTTTTCGATCACGGCGGATGCTACGCTTCCTAAGAAGATTTTCTGGAGTCCTGTTACTCCGGCCGTGCCCATAATAATCATGTCGACCTCGTTCTTCTTAGCGTAATTCGTAACCGCGAAGGTGGGATCGCCATACTCAGATACTGTTGTAATCTGAAGGCCAGGATGGCGCTCTACAAAGAAGGCTTTTTCATCTTTCAACGAATCTTCCGAAGCTTCTACCAATATATCTTTCAATGAAACCATTGAAGTGGCGGTAGACTTCGGTTCCTCATACGCATTGAAGAGGATGTAGTCATGCTGTTCGCCTAGCAAGAACAATCCATATTCGAACGCATTACGTGCATTGTTCGAGAAGTCGGTCGGAATTAGGATGGTACTCATGATCCGCTCTATCTAGGCCAAATCTGAAAATGGCGCAAAATCTTTTTTATAGTCCTTGATCTTCATAGAGAGCACCGGAATGTCTGCGTGATTTACGATACTCTCCGTTTGGCTTCCATATACAAAACGTGAGAAGCCAGAACGCCCATGCGTCTCCATAGCGATCATATTCGCACCTAAGCGTTTCGCGGCTTCAAGTATACCAGCATGCACGGTTCTCTCATTGAAAATGTGCGTAGTGTAATTCGTTAATTTCCATTCATCCACAAATTCTTGGATCAATTTTTCCGTGTAAGGCGTGCTTTCGAAATGATCGGGAGTGATGACTTTGACTAAATGTACGTGCGCATCGAAGGCCTTGATAAACTTGAAAAGTCTTTCGAAGTTTTCCTTCGCTTCTCCAAGAAAATTGGAAGCGAAAACGACGCTTTCCAAATTAAAGGCCTCGTGCCGGTGCTTAACCGTGAGCACAGGACAATCTGCCAATCGGACCACCTTCTCGGTGTTGCTTCCTATGAAGACCTCATGCGCCCCTGTGTCGCCGTGAGAGCCCATTACTATCAAATCGATGCCATGCTCTTCCGCTTGGGTTGTGATGGTATCGTATACCCCATCGAATTGAAGTACTTCAATCGCATTCACGCCTTCCAAGTATGGTTTCTTGAATAATTCATTGAAACGCTTTTTAACGAGCTTCATCCAAAAAATGCCTTCGGCGGCATCGGAGTACGATTGGAAGGAATCATTGCGGTCATAAACCGGAATATCCATTACGTGAAGGATGTAGAGTCTAGCATCCATCTTCTTAGCAAGATTTGCGGCTACTTCAACGGCATTCTCTGCACATTCGCTGAAATCGGTAGGAACCAGGATCTTTTTCATGGTATCAATAAGTTGCACACACCCGAGACGTGTGTTGGTTTGTTTGGCTTATATATAAGGAATAGGGCTAGTATTCCAAGAAATCAAAAATGGGCACAATTTGAAGGGATGCTTTTGACCGCCCTCAAAATTTTACATGACCTTCATCAGACGCCACCCATACTTATGCGTCTCAATTTTTCATAATCTTCAATGACGATGATTTTTCCATCATTGGAAATAAGTTCTTCTGCTTTGAAGTCTGACAATGTACGAATCAAGGACTCAGTTGCAATGCCAGCATAACCGGCCAATTCCTCTCTGGAGATGGCCAATTCAATCTTGTGGCTATTGTCGTTGCCGTACTTATCGTACAGTGATTTGATGACGGTAGCGACCCGCTCACGTACATTGCCATAGGCCAACTTGAGCAATCGTTCCTCTTGGTCGAGAACATTTTTGGACAGGATCTTAATGAAGTTGTTGGTCACTTCTCGATTCGAATACATCAACTTTCTAAATTCTTCGATCGGAATGAGTGCCACTTCTGAGTCCTCGATGGCCGTTGCCTCTTCCGTGAATGCCGAATTCTCCAGCAATGCCAGGTATCCTAAAAATTCACCTGGTCCACACAGTTGGGTAATGAACTCTTTCCCGTAATCCGAGCTTTTCGAAAGCTTCACTTTGCCAGTTCTCAAATAATACAGGGCGTGGGGATATTCTCCTTCACGATAAATAGTATCCTTCTTTTTAAATGCCTTGGTATTGCGTTCATTGATGAGGTCGTCAATGGAGAGTTCGCGTTCGACATCTCCCATAAACCGCATCACATCGTCATGGTTATCAACCGATTGAGGTGCTCTGATGGCTTCCGACTTTTTAAGTCGCAATTCAATCGCGTCTAAAAGGTCGGTCTCATCAAACGGCTTGGTGAGGTAATCATCTGCCCCCATGTTCATTCCTTTCCGGAAGTCTCCTCTTTCAGCTTTAGCCGTTAAAAAGATGAATGGCACGGCTGAGGTTTTCGGATTCTTGTTCAGAATGTGCAACACGCCATAGCCATCAAGCTCTGGCATCATGATGTCACAAATGATCAGGTCATAGGTTTGTTCGTTGGCCAAACTGACTCCTACTTTGCCGTTCTCAGCCGTATCAACTTCATAGCCCGCTAATTGCAGGATTTCGGCTGTATTTTCTCTGACGTCTGAATTGTCCTCTATGAGAAGGATACGCTTCATGATCGATCTGGATTTGGAATGGTAATTATAAAGGTAGTTCCTTCATCAGGAACGCTCTCAAAAGTAATAGTACCGTTCAGAAGTTGCAGGTACTTGCTCACAATATTGAGCCCCAATCCAGTGCCTTCAATATTCACAGCGTTACGCGCCCGAAAAAAACGTTCAAACATGTTCTCTTGGTCGTCATACGGAATGCCGATGCCTCGGTCCGTAACGCTGAAGGTAAGCCTCTGGTCATCCACACTAGCTCGCAAGTCTATTTGCTTATTCTCCTGCGAATATTTGATGGCATTGCTCAATAGATTGGTACACATGATCTGCAGCATGTTCTGATCGATGTCTACTTCCTCATGTCCATGGAAGGCGTAGTTGATCTCCTGACCACTTTTTGTGACTTGGTTTTGTTGTTCTACCAATTCTTGGAAAAGCTCCTTGATGTTGACAGTGTCATGGCTGAGGTAAACTTTGCCAGTCTCCACTTTTTCCAAGGACAAGAAATCATTCAGGAGGTTGGTCAAATGACGCACCGATGAACGGATTCGCTTGTAATGCTTGGGTTTTTTGTCTTCTACCCCCGCTTGATCGTACTTCTCCAGAAGCGTTAAAGAGCTCAGCACGGTACTAAGGGGTGTTCGGAACTCATGCGAGGCCATACTGACAAACCGCGATTTCAGCTCATTGAGTTTACGTTCCTTTTCCAAGGCTTCTTTCGTGCGCTCTTCCGCAAGTTTTCGGTCGGTAATGTTTTGTTCCACGAGCAGGATACGGTCGATTTCTCCTTGATCATTGGAGAGCGCAACGGCGTTGACGATGTAATACTGATCCTTGAGTTTGACTTCGAATTTCTGATTGTTCCCAACCAATACCTGCATCATTCTTTCCCGCATGAGGTCTCGCACCTCAGGAGGAAGGCGTTCCAAGTAATTCTTACCGACGAGCTTCTCACTGGTAATCCCGTAGCGATACATTTCCTGTCCTTCTGCGAAGACATAATGAAAATCGCGATCGAAGACATTGATGGTTCCCTCTGGGAAGTTCCTCGCAATGAGGCGGTACAGCAATTGGGACTCTTTCAGCTCCTTAGTGCGCTGGTTGACCCGCTTCTCTAGGTGTTTATTGAGGAGTTTAATCTCCGCTTCCTGCTCCTTACGCTTGGTCACATCCATGATCAGCGCCATGACAACCCGCTGGCCATCACCATCCTCGAAATGATTTAAGCTGATCTCCAAAGGAAAGGAAGTGCCATCCTTACGCACACCGATGAGGTCGTATCCTTGTCCCATCGGACGCTGATGTGGGTTTTTCATGTACCCCTTTCGATGCCCTTCATGCTTAGGTTTGAGGTGTTTAGGAAGCAGGTTATCTACATTGCTACCCATCATCTCCTTGTCCGCATAACCAAACATCTCACACACACTCGGGTTGGCAAGCTTGATGATGCCATTGCCGTCAGCGATCAGCAATCCTTCCGTTGCTGTGTTGAACAGCATTTCATACAAGCGTTTTTGGTCTAGATCAAATGCCATCCGAGGGATTAAAGATGTTTGATGTCCGCCCTGAAGCGTTTGATCAGGGCTCTCTCCACCTCAGTCACGGGCGGAAAGGAATGCGCAACGTCATTAATGAGGAAGATGAACTTCTCTTTGATCCGCTCGGTCAAGTAGTCTTTGCCTAATGTGATGTAATGCATACCCCGCTCATAGGTAAGCTCTTCCGGGCTAGCGGTCTTCACGAATAAGTGAAAAATGATCTCTGTGACGTCGTAGCCTACCTCCACCTGGTCAGACCATTCACGCAACATTTCCTGCAATGCGTGACGTTCTCTGCCTTGGATGACACCATCCGCGCTGGCCATAGAAAAAGCAATGATGCCAATCCCGTAGAAAGGATATTCTTTCGCCTCCATTCCAAATTTTTCGGAAAAATAGAAGAATACGACGTAGCATCAAACAGCGGCGACGAATTAGACCGTCATACTGAAGATCTGCGTTTCCGGTTTATTCCGGATCAATCGTTGGTCAAAGGCCATGCATATGTTGCGCACGTATGGCCTTCCTTCTTTCGTAACGTATATGGTGTTGTCTCTGACCTCTACCAGATGATCCTTTTCCATTTCCGCAAGTATTCGAAGGTTTTCTGCAAGTGCGGAAGGGTCAAGCTCTTGTAGATCGGCCTTGAAATGGCACATAACATCAAGGATCAGCTTTCGGATGGCCAAATCTTCGTGGGATAGTTTGTGCCCCCGAAAGATTGGAAAACGCCCCTCCTTTACGCGTTCGAGGTATGCTTCCACTGTTTTTACATTCTGGGCAAATGCGGTCCACGTATCGCCGATGGCCGAAACGCCGAGGCCAACCATCAATTTGCTGGGTTGCGTAGTATACCCCATGAAATTGCGATGCATCTCACCGCGTTGAAAGGCTCGCGTCAACTCTTCATCAGGAAGGGCAAAGTGATCCATGCCAACTTCTACGTAGCCCGCGTCGGTCAACATCTCTTTTCCAAGCGCGTACATTTCGTGCTTCAACTCCGCTTCTGGAAGGTCCTTTTCAGTGAAGGAGCGCTGGCCTGGCTTCACCCACGGCACGTGTGCATAGCTGTAGTATGCGATTCGATCAGGTCGAAGCAGATTGACCAAATCGATCGTATGCTCAATGCTCGATCGGGTCTGCAACGGCAGGCCATATACAAGGTCGTAGTTCACTGAAACGTAACCTACCTGTCTTGCCCAGTCTGTGACAAGCTTGACTTGTCCGAACGATTGAATGCGGTTGATGGTTTTCTGGACGACCGGATCAAAATCCTGAATGCCTAGGCTTAGTCGTGAGAAGCCCAGATCATGCAATACTTTAAGATGTTCGAATGTCGTGCTCTTAGGGTTGGCTTCTAAGCTCATCACCGCGTGCCTATCCATCTGAGAGCTAGCCTTTATCCCCTTGATCAACCGGGCAAGGTTGCGCGGATTGAAAAACGTAGGGGTACCGCCCCCGAGGTGGATCTCCTTGACCTTTGGCTTGTCTTCAAAGAGGTCAGTGTAGAGCTTCCACTCGCGCAACAGCGCATCGATGTAAGGACCCTCCACATTGTGATTGACAGTAATCCTTGTCGTGCATCCGCAGAACGTGCACAGGCTCTCACAATAGGGCAAATGGATATAAATGCTTACCCCTTCCTGATCGTTATACAGATCGAAACTTTGCTTGACCAAGGCACTCCATTCTGTCTCACTGGGGGGTGCGTCCCAATAAGGTACGGTTGGATAGCTCGTGTAGCGCGGGCCTGGAACATTGTATTTGTCAATCAATCTACTCATCATCTACAGTCTGAAATTTCGTTAGACTCAATCCTAGCTTTTGGGCTTAAGTACGGAACGCCCAGGTTCATGCCACGAACGATTAGTAATCCGCCCATTAGGAAGATCGTAATTGGGATTAGCTTTCTGAACCTCGAACGAGATTTGGGTGTCATGCTTTGAGAGAGTCTGCTTACTAACAAGAGTGCAGGCAGCGTCCCTGCACCAAAAGCAAGCATGAATATGGCTCCATCCCAGGGGGTGAATGTGCTCGCTGCACCTGCAACCCCTAAATAAACCATCCCACATGGTAATATCCCATTGGCAATACCCATAAGGAACCGCACTTTAGATCTACCAATGCCTGCCCTGTGGATCCATCCCGAGAAACGAATAGAAATGCGTCCGATGGTCGATTCGAGGCGCTTGAACACCTTAGTGAGCGGGTAGATCAGTACGGATAGAATCAATAAAGCACCAATGATCAACGAAAAGGATTGCTGATAACCGAAGGCGTCAAAGCTTTGCCCTAAGGCGCCTGCCAACATTCCAAACACCATATACATAGACAGCCGCCCGGCGTGATGGAGCAGATCATTTTGCCAGCTCCCTTTGCCTTGATTGACGGCCAGCAAAATAGGTCCGCACATTCCCAAGCAATGCAGGCTGCCAAATAGACCAATCGATATGGCGACAAGGAGGTACATATCAGATCACAATGTCTTTGGTTAGGAAGAAGTTTTGTTCGCCGCTTTTCCAGGAAATATTCAATTTATAACGTCCCGAGCTCAGCAATTGGCGGGGGAAAAACATTCGCTTATTCGCATCCAATTCCAATGGAAAACTGCGATCAAGGCTTTGCTCACTTGGACGAAAGAAGGTGACTAAACCTCCCTCTATATCGTATTCGAATGCTGTTGGAAAATTGAGCATGAGCCCTGTTTCGCCTTGCGCTATTGTTATCAGGTCCTGGAAGTCATCTCCATTGGCAGTCGCGTCAATCCTGGATTGAAAAGCCACTTCTTGAGCGTAGTAGTCCTCCGAAACCAGATCGATATTGGTGTTAAAGCTCTGGTAAACGAAGTACAGGATGTACGTTGCGAACAAGATGAATACGATGGCTATGGCGTGTCCCCAATTGAATTTCATATCTCTTTTATTTGACGGGTCCCATGAAGTTGGTCTTCGCGGTCTCCAGTTTCTTGTCTGCGTTATAAATCCCAATTTTCAGGTGTGTCTTGATCCCTTCCAGCGCCTGCCTTTCGAGGATGATAAACATCGCCCCTTCTAGCACAGCCTGACTGTGCACAGTATCCATTGTTCCAATCATTTGAACATCCCCTTCGATTTCCTCCAATTTGAAGGCAACGGGAAAATCAAGGTTCGTTTTATTGATCACCTTGTAGTTGTACAGGTTGCTGATCCGTCCGTCCTCCTGTGTCTGATACATCACGCCGGGCGTACGAAGAATGCTCGTCTCGACGTCGGTTCTTCCCAGCAATAAAGCGATGAAAATCATTACTAAAACAGTGAGAACAGCTATGTAGCCGATGATGCGGGTGGTCATGTGAAACTTGATTCCATTCGCTATGCTTTCCTCGGATTTATAGCCGATGAGTCCTGCTTTCAAATGCACCGACTCCATCATGTGGTCGCATGCATCCATACAGGCGGTGCAATTCACACATTCCAACTGCGTTCCATTGCGGATATCAATGCCCGTGGGACATACATATACGCATTGCCCGCAATCGATGCAATCTCCTTTGCCAATGGCCTCACGATCCTCGTTCTTCTTGAATTTTGCCCTTCCCTCTTTGCGCTCACCTCGATGGTAGTCATAGGCAACCACCAATGAATTGCGATCGAGTAATACTCCCTGCAATCTGCCGTACGGGCAAATCGTAGTACACACCTGTTCCCGAAGCTTGGCAAACACTCCGTAAAAGGCGACTGAAAAGACAATCATGGCAGTGAAGCCTCCGACGTGTTTGGTCACAGGTTCCGTCATGATCTTGAAGAGTTCCTCGCTTCCGATCAGATAGGCCAGAAAGGTGTTGCCAATGATAAAACTGATGATCAAAAAGATCAGGTGCTTGAGCGATTTCTTCCAGATCTTTTCGCCATTCCAATCCTGTTTATCGAGCTTCATCTGTTGCTTGTAGTCTCCTTCGATCAAGTATTCGACTTTGCGAAAAACCATCTCCATGAAGATGGTCTGTGGGCAGACCCATCCGCAAAACAAACGTCCGAACACTACCGTGAACAGGATGACGAACACGATCGCTGCGATCATGGCAAAGACGAACAAATGGAAATCTTGAGGCCAAAAGATATTGCCGAAAATGACGAACTTCCTTTCCAAGATATCGAGCATCAGAAGCGGCTCTCCGTTGATGCGATAGAATGGTCCGGAGAAAAGGATAGTCAGCAAAAAAATGCTGACTATCGTTCTGTAGTTCGTGAATTTACCCTTGGGCTTTTTCGGGTACACCCAAATGCGGTGACCCTTTTCATCTACCGTAGCAATGCTGTCCCTGAAAGACTCTTTATTTGGCTCCGCCGACATTTGTTCTATTCAACCAGCGTTACATCATCCGCCGCATCCGGAGTAGCACTTTCGGTTTCTCCCGAAGTGCTATCTGATGAAGGGATTTGTTCTTTGGTCGGTGATACTGTTTCAGCGGTTTCTTCTTCTTGCCATAAGTCGCCTTGCGCCTCCTTTGCATTCTCCGGATTGGTTCCCTTAAGCGATTTGATGAAGCTGGACACCTGCTGAATCTTTTGCGGGTTGAGCTGGGCTTGCCAACTGACCATTCCCTTTTCAGGCACTCCGTACTTGATCGTTTTGTAGATGTCGTTCATTGAACCGCCGTTGATCCAATAATCATCTGTAAGGTTGGGGCCCACTCCTCCGGGCATTGAACCGCCCGATTCACCGTGACACGGCAGACAATAGAGCATAAAGATCTTTTGTCCGGCTGCCAAATCGCTTGCCTCGGCTAGAAAATCTACGTTGTTCTCATCCACTTCTACGTCCTGTATGGCGACGAATGCCGCCTTTGCTTCTTCAGCTTCGAGCAACTCCGCTTGGTACTCTTCCAGCTGGAGGTCGCCGTTTCCGGTGACGTGGTAGTGGAAAAAGTAAAGCACCCCTACGACGATAGAGAAGTAGAATCCGTAGAGCCACCATGGCGGCAGGTTGTTGTCCAACTCTCGAATGCCATCGTATTCATGATCCATAAGCACACCCTCTTCTTTCTCCAGTGGCACCGCGTCGGTGAGGAGGATGTTCACTTTATCCATGAAGGATTCGGGCACTTTGCCTACTTCGTCTTTCAGCAGCATCTTCATCAGGCCATTCAGTTTTGCACTCAGGTAGATGAATGCGATGAAGAGGAAGAGGTTAAGAATAATGAGGGCGATGAAGCCTGTGTCGTTCATCTTTACCAATGCGTCAAAACTGCCATCCTGCGCATTCGCTTGTGATCCAAGGAGAACGAACAGCAGCGTCATCACTCCCGCACCTTTATTCCAGCGCATTTGCCAGATCCTTTGATTCGACACGATGGATTTGATTACTCCAGCTATCACTAGAATGGCGAGCAACTGAAAGATGGCAATCACCGCCAAGATGATGAACAAGGTTTCGTCACTGAGACCGGTACCGTTGATCAGGGCATTGCTGGCTGAGGCCTTTTGAGGCAAGAGGGCAACCAGACACACCAATGTGATCATGGCAGCTGCTTTTGTATTACTTCTCAAGCTTTTCATATTGGTTAGTCGTTTTCGTTTAATGGAAGGTTCTCAAGCTCTTCTACGTAGCCCTTTCTCATCAGCAGCACGTACACGAACAAGCCGAGAAAGAAGGTGAAGAAGATGAGGAAGGAGAGGATGGGGTAGATCTCTATCCCAGCAATTGAATCCATATGGTGTTTTACAAAATTCAGCATGATCCTTCTTTTATTTAGTGGCTACGTCAGTAGATTCAATGTCGCGTCCCAATCGTTGCAAGTAGGCAATGAGGGCGATGATTTCGCGATCCGCTGGCACTTCGATTTGGTTGGAGGTCAAGAGGTCATCTACAATCTCTTGGGCTTGCGCGTTGAGATCTTGCACCGCCCGGTCTTCGTACCCCTGGGGATAAGGAACCCCGAGTGTGCGCATGGCGTTGATTTTGTCGGCGGTAGAGCTCATATCCAGTTGATCTTCGATCAACCACGGATAAGGGGGCATGATGGAACCTGGAGACATCGTCCTTGGGTCGAGCATGTGGTTGTAATGCCAGCTGTTCGGTTTGCGAAGCTTGGAGCCTCCTTCCCGCGCGAGGTCCGGGCCCGTGCGCTTGGAGCCCCACTGGAATGGGTGGTCGTACACAAACTCTCCCGCCTTGGAATACTCTCCATAGCGCTCCGTCTCACTTCTGAATGGACGGATCATCTGCGAGTGACAATTGTAGCATCCTTCACGGATGTATAGATCGCGCCCTTCTAATTCAAGCGGAGTATACGGCTTTACGCTACTGATGGTAGGAATGTTAGACTTGACCAACGCCGTTGGTATGATCTCAATCAATCCTCCAATGGAGACTGCGACAAGGGCTAGCACCATCAATACCATGGGCTTGCGCTCCAATGCTCGGTGCCAATACTCCCCTGCATGAGGTGTGTAATCCTTGGCGAGCGGAGCGGCTTGTGCTGGCTCATCCTTGATGAAGGAACCATTTTTAGCCGTAACCAGGAGGTTATAGACCATGACCAATACACCAACGATGTAGATGGCGCCTCCAAATGCGCGCATTACATACATCGGCATCAACTGGGTGACCGTTTCAAGGAAGTTAGGGTAGGCAAGGAAGCCGTCAGGGGTGAACTCCTTCCACATCAAACTTTGCGTAAACCCGGCCCAGTACATTGGGATGGCGTAAAAAATGATTCCTAGTGTTCCAATCCAGAAATGGAAGTTGGCCAGTTTCATGGAGTGCAACTTGGTGTTCCACATCTTAGGAATAAGGAAATAGAGCATGCCGAAGGTCAAGAAACCATTCCAGCCCAGTCCTCCAATGTGCACGTGGGCGATTGTCCAGTCGGTAAAGTGGCTGATGGCGTTGACGCTCTTAAGCGACATCATCGGCCCCTCGAACGTGGACATACCGTAGCACGTGATCGCAACGACCATGAATTTTAGAACGGCGCTGTCTCGCACCTTGTCCCACGCTCCTCTCAATGTGAGTAAGCCGTTGAGCATACCCCCCCATGAAGGAGCGATCAACATGATGGAGAAAACTACCCCTAGCGATTGGGCCCAATCTGGAAGAGCCGTATACAATAAGTGGTGAGGACCTGCCCAGATGTAGATGAAGATCAGTGCCCAAAAGTGGACGATGGAAAGCCGGTAGGAATACACTGGACGATTCGCAGCCTTCGGCACGAAGTAGTACATCAATCCGAGGTAAGGCGTGGTTAGAAAAAATGCAACTGCATTATGTCCATACCACCATTGTACCAAGGCGTCTTGCACACCTGCGTACCAGCTGTAACTCTTCAAGAAGGAAACGGGAAGTTCAAACGAATTAAAAATGTGAAGGATAGCTACGGTAACGAAGGTGGCTAGGTAGAACCAAATGGCTACATAGATGTGGCGCTCTCGTCGCTTGACAATGGTCATGATCATGTTAAGGCCAAAGACCACCCATAATAAGGTGATCGCAATGTCGATCGGCCATTCGAGTTCCGCATACTCCTTGCCCGTAGTATAACCCAGGGGAAGGGTTATGACTGCCGATAGAATGATCAACTGCCAACCCCAAAAATTGACGTTAGAGAGCATGTCGCTCCACATCCTTGTTTTGAGTAGTCGTTGGAGGGAATAATAGACTCCCGCGAAAATGCCGTTACCGACGAATGCAAAAATCACCGCATTGGTGTGCAATGGTCGAATGCGTCCAAACGTCAGCCAGGAGATGGCCAAGTTGTCAGAAAAGAACTCCGCAAAAGCAAGCTGAAGCGCGGCGAGGAGTCCTACCAGCATACCAACAACTCCAAACGCCACCGTTGCGATGAGGAATTTGCGTACGATGCCGTTGTCATAGTTAAACTTCTCCATTTCCATAGGTTATGAGTTTTGGTTGTTAGGTTCTTGATCGTCAAACAGGATGCGCACAGAGGGTGAATAGTCGTCATCGTATTGATTGTTTCGGATCGCCCAGATAAAGGCTCCTAAAAACCCAAGGGCAATGAGAAGGCTCACCACAATGTGTATGATCATAACGCTCATAGAATTCAAGATTTTTCGTTGCGGACAAAGATGCCGTCATTGCCAAAGGCATTTAATGACAACTGCGGGAGCAGAAGCTGATAAATGTCAGTTGTATGTAACCCAGTCATGCCGTGTCTTCTAAACTTTATAACTGATTTTTCAGTTTATTTGCCTCATGGAAGAATTATTAACGTCGACGGAAGAGCGGATCATGCAGATCATTTGGCGACTGGAAAAGGCATTTGTCAAAGACATCATTGACGAACTCCCGGCGCCAAAACCCCCGTACAACACGGTTTCTTCTGTGGTTCGCCTGCTCGAACAAAAGGGTTACCTCGGACATAAAGCTTACGGTCGTGCACATGAGTACCACCCCCTGATTCCGAAAAAAGACTACTCCAAGTTGACCTTCCGAAAATTGCTCAGCAGCTATTTTGAAGGCTCTTATCAATCTCTCGTCTCCTACATCGTGAATGAAGAAAAGCTCAGCGTAAAAGAGATCAAAGAACTCGAAAGCCTGATTTCACTTCAACGAAAGGAAAACCAAAGCAAGAACCCATGACAACACAAGCCATTTTCGTCGGAATCTTGGAGGCAAATGCCGTTATCATTGCGTTGTGGGCCTTCTATGCGGTCGTTCTCCGAACCGGCACGCACTATCACTATTCCCGCATCTTTTTACTCTCCATAGCCCTCGTTGGGGTTGGCATTGCCGCTATCAACATCGAGGTGGAGCGCGCTGAGGTCGTGGCATCGACCCCTACTTTTCTTTCATTATCCGATGCTTTTCCAGCCGCCTACGTGGGTGAGGACTTGAGCTTAGGAAGGGAAGAAGGCATGTCCAGTTTTGTCGGGGGGGGCAGTGCGTTCCAGTGGATTACATGGATCCTTCTGATCGGTGCATTTCTCAGCCTACTTTTTGCCATTTTCAGATGGGTTGCTTTCTACTCCTTGCTCAGAAAACAGCGAACATGGAATGAAGATCATCAGGTCTATTTGATCCAAACGTTTGATGTCGCTTTTGCCTTCTTAGGCACCATATATCTTCCTAGGCATTATATGGCCTTTCCGGCGGATGACCTCAATCGAATCCTTGCCCATGAACGCGGACATGCTGCATTGCGGCATCATTGGGATCGGATAACGCTTTCCTTTTTCAAGGCAATGTTTTGGTACAACCCCGCCTTCATTCTCATCGATCGATCGCTCACAGCGGTACATGAGTTTCAAGTCGATAGACTGGTAGTAACCCCTGAAGAAGATCCTTTTGCGTACAGCAATTTACTCCTGCGGCTCCAGTCCGGAGTGCATCCTCCCACCATGGCCGCCCTTTTTTCCAAGCAATTGATCAAGTCGCGCGTAAATAGACTTCATCAACCCAATTCAACTATCATGAAAAAAGTGACCTTCATGCTGGCCCTACCTTTAGTGGCCACGCTGTTCTATGCCTTCTCTATTCAAACAGTTGCCGTTCCCCTTGCGCTGCCTACAGGGCAAATCGAGCCCATGCGTCCCGACCCACATCAGTTGCCCATCGCTGCCTCAACTGTCACCGGATTTTCTGCTTTTGGCGCACGAATTGACCCCTTCTCTAGTGAAACAACAAAGCACCGAGGAATCGATCTAGTAGCCCCTTCTGGCACTCCGATACTCGCGTCTATGGCCGGTACAGTACTCAGCGTCCAGTACTTAGAAAACGGCTACGGTAATCTGGTCGAAATTCTTCACGCCAATGGTAGCCTTTCGCGCTATGCGCACTTACTAGAAAGTCTTGTTGTTTCCGGTCAGGCGGTAAATCAAGGCGAGGTGATCGGAAGTTGCGGGTCAACTGGGAAAAGCACGGGGCCTCATCTCCATTTCGAATTGCTGCATGGTGACTCCTTGCTAGATCCAGAGGAATTCATCGACCTGGGAAACATCTCCTTTGCAAAGGAAGAAGTTCTTCCCCCGATGAAAAAGGACCTCAAGGTCATCATCGATGCAGGACATGGCGGAAAGGACCCTGGAAATCAAGCAGAAAATGCGACAGAAAAAGACATTACCATGGCCATTTCCAAGGTGCTTGCATTGCTTTTGAGATCGCAGGGATACGAGGTAGTTGAAACACGCAATGGCGATGACTTTGTGCCTTTGACAGATCGGGTAGGTATGTCACATTCCAACAGTGATGAACTCCTCATCAGCCTTCACCTGAATGCATCGGAAAATGACAATGCGAGGGGCGTCGAGATGTTCATCCCCACAGAAGCGCATCCCTACCATGACCTCAGCAAACATTTTGGAAACGAAGTTGGACGGGTGCTCAATGAAGAGGCGGTGCTAAACCGAGGCATGAAAACTGCTGAATTCTATGTGCTAAAGCAGAGTACATGTCCTTCTATTCTGGTCGAATTAGGATTTATGTCGTCTCCTCTTGAGCTGAAACGCCTCACGTCCGAAGCCTACCAGCTGGCACTTGCCGAATACCTGTCACAAGGCATATCGTATTACGCGCGATGATTCTCGTTTAGACGGAAGATCATCTGAAAGCGCCCGGCAGTGTCGGGCGCTTTTCGTTTTAGTACCGGTAGAAGGCTAAACACTTTTAGGCGTATTGCGTACATTAGGGCTATCAAACTACTCCTATGAAACGCATTACAACACTGCTGACATGCGCATTGACTTTGACAGTATTGCCATCACTTGGTCAGATGGTTCAGACCTATGAGGGACCTTTCGAAAGCGGTGAAGCCACGTATGAATACACCGAGAACAACATGCACGAGAAGGTCTTCAGCGGAAGGTTTTCCTACACTGAAGTGCGTCACATTGAGGAGCGCGGTGGGGACAATGAAATCTTAATCACCGGTAATTTCAAGGAGGATAAAAAACACTTGGCTTGGGCGGTAACCGTTAAGCCCGTAGAAACGGGTGGTCGGACAGAAACGATCATCGGCAATTACATCGATGGCGAGAAATCAGGACTTTGGACGCACCGATTGATCGATAATGCCACCAACGAAGAAGTAAAGCACGTCAAAGCATCGTTCATTAAAAATCACTTTCGAGGCCCTTTCAATTACACCTACATAGACACGACCGCACTAGGGATTCGAGCGCTGAAAATCAAGGGCTCTTTTGACAACGACGGTAAATTGGATGGCACGTGGTTGTTGTCTTTTACCGACGGCAACGGGGCGGTGTTTTCTGATAGCCTCATCTACAAACACGGTGTATTAGGCTTCAGGCATTTCATGAATACCACTCAGCCACTGGTAATTGAAGCCGAAGATAACATGCACCTAGCAACGGCTTTCTTTCGTGAGATGGACAAGGCGGATTCATTCGCCGTTGTGGACGGCGAGAAATATGGCCTTCGAAAGACTACCACGCAACATCGCATATTGAAGCCCGTGTTTTCTTCATGGATGAATCTCTCAGCCTCAAGTGTCGGGAATGCCTATGATGCTCCCTTGCCAACGGTTCTTTTCAAGCGCGGTGAGATCAGAAATCCTGGGCTCTTGAACAACACCATGGAGATCATTCCTTGGAAGGAAACGCCAAAGGGAAAAAGAGAGTACGAAGCACAGCAAGCCGTTCAAAGGGCCTACGACACGAAGATCAACGTAGCCGACCTGCAATTCAACCAAAAGCAATATCGACAAGCCCTTCCGCTCTACAAGGAGGCCTATGCGATTAAGGCGGAGCCATACGCCCGAGAGCAGATGAAGAAAGTAGATGATCTCATCCGCGTTGAAGAAGAGAAAAAGCAGCTGCTCGTGCTGATAAAAAACCGCGAAGACATGTGGAAAGGCAACGACAAAATGCTAGAAGCAGAGACGTATTACGGCAAGAAAGATAAGTTGTATGAAGCCAGTTTGACCGCGCTGGACTACCAAAAGAAACAGCTGTTTTCCGAGTATAGAGAAACCCGCACCAACATCAGTCAAGCGGCAAACGACAAGTTGACACTGGAAAATTTGAAGCAATACAAGGCTGCGGTGGATGAAGCAATAACACTTCAGGACCGCATTAAGCAATTGACCAAAAAAGAAGACACAAAGGAATTGGAGAAAGAGCTGAAAAAGCTCGAAGATCCCAAGGCCATTATTTTCAGGCTTCTAAACTGAGGAAGACCGCGTGCGAGTGAAATATTTGAAATTGAACCGCTCAACGATGAACCTAAATCAAGTAACCGTCCCGAGTCAAAACGTAGCCAAATCGATTGCGTTTTATCAACTGCTAGGGCTTGAATTAATCGTTCATACACACGACAAATACGCGCGATTCCAATGCCCAGAAGGGGAGGCCACTTTCTCGGTTGAATGGGCAGAATCGTCACACCAAGGAGATGTAAAAGTCTATTTCGAAGTCTCCGATTTGGATGCCGAGTACAATCGATTGAAACGCGCTGGTATGCACTTCGATCAGGTTCCTACTGATCAGCCGTGGCTCTGGAGAGAAGCCTATCTCAGGGACCCATACGGAAATCGGATTGTTCTTTACACGGCCGGAGAAAACCGCAAATCTCCACCTTGGAAAAAGGTGCTGACCTAAAAGCAGCTCAACTTAAACGAACTGTGGGACATAAAAAAAGGCCCTTGATACAGGGCCTTTTTATCATTTCATCGAATATTGGATCGGCAAGATCATTTTCACCTTGACCTTTACGTCGTCTTTGGTGCCGGGCTCCCAATTGGGCATCCCTTTTACGAATTCAATACCCGGCGCTTCAAGCAGTGGGTCGTCGGATTTTACCGCTTCAATATCGCTTAGGCTTCCATCTTCGTTTACGACAAAGCTCAGCATGACCTTTCCTTCAACGCCCGCCTCGCTCAGTTCTTTGGGGTAAACAAACCCCTCTTTGAAGTAAGTGAGTAATCCCTCCTGACCTCCGGGGAAAGAAGGCTCCACATCCACTTCATCCTTGTTCATCACTTGGTCTGAAGCTTTTGGAGTTATCGCGTCGCTGATTGCCACTTTCTGTTCGCTATCCGGTATGCCTGGTTGTTGCGTACATGAGCTCAACCAAACGGTTCCGGCAATTACGGGAATGATCAGCGCATATACCGCCAATGACCACTTCCTAGATCTATTTTTATTCATCATGAGTATTCTGTTTTTAATGATTGACGTTGAGTAAAATGCATTCGTCAACCGAAAGACTTGGGTGTCCAAAGCCTGATCCAGCAGGCTGTATTGATAGTCCTGTCCGTAGGTCCGCATCGTACGCTCATCGGCTAGGAACTCGTGATTGAGTTGCACTTCCTTGGCTGCTAAGTGAACAAACGGATTGAACCAAGCCACTACGCGTGTTACGGCGTAAAGCATGACATCTATAGAATGCCATTCTTCCTTGTGTACTTGTTCGTGGGTCAGGATCATCTCCTTCGTTTCGCCATCGATCGTCGCACCGATCTGAATGCGCGAGAAAAAGGAAAAAGCATGGCTTCCCTCGCTTACCAAGTACTTCCCAGCCTCAGCTTGCTCTTCACGAGCATCTTTAGCCGATTGCATGATCAAATAAATCGCCCGGAAGAGAACCGAAAGGCCCACCAGTACTCCAACCAAGTAAATCCAAAAAGCAGTCTCGATCACGGGTTGAAACATGGGTTGCTGTGACGCGCTAAGCACCAACAATGGCAACTCCACTACCGGCAAAGCATCCGTGCCAGCACCCCAGCTGGGTATCCTAATCAAGGGCACCACCGTTGAAAAAAGCAAGGCCGCCATGAGGTAGAACCTGTTCCAATGAAAGAAGGTCAATCGCTTGAACACTCCCACGTAAAACAGGTAGAGCAGGGCGAACGAAAGGTTCGCTATGATCATGTATTCCATCATTGCTTGTCGTTTTTATCGATGCTTTTAAGGATCTCGTCCAATTCATCCATGTTGAGCTCTCGCTCCTTTACGAAAAAGGAGACCAGTTCCTTTACGGACCCATTGAAGTAATTCGACAACAAATTCCCTGCAGAGAATCGGCTGTAGTCTTCTTTGCTGACCTTTGGAAAGTACTCGTACGTTTTTCCGTAGGCTTTGTGATCTACAAAGCCCTTTTCTTCCAAAATTCGTACGATAGTGCTGACCGTGTTGTAGGCCGGCTTTGGTTCGGGCATCTGTGCGAGGATGTCCTTGACAAAACACTTTTCGAGGTCCCACAAGTACTGCATTACTTGCTCCTCGGCCTTGGTCAACTCTTTCAATTTCGAATGCATAGAACAAATGTATAACTAAAAACATAGTTATACAACTACTTTTTTAATTCTCACTCCTTCCGTTACCCTGAAAGGCAACCCACACAGGCGTTTGAAGAACATCAGAAAATAAATGGAGCTAGTTCTTGGGTCGTAAAACACCGGTCATGAGACTGACAAAGGCGACCACAGTGACCGAGCTAAGCGGCATGAGAATAGCCGCTACAATCGGAGTCAGCTCGCCTCGGACGGCGAAATAGAGTCCCACTAGGTTGTAGAGCAGGGAAATGACAATGCTGACTTTCACAACATTCAGACTACGTCGGATGTACTGTAGGTAATCGGCTAGCGACTTCAATTTATCCGCTTGCAAAATGGCATCACACGCAGGTGAGAAGCTGAACACATCATCGGCAACCGCAATGCCTATTTCTGCCTGTTTCAGTGCCCCAGCGTCATTGAGTCCATCTCCAAGCATCATAACGGTCGACCCCTCCATTTGAAGCGCCTCTACATACGAGAGTTTTTCCAGTGGAGATTTTCTGAATTGCAAAACACTAGTAGGTCCAAACAACTCCTCCATGCGGTCGCGTTCCCCTTCGTGGTCACCGCTTAGCAAATGGGTATGTGTGGTGCGTTGGAGTTTCTTTACCAAATCTGGAATGCCTGACCTGATCTCTTTTTCGATCATAAAGTACCCTTTGTGCTCACCGTCGATGAACACGTGCACAAACGATTCATTGAAAGCGCCTTCCGCTTTCTTGGAGGGGGCGACATGTCCTCCTAGATCTGCCGATCCAATCGCCAGTGCTTTACCCGAACACGATCCTTTGATTCCTTTGCCCACTTCCTCTCTGAACGCGGTCACGTCAATCGTAGCTCCAGGTAAACTACTCCGGATGGCCACACTCAAAGGATGGGTTGAATTTGCCACTAAGGATTTGATGCTCCTCACCTCAATTTCAGAGAGGGTCTCTCCTACAAACCGCACTTTGGTGCTGTGAGGTTTGGTCAGTGTCCCCGTCTTGTCGAGGATGATCGCATCGACCGAAGCGATGCGTTCAAGCGTGCTCGAATTCTTTACAAAAAAGCCGAGCTTGCCTAAAATGCGCGAAACATTTCCCGATGCGAAAGGCATGCTCAAAGCCAGCGCACAAGGACAGGCAATGATCAGCACCGCGGTGAAGGCGTCGACCGCTTCACTAGGATCGACCCACAACCAAAAGGCCAGCGTGAGGAATGCAATGCTCAAAATTCCTATGCTAAACGAGCGGCTCACGTGGTCGATCAGGGTTGAAAAGGACTTCCCATCCTCACTCTCTGTAAACGCCGACTGATTCCAAAGTCCGGTCAAATAGCTTTGAGAGACTTCCTTTACCACCTCCACCTCGATCGACCCACCGGTTTGTCTTCCTCCCGCATACAGCAAATCTCCTTCGTGTTTCTCTACGATGTCGCTCTCTCCATTTACGAAGCTGTAGTCGACGGATGCCATGCCCTTGATCAACACCGCGTCTGCTGGAATCACCTGATTGTTGAGCAAGCGGAGTCGATCTCCCTGTTCGATCTTTTCCAACATGCACACTTCTTCTTCACCCTCTTTGATGCGCGTTACGGCAATTGGGAAATAAGACCTAAAATCTCGATCGAAAGCCAATGCTTCATAGGTGCGGCTTTGATACCACTTGCCTATGAGAAGGAAGAACACCAATCCAGCAAAGGAGTCGAAGTATCCTGCCCCTGTTGCACTCAATATCTCGTATGCGCTTCGTGCAAAAAGGGTGATGATTCCAAGGGCAATAGGTACATCAATGGTCAAGTACCTAACGCGCAAACTTTGCCACGCGCTGCGGAGATAATCCACATCGGCATACAAGAGAACGGGGAGAGCCAAGAGCAAGTTGAGGTAGCCAAAGAGAACTTTGAAAGAATCAAGCGAGGCATCGTCGAGCGACAAGTATTCCGGGAAGCTGAACAACATGATGTTACCAAAAGCAAACCCAGCCACGCCGAGTTTGAGTAAGAGCTTTCGACTCTCCTTCTTATTGCCTTGCACGCCTTTATCCCGCTGCAAATCAGGCGGATAGCCCAAGTCTTCCAACAAAATCACGAGATCTTTCAGCGACAATAGATCTGCATTGAAATGCACGGTCAACTCCTTGCGCAAGAAATTCACATCTGAGCGGTAGACCCCGTCCTTTAGACGGTCGAGCTTTTCCAAAAGCCAAATACAAGCCGCGCAGTGCATGGAAGGAAGATAGAACGTGACCTTGTTTTTGTTCCCCTCGCTAAAGTCAATGAATTGACGCTTTACCTCATCGAGGTCGAGGAAGTCTTTGTTTGCATGATTGGAACGGATGGTGGAGCCAGGAGAGTCCGCGTCGATTTCATAGTAACTCACCAATCCTGTATCGCTCAGCAAGGTATACACCGTCTTGCAGCCCTGGCAACAGAAATCATGGCTGTCGTGCAGAATGTGTTCTTCCACGCAGTCCTCACCGCAGTGATAACAGGTCGTTGTTTGTTTGGCTTGCTCCATAAAAAAAGCGAGGCTACAAATGTGCCCCGCTTCTCAATTTCGTCGCATGACCGAGGTCAGCTTTCACAATGAACGGCATCAATGCCGAACCGTGATCTTACGCAAGTAACGGCCCATTACCGTCTCTACTTCGATCATGTAAATTCCCGCGGCGAGATCGATTGTCGAAAGCGTTGCTGCATTTCCTATGACCGTTCCTGTCATGATAACATTGCCCAGCAAGTCTGCTACGCGATAACCTTGGATATGATTGGAACTGATCAATTGAATGTGATCGTTCGCTGGGTTCGGGAAGGCCTTAAATCCACCTTCTACTGGTCCTGAAATACCGGTCAGCTCAACGGCAAACGAAGCAGTCGTGTCGCAGTTGTTGTTATCCGTAACCACCACTGAATAATCGCCTGCTTCTAATGTTCCGATGTCTTGTGTGGTAGCCGTAAATCCATCAGGTCCAGTCCATGCATAAGAATAGGGATTAGATCCTCCTGACACCGTGATATCAATCGCCCCATCCGCTCCTACATTCACTCCTTGCACCGCTCCTACAATGGATATGGGCGCTGGTTCCATGAGCTCTACAGTTACCTCGTACGACCCCGTGTCGTTGTCTGAAATGGTCACGATGTAAGTACCAGCACACAGATTATTGACAGCAGATGTAGTTTGTCCTCCAGGCCACGCATATGTGTAAGGAGGAATCCCGCCAACCGCCGCCACAGAAGCAGAGCCGTTGCATCCGCCAAAGCAAGATGGATTGTTTTCAGAATCGGCGTATCCAAGGACTTGCGCACCCACGACGTATTCAGCCGTAACGATATCACCTCCCGGTGCATCAGCGCGCGCGCTTAAGACCGGCCATTTTTCACCATTCGCGATCCAACGATAGTTGTGTTCTGTTGAAGCGCTATCCAAAAATTGTTGCCATCCAAAAAAGGGAACTTTGATCCATACGGTATCGCGGTTGTCTTCTTTGAAATACTGGCGAATGGTTGTGAATGTTCCACCTGGCGTACTCACATCTCCATGAGCATCCACCGAACTAGTACCCACCAATACACGCTTCAAACGCGCAGAATCACAGGTCGACCCAAAGCCAAATTCAGCGCAACTGACAGTAGTATCAAAAACCGCCGTATCCATGAACGTTGCATTCAAGGTGGAAGGAAATTCGATCTGAGTTGAATTCGGATTAAAGTCAGCTACGATATTGATTGGAAAGCCAAAACCTGAACCCGCAAAGCCATCTACTACAAACGCTGCGCTTGTTGACTGAAAAAAGAGCGTATCGTTTTGACGTTCAATCGCCAAGTCTGAATTTGGAAATTCCGAGCCGCTGTTGGTATTGACAGGATCCACAAAATTCAACGAGTTGATGTTGCTCAAGGACAAACTAGTGAAATCCCAAGTCTGGGATCCCGTTCCTCCGACGGAAAGTCCTGTAGGTGGAAGATCATCATATCCAACGATGATGCTATCTCCAGCTTGCCCGTAGTCCGTTTGGGTTACGGTGATCTGCGCGATCAAGGTGGCTGAAATAAAAGAGCCTAAGGCGAAGAGTAAAAAGTGCTTCATAGTGTGCGATTTCTTGCTTTGTAAAGGTATAGACGAGATTTGATTCTGGAAGGTTTACCTTCATTCAACATTCTTGCCTTCACCACGCAAGTGCCAAATCATACTTTTGCGCCATGGAAAGCGTCCGTCAACAGAAGGTCTCCCGATTGATCCAAAAGGAATTAAGCACCCTATTGCAGTCACAGTTCAATCATATTGGACATGGGAGCATGGTGTCGATCACCGTCGTTAGAATAACACCTGACCTCAGCTTCGCGCGGGTTTACCTCAGCGTATTTCCCTCTACGGAGCCGAAAAAGGTAGTCGATGCTTACAATGCAAGTCTTCCGGAGATTTGCCATGCGCTCTACCAGCGCATTCGCAATCAATTCAGAAAGATGCCCGAGATTCGATTTTACCATGACGATTCCCTCGATTATGCTGCGCGCATTGATGAACTACTAAGCGACGACTAGTGAACCTTCCTTTTTCCATTGCGCGTCGATATCTCTTTTCAAAAGGGAACCGAAATGTGATCAACATCATTTCAGGCATCGCAGCAACGGGAGTAGCCATCGGCAGCCTGGCCATGATCATTGTATTGAGCGCTTTCAACGGGCTTGAGGCGTTAGTCACAGACCTCTACACCACCATCGACCCCGACATTCGAATCAGCCCAGTCAAAGGCAAAACGTTTGATTTAGATTCTGCCGCCTTTGAAGACATCGCTCAATGGGATGAGATTGAAGCTGCTGCTCCGGTGCTCGAAGAGACGGTGTTCTTGCAGTTCAAAGACCACCAAACCATTGTTACCCTCCGCGGTATTCCGGAAGACTACCTTCCCAACCTCGACTTGGAGGACTTTGTCATCGAGGGCAGCCATGGATTATCAGATAGCGGATACCCGCGCGCAATGATGGGATACGGCGTTGCCGACAACCTAAACCTCTTCATCAGCGAAGGCTATGAGGGTGTCAAGGTGTATGCAGCACGACGCGGTGCAGAAAATGCGCTCAATCCGCAGAGTCGATTTGTCCAGAAACGCATCGTTCCTATGGGCATTGTAGCGCTTAATCCAGAATTCGATTTCAAGTATTTCTACACTCCTTTCGATTTCGCCGCGGAGGTCCTGCAGTATGAAAGCCGTGCCTCCTTCATCGACCTCAGTCTACGAGAGGGCGTAAACGCAAACGACATCAAAGATCGGCTTGAAGAAACCCTAGGTGCCGGTTTTGACGTGAAGACAAGGATTGAATTGAACGATGTGATTTTCAAGACAAACGCCACGGAAAAGTGGGTGACTTTTTTCATTTTGAGTTTCATCTTGGTAGTAGCCACCTTCAACCTCATCGGCAGCCTGACCATGCTGATCATCGACAAGAAGAAAGACATCTCTCTGCTCCGATCGATCGGACAAACCGTAAAAGATGTGCAGCGCCTTTTTCACTATGAGGGCTTTCTGATCACCGCCGTTGGC
>JABMOM010000025.1 GCA_013204105.1 Flavobacteriales bacterium
ATAAGAAATAGCGGTTTCAGTGCTAAAACAAATGTCTGTGCTTTTAATAAAAGTCAGTGCCAAACTGAAAGTGAAGTGCTTTTTAATCCGCTACTTCTCATACACGCAACACGTTATGCGTAACTTTGCGGACGACAAAAACGACACAGACAATTTTAATTATTAACCTTTAAAACCAAAAAATTATGAATTACAAAGTAGTGCCATTCGTGGCTCAAATCACCCAAAAGGACACGACCGCGACAGTAGCGGGACAACTTCAAACTTTAATCAACGAACATTCATCGCAAGGTTGGGAATATGTTCGTTTAGAAAATGTTGAAACCAAAGTAGCACCAGACAACGGTTGCTTCGGTATTGGTGGGAAGCCCGGATTTTCGACAGTTTTTAAAATGGTTGTATTCAAACAATGAAATTAATTTTACTCGGGACTATTCGCCTTTATTGGACAGTTTTTCCAAAACACAAAAGACGACCTTGCGTGTTTGAGGACAGTTGCTCCAATTATATTTATCGTGTGACAAACGAAAAAGGATTTTTCAGCGGACTATCCGCATTGAAAAAAAGATTTTATCAATGCAGACCTGGTTACACAATATACAAGGACGAACAAAATAATTCTTTTGAATTGTGCCTAAAAGACGGAAGTATTATTACGAATGAAAAAATTTCCCGAACATTGCTTCCTCCTTTTAACTATAATTACAATATAAAAAAGTAAAAATATGGAAATAGAAGTTTGGCATATTTGGATAATCGTTGCAGTTCTGCTTTTCATTGTAGAAATTTTCACTCCGACATTTTTAACGGCTTGCCTCGCTATTGGTTGTATTGCTGCCGCAATTTCATCATACTTTGACTATGGAATAAAAATTCAATTGCTTTCTTTTTCCATCGGGTCACTCATTGGGTTTTTTGGTGTGCGACCTTTTATGCTCAAATATGCTCACAGAAACAGCGACAAAGTAAAAACTAATATAGACGCTCTTGTGGGTAAAATTGGAAGAGTAACTGTAACAATAGACAATTCTCAAAATCAAGGAAGAGTAACAGTTGAAGGAGACGACTGGAGAGCAGAAACAGAAAACAACGAGATTATTAATGAAGGAGAAAGAGTTGAAGTATTAAAAATAGACAGCACAATTTTAATTGTTAAACCAATCACTAAAAACTAAAACTATGGGTATCACAATCATTTTAGGACTAATTGCAGTATTTGTAATTGCCTTCGCACTAATGGGCTTCAAGATTATTCAGCAAGCCGAGACAATGGTAATTGAACGACTTGGTAAATACAGCCGAACATTACCAGCGGGAATAAATATTATTTGGCCTGTCATTGACAGACCACGCTCAACAGTTTGGAGAGACGGTGTAGGCGGAAACCTTTCTTATAAGAGCACAATAGATTTGAGAGAAACCGTTTATGAATTTCCTAAACAAAATGTAATTACAAAGGACAATGTTGCAACCGAAATCAATGCCATTATTTATTTTCAAATTACTGACCCAGTCAAAGCAGTTTATGAAATTTCAAATCTTCCTGACGCAATTGAAAAACTTACACAGACAACATTGCGAAATGTAATTGGCGAAATGGATTTAGACCAAACTCTCACATCAAGAGATACAATAAACGGAAAACTTCGTAGTGTCTTGGATGAAGCCACTCATAAATGGGGCGTGAAAGTAAGTAGAGTAGAATTGCAAGACATCAATCCGCCTCAACATATAAGAGAGGCAATGGAAAAACAAATGCAAGCAGAGCGTTCTAAGCGTGCTTCAATTCTCGAATCAGAAGGAAAGAAAGCATCGCAAGTATTAGAATCAGAAGGATTGAAAACATCAGAAATAAATAAAGCCGATGGAGAAAAACAAGCAATGATATTAAGAGCAGAAGGAGAAGCACAAGCAAGAATAAGAACAGCACAGGGAGAAGCAGAAGCAATTCTAAAAATTACACAAGCGATTGGTTCTACAAAAAGCGACCCTGTAAATTATCTTATAGCAGTCCGTTACATAGACAAATTAGGAGAAATGGTAAGCGGTAAGGACAACAAAGTAATTTATATGCCATACGAAGCGACAGGAATTTTAAGTTCAATCGGTGGCATCAAGGACTTGCTCACCTCGACAAATAAGTAGCAGACAGACAAAAGAAAAGTATACGCATAACAGCGGGTTTAAGAAATTGGCGGTTCAGTGGTTAAATAAAGTTTTGTGCTTCGTATCAAGTTCGGTGCTGGCAGACAGTTTTGTGCTCCGAAATCGCCAACTTCTCAAACCCACAAAACGTTGGGCAAAATGTAAAAAAAGATCCCTAGTCGTAGCCTTAACTGAATTTCATTACTTTTGAGTAAACGACTAAAAATGGACATCCAAGCCTTGAAACTAGAACTTGTAAAACAGATTCTTGAATCTGAAAGTAAGGAACTTTTGGACAAAGTTTACTATACGTTCAAAAGGGAAGAAAAGGACTTTTGGCTTGAAATGACAGATGACCAAAAACAGGAAGTTGAGATTGGTAGACGACAGGTAAAAAACGGTGAAACCGAAGAATGGGAAACCGTACTTGAGCGACTATCAAAGAAGGCTTCATGAAAATCCGCTTTTCCCGACTCGCTGTTTACAAACTTGAGAAGCTTTCTGAGTACCTGATTGAAGAGTGGTCGGAACAATCAAACTTAAAGTTCTTAAAGCGACTTGACTCTAAAGTCAAAACCATCCAAAAGAACCCTGAGCTTTTTCCTCAAAGCCAGCTTGAAACTGGATTGAGAAAATGTGTCGTCACCAAACAGACTTCCCTACTCTATGAAATTCAGACTGATTCCATTTTCATTCTAACTCTCATCGACACAAGACAGGATCAGAAGAAAATGAAAGAAGAAATTAAAAAACACTTTGCACAACAACGCCTATAGCTAATGCTGGCTTGAAACTAAAAAATGATATTTTGTACTTCCAATAACCAGCATGCTAGCGAGGACGGAAACGTTTCCAAAATGCCGCACTAGCCATAGCCAGGAACGTTGGCATTAATTTAAAAATGAAAGACCGCATCCTCATTCAATTCCTATTAGGTACAATCATTCAGCTGATACTTTACCTAGGAATCTTGTACTTGGCCAAAGTCATATTAGACTTGACAACAGATGACAAGTACATTTTAATGAGTGACTATGGAATTCAACTGTCAACGATAATCTTGACAATGATTATTTCAGTCCAAAATTTAATAACCGCGCTCGTTAACAAAAAATGGTTCACATGGATTGGAATAATAATCGTTTTACTGATTTATACAATTGGATGGGGTGAGGACTTTAATTCTTGGCCTGAACGGACAATAATCTTCATAGTAGTCGGATTCACAATTGTCCTAGGAAAAATTCAATTGGATGCGACTTTAATGAAAATAAAAAAAACTAATGCCAACAACGCCTATAGCTAATGCTGGCTTGAAACTAAAAAATGATGTTTTGTACTTTCAATACCATCCTCCTGGCGAGAACGGAAACGTTTCCAGTATGCCCCAGGAACCTCGGGCAACATTCTAAAATGAAAACATTCGTCAGGATCTCCCAAGGAGGGTTTCTAGTAGAATCAATAAACGACATTTGTTTCGAAAGTCAAGTTAAACAATGAACATCCGAGGCAAATTAGTACGACTCTTCTATTTTATATTAACGAGGAGATATCGTGTCAAGATCATTGGTTCGAGCATTCTCGAAACACCAGGGGCCATGCTGATATTGCCCAATCATCAATCACACATTGACGCTCAATTGATGGCTGCGATAGTAGCACAATACTGTGAATTTGTTCCAGTGGTTTCGGAGCGGTTTTTGAAAATCCCAGTCATAAGCAGTTTCTTAAAAAAGTGGAATGCAGTGGCCGTAAGTGATTTTCGGGGTGGGAATAGGGACCCAAATGTTTTGAAAAACATTTTTTCTCAAGTGATGAACGCGCTGAATATGGGCCGCAGCGTGATTATTTATCCTTCAGGCACCATCACTTTCACTCCAACAGAAAAGATTCACAATAAGCAAAGTGCATACGCAATCGTATCTGATCTGCCCGAAAACACACGGATAGTTGGTACGCGAATCAGCGGACTATGGGGCAGCATGTGGTCTGTGGCTTGGATGGGTGAACGCCCCAGTTTTATAAAGGCTTTATTGAAAGGCGTTTTCTATTTTTTCGCAAACCTTATCTATTTCTCACCTAAAAGAAACGTGACTTTCGAATTTGTCGACATCACAGATGAGGCAAAGAAAATGGCCCAATCCGACCGTAGGACTTTCAACCAATACCTGGAAGCGTTTTACAATGTCAATGGTCCTGAAAAGGCTACGTATATCAAGCACTTATTCTTCTTCCCAAGGTCAAGGAGGAAATACCCAAAAAATTTATCCCAAACCTAGAAGCTTAGTCCTCTTTGTTGAAAATATCCTTGATTAAGTCCGTGTATTTAGCGGATAAAACTCTTCGTTTCAGCTTCAACGTGGGTGAAAGCTCATCAGATTCAATGGTCCACTCATCCGCAACAACTCTGAACCGCTTGATTTGTTCGTCTGCGCCAATTCCTTTGTTCTGTTCCTTCACGATTTCTTGAAATAGGCGATCCACTTCTTTGTCCTTTATCATATTGGCTCGGTTGCTGGCGTCGATTTTACGCGAATTACACCAATCCGTTAATGCTTCAAAATTTGGAGATATCAAGGCACTGGTGAATTTTTCGCCTTCTCCAATGACCATTAACTGATCGATGTACAGCGATTCCTTGAACAGGTTTTCGATGACTTGTGGCGAAACGTATTTCCCATTCGAAAGCTTAAATAATTCCTTTTTTCGATCAGTAATACGCAAAAATTTACCGTCATCCAACACACCGATATCGCCTGTGTGGAACCAGCCTTCGCTATCCATCACCTCCGAAGTGGCCCTTTCGTCTTTAAAATAGCCCAGCATAACATTTGGCCCTTTGCATAGGATTTCTCCATCGGGGGCGATTTTCACTTCAACGCCTTCAATCACCGATCCCACCGTTCCCAAGCGCAAATCGGGCAGTTGTTGTCGATTGATGGTGATGATAGGCGCTGTTTCTGTGAGGCCGTACATGTTTAACAATTTGATGCCGGCAGCCCAAAACACACGCTCGAGACGAGGTTGCAAAGCTGCACCGCCCACTCCAATCGATACCACGTTTCCGCCCATTGCTTCTCTCCACTTGCTGAAGATAAGTTTGTTCGCAAGCTTAAGTTGAATGGCATACCACCACCCATTGGAACCATCAATTTTATACCTCAATCCAAGGTCTAACGCCCAAAAAAAGAGGGTCTTTTTGATTCCCGAAAGTTTGCGACCCTTGTCCACAATTTTGTCATAAACCTTCTCAAGAATGCGCGGAACTGCACCAAAACCGTGTGGTTGAACTTCTTTCAGATCGCGCGCGATGGTGGCTGTGCTTTCAGCGTAGTATATGCTGCACCCGGAGTATTGCGTTTGATAACAACCCATGCGCTCCCCAACATGACAAATTGGGAGAATGCTCAAGTAGCGTTGATCGGATTTCAGTTGAAACACGGAAGCGGCTGCAATTGCTGTGGTCATCAAGTTTTGGTGAGAGAGAAGGATGCCCTTTGAATTCCCTGTTGTTCCCGAGGTGTAAATCAAGGTGACGGGATCGGTGGCTAATGTTTGCTTTTTGGTTTCTTCAATTATTTGACTGAACTCACTGGCTTTCTCTTTGCCTAAATCCCGCACAGCCGTCCAGTTTGGTGCAGAGTCCACTTGATCAAACGTGAAGATCAAATCAGGAGCAATTGGCTTAATCAGATCGTACAATTTTTTATCGGAAACAAACACCGCTTTGACTTGAGCATGCTCGAAGATGCCCTTATACCCCTCCTGAGTCAGCGTTGTGAAAAGGGGAACATGAATGAGTCCGGCTTGGGCCAATCCCATATCTGCAAAATTCCATTCAGGTCGATTATTGCTAATGGTGGCGACAGCATCTCCTTTTTTCAAGGACATTGCCAGTAAACCATAACTCATCAAATTCGAATTTTCGATGTAGTCCTTAGTGCTAAACTTAACCCATTGTCTGTTTTGCTTAGCGGCAAAGACGTCTGGTTTGTTTGGTAACTCTGTCCCGTATTTTTCAAGAAGATCAAAAGTTCGTGTTACTTGCATCGGTCTGTGATTAAGGTTCTATGGGCTGCGCCTTCCAAATGTAATTCGTTCATTTTCAAAACAAAATTGAGACGTCCATTTGTTCAACCGTCAGGTCGGGACGCATTGTTGTCAGCGTTCCTACGTAATTTTTCGCGGGTGAAAATTCTTCAAAATGCCAGTCTTCCTGCTCAAAGACTCCTTTAACGGAAAGCAATCTAATTTTTGATTCTTCAATTGAAAACTCGAGGCAATCGGGAGGTAGTCGCATTCCCTCGCCAATGGCCTTTAAATAGGATTCCTTTACCGTCCAAAAGCGGAAAAAACGCTGGCTTTTTTCCGCTGGTTTTGCGTTGATGAATTTGATTTCGCTGCTTGTGAAGTTCTTTGTGATCATTTGTTCCAGATCAGGCAAAGGCCTCTGATGTTCTATGTCAATGCCAATTTCTCCTTCACGCGAAAAGCCATATACAGCGAGCCCTCCAGAATTTGAAATGTTGAAACACAACTTCGGATCGTCCAAGGAAAAGGGTTTTCCTTTTGAATGCCTGCCGATTTTTAAATCGCGTGGCGTAATGTTGAGATAGGCACCTAAAAGAATGCGAAGGATACCTTGGCTGATGATGTAATTCTGGCGAACGTCCTCAAACTTGAAAAACGGAACCCGCTTTAATTCCATTTCCGACAGCGCGTCTCGACAACGTTCCAACAAACCATCCGTAGGGTTGGTGCTCACATTCCAAACATGAATGTGTCCAGCAGATAAAAAGGGAAAGTCTTCCAAACTATAGCTGACTTTCCCTTTTGTTGTATTCATTTTAGATTAAACTGAGACCGTTTCGCTCAGTTCTTCTGAAACGATATCAAGTAATTCCTCCTTATTATCTCGGCAGAACAGGTGCCCTCCCGATACAACTTTAAACCTAAATTCAGAATTGGTGTGCTGATCCCAACCTCTTACTTGATCTTCTGTGAAGACCGAATCATTCGCTCCAGCAAATGCGGTTAACGGGCAATTCAATGGCTCATCTTTGATATACTTGTATCGTTTACCTAAAAGGATATCAGCCCTTAATGCCGGAAGCATTTCGTTGAACACAGCATCGTTGTCGATCACAGAAGCTGGAATTTCCAGCGATCGTAAATGACCTTTGATGTTTGGGATGTTTTTGTCCTTGTATACTTCGTCCTCATCAATTGCTTCAAGGAATTTGAAGGGACTCACAAGGTGGGGAGCTCTCCATCCACCCACCATAAATTTGACAGGTTGCACGTCCAATTCTCTGTTGAGGTATCGAGACAATTCCAGTGCTACACCAGCGCCAGAACTGTGACTATAGAAAGCACACGGCACCGTTAATAATGGCTCCATTATTTCGGCCATTTTAGCAACCAATTCGGCAACATCATCATAGGCCCTTTCATCTCCTCTTTCTTCTCTACCCGGGAATTGAATAGCACACACTTCGATATCATCTGGAAGGTATTCGTGCCATGTGTTAAAGATTGAGGCACCACCCGCGAAATAGGGCAAGCAGTAAAGCCGCAACCTTGGATTATCCACTTTTTTCACTCGAATAATCCATTTGTCCAATTCGCTTTTCACACCTCCATCAGCGCTTTCAAGGCCGCCGCCGCCGTTTAGTTCATCGAGGATTTGTTCAGTCATCTCCTCCATGGATGGTCCGCGCATGATTTTCATCATCGAGTAATCCACTCCTACGTTGGCTTGCACCCAGTTTCGAATCTGGTTTGCCATAAGCGAGTCTAGTCCATACTTTGTTACAGGCTCGGAAACGTCCAATTTATCGGCGGTGGTTCCTAGAACTCGTCCAAAAGTGTCTTTCAAGTGGCCCAAGAAAATATCGATTTGCTCGGCGGGTTTCGATTCAAGCAAATTTGCCTTTAATGCCCCATCACCGCTTCCACCTGAAGAGTTGCCGCTCAATTCTTTCTCATTTACGAGGTGAGCAAATCGGCTTGAAACCGCACTGTGTGGGAAGAATTCACCGATCATTTCCCAGTCAGAATCTGTAGCAACCCGTTGAACTGGGTTCGTGAGCAACACGTTCTCTAGAATGCCCGTGGCTTGTTGCAGAGAGAATGAATTCCATCCTTGCTTGTAAAGAAGCTCGTCTACATTACCACCTACTTTGCCGCTTCGCGCGACAAAACCTACATCTCCAATCACACCCCAATTAACCGTTGTTGCAGGAAGCCCTTGAGCTCTTCTCCAATGGGAGAAATTATCTAAGAAACTGTTCGCCCCAACGTAACTTACTTGACCAGGGTTTCCATAGATGGCCGAGATGGAAGAATAAGAAAGGAAGTGATCTAAAGCCATGTCTTTGGTGGCTTCGTGTAAAATCCAGCATCCGACTGCCTTTGGAACAAACACACTCATGTAACGCTTGTGCGTTATTTCTGGAATGCTTCCGTCATCTAGCACCATCGCGGCATGTTGGATTCCTTTGAGAGCAGGCATGGTGTCTTTAATTTCTTTAAAGACCCTATCCATATCTTGCTGATTGTCAACACTGCCTTTCGCCAACATGATCGTGACGCCTTTGTCTCTCATTCGTTGAACTGTTGCAGCTTCTTCTTCCGTTTTTGTGCCGCTTCTGCTCAATAGAACCAAGTTTTTGCAATTCTTGGTTGTCATCCATTCTGCAACGCCAAGTCCAAAACCTGAAGCCCCGCCCGTAATCATGTAGGAAGCGTTAGCATCAAACTTCATTTCTTCTGGTGGCGCAACATTTACGGTGCCTTCCATGGAAACGATGATTTTTCCAATATGTCGTGCCCCACCCATGAACTGGAATGCATCGGCTAATTTTCCAATTGGGAAGACAGTGACGGGATGTGGTTTAAACCCTTGCTCGACAAAATAGTCGATGGACTCCTGGAAGAGGCGCCCACCAAATTTGTCTTTTTGCTTGAACAATCTATCCACGTCAACACCGAAGTAGGTGAGGTTGTTACCAAATGGTTGTAAACCGAGCTTACTGTTTCGATAGATATCGGTCTTGCCAATTTCTATAAAGCGTCCGTAGGCAGAGAGGCATCTTACGCTTTTGAAAATGGCTTCTCCAGAAAGTGAGTTTAATACAACATCAACTCCTTTGCCATTGGTTTTTTCCATCAACTCATCCGCAAACGCCAGCGTTCGAGAACTCATGATGTTCTCAGGTTTAACACCTAAACCAATGATGTAGTCGCGCTTGTCTTGCGTACTTACCGTGGCAAAAACTTCAGCGCCAATGGCATTAGCGATGTTAATCGCTGCAATTCCCACACCCCCAGCCGCAGCGTGAATCAAGACTCGCTCTCCTTTTTCTAGGCGACAATGGTGTATAAGTGAGAAGTATGCTGTTGTGTAAACCACAGGCAGACTAGCAGCCTCATTCCAATCGATGTTTTTTGGTTTCTTGACGCAGTGCACGGCCAGTGGATAGGCAAACCCGCTCAAGCAAGAGGGGGCAGTTGCCATCACCTCGTCACCAACTTTTACGTTGGTCACGTCTGCACCGACAGCACTGATAATTCCTGCGCATTCCAAACCGAATGTTCTTCCAAACAAACCTCCTTCAACCGCATCATTGGATAACAGTCCCATGGCGATCATGATGTCGCGGAAATTCAGGGCCGAGGCTTTGACGGTGATCTCTACCTCATTTGCCGAAGGCGCTCTTCGTTCCGTTTGTCGCAATACGACATTGTCTAAGACACCATATTCTGAGATCGTTGCTGTGTAGGCCGATCCTTCCGCTGGAACTGATTTCATCGCCCGTTGTGCTATGTTGTCCAAGGAGATTCTCTCTAGCTTGTTTACATAGCGTTTTTTACCTCTAAAGGCGAGTTCATCTACACGATCTCCCGCGAAAATTTCGTCTACAAAAACGTCTATTTCACTTTCCTGAACAGGATGGCTGAAATCAACCAAGGTGGTCACATAGTTCGGGAATTCATTCACGATGCAACGACTGACCCCTCGTAATCCTTCTTGTGAAAGGTTCAGTAGTTCAGGCGATCCAGCCACTGTTTGTGAACCACTCAATAGAACCCAAACGGATGGGTTTTTCTTGAATTGTGTTTCGTTCAGCTTTTTCAGGATGTTCATCATGGTGAGGGTGCCGTGGCTTTCACCTTCAATGATTGAACTAACCGATAGTTCGCTGTTTTCAATGAGGTCTAATCCCCAGGCGTATATGATTCCTTCGAAGCTGCCTTTTTCTTTAATCGCATCAATAACCTTATTTACATCGTCTTGCGAGTTCGGATCAATCGCGAATTGACTGTCGCCAAGTTTCTTGAACTCATTGCCAAGCACAACGGTGGTGCATGACTTATTTAGTCCGGACATCCTCTCAATGGTTTTTTCCGAAACTCCTTTATCGTCCGCAAATACGAGCCAATTTCCAGCTGCATTTTTTGCTTCAGAATTCACTTCAAGTTCCTCAAATGACAGCTTCTTTGATCGAGCCATGATGACCGTTTGGCAAGAGGTATCATTTTTAGGGAAGTCACTAAAACTGGCCACATCTGTGTAGCCATTGCTGGTTAATACTTCTTTCCATTTTTCTGGAGCCATCGTGGCGTGTTCCGTCCGGATGTCGGTGTCTTCATACAACCACCAGCCTTCCGTCATACCAAATATGAAGTCGAGATAAACAGGAGAGTTAGTTACCTCAAGCATCATTAAGACACCTTCGGATGCAAGCAATTTCTGCGCATTTCCGAGGGAATCACTCAGATTACGAGTGGCATGAATAACATCCGATGCAATGATCAAATCGAATGAATTTAGATCAAACCCTTGCTCGGCCGGATCATTTTCAATGTCCAATATTTTGTATCGAACAAAGGGATAGTTCGCAAAGCGCTGTTGTGCCTTGAGCATGAACATGTGGCTCAAATCCGTGAACACATATTCGGTTCTGTCGGCAGGAAGCATTGGTAAAATGGCTTGCGTCATTCCACCCGTACCAGCTCCAATTTCGAGTACACGGATGTTTTTGTCCTCAGGAAGATTCTTGATCAATTCAGCTACAGAACGACCCGCGATATCATTGTACTTTTTGAAGGCAAAACCCTCCACATAATACTGCACAATAGCATCCCATTTATCTTCAGGGAAGATGAGTTGAATTGGATCCACTGTGCCTTGCAATACGCCTTGAATCTCTGGGCCACAACGTCCGAGTAAGGTGGACTCATGATGAAATTGAGGGAATTGCGCGCTAAGATTATCCATCCACGCACCTACATCTTTAAAGTCAGGGGTCTTGACGATCTCAAATTTTCCATTGTCACCACTTACAAATCCAGCGACTCGTAAGAGTTTGAACATGTGATGGAAAAGCCTGTGGTGGTCTTTAATCACACCCATTTTGAGGATTTGCTCCTCAACATCGATTTTAGCTCCGGCTTCGAAAGACATACCCATGTCCTTGAGTGAGCGGCAGATATAACCCATTGTGAGTTTGTACTGCTCCGGCTCATATTGCTGGTAGTATTCGTTTTGTTCTGGACGACCTTGAACTTCCGAAATGGTCTTTTGAACCTCGGTAGCAATCTCTGTTGGTTTGGGTAAATATTCACCTGGATTTCGCATACGATCTTGATCCGCACGAGACTTCATGTTCCAGTTGTACTCATAGAACCATTTATCTTGCTCGCCACCTTGTTCTCCGCGAGAACCCTTCAGGTATTGAGAATGGAATCCGTGAAATTCTGCGACCATCGATCCATCTTCGTTGAAAATCCAAAGTTCGCCAAGCGCGTACTCGTCTGTCCATTCTCTCAATCGCCCGTGAACGTAGAGTTTGTACGAGTTCACATCGTTATGCCACTTGATACGGTCAATGTGACGCGGCACATACACCCCCATTTTTTTGTTAACGTCTTCACGCTCATTGAAAATGCCGAACACTGTTTGAAAACAGCTGTCCAAGACACCCGGGTGAATATTGAATTGGAAAAATTCTGAGCGGATGCTTTCGTGTACTTCGATTTCACTTAAAGATTCCCAATTTCCATCACTTCGCCATAGGTTTTTGATCGCCCGGAAAGTTGGGCCCAAATACAATCCGCTTTCAAGCAGTTCATCATGCATTGGCTTAACGGGCACTGGAATAGTGATTCGTTTTTTGACATCTTCCAAATCCACTGGAATCGACTCAAATTCATCACCAATGTGGTTGATCTTACCATTAGAACACATGATCCATTGCGCGTCTTTTTTACGCGATTTGGAGTAGATAAAATAGTCTCCCCCGTCATGCGAAATGTCTATTTGGATGTGGGGTGGCTCACCAGAATCTGGTAAGAACAAGGCATTGTCAAAATTCACATCTTGTATGAATTCGAATTTTTCCCCAAATGAAGCTTTTGCAGCACCAATAACAAGATCAACGTGACCGGCTCCTGGAAACACAATGGGGCCCTGCACTTTGTGATCCTCTATGTAGGTATAGGTTCGTTTATCAAGCGAAACATCCCAAAGAATGTTCGTGCTTTCTCTCGCCGATGACACCTTTCTTTTTAGGTGGGGGTGCCCATATTCAATTGCGCCTAAACGTGATTTTTTACCCCCTTCGCTTTCAATCCAGTAAGACTCTTTTTGCCATGGATATCTTGGCAATTTTACCCAACCGTTGTCATTTCCGTAAAATGCTTTCCAGTCTACTTTCACGCCCCAAGCATGCAATTGAGCTAGCGTAGAAAGGAAGGTTCTTTTCTCTTCGTCTTTTCTTCTCAGCGAATGAGCAACACAGCCCTTTACCTTTTTGTCCGAAAGCAAGCCTTCAATTCCAATGGCGTGAATCGGGTGAGGTCCAAGTTCAAGAAATGTGTCAAATCCATCCGAGATTTGTGCGCTTATTGCATCCGTGAAATAAACTGGTTCGCGTACGTTTCTGAACCAATACAACGGCGTAAGGTCTTCGCCTTTTACAACGCCACCTTCAACCGTTGAGTAGAAAGGGATTGTTGTCGCTTTTGTTTTAAATTCTCCAAGCGAGGCTAGAAGTTCCTCTTTTAGTGGTTCCATGTGGTGGCTGTGAAAAGGAACGTTCACGGCTAACAAGCGATGGAAAATATCTTTTGCGTTCAATTCTGCCGCGATCGCTTCGATCACATCGGTGTCTCCAGAAAGCGCGACCATTTCGGGTCCATTCACTGCACCAATGGATACTTTATCCTCTTTTCCTGCAATGAGTTTTTCGGCTGCTTCGCGCGAAACACCAACCGCCAACATTCGTCCTTTGTCAGTGGCTTTAAATTGCACTCGACTTCTATGAAAAATGAGTAGAACAGCCTGCTCCAACGTCAAGGCGCCAGAAACATATCCAGCCGCAACCTCTCCAATACTGTGCCCAACAACGGCTTTCGGATGAACTCCAGCCGCTTTCCACATTTCATAAAGGGCGATTTGAAGAGAGAAAATTGCAGGTTGCGCAATGTTCGTGTCGCCGATACGTGAGTTTTCTTCGCTTTTGGTAAGTTCTTCTACAAGTGACCAATCAGCATGCTTTGAAAGCATTCCATCTAGTTTGGTGATCCATTTTCGGAAAATGGGTTCATTTTCATACAATTGACGGCCCATTCCCCACCATTGTGGTCCTTGTCCAGAGAATATAAATACCACTTTATCCTTCTCTTCATTCACTCGACCTTCTGCAATTTCAGTAATGGATTCACCATCCAAAAACAACTGCAAGTTTTTTACAAGCTCTTCTTTGGTTTCTGCCACAACAGCCAATCTGTGCGCGTGATGCGTTCTTCTGGTTGCGGTATACGCACTAATATCGCTTAGACTGTACTTGTTGTTTTTGTCTTTTAGAAAATCAATGTATCGCCCTGTCAATTGGTGGAGCGCATCTCCATTGGTCGCGGAAATGGTTGTCACCTGCAAGCCCCCTTTGTCATTTGCGGGTCGCTCGGCTGTTTTAGCATCCTCTAAAACCACGTGCACGTTGGACCCTCCAAAACCAAACGAATTGACACCCCCGTAACGAGGTTTACCATTTGCTGGCCAAGGGTGAGCGTCCGTTGGCACTTTCAACTTTAATTCGTCAAATGCGATGTTCGGATTGCCTTTCTTAAAGTGAATGTTGGGGGCAATGGTTTCATTGTACATTGATAAAGCCAACTTCGATAAACCGGCAACGCCTGAAGCGGGCTCTAAGTGACCAATGTTGGATTTGATGGAACCCATGTAGCAAAAGTCTTCTCGATCTTTCCCAATTACAGTTCCAATGGAATTACTCTCAATCGGATCTCCAACAAATGTTCCTGTGCCGTGTGCTTCAACATAACCGACATCATGTGGGTTTACTCCTGCATCTATATATGCTTGCTTTAATAGTGCTTGTTGCGCCAGTGGATTTGGAACCGAAATTCCTTTGGTGGCCCCATCTTGATTAACAGCAGTTCCGCGAATAACTGCGTAAATTTTATCTCCATCCGCTTCAGCTTGAGACAGTTTTTTCAGAATGACCAAACCAGCTCCTTCGCTCCGGATATATCCGTTTCCACGCTCGTCAAAAGAAAAGCAGGTTCCGTCCTTTGAAAGAAATCCGCCTTTACTGAAACCCATTTGTGGTTCAGGTTTTAAAATGGAGTTTACTCCTCCGGCGAACGCTGCGTCAGCGTCACCTTCCCAAATTGCACGACAAGCAGAATGAACCGCATTCAGTGATGAAGAACATGCTGTATCGATCGCAAACGATGGCGATATAAGGTTGTAAGAATAGGAGATTCGGTTTGCTGCAATGCATAGTGCAGAGCCAACGTTTGTGTGTGAGCCGATGTTAACTCGTTCTTCGTAGGCGTTTTGCAAATCTCCATAATCATGGGCCGAAATCCCCACAAAAACAGCTGTTCGAGAGCCATTTAAATCATTTAAACTTAATCCAGCATCTTCAACCGCTTCGTAGGAAACCTCCAAAAGCATGCGTTGTTGTGGATCCATTCGCTGCGCCTCTAAGGGTGAAATGCCAAAGAAACCAGCATCAAATTTGTCAACGTTTTCGATGAATCCACCTCGATTCACGCTAATTTTTCCAGCTCGTCTCCACTCGGGAGCATACATGCCTTCGTTATCCCACCGATCTGCAGGAATAGGACCTAGGGCATCCTTTTTGTCCATTATTAATTTCCAAAACTCTTCTGGGGTATCTGCATTGCCAGGATATCTACATCCCATTCCAATGATGGCTATCGGTTCTCTTTTAAGGCTTTCCATGTAATTTTCTTAAAGTCTGTTTCGCTCGTATTCTCATCCTCCTTTGGTCGGTTGACGACCCCTATCTCATACGCTTCATCTCTCCAAACTAGTTTTCAATTTATTCGGTAAAAGCAGTCATATTAAATTGAAGCTGGTTTGATATTAATCATTCTGAATCAAACCAAGTGCGACGCCACAATAAAATGAACTTGAACCCATTTTTGGCAAAATAAAAACAAAAGAGGTCATGAAGTATAAAGAGTAGGATTTGATTGGAAAAAGTATTCCGAATCAGCATGGGCGAAGCCAATCGCAATCATCGCCTTAGTTTCATCCCAACCTTGCATTTAATTCCTTGCGCTAGGTGCAATTCGTCGAGTCGACTCAAACCCGTCCTTTGCCAATGCGTGATCACTGCACTAAGCGACACTACCCATGCTTGCAACCTCTAGAGCTTTCCCGACTCCTTCAATCCACTAAAAATGGACGGCGAACATGGGCTATAGCATAATCCGCGTTCTCTCCGATTTCCTACTTTTAAACCCAATTGGGTCTCGAATCTTTGTGCTACACGTGCCATAGACCTGACCGTTGTAATCAACCAAACTACTTATGAGGAGATTTGATTTTAAAGAAATACTTGAAACAACGTGCCGATTTTATGTTTTCGTCTTCTTGTCTATGTATGGGATAGGAAAGATAATTGGAGGACAATTTTATACAGCAGCCAGAATACCCGATGAAATAGCTCAAATGCCGATCGGATTAGTGCCCGACTTTGAATTGGCTTGGACGTTTATGGGGCGTTCATTTGGCTATATTCTCATCATTGCTCTAGCTGAAATCATTGGTGCTTTCCTACTGCTCTTTCATAAAACCAAACTCTTTGGGGTCCTTATATTAATCCCTATCATGGTAAATGTAATTGTCTTCGACATTTTCTTCCTTGACGAATATGGTGCGTTAGCAGGTGCGTCTTTATATCTTTTAATGCTCCTTACGATCGTTGTTCTCAACAAGGAAAAAATGAACAATATCTTGAAAGAACTTCTTCGCACCCAAGTGCCGCCTAAAACATCATCCAAAGAAAAATTCCTCAACTATCTAATAGTTCTAGTTATAATGGTTTTGATTTTTATTGGAGATCAATTCATTGTGGGCCTGTTTGGGTATGGAAAAGGGTGAAGGAGAAATTGAGATGTATCCAATATCAAAGGCATGAATAAAAAAGAAAACCGTCGTCCGACAAAACCTAGTAGCACTGGCGAGAGGGGTTCTGCTTCATTGAGTAAATATTAATCATGATAAGCATATTAAAATACATTTTACTGACCCTCTCTCTTGCGATTCTTTGGGCCGTTCTTGTTTTTTTGGGAACGAAGAACGGATGGTGGCATCAAGCGATAGCGGATGAAGCTGATTCTGAGGCATACATACCTGCTGTAAAAGAAAAAATCAACGCGCAATTTGTGGGCAACTTTGCCTTAGCTACCCTTGAAAATGGAAGTGTAGAAGATGAACTATTTCATTCTGAAGGAAACCCGGTAGATAGAAATACTGTCTTTCAAGTCGCGTCACTGAGCAAGTGGATTTCTGCTTTTGGAGTAATGAAGTTGGTTGAAGAAGGCAAACTTGACTTGGATGTTCCGGTTAGTAAATACCTAAGTCGCTGGCAATTACCCGCGAGCGAATTCGACAACGATGGCGTTACAGTCCGAAGACTTTTAAGCCATACTGCAGGACTTACGGATGGACTTGGCTATTCAGGTTTTGAACCTGGACTTCCAACACAAGCCATCGAAGAATCATTGACCAAGGCTTCAGATGCTGATGAAGGTATAAGTGGATCCGTGCAAGTTGGTATTGAACCCGGTGACGCGTTTAAATATTCAGGTGGTGGATATACACTTCTACAACTATTGGTGGAAGAAGTAAGTGGACAATCATTTGCCTCTTTTATGCAAGAAAGAATATTTGGACCTCTAAATATGAACCATTCATCCTATACCTGGGAGGACTCTTCTGATTTCAAGTTAGCAGAATTTTATAATAGCGATGGAACTGAAGCTATGCATTATAGTTACACTTCACTTGCCGCAACATCACTGTATACTTCTCTCAATGATCTGGAAGTATTCTTTCAGGTATTTCTGGTTGGGCCTGATAATGCGCCGATCGGGAGAAATGTATTAAAGCCCGAAACCATTGAGATGATGCGAGTGCCACATGCGAGTACAATGGGGATGGATATATGGGGATTAGGAACCATTCTTTACGCTTCCAATGACAATAACGACTTTATCATAGGGCATGATGGAAAGAGCACACCTCCAATAAATACGGCCGTACGATTAAATCCGCAGACTGGCGACGGAATCATTGTTTTAGAAACAGGGAACCCGCTGCTCGCAACAAAATTGGCAAGTGAATGGGTGTTTTGGAAAACGGGGAAAGTTGACCTTACGCTTTTTACTATGCTAAAAGACAGCATGGTTTCTTCCATTGCAAAAGGTTGGCTCGCAATTCTCCTACTCTCCATCATCATTGGAGTAGTGAGGTATCGGAGAAGGAAGGTGAAAATATTCACTTAATTTTTTGAAATAAATTGCATAATAATGTATGAAAATATTAGCCGGAATAGCAGTAAATTCATGAATTATAGCCCACTTCAACGTTCTTGTGACCTGCCAAAATGAAGCCGGAAATTGTCTACTATTCTTATACTAGCCGCTAAGCACTAACCAAATCATGACGAATAAAATTGAAGCAAAAGAAACCCTGAGCGAGGTTAAAAGCAATCAACCTCTTAGCGGTAAGCAGAAGTTGTTGTTCGCTATGTTTTGTTGGGGCGTGCAATCTTGGAGTCAGGCAGGGAACTTCAAAGCCAATGGCTATGACCAAAAATATAGAGATGCTAGGAAAGCCATGCACACTGGACTCATTCTATACGGCCTGGGCATTCTGCTGTTTATTTTATTATTACTATAATAAGCGCATTTGCTACGAACAAGCCCAACTATGAAAAATAAATTACTCTTTATTGCTGCGATTTTCATGGCCACAGGCTCAATGGCACAAATACATTTTAACACTACTCCTGGGAGCGGCGGGACTGTTGATCGTCGGAAAGAACACCACGTGTGGGCAGATGGCTCCTCCATTATGGTCATTAATGGCAGACAAGCATTCCAATGGAAAAAGGGGCAAAACCCAAATCGCATTGTGCGTGCAGGAGATCACATTAAAATAGTAGGTATGCCCGACTCTTTAGATAGGGTGCAATTCGGAGTTTTCTATGATCGGGAGTGGGTTTTTCGTGTTGACACGTTAACCTCTACTTCTGTTTCTTGGACCTATACGGTAGAAGAAGACCCCGTTTACAAACGAAAAAACTCAGGCATGGCAGGTCTGCTAATTCTCGGGGTTCTAGATGCCATTGCCAAATAAAGTGTGGCAACTGGGCATACCTATGCCGTACGAAGCTTAATTTTTCAAAGCAGTAAACTAGCTACGGATGCGCTGGTGGCATGTCTGCCAGCCAAGCTCAACCCACCAGCTCCGACACCCAAAGCACAACTCAATCTTCAGCATGGAAATCGATCAAAACCTACATCACTTGCCCTTGACCAAGTCCAAACCTAGTACGTTGGCATCCCTGTTTGGGCAATCGACCATTGAACCGTTTTGGGTTGCGGACATGGAATATGAAATTGCCAGACCGATTCAAGACGCTTTAGTGCAGCGCATTTCCAATGCGAGTTTTGGGTATGAGTACAAACCCGACTCCTTTTTCGACGCCCAAAAAGCCTGGTATCAGAGGAGATATGGAATTGAATTAGATCAAAGCCATGTCATTTATTCACCCAGTATAACGACTACCCTTTCTGTCCTAATTGAAAATTTCACCGCAGAGAACAATGGCATTATCATTCAACCCCCCGTATTCATGGAGTTTGGAGATGTCATTCGAAACGCAAAACGCAGCATTGTAAAAAATCCGCTCAAACTCATCGGCAATCACTATCAAATTGACCTTGAAGATCTAGCGGAAAAAGCCAAAGTAGAAAACAACAAAATGCTGATCATCTGCAATCCCCACAACCCCGTTGGCAGGGTTTGGAGGCAGGAAGAATTGCAGCAAATTGTGCGCATTTGTAAAGAAAACAACTTGCTTCTCGTGTCAGACGAAATTCATAAAGACATCATCCTTTTTGGCCATCCATTCACGTCAGCGCTCACGTTCATTGATGACTATGAAAACATTGTCGTTTGCACCTCTGAAGCCAAAACTTTCAACCTGTGTGGTATATCCGACTCAATGGCAATTATCCCAAACGAGGGCATTAAAAATTCTGTTTCGGCTACATTCAAAAAACTCAATTTAGGGAGAACCAATGCCCTCACGCGTGTGGCCCTGGAAGCAGCATATCGTCACGGTGAACCTTGGCTGGATGAAGTAATCATCGCTGTTCAGGAAAATATCGCGGCCATAGAAAGGGAATTGGCGCATTCTAACATAAAACTCATCATCCCAGAAGGCACCTACCAAGTATGGTTAGATTTCAGAAGTGTTTACACAGACACCAAAGAGATGTTTCATCATTTAACCGAAGCATCTGGAATCGGACTTAACGCAGGACATTGGTTCGGCCGTGAAGGTGCCCTATTTATGCGGATGAATATTGCCACCTCTAATAGCAAAGTAATTGCCGCCATTAAGCGTATCAAAGAAGCAGTGAGTAGCCTTGAATAAAATCCAATCGCTTTTATTCTAAGCGAGCAAACGGCGCGAAAGTTCATGAATTGTAACCTGAATGGTTCCTCGTTGTCTAACGTGTACAGAACATTTAGAAACATGAAACAATACGCGATTGACGCTACCATGAAAACAGAGACTAAAGGTCTTGGAGTTGTGGGAAACGTGAAAAATATAGTTGGATTAATAACAACTTTACTCCTACTCGGATACGGTTTGATTCGCATCGGCGTCGGTGGGGCGTTGCTCGCCCAAACCCTCCAAATAATAGATTTTCCTGATCTAGCTCAAGCGAACTTGGAAGTAGAGCAGTTCATAGATGCTCGGGTGGGTCAACAGCTCATTCCCTTTTCATTGCCAGGATACTCCACTTACATTTTAGTGATGGGCACATTGCTCTCAATTGGGGCGATGGGTACAATCGTACGGAGGAATTGGGGCTTCACCGTTTTGTGGATTTACATTGCCATGCACGCAGCCCTCTTTGTGAACTACCAAGAAATCAATCCTAAGTTGATGGTGCTTGCACTCCAAGTGATTTTGCTGTTTGTGATGAAGTATTTGAGGCCCCCGCACCCTCGACAAAGCCTTAGCCTGAACTGAGACACCTACGACCAACAACGACGGTGCAAAGATGCTCCGTGAAGTGATGAACGACCATTCATCATTCAAACCCCATTCAATGTGATCCCGAGCGATACATGGCTATTTCGAGCTCCGTTAGGATACGGCTAAGCGCCTCGTTGGCGGCATCTCCCCTGGTATTGGAATCGATGATCCACCAAGGTGCGTGATCCGTGTGGGTGCGTTCGAGCATGCGTTCTTTATACTCAGTATACTCGTCCCAGTGCTTTTGGGCCTTGAAATCGAGACTGGTCACCGTCCATTTTTTGAGCGGGTGACGCTTGAGGAGATCGAAGCGGCGGGCTTGCTCCTCTTTGGTAATGGAAAAATACAGTTTGATGAGGTGAACACCTGACTCTACCAGCATGCGCTCAAACTCATTCACCTGTCCCATGAATTGTTGGTATTCCTGCTCAGTGCAAAAGTCATTTACCGGTTCAAGGACCGCTCGGTTATACCAACTTCGATCAAAGAATGCCAGTTCTCCAGGTTTTGGCAACACGCTCACATAGCGCTGAAAATACCATTGACGGACTTCATCTTCCGTAGGTTTCGGCAATGCCACCGTGCGGAAATGTCTCGGGTTGATATGGGCCGATATCCTTCGGATGATCCCACTCTTCCCTGCACCATCCCTTCCTTCGCACACCACGATCACTTGGCGCTTTTGTTGAATCACCCAGTCGTGCACCAAGATCAACCGTTCTTGAAGGATGCGCAGCTCTACTTCGGCCTTGGACTTTTCCAATGCGCGATCCACATCGATCTCATCCTCCCTAATCAGGTATTTCAAGCCGACCTTGGAGTTCAATAATTCAAGTTCTTGCGGTGTCAATCGTTCCATACGCATCAAGTATCGATCTGTTGGATCTTGCGGAAATAGCGCGAGACGACATTCGGGTCGGGCAGGGTGCGCACATTGTCTTCGCTCTTTTCGGGATAATCAAATTGAGACAGCACATATCGGATGCTCTCCAAGCGCGCATTGCGTTTGTCGTTGGTTCGCACGATCACCCAAGGACCGTAGGGGGTGTGGGTTCTGCTAAACATCAGCTCCTTATACTTGGTGTACGTATCCCACAAGGCCTGCCCTTGCTGATCCACCGGACTGTATTTCCATTCCTTGAGGGGATTTCCCAGTCGCGAAGCGAAGCGCTTCACCTGCTCCTCCTTGGAGATAGAAAACCAGAACTTGATCACCTTCACTCCATCCTCGTAGAGCATGTGTTCAAATTCAGGAACCTGCACCATGAATTGATCGTATTGCTGTTTATCGCAAAAACCCATGACCGGTTCCACTACCGCCCGGTTGTACCAGCTGCGGTCAAAGAAGACCATCTCCCCCCGATTGGGAAGTTCTTTGATGTAGCGCCTGAAATACCACTGTCCAGCCTCCAATTGTGTAGGCTTACTCAAGGCCACGATCCGAGAGAGGCGTGGATTCAAGTGTTCCATGAATCGCTTAATCGCACCGCCTTTTCCAGCGGCATCTCTCCCCTCAAACACGACCGCAACGCGCAGCCCCTCTTCGAAGATCCACTTCTGCAGTTTTACCAGTTCCTCTTGGAGCGAGCTCAACTCATCCTCGTACGATTGACGCTGAACCGCCTTTTGCACATTGGCTCCGCTCTTCACCGCCAAGTCAAGGAATTCCTTCCGCGTTTTTACGCTCCGTAGGTCTTCTTCATTGAACATATTGCCAAAGTAGCGAAATCTGCCATGGGGTATAGTCCATATAGGATAATCCGAGCCATCGGTCTCTATAGCCTTAAGTCTTCGGAGGGGCAACTTTCTTCAAAATTGGCTTGGTGGTCGTAAAGCGCTAATTTCACGAGAATACACCTCAACCGGATACAATCTCCGTGAACGATCTCATAGACAATAATACAGGCAAGGCGTTTCCCCCTCCTGCGGTTTTCGCGGGTTACATCTTTCTCGTCCTTTCACCCGTTGCGATCTACAGCAACCCGTTTGTTGGGCTTCTACTCGCATTGGCTGGAGGCTTTGTGAGTTTTACATCGACAGGGGTTCAAATTGACCCTTCCAAAAGGAAGTTCCGGGAATACACAAGCTACTTCGGTGTCAAGAAAGGACTTTGGCAAACACTCGATAAATATCCATTCTTAGCCATAATGGGGAGAACCCAAAGCTATACAACCTACAGTAGAGGCCAGGTTGCGTTGACAGACAGAGAAAAGTTCATTGACATCTGCCTACTGTCTAAATCGCATCGGCAAAACGTCATGATCAAACGACTCAGAGATAGAGATCAAGCGACTAAAGACGCAAAAGAATTGGCTGAAAAACTAAACCTCGAACTCACCAAATACAATCCGCCGGTAAGCAAGAAGACCCAAGCGAAGCACCGATGAAAGACCTGCCCGCTGGCAAGGAAGGTGAGTGTCAGATCATGGAATGGAGGGTCATATTTCCCTCAACAATTTAATCGCCCCTCATCTCAATTTGCACCCTAAAAACTATCTTTCTTCTCCAAACCCAATCCCACTAGTATGAAACCCACCCTATACCCATCCATCCTGCTATTCACATACTTATGCATTGCTTCCACTTACGCTCACGCGCTATGGAGCGTTGAACACCTTTCAGAAGGAAGGGTGATTTGAAAAGCCTCTTCATACTTTTATTGGCTGCAGTGCTTGCTTGTTCAAGCGCTTCCTGCCAAACAGAGCAAAAGACCGGTGAAGCAAATACAGTCGTCTCCCTCTTATTCATTGGCAACAGCCTGACGTACACGAATGACCTACCTCATTTAGTCGCGAAACTCGGCACCCAAAAAGGAATGGAGGTCCGCACCCAAACGCTTGCTTTTCCAAACTATGCCCTAGTCGACCACTGGAATGATGGAAAGGTGCAAGAGATGATTTCCACCAAAGCATTTGACTTTGTCATTGTTCAACAAGGTCCATCATCTCAAGAAGAGGGTAGAAAAATGTTGCTGGACTACGGCGAAAAGTTCAGCCGTTTGTGCACGTCAAACGACGCCTACCTTTGCTTTTTCATGGTCTGGCCACCTTTGGATCGATACCAATCATTTGATGCAGTGATCAAAAACTACAAGGATGCGGCAGCGGCAAGCAAGGCAATTCTACTTCCCGTAGGCGAAGTGTGGAAAGAACACATAGACCGCACCAACAGCCATGCTTATTACGGGGCCGATGGGTTTCACCCGTCGCTTGAAGGCAGTGAAGAAGCTGCTAAGGTCATCATGAGCTATTTATTTATTCCATAAACTCAACGAATGAACCTCATCCAGACCATCCAATCGCTAAAAGAAAAGCGCGCCATGCAGCTCTTCTATTGGCTGGTTCGGGCTGCGATGGGCTTGACCTTCATCATTTCTGGCATACGAAAACTCCCAGGTATTGAATTCACCCAATTGCCCCTTGATAATCCCGTTGGTGCTTTCTTTCACGCCATGCACGAAACAGGGCTCTACTGGCATTTCATCGGGGGCGTTCAAATCGCATTGGGGGCGCTCATTTTCTTCAACCGAACAGTGGTTGTTTCAAGTCTCATCATGATGCCGATTACCGTGAACATTTTCTTAGTTTCCATAGCATTCCACATGCAAGGAACGCCCTTCATTACCACCGCTATGCTCTTGGCGAATATGTTTTTGCTCGGCTGGAATTACAAAAATTACCTGGGTATAGTCAAACCACCTCTTTAACTTCGAACGAAGAGACAAGCGATTCAGTGAAGCCAAGTGTAAGGCCAACCACACTCGATCGACATTGATGATAGTAAACCATGAAGTCCAGTAAATCATCTTTTGGAGGATTAGCGATTCTGACGGCAGTTGCCGCGTCGCTCTGCTGCATCACCCCGGTTTTGGCCTTGGTGGCTGGATTGGGCGGAATGGCTTCTGCCTTTAGTTGGCTTGACCCTTTTCGGCCCTATTTGATAGGACTGACGGTCATCGTTCTGGGTTTTGCTTGGTATCAAAAGCTGAAGCCTACTAAGGACATGGATTGCGACTGTGAAGAAGAAAAAACGCCCTTCATTCAAAGCAAGACTTTCCTTGGCCTTGTCACGCTTTTTGCCGGTTTGATGCTTGCTTTTCCATCTTACTCCCATCTCTTCTATCCTCAGGAGCAGGCCGCCAGCTATACCTTTCAAGATGCCAACCTGCAAACCGGCGCATTCAACATCAGTGGCATGACCTGTACAGGTTGTGAAGAACACATCACGCATGCGGTAAGCGAACTGGAGGGTATCAAGGAAGTCAAGGCCTCCTATGAAAAGGGGACTGCAACCGTAGAATTCGACAAGACCAAGACCGACGAAGACAAAATAACAGCCGCCATCAACGCGACTGGCTATGAAGTAAGTGAATGAGCATGGAAATAAAATTGCAATCTACCCTTACCTGTCCCCATTGCGGTCACCAGCAGAAAGAGACCATGCCCACCGATGCATGCCAATACTTCTACGAATGCACAAGCTGTCACGAAATGCTCAAACCGCATCAAGGCGACTGCTGTGTATACTGCTCTTATGGAGATGTGCCTTGTCCGCCGATACAAGCGGATAAGAAATATTGTTGACACTGTCACTGCCTAGAGAACACTTCCTTTTCAGAGAATATCCGTTATTTCGCTGAACCGTAAATGGAAGCTCATGTTGAGCAACCAATAAGCGCTAACCCTAGTCCAGCGATGAGGAAGCTATTGATTCCGGTGCTCTTGTTATTCTTACTCTCTTCAAACGGATGGTCGCAAACAACTGAATCCTCAGACGAGGTGCTCAGAAAAGGACAGTTTTACTTCTATTGGGGGTACAATCGAGGTTGGTTCTCCCATTCCGATATTCACTTTGCCGGGGATGATTACGACTTCACCTTGTACGACGTAGTGGCAAAAGATCGACAGACGCCCTTTCAGGTTGATGTCTATTTGAATCCGAAAAAAGTTGCCATCCCCCAGTACAATATTCGCTTGGGTTATTTTCTGAATGAGCATTGGGATATATCCATTGGCGAAGACCACATGAAGTACGTGATGTTTCAAGATCAAATGGCCTCGATCAGCGGATCCATCGCCAACTCAGGCACACCTTATGATGGAACCTACGCCGACGAAGACATCCGCTTGGTTTCCGACTTCCTCATGTTTGAGCATACCGATGGATTGAATTATGTAAATGCCGAATTGAGGCGCTACGATCAACTCAAGGATTTTGGAAAGATCAGCATAAACCTAACCGAAGGAGCTGGCTTCGGCATCATGATTCCACGCTCTAATACGACCTTGTTACTCAAAGAACGCTACGATGAATTCCACGTCGCAGGATTTGGTTTTGGCGCGCTGGCGGGCCTCAACGTTACGTTTTGGGACCGTGTCTTTCTGCAACCAGAGTTTAAGGCTGGATACATCCAAATGCCTGATATCCGCACGACGCATTCAAAAGTTGACCGCGCAGATCAGCACTTCTTCTATGTGCAGTCCAATGTCGTGCTGGGCGTGTTGTTCGGTCCTCGAAAGGTCAACGAACCGGCTGTAGATTAGCTCGTCTATTCCGCGGGAGTGGAAGCGCTAAGAAGACGGATTGATCAAAGTGGACTTTTTCGACGCCCCTACGTCTACTACTTGAAAGAAAACGGCGAACTTTGAACCCCATGTTACGATTGTCCAAATACATTCTTTTCTATGCTTTGATCGGAGGACTGATGTTCTCGGCATGCAAGAAGGATCCGGAGGAGGAAGAAGAACCTGAAGTGCCCGTATTGGAATTCAACACGAGCGAGTTCTGTGATAATTCTTGCTACTTCAACGGCGATGGGGAGTGCGACGATGGGGGTTACGGCTCTACGAGCTCCCTGTGCAAGTTCGGAACGGACTGCAAGGATTGCGGCAGACGCATCATAAAGAAGATCAAACGATGAAATTTGCACGTCCTCTGTTATTTGTGGCATGTACGCTCTTGGGCATTACGGCCTTTTCTTCCTGTAAGGAGGAGCTGTGCGACGACACTTGCTACTGGCCAGCCGACGGCGTATGCGACGACGGTGGCGAAGATTCGGCCAATGACTATTGCAAATTCGGAACAGATTGCGCCGATTGCGGCACGCGCATAGCTGAATAATCAACATTTAACACCTCCTTCCCCATTCACCGCACGATCAAAAACAGTTTTCGATTGTTACCTAGTGCACGCACGTCGTCCACAAAAGACATTTCTTGGCAGAAGACCTTACGTACAAGCTTTTTTGGGAGGAGCAAAAAAAGATCGTCCCCTTTTTTTATTCATAATTTTGCCCCGCAATGAGAATAGAGGTACTCAAATCAAAGATCCATCGCGTAAGGGTGACCGACGCCAACCTTGACTACATCGGTAGCATCGAGATCGATGAAGCGTTGATGGACGCTGCGAACATCATAGAAGGTGAGAAAGTGCAGATCGTCAACATCAACAACGGCGAACGCTTCGAAACCTACGCGATCACTGGAAAAAGGAATTCAGGCATCATAAGCCTCAACGGCCCCGCAGCCCGCAGGGTCATGCAAGGCGACATTGTCATCATCATATCCTATGCATCCATGGAATTTGAGGAGGCCAAAGCCTTCAAACCATGGGTGATCTTTCCCGACGAAAAAACCAACACCCTTCCATCTTGAACAAGAAGCTGAAATCTGCACTGCAGGTGCTGTTTTCCCTCGCTCTTGGGTTCTTCTTGATCTGGTTTATCTACAAGGACCTTACAGAAGAAGACAAGGCGAACATGGTCAACTCCATCAAGGAGGCCAATTATTGGTGGATCGTGGCATCAACGCTCGTGGCGATACTGAGTCATATCTTCCGGGCATACCGCTGGAAATATCCCCTAGAATCATTGGGCATCAAGATCAACATGGCGAACCGTTTTTCGGCAGTCATGATTGGCTACTTGGCCAACCTTGCCTTTCCTCGACTTGGAGAGGTTACGCGTTGCGCAGTGCTCTCTCGCTATCAGAAACAACCTTTTGAAAAACTCTTTGGAACCGTCATCGCTGAACGAGTGGTGGATGCGGTTATTCTCCTTGGACTGATCGTTCTCGCCGTGGTCTTGCAATTCGGTATCCTACGTGATTTTCTGGCCGATACCGGTGGCCGTTTAATGGCGAAGACATCCACCTTCATTTTTCTGGGTGTTGCAGGCGTAATTGGGGTCATTGGCCTTTTTGTCTTCTGGAAATTCATCCAGAATTCTGATCATCCCTTTGCCTTAAAAATGAAAGATCGCATCATGGGGTTAGTAGATGGCCTGGCTTCGATCAAACGGATGGACGGCCAAGCGGGGTTCTACCTGCACACCTTCCTCATTTGGGCTTGCTATGTACTGATGTTCGTCTTGACCTTCCAAAGCTTGCCCGAAACGCAGGCAGTGCCCTTCGGTGGTATGCTCGCATCCTTCGTGCTTGGAGGATTGAGCATCGTTGCGGTACAAGGTGGACTGGGCGCGTACCCTCTTGCGATCATGGTAATTCTTGCGTTGTACGGCGTAGAATCATCCGTTGGCTATGCCTTCGGCTGGATCGTGTGGACCGCGCAGACGGCCATGATTATTTTGGTCGGATTCATTGCGATGTTGGCCATGCCTTTGATCAATACTGCCTCACCTGAAGAAGCCTTAGAACCATGAGCAGCTCAGTCACGCAACGCATCTACCAAGATCGAGCGGAAGTCGCCTCTTTACTCGGGCTGTGGAGAGAGGGAGAGGAAACGATTGTTTTCACCAACGGCGTATTCGACCTCATTCATCCCGGCCACGTGCTCTACCTCGAGCAGGCGGCGGCGTTAGGGACCAAATTAGTGCTTGGGCTCAACAGCGACGTTTCCGCAAAGGCATTGGGGAAGGGCGACCACCGCCCCATCAACGATCAACGTGCCCGCGCGTTGGTGATGGCTGGATTGAGGTCAATAGACATGGTTGTATTTTTCGATGAAGCAACGCCTTTGGAGCTCATCCAAATAGTACGACCAGACATCCTCGTAAAAGGCGGAGATTACACCATCGATCAAATCGTTGGTGCTCCAGAAGTACTGGCATACGGAGGAAGTGTGCAACAACTTGACTTTGCGGAGGGCTACTCAACCACGGCGATTGAACAAAAGATCCTCAAAGCTGGTTTAGACAAGTGATGGCACAAAGCATCAACGAAATACAAGACGAGGTCATTGATGAATTCAGCTTCTTCGGAGATTGGATGGAGAAATACGAACACATCATTGAGTTCGGTAAGGGCTTGCCCCCGATTGATGTCGCGTACAAAGTGGAAGAAAACTTGGTGAAAGGCTGTCAAAGTCAGGTTTGGCTGAACGCTGAAAGGAAGGGTAACACCCTGCATTTTACCGCAGACAGCGATGCCATCATCACCAAAGGCCTTGTGGGTCTGATGGTGCGGGTTCTTTCAGACCAAACGACAGAAGACATTGCAAAAGCCGACCTTTACTTCGTGGATCGAATCGGACTGAAAGAACATCTTTCTCCGAACCGAGCCAATGGACTCGTCTCCATGATCAAGAAAATGAAGATGTTCGCCATCGCACACCAAGCCAAATCGGAACAATAGCCCCATGGATCCTGCATTGAAAAAACAACTCGAAGCATCTGTCATTCAGGCATTGAAGACGGTCTATGACCCGGAAATTCCTGTGGACATTTATGAGCTCGGCTTGATATACGAAATCAAGATCGACGATGATTTTCACGCTTTGATTATCATGACCCCGACCTCGCCCAGTTGTCCAGTTGCCGAGAGCTTACCCGTAGAGGTAGAAGAAAAAGTAGCCGGAGTGGAAGGCATCAAGAGTGCCTCCTTTGAATTGACCTGGGAGCCACCTTGGGAGAAAGACATGATGAGCGAAGAAGCCCTCGTTGAACTAGGGATGATCTAAGATCGCATGAGCGACACCATCGAAAATAAAGTAGCGAAGAGCGGCTTGATTACCCTCGACCTCGAGGAATTGAGGCCTGCATGGAACATCATGGGTCTTGACCTTGTCGATTCCCTTTGGGAGGGAATGGCACTCAAGGAAAAGGATTTTAGACTGTTCGTTCAAGAACACGACTGGTCTCAGTACAAGGATGCAGCAGTGTTCGTTCACTGTTCTACGGATGCGATCATTCCAACCTGGGCTTACATGTTGATCGGGACCCGCCTGCAAGATGTCAGTTCATTCTCGATCGTGGGATCAAGGAAAGAATTGGATCAAATGCTTTGGCTGGATTGGGTGCGAAACCTAGATCTTTCCGTGTACGCTGATCAACGTGTGATCTTGAAAGGGTGCAGCGATGAGGCGATTCCCGAGAGCGTTTACTTGGCGTTGACCAGTAAACTGACCTCTGTTGTGAAGTCACTCATGTTCGGAGAACCGTGCTCCACCGTGCCCGTTTTCAAGAAAAAATAGTCTGCCATTAGAACAAGATGTGCTTTCGATCCATCCAGGATACGAAGGCGTAGAGCTCTTGCTCAACCAACATAGCAACATGCTCACCATTCAGGAATTTATTTACTCCTGCTTCCTCAAAGCCTTTAGCCTGAAGTTGTTGCGCATAGTTTTGTGCGTCATCCAAACTGCCGAAAAGGCCAGCTGAATATGCAAATTGATAGTTGGGCAATACCTCGAAGCTCAAGGCAGCGTCGATCTCCTCAAGCAGTTTTCTGCCTTGAGGCTGATCATAGGTAGCAAAGTACACCGTGAAAGAAACCGCTTCCTCTTCTCGGTAATCGGGATCTATATCTCGATTGTTCAAGTTACCAAGCAGGGCAAGTGCATCCTCTGATGAAATACTCTTTTGATTAAAGAAGGGAATGAGCGAAACGTCGGAATTCTTCACTCCTTTGGGCAAGGTGGGCATTCCGTCTAGGGCTGCCTCCAATGTCCGGTACATTCCATAGTATACGACCAATCCGCTTGCGTCCCTCGAAACGGAGAAATCGCTGTTCTTCCATGAACCATCCACTTGTTCGGCGTGGATTTGCCATTGAAATACGAGATGCTGTGGCAACTCTGGATTGTGAATTCTGTTTTGCGCTGACACGGCTGAAACAATTGCGAGCAACAGCACGAGTACCAAAAAAACGGGAGCTAAGGCTTTCATAACATTAGAATTTAATAGGTTAAACGGATGTTAGTGGCTTAACCGATCGTCCAATGTTCAAGGGGGGAAGACGAGCTTCTGATAATAGACTGCATGTGTTTTGAAATAGTTGCCTGATAATTTTTCTTTTCTTCTTTTTTGCAGTATAATATTCTGTATACGAGCTAAAATGCAATATAGTTTCGATGAACTAACGAAAACTTTCGACGCAGAATCGAACATTCTTGCACGCATCGTTCAAAACCTAGCCGTTGATTCATTTTCTATTGGTCGCTAACCCTCCTGCACTGAATAGTAAAGCCTGGATTTCATTTAAGCCATTCTCGGGATAGCGGAGTAAGACCATCGGTAACGCCGAGGCGCACGAAGGGCCGAACTCGCCGATGCAAGGAATGAAAATGAAAACGCTGCCGCTGGCATTCGAAGGGGATGCCAAGTCGGTCGACGTCCACTCTTCTACAATAGAATCTCGTTTTGAGGATCAGTAAGCGCGCTCGCGCTTGCCTTGGTAGTAATTGACGAATGCTCTATTCACCACTCGGTTACCTCCCGTAGTAGGATAGTTTCCGCTGAAGTACCAGTCGCCCAAGTGCTTCGGACAAGCCGCGTGCAATCCATCCAAATTCTGGTAGATGATCTCCAAGTCAGCATTCAGGTCAGCTGGACGAAGAAGCTCCGCAATCTTGGCTGATATCTCCTCTCCTGAAAACGGTTCGTAGATCTTTTGAACGTGGTTTTGGAAATTATGGTTGTTCGAAGTCGCCAACTCATCGATGCACAGGTCGTACACCTCTTTGATGATGTACTCCTTACCTGATTCTTTCAACAGATCGATGGCCGCTTGGAAAGCGACAAAGTCCTGTAACAGGCTCATGTCAATACCATAGCAATCTGGATAGCGAATCTGAGGCGCACTCGATACTACCACAATCTTCTTGGGACCCAATCGATCCAGAATTCGGAGAATGCTTTGCTTGAGGGTCGTTCCCCGCACGATCGAGTCATCGATCACGACAAGGTTGTCGACTCCTCTTCTCACTGTACCGTAGGTTACATCGTAGATGTGTGCCACCAAATCATTGCGGTCACTGTCTTGGGTAATGAATGTTCTGAGCTTCGCATCCTTGATCGCTACTTTCTCCGCGCGTACCCGTTCGTTCAATATGCTCCGCAAGGCATCCTTGTCCTTCGGGTCTATTTTCCCAATGTCCTCCAACTTCCGTTCGTTGTGGAACTCTTCCAAGCCTTTGAGCATGCCGTAATAGGACACCTCCGCTGTATTCGGAATGAAGGAAAAGACGGTATTTCCCAAATCCGCACCAATGCTCTTTAAAACACGTGGAACGATGGTCCTACCCAAGGCTAATCGCTCGCGGTAGATGTCCAAGTCACTGCCCCTAGAGAAGTAGATGCGCTCGAAAGAACAGGAAAGCTTCGTGCCTGGCTCCCGGATCATCTCCATGCTCACTTCACCATTCTTCCGAATGATCAAGGCGTGGCCTGGATCAACTTCTTTCACGGATTCGGCAGGAACATTGAAGGCCGTTTGGATCACCGGCCGCTCACTTGCAACTACCACAACTTCATCATCTCGGTAATAGAATGCTGGACGAATACCATTCGGATCACGCAGAACAAAGGCATCGCCGTTTCCGATCATCCCTGCCATGGCATACCCTCCATCAAAATCCTCTGCCGATCGGGTTAGGATGTTGCGGATGTCCATGTTTTTAGAGATCAACGCGGTGATCTCGGTATTGTCGTATCCCAATCGCTTGTAGCGCGTAAACAAAGATTCATTCTCTTCATCCAAGAAGTGTCCGATCTTTTCAAGAACAGTTACCGTATCTGCTTTCTTCTTGGGGTGCTGTCCTAAATTGATGAGGATTTCGAATTGCTCATCAACGTTGGTCATGTTGAAATTACCAGCCAAAACCAAATTACGCGTCATCCAATTGTTCTGTCGCAAGAAGGGATGACATGCCTCAATGCTGTTCTCACCGTAGGTTCCGTAACGGAGATGCCCCAAGAATACCTCTCCCGAGAAGGGTGCATTATCCTTGATCCAATTTGGGTCTTCGAGTACCGACTCGTCGCCATTGGCACGCTCCTTTACTCGGTTCTTGATCCCCGCGTAGATGTGATCGAAGATGTCTTGGATCGGTTTATTGCTGTTGGATCTGTGGCGTGAAATGTATCGGTTACCAGGTACAACGTCGAGTTTCACATTGGCCAACCCCGCTCCATCCTGACCTCGATTGTGCTGCTTCTCCATGAGGAGATACATCTTATTAAGGCCGTAGAAGGACGTCCCGTATTTTTCACGGTAATATTCGAGAGGCTTTAGGAGTCGAATGAGTGCAATGCCGCACTCGTGCTTGATCTGGTCGCTCATCTTTTCAGGGGCGACAAAGGTATCAAGTTTTCAGCGCTATTGTCGCATGCAATTAACGTTTGCATAACAGCAACTATCAGCACGACTATTGCGTCTATGGAATTGCGCCCAAGGTCCCAAACAGCTACCTTAGGCAGTCATTTCCACTTTGAAAAAGACCCTTGCATACCTGTTCATTTTCGTCATTGGCATCAGTCAGCTACTGGCCGAAGACCATGATGAGCACGGCGAACTGAAGTTTGAAGAGAACAAAGGCCACCTTCCTGATCACGTGCAATTTCGTGCAAGAATTCCCGGTGGCATGGTCTTTTTGGAGGGTCAGACGTTGACGTTTGACATCAGCGACCTTGAGGCGATCGCATTGATTTCCGCCTACAAACATGGCGAAGCTTCGCTTTCAGACTTGCCTGAATTCTTACAGGGGCATGCATTTAAAGTACACCTCGTCAACAGTCGAACACCTTCTTCCGTTGAAACAGGGACCGCGTTTCCAGATCATGTGAATTATTACCTGGGCGACGACCCAAGCAAGTGGGCTTCTGGCGTGCAACAATTTCATTCGATCATCTACCGAGATGTGTATCCCGGCATCGATGTCCGTTACTATTCCCAAAACTTGAATTTCAAGTACGATTTCATCGTACATCCAGGGGCAGACCCTTCGCTCATCGAGTTGGAATACGAAGGGGTGGATGACCTCAAGCTGGGTTTTGACAACATCCTTATCCAAACATCCGTCGAACAGATCGTCGATCAAAAACCTGTTTCTTGGATCGAAACCGAAGGAGATCGGCGCTTCGTACCGAGTGCATTTCGCATGATCGAACAAGCGGATGGCCTGTCGCATATCGGCTTCGATGTGAAAGCGGATTCCAACGAAACCTTGATCATCGATCCGACCTTGATTTTCAGCACCTACTCCGGATCTACGATCAACAATTGGGGTTCTACCGCCACCTACGACTCACTGGGGAACATGTACGCTGGAGGTTACATCCTCGTGAGCGGCAATGGAAGTGGATCGGGTTATCCGACTACTACCGGAGCGTATCAAACCACCTTTGCTGGAGGCACTGGTGGCTTCAAAACAGACATGGCCATTACCAAATTCAATTCCAACGGGACGGCCCTCATCTACTCTACCTATTTAGGCGGAAACGGAAACGAGATCCCGCACAGTCTCGTCGTCAATGGAAACAATCAACTGTATGTGCTGGCGACTACCTCAAGTACAAACTTCCCCATCAGCAGTGGAGCCTTTGACGGGACGTTCAACGGCGGCAACACGATCAGCGGCACCGGGGTCAATTCCAATTCTAGCCAGATCCAATACACGGGAGGGTCTGACATCGTCATCGCCAAATTCAATGCAAACGGCACGAACCTGATCGCATCCACCTACATCGGAGGTACGGGCAACGATGGTATCAACATGAGCGACACGCTCCAAAAAGCTTATTCAGATGAATTTCGCGGTGAGATCATCGTCGACCAAAACGACAATTGTTACGTGGCAACCAGCACGGCTTCGAGCAATTTTCCGATCGTAAATGGATTCCAAACCACTTTTGGCGGGGGCTTGACCGACGGCGTTATCTTCAAATTCAATGCTAACCTGACTAATTTACTGTGGTCAAGCTACATCGGCGGAAGTAGTGCAGATGCGGCTTATTCAGTGCAATTCGATCCGAATTATAATGTCTTTTGTACGGGAGGAACGAAGAGTACAAACTTCCCCACGACCACAGGCGTGATCCACACCTCCTACCAAGGAGGTGTCACAGACGGCTGGTTAGCGAAAATCAGCAACAACGGATCTAGCTTACTGGCGTCCACCTACCTCGGCACCAATGCCTACGATCAAAGCTTCTTTGTACAGCTCGATCTTTCCGGTTTCGTGTACGTGGTCGGCCAAACCTTGGGCAGCTATCCAATCGCACCCAGCTGGGTATACTCGGTTGCCAACAGCGGACAATTCCTGCACAAGCTGAGCAACAACCTTCAGACGACCATTTTCTCGACGCGCTGGGGGTCTGGAAACAGCAACATCAACCTTTCATTGACTGCCTTTCTGGTAAATGAGTGCAATCACATCTTTGTCTCGGGTTGGGGCGGAACCCTCTTCGGAATCGGAGCTTCCACCAGTTCAGGAACCACCACGAATGGGTTGCCTACGACAAGTAATGCTGTGAAGACCACCACAGACGGCCACGATTTCTATTTCATCGTTTTTGAAGATAGTGCGTCCAGCCTACTCTTTGCGAGCTTTTATGGCGGGAACAGCGGTGCATCGGGAGGTGAGCATACGGATGGAGGGACCAGTCGCTTTGACAAGAAAGGCATCATTTACCAGAGCGCCTGTGCGAGCTGCGGCCAGAGCAGTTCCATTCCAACTACCACTGGCGCTTACGCCACTACCAAACCCACCTCTGCCAGCTGCAACCTAGCAGCCTTGAAATACGACTTGATCACCTTGATCGCGGAAGCTGATGTGGACGGGCCGCTCAGCATTTGTGTAGATGATTCCTTGCAATTCGAGAACGAAAGCTTTGGAGGCTCTGAATACGAATGGGACTTTGGCGATGGCAACACGAGCACTGAATATGAACCGAAGCATGCATATGCTGTAGGGGGTGTATACGACGTCGTGTTGATCATCAAAGACTCTGTCAGTTGCGTGTATTCCGATACCGATTCCATCCAAGTGACCGTCATTCCTGGTCCAGAAGCAGTGGTGCCTACCTTTCCGAAGGTATGCGCAGGTGGACAAGTACAATTGACCGCCTCCGGAGGAACCTCCTACCAATGGTCTCCTGGCTCCGGACTCGACGATCCGAACATTCAGACTCCCATCGCCACGGTCGATAATCAAATCACATATGTGGTGTCCGTTATGGACAGTTGCGGGGTTGACACCGCCTGGGTCACCCTAAAGACTTTTCCCGACAAGACGGAGGCGATGCCCGACACGAGTATTTGCCGAGGGCTATCGGGGCCCTTGTGGGCGAGCGGCGGGGTTTCCTATTCCTGGTGGCCGCCGAAGTATTTGAATACAACCACGGGTCCGAATCCAATGGTTTTTCCTGACTCGACGACCGTTTACACCGTCACCATTCTTGATTCCTTTGGATGTGTGAAAGAACACGATGTTACGGTCTCGGTGTATGGCTACGTTCCACAAGTCGAAGCTTGGGGCGATACTACGGTATGTTCTGGTCAACGGATCATGCTCAACGCCCAAGGTACCGATGAATACGAATGGTTTCCGAAAGAGACCGTTCTCAACCCCTTTCTGAATTCAACGCCTGCTTTTCCGGAAGTAACAACCATCTATGTGGTTGCTGTTAAGAATGCCTGTGGAAATGCATACGACTCTGTATTGGTGGTCGTTTCCGAGGTCGAACTCGAGGTAAGGGGAGACACCGCAATTTGCCAAGGGGACACCGTTGAACTGAGCGCGTCAGGGACCTATACCTACCGTTGGACAGGACCGTTCTTTGATGAACCGACCTTTGTCCGAACGCCCAACATTACGCCAAAAGAGAGCGGGTGGTACATCGTGGAGGGACGGAACCTCCAAAATTGCACCAAAGCAGATAGTGTTTACGTGGATGTATATCCCGTTCCCGACCTGGAAGTGCCGATCGATGAAGACACCATATCAGGCATGGAGAACGTGTTGTTGATTGCTCAATCCAATGCAGAGATCCGGTGGTCTTCCACGGGGTATATTCCCTGCGCGGATTGCGACAGCATCAAAGTGTATCCGAAAGTACCAACGGTCTATTATGTAGTGGCCTTAGACAGCAACGGATGCAATGTCTATGATTCCATCAAGGTCGCACCCATCAGCAAGATCTTCGTGCCGAACGCCTTCACCCCAGATGGAGATGGCATCAATGACCGCTTCATGATCCAGGGTCACAACCTGACGCAGTACAGCATAGAAGTTCGAGATCGCTGGGGACAAGTAGTATATAGCAGTACGGACATACATACTGGGTGGAATGGCCAAAAGTTCAATACAGGAAAGCAATCACAGATCGGAAGCTATACCTATACGATCCATTATCAAGTACTTCCAGAACAGGACCGCCACGAAACAGGCACCGTGAACTTGATCAGGTAAACCTTGGATCGGTCTCCATCACGTGACCGCATTGGTCGCATGTGCGCTTTTCTTCGCTGCCGTAGTATTCCTTAAACCTTGGAAGAAAATCCTGCTCGATGTCCGTCAGATGGAAATAGGTTTCGTGGAGCTTGTGGTTACAATTGTCACAGAACCAAAGCAGACCATCCTTGTGCCCTGCTTCCCTTACGCGTTCGATCACCAATCCAATCGATCCCGCTGACCTTCCCGGGCTGTGCGGAACGTTTGGTGGGAGCAGGAACATATCGCCAGGACCAAGGTTGACTTCGACCGGCTTACCATCCTCTTGGATCTTCACCGTAATGTTTCCTTCGATTTGGTAGAACAGCTCTTCGGTTTCATTGTAGTGGTAATCCTTCCGTGCGTTGGGACCTCCAACGATCATCACGATGTAGTCCTCTCCTGCAGGATAGAGGTTCTTATTGCCCACCGGAGGTTTGAGAAGGTCTCGATTCTCTTCGATCCACTTGTGAAGGTTGAATGGCTTCTTGATGCTCATGTTCATCGATTTGGTGCTAAAAGTAAAAAAGGCGGCCGGAGTACCGACCGCCTTTCTCTATGAGTTATGTCACATCAATGCAAGAGCACTGATCGCTGTCGGACGATATCATCATTCCGCATTTCAAGCAGGTAAGAACCGCGTGGATATGTAGACACATCCAATTGTCGCTGCTCTCCAGCACCTAAGGAGGTAGTGGTTTCCATCACTACTTGACCTGACATATCGATCAATCGTATATACAAGGAAGGTTGTGCACTTCCGCTCATCAGGGTGAGACTTGTGGCCGCCGGATTTGGAAATACTGCAAATTCATCTTTGCCAATATCCTCAACCGATGCCGGCCAAATGGAAACCTTCACATCATCATTGGAACTGCACCCGTTAGAGTCAGCAACTGTAACGGCATAGGTACCTGTCTGACCAACACTGATAATCTGCGTATTGGCGCCCGTGCTCCATAGGAATTGATTGAATTGGCTTCCTGCATCGACCATGATCGGGCCGTAGCCTTCTTGATTCGGGCCAAGCTCCACCTGCACAGGTACCGCTTCAACGACCTGAATCTCATCTGAACCAGAACAACCAGCAACGGTGGTGACCGTTACAGTGTATGTTCCTGCTGCCTGAATCACAATGTTGGGCACGGTATCACCCGTTGACCAAGCATAGCTTTCGTAACCCGGCGTGGTAGTAAGCAATGATATCTTTCCTGGGCAAATCATTTTGTCTGGCCCAAGGTCTACGACAGGATCTGCGTTATCGAATCCAACGGTTGCGGTTGAAGCGTTCTCACAACCATTCGCGTCCGTTACCGTGACCGTATAAGTTCCTTGCGTTAATCCACCGATAGAATCTGCTGTTCCTCCATTGCTCCATGCATACGTATAAGGAGTAACGCCCCCATTTTGGTGAGCTTCAGCTGATCCGTTCGCATCGCTCTCGCAATTGGCATTGCTGGCATTTGAGCTGACGTTCAAGAAAGGCGGAGAGTATATATCAATCTCCTCTGACTTGTAACATCCGTCATCATCGGTGACCGTTACCGTGAATGTACCTTGTGGAATACCTGTGATGGAAGCGGTGGTCTCACCGTTCGACCAAGCATATGAAAAAGGGGACGCTCCCGTTGGAGTGACCGTAGCTGTGGCATTGGAATCCAGGAAGCAATCGTTGGAATCACCCATCAAGCTGAGGCTTGGCCCATCGCTTACGTATGTCCAGAAGGTATCACCGCAGTTTGGCTGAAAAGACACGAAGTCATTCGTGGTTGTCCAGCTCTGTGAATTCCTACCTGGTGTTGCATATCCAGTAGAACCATTCGAATTCTCGATGCCTTGCGTTGAAGATCCAAATGGATAAGGTTGAGATTGGGTATGGATTTCAATTCTTCCACAACCTTCAAACAGTTGGATTTGTGAATACCTAGGATAACTGGTTCCACAGCATTGTGGAATGCCGTTGAAATTGATGAGGCACTTCCTGTTTGGGGCCGTGCCGACTGTCAGGTATTTGATCGTTCCCCCTCCTGGAGGATAAAGGTCATTCCATACATGGGCGATGAAATTGTTAGGCGTTTGGGAGCTAGGTATGTAGTCTCCTGAACAACAACCATTGTCGCTATTCGAGCCGAAGGTTATGAATCCGTTCGATGAAATCTGGAAGGTGGTGTACTGATTGTCGAAAAATCGGAAGGTGAAGCCTATGCCGAGTTGTCCGCTAACTTGGTCATCACTCAAACTTACCGAGCTGCCTCCGCTTGTCGTGTCGGGATCGAATGGCAAGGATTGGTCGATCGTATAGGTAGTAGTGCCTGCCAGCACCAATATTGGAATGCTGTCCTGCAGACCGGAAGGGTTAAAGTAGCCCGAACTATTCATACCTGGACCAAGGATAGTACCCGAGCTGCCCCCGCACGAGGATGAGAGCTGACTCCCCGAATCTGAAGCGCAATAAAAAGAGTTCAGTCCAGTGAGTGTACACTGTCCATAGCTTAGGCTCGCAACGAGCAAGCCACATAGGGTTAAGATTTTCTTCATGGTTGTGATTTTAGTCGTTTTAAAAGTAGATAAATCGACGTAACAACCAAATTTTTAGACGAACTAAGGTAAAATTAAGCGGAATCCTCTGCCATGCTCATTCATGATTTTGACGCCTTCGTCCTTTTTGAGGTATTTCCTCAACTTAGCGATGTATACATCCATGCTCCTAGAATTGAAGTAACTATCATCGCCCCAGATCGCCAAGAGTGCCTGCGATCGGTCCAACAACTGGTTAGCGTGTTGGGCGAGCATTTTAAGCAGTGCATTCTCCTTTGATGTGAGGTGTTGCTCATCATCTCCGTGCTTCAACACTTGATTTTTAAAATCGAAAACAAAGCCTCCGAGTTCAAAGACCGTCTTTTCAGGTGTTTTTTCTTCTCCTTTCGTCCTCCTTAGAATGGCTTTCAAGCGAAGCAGTAATTCCTCCATGGAGAAAGGTTTCGTAATGTAATCGTCGCCGCCACTTTTAAAGCCTTGGATGGTATCGTCCTTCATCGATTTAGCGGTAAGATAGATGATCGGCACACTTTCGTCCGCCGCTCGTATCTCCTTGCCCAGTGTGAATCCATCCTTTTCAGGCATCATCACGTCCAGGATACAGCAATCAAAACTGCCATTGGCAAAAAGTTTCCATCCTTCAACGCCGTTGCGCGCCAACTGCGGGTCGTAACCCTTTGCCTCTAGGTATTCAGTAAGGATGATTCCCAGGTTCGGATCGTCCTCTGCGACGAGGATTTGGATCCTCTCAGACGGCTTCACTTCCTTGTCCATAGTGCGTGTTCTTTAGTGGTAATTCGATGTAAAAGGTACTGCCAACATTCAATTGGCTTTCAACCGAGACACGACCTCCGTGTCGTTCTGTGATGATCTTGACGTAGCTCAACCCAAGGCCAAAGCCTTTGACATTGTGCACGTTGCCGGTAGGTACGCGGTAGAGTCGATCAAAAATCTTTCTGACATTTTCACTAGATATGCCAATACCCTCGTCCTGCACTGAAACAACAATACGGTCTTCTTCTCGACGTGTGGCTATGTTGATTACCGGTTGGTTCTTAGAATACTTTGCGGCGTTGTCAAGGAGGTTGTAAATAACGTTGGTCAAATGATTCGGATCGGCGTTGAGCCAACTTTGATCTGCGTCGAGGTGCATGGTGACCTTTCCCTTGCGTTCTGCTAACTGAATCTGATACTTATCCAAGACATCGTGCAGCAGAGCGTGCAGGTCCATCTCCTCTCGTTTCAACTTAAAATCACCCTTATCCAGCACCGCGCTTTGAAGCACTTCCTCGACTAGCAAACCAAGGCGCTTGTTTTCTGTATTGATGATGCCCAAGTAGCGGTCCATGACTTTTTGAACGCGGCCCATTTCCGGATCCGCCAAGGCCTCGCATGCCAAGCTTATGGTTGAGATAGGCGTTTTCAATTCATGGGTCATGTTGTTGATGAAATCGTTCTTGATCTCACTGCTCTGCTTTTGAATAAAAATCGTCCTTACCGAATAATAAGAGGTCCAAATAAGGGCCAATAATAGGATCAAAGAGACAAGCAACAGTCCCCATAGGTTGTTGAAGATATAACCACTCTGATTCGGGAAATAGACCCGAAGGAAGAAAGGTACTTGAATGACGTCGTTGGGGAACAATCGCGCATTTGAAATAGAAGCACGCAAAGGATCTTCATGGTCTTCGGCACCGAACACCATTTCACCTTCCTGATCAAATACACCCATTTCATACGCAAGGCTCAAGCCTCTTTTTTGCAGGGATATCCGCAGCAACGAATCCACTATATCTGGGTCGATCCGTTCGTTGATCGGCTGGTTGATGTTTACCTCAATAAGGCTTTTTACGATGTCCCCTAAGAAGGCCTTCTTGGTCTTCAATCGCTCCCTGAGCTGTCCAAGATCCCTGTTGATCTCTTCGTTGGCATGCGTCAATTCCAACTCAATGGAATCCGCGGTAATCATTTGCAGGCTCAGTTCATCCTCAAAATCTGTATTGTACGGCAGGTCTTTCAACGAATAAGTAATCGTCTTCTCCGAACGCTGTTCGCCTCGTTCTTCTTCGATCCTCATTTCCACCAAGTCCTCCTTCCGCTCAATGTTCTTCTTCACTACGTACTCCACCAACGAATCATCCGGGGGAAAGGCAGGACCCTCTTCTCCTTCTACAAAAAGGTATTGTGCTTCTTGGTGGGAACGGATCTTCGTCAACATCTCATGGCGTTCGAGCTTGTCAACTACCTCTCCCAAGGCTTCGGAAGCCCCTCTAGAGATGCGATCCTTTTCGAGTTCGATCGCGTTGCTGATCCAATAGATTTGAATGCCGATCAATCCGGACAAGGCCACGGCTATGACCACCACGATGTTCCTGATCTGATCTTGTTTCATGGAGAGGAGGCAAATGTAACGGCGGACATCCCGCTAATTCCTTGTTTAACAGTACTTAACAATGGTTAACCCCGCATTAACAGCGGGTTGCAGCGCCTCCGAATAGGTTTGCACAAACTCATCCATCGCATGTTGAAACCCATTACCCTCACCCTCTTCATCGGCTTCTTGAGCCTCGGAATGTTTGCCCAAGATGAAGCTACCATTACCGAACGACGCATCGAAATTGAAGATGGGCAGTCCCCTAAAGTGACGATCACCACCGCTGAAAACGGCAAGACCACGATTGAAGAACTCTACGGAAAAGCAGCAGAAGAGTACATCCAAGATAGAGAGGCTTCTCGTGAAGAGGAGCCGCAATCCCAACGTACGATTGTCGAGATCAACATCGACGAGGAGGATGTGGAAGCGATGAAAGCATCCATGCAAAAGGTGCGCGTAGAACTTGCTGAGGAAATGGATCGCGTGGCGCATGAGCTCAAGGAAATGGACATGGATTCCATCATGGAAAGCATCGGAATCGAGATCGAGCGGACCATGGAAGATGTACGCTATCGCTTCGACTCCGACGATGAAAACAAAACGAGTGTGATTGTCATTCGCTCCAAAGGCAACGACGATGATACGGACATCGATGTGGAAGTAGAAGTGCGTTCCGATGATGCCGAAGACTCCAAGGAGGTTCGGGTTTCACGCACTAAAATGGTGGTGGAAGACCACTCCTCTAGCCAAGAAGGAAAAAGTCATGTGAAGAACCTGGAAGTGTATCCGATCCCAAGCGATGGCGCCATCAATGTTGCCTTCGAGAACAAAGACGGGGGTCCGGTTCGGATCAAGGTCAAGAATATGCAAGGTGAAACCTTACGCGAAATGAAGATCAAGGGGGATGGTAAAAAGCGCATGAAGATGAATTTGGATGACTTGCCTGCCGGCACGTACTTGGTAGAAGTGGCGGAAGGAGGCACTGTCATCAGCAAGAAGCTCATTATCGAGTAATCATTGCAAACGGTCGTTGTTTAGTTAGGTTCAGAAGGAGCTCCATCGAAGGATGGGGCTTTTTCTTTTACTTGCCCTTACTTTTGACCCCCAAGATCGCAACATGGAAAAGCTTCAGAACTATATCAACGGAGCGTTGGTAGCACCCATCGGTGGAGAGTACTTTGAAAACATGGCTCCTGCCTTAGGCAAGCCCTACAGCTTGATCCCCGACAGCGATGAACGCGATGTTGCTGCTGCTACCGAAGCTGCCAAGGCGGCCTTCCCGATTTGGAGCAAGATGAGCATCCAAGATCGCTCTGACATCCTCCTTCGTATTGCCGCATTGATCGGCGAACGAAGCGAAGAACTGGCCGCCGCAGAGAGCAAAGACAATGGAAAGCCTTTGAAGCTTGCCCGCACCGTTGACATCCCTCGCGCTCAAGCCAACTTTCATTTTTACGGCACCGGCATCCTCCACTTTGCCTCCGAATCTCATTCAATGGGAGACTTGGCGATCAATTACACGCTGCGCCAACCAATTGGTATTGCTGGCTGTATCTCTCCTTGGAACCTTCCGCTTTATCTGTTCAGCTGGAAAATAGCGCCAGCCTTAGCAGCCGGAAACACCGTAGTAGCGAAACCGTCGGAGGTGACGCCTTACACCGCCTATATGCTTTCTCAGATTTGCATCGATGCTGGGATGCCAAAAGGCGTGCTGAACATAGTACATGGTTTAGGCCCAAAGGCCGGAGCGGCCATCATTGAGCACGAAGACATTCCCATGATCAGCTTCACCGGAGGCACGGCAACGGGTGAGTGGATTGCGCGCACCGCGGCGCCAAAATTCAAGAAGTTAAGCTTGGAACTGGGAGGTAAAAACCCGAACATCATTTTCGCCGACTGCGACTTTGAGGAGATGATGAAGACTACGCTTCGTTCTTCGTTTGCCAATCAAGGACAGATCTGCCTTTGTGGTTCACGCATCCTGATAGAACGCAGCATCTACGACCGATTCAAGGAAGAATTTGTAAGGCGCGTAAAAGACTTGAAAATTGGAGATCCCAACGATCCAACGACCAATTTGGGTGCGGTAGTAAGCAAGCCTCACATGGAAAAAGTGTTGAGCTATGTAGACATTGCAAAAGAAGAAGGCGGCACCGTTCTCACGGGCGGCAAACGAGCTAGCATTGCCGGCGAATTCTCAGAAGGTTACTTTTTGGAACCAACCGTGATCGAAGGCTTGGCGCACACATGCCGGACCAACCAAGAAGAAATCTTCGGACCAGTGGTCACGCTGATTCCATTTGATACAGAGGAAGAAGCCATCATGATGGCAAACAGTACAAAGTATGGCCTGGCCAGTTCGGTGTGGACGAGCGACCTAAAGCGCGCCCACCGCGTTGCAAGGGATTTGCACACAGGCATTGCCTGGATCAACTGCTGGTTGTTGCGTGATCTGCGCACGCCGTTTGGAGGAGTGAAATCCTCCGGAGTTGGAAGGGAAGGTGGATTTGAGGCCTTGCAGTTCTTTACGGAGCCTAAGAATGTTTGTATTAAGTATTGATAACGGTGCTGGGTTCACGCGGAGGGCGCAAAGATTATTGCGCAGAGGACGCGGAGAATTCGTCCTATACGCCTTACAATTGATTCACTACCCTGTGAATATTGTGCTTCAGTACGGGGCCGTTGAAGTTTATCAGCAAACCCAATTTTTTACCAGAAAGTCGCAAATAAGTTAAGAGTTGAGCGTAGTGAACAGGGGCGAGTGCTTCCACGGACTTCACTTCGATGATTACTTTTCGATTTACCAAAAGGTCCAGTCGAAATCCGCGCTCAAACCGCAATGATTTATACCGCATCGGAATCCCGATTTGTTGTTTCACCTCCAATCCTTTTTCTAACAAGTCAAGCGAAAGCGCCTCCTCATAGACCTTCTCCAACAGGCCAGGACCCAACGCCCTATGCAACCCAATCGCAGCACCAATGATGATCGTAGATAATTCGTTCTCTGTCATTTCCCCAAGCCTCTTCGCGAACTTAGCGAACCCTAACTCTGCGAGCTTTGCGTGAAATAGGGCCGCACATTTTGGAATTGCAGATTTTCAGGTAAGCTGGAAAGCTTGAAGAATTTGGCTCGTCGCTGACCGTTCTTTTACACCCTGGATTGAGCGATCCGCTGTCAGAATCTACTTAAGATCAACTCTTTAAGTCGTGAAAATGGGCGCTTTCCACTTTTGCGATCATGGCGTGGTAATATTTATACCAGCGTCTTCGTCCCTCTGTTTTGGCTTGGAGGTGCGTCGTGTTCTTTCTCCACGTATCGATGGCTTCCAAGTCTCTCCAGTAACTGATGAAGGAACCCCTCCCCTCAGAATTGTGGCTTTCATAGCCTAGGAATCCATCGGTTTGAGTGGCCAAGTCAAGGGTGATTTCATCCATTTCTGCGTAGCCTTCTAAGTCATCACCGAGGAGGTAGTGAAAGATGGACGCGTAGTAGGGAGGCGAAGGGGCTGTATCCTCTTTCCAGTTGATCACGACTGATCCAGCTTCTTTACCATGGTTAGGATGGTGGCGATGGCGACCGTCTCTCCGGTTTCATCGTACATATCCACCAAGAACTTTACGATGCCTTTCGCGATGTCGTCTTCGCTTCTCTTCTCTTGGTCGATTTTCTCTTTGACGGTAAATCGTACACCCACCGTTGCACCCGAATAAACGGGTTTGGTGAATCGGGCTTGCTCTACTCCGTAGTTGAGGAGTACCGGTCCCTTTTTGGGATCAACAAACAAACCAGCGGCTTTAGACAAGAGGAAGTATCCATGCGCCACGCGCTGTTCGAAAATGGTTCCTTCCAAAGACGTCACATCCATGTGTGCATAGAAGTTATCTCCACTCACGTTGGCAAAGTTTACGATGTCGGCATCCGTTACCGTGTGCTTGTGGGTGAAGACCGTATCTCCGACCCTTAACTCTTCGAAGTGCTGGCGGAATACATGTGGATTTGCTTCCGGTTGATCCGCACCGACTTGGAACTGCTCCGTGATGCGCGTAATGGTTTCTGGATGACCTTGAATGGCCGTGCGTTGCATGTAATGTTTTACGCCTCTTACACCGCCCATTTCTTCACCTCCTCCTGCGCGTCCTGGCCCGCCGTGACTCAGCAATGGCATGGGAGAACCATGACCCGTACTTTCTTTCGCACAGCGCTCATTCAGAATGAGGATGCGTCCGTGTAAATGTGCTGTATTGAGCGTGAATTCTTTGGCCAAGGCATCGTCTGCCGTCACAATAGACGTGACCAATGAGCCCCTTCCCATTTCCGTGATGCGGATGGCTTCATCCATGTCCTTGTATGGAAGGAGCGTGCTTACTGGACCGAAGGCTTCAATTTCGTGCACCTTAGTCTTGGTGAATGGATCATCGTTACGGAACAGGATTGGGCTAAAGAAAGCACCCTTGCTTTTGTCCGCGCCTGTAACCTCAAAGTCATCGAGGTTGCCATAGACAATCTCTTGCTCTTCCATCAACGACTCCACGCTCTTTCGCACCCTTTCAACCTGCACCTTCGCAGCAAGCGCACCCATGCGCACCCCTTCTACAGAGGGGTCGCCCATGACCGTCTTTTGCAATTGCTTGCCCAGGGCGATTTGCACGTCTTCCATGTATTTTTCTGGAACGATGATGCGGCGAATGGCGGTACATTTTTGTCCGGCCTTGACCGTGATCTCCGCCCGCGTTGCCTTGATGAAAAGATCAAATTCAGGTGTGCCCGGCGCAGCGTCTTCACCCAACATGGAAGCATTCAGAGAATCGGCTTCTAGGTTAAATGGGACAGAATTCGCAACGATATGTGGGAGCGTCTTCAGCTTCATTCCTGTAGCGGCAGAACCCGTAAACGTGACGACATCTTGGTTGGTGACGTGATCGATGATGCCGCGACCGAGTCCTGAAACCAGTTGCAAGGATCCGGCAGGAAGGATACCTGATTCCACGATCTCCCTCACCATCAGTTCCGTCAAGTAACTGGTCAGCTCAGAAGGTTTGACCACAGCTGGTACACCTGCCAGTAAGTTCACGGCGATTTTTTCCAGCATTCCCCATATCGGAAAGTTGAATGCGTTGATGTGAACAGCGACGCCTCGTTTCGGCACAAGAATGTGGTGGCCAATGAAGCTACCACCCTTTGACAATGGGACCACATCACCCTCCACAGCATAGGGCAGGTCCGGAAATTGCTTCCGGAGCGACGCATAGGCAAACAAGTTTCCAATGCCGCCTTCGATGTCGATCCAGCTGTCTACACGCGTTGCCCCAGTTGCAGCGCTCAGTGCATAGAACTTCTCTTTGCGCTCGGTGAGGTGTAAGGCAAGGGCCTTCAGCATCCTTCCGCGCTCTTGGAAGGTCATTTTTCGCAAAGCGGGACCTCCCACGTTACGCGCGTAATCCAACATTCCTTTGTAATCCAATCCTTCGCTACTGACCACCCCGATGGCATCTCCGTTGATCGCATTGTAAGCAGTCAACTCTTCTCCATCACCGTCGATCCAATTCCCTTGTATGTAGTTACTGATCTTGTTCATGTTCATTGCTTTTCTTCCTCGATGCGCCTCACCTTCATCTCCTTTCGCTCCCGGACAAATTCCTCCAAAAGTTTATTTTGACGTTTGGTGAAATCGTAGTCGAATATGAATTGCGTGCCAGCAAAAATGATTTTACCCACCGACCTTTCCAAGTCAACGTTAGCCGGCACATTGTCGACCTGATAGAGGTCTATAAAGAAAGGGAAGTCGTAGTTTTCATTCTTCCGCTCGAGCGGCACCCTGCTATCGACATGAATGGTTTTAGAAACGTAGCCATCCTTATAAATCACAATAGCCAACGAGTCTTGCAGCGGCAAGAAGAACTCAAAGCGTCCAATTTTATTCGTCTCAAACCGATCGATCCGCACCGAATCCTTGTAGAGATAGATCTCCGATTGGATGCCCCGCTTTCGCTGGTTGATGACCTTTCCGGACATATATAGATTTCCGACATCGGGCAATTGGGCCAATGCATTGGTGGAAATAAGCACCAAGGCTAAAAGGAAGGCGCTATGTATGAGAGCTTTTCGCACGCTAGAAGTTATTGTACGAAGATAAGATGGACTCTAAGCCAGACAAGGGATTTACTTAAGGGTTGTTCCCTTTGCCAGCCAGAGCGGATGGCAATCGAAATCCAAGCGTTTATCGATCACCATCGGGTCCTTCTCAACCAGTGCGTTTGCATCCTCTACGGTTTCAAGGTCAAAGAGTAAAATACCACGCTTTTCTCCATCGTCACCGAAGGGTCCAGCCATGACCAATCCGTGGTCTTTCAGGCTAGAGAGGTGCGCCAGATGCTCCTTTTGAAGTGCTTCTCCTTCTTCCTCGGATTGCGAGCGATTGCTTCCCGACAAATAGAGGCAAAACACGTATTGCTTCATCGTAAAGGTCGTATCCCCTTTTTGGTACTCAAACTCTCTCGGTTCGCCTTGTGCGCAAGCGATGGTCGATAGCAAAAGGGTCAACCCAATGATCAGGATCGATTTTTCCATAGGTCGTAGAATTTTGGTTGCTCAGGCCTGTCTGCTTCTTCTTCACGCAAAGGTTCGCACGCTTTCAAACCATCATAGCAATCCGCCGGTAATTGCTGGTAGAGCTTTGTTCCTTCGGTCTTCCATGCGATCATTTCGTCGGTTACGTCTTTCACAACCTTAGCGGGATTCCCCACGACCACTTTTCTAGCAGGGATCTTGGTTTTTGCCGGAACAAAGCTCAATGCGCCCACGATGCACTCATCTCCGATTTCCACTTCATCCATCAATACCGCATTCATTCCGATCAGACAGTTCTTCCCGAGTTGAGCGCCATGTACAATAGCACCATGCCCAACGTGCGCACCTTCTTGCAAGCGCACCTCCACGCCTGGGAACATATGCACCGTGCAATTCTCCTGCACATTACACCCGTCTTCGATGACGATCTTCCCCCAATCGCCTCGTATCGCTGCTCCTGGACCGATGTACACGTGGGCGCCAATGATGACATTTCCGGTCACCGCCGCTTGCGGATGCACGAAGGCCGTTGCGTGCACTACGGGCTTGAATCCATTGAATTCGTAGATCATACTTTGGATTTGGAACAAATATGGGCATTCACCCCGATGATGCGTGCAAGCGCCGCCCGAGATCAGAATTGTTTTTATTCAATACCATCTTGACAAACGGAAGATTCATTGTATCTTTGTCGACCTAAAATCGCGGGGTGGAGCAGTTGGTAGCTCGTTGGGCTCATAACCCAAAGGTCGCTGGTTCGAGTCCAGCCCCCGCAACTAAGAAAGCCTCGGATTATCCGGGGCTTTTTCATTTCTGACCTTTTCCTTTCTTCTACTGCTCGTTGGGCTCTTTATCCGCCTTAGGCGGACGCTGGTTCGAACCGAACGTAGTGAGCTCACGCGGATATCCCGCCCAGCAACAAATCAACGCAGCTGTGCACCCACCTCCTGCTCGAATCGCTTGAGGAGTTTGTCCATGGTCTTGTCGACTTCTTTGTCGGTCAAGGTCTTGTTCTCATCCCGCAGGTTGAAAGCCAAGGCGTAACTTTTCTTGCCCGCCGGGAGGCCTTTTCCTTGGTACACGTCAAACAGGCGGACCGACTTGAGTAACTTTCGTTCGGTTTGGAGGGCTAGGCGCTCGAGGACGGCGTATTCTACGGCGTCATCTACCAACAAGGCAAGGTCTCTGCGCACTTCTGGGAATTTTGGCAATTGACCAATCTTGATGTCGCGCTGGCGCATCTTGACGATGTCTCTCCACCGTAGCTCCAAGTAGAAGACATCGCGTTTGATGTCAAATGCTTTCTTCAATTTGTCTGAGACAGCCCCCGCGCTGACCACCACTTTGTCGCCCTTCTTCCAATCCATTCCGAAGGAGAACCAGTCGTTGCTCGTTTCTACCGCGTTCAGTTTGGACGCGTCAATGCCCATGCGTTGAAGGATCATCTCGTATGCCCCTTTGACCTCAAACCAATCCGCGTCTAGGTCTGCCACGCGCCAATGATCGGCAATCGCTTGTCCGCTTACGGTGATGCTGAGTCGCTCTTCTTCTTTGAAGCCTTCATTCTTGATGCGATAAACATTTCCAAACTCGAAAAGCTTCAAGTCGGCCTGTTGGCGATTCAAGTTGTAAGATGCACTTTGCATGGCCGAAAAGATCATGGCAGGACGCATCACACCCAGCTCTGAGCTCAGCGGATTGTTCAACTGCACGATCTCACTCGCCTCCCATTCGCCAGAAAGCGCGGTGTATTTCTCATCGGTCATCGAGTTGCTCATGCACTCGAGGAATCCGTTTGCCACCAATGTTTTGGTGATCACCTCTTTCGCCTGGGCCGATTCTTCGGGCCGCATGTCTTTGATGGTAGAAAGCACCTTGGTAGAAACCGGCACCTCGTCGTAACCGTAGATGCGTAAAATCTCCTCGATCACATCGGCTTCTCTGGTAACGTCCACTTTGAAGGGTGGAACCTCTAAATGCCAAGTATCTCCAGCCTTTTCTTTGACCGCAATTTCCAAGTTGTTCAGGATATGCTCCATCACCTTGGGGTCGATCTCGGTTCCGATCAATTGGTTCGCCTTGCCGGGACGGAAGGTGAAGTTGAACGGAGGGAATGCCTCAGGATGCGTATCGCTGAACTCACTGCTGATGCTTCCTCCACCGTATTCCGCGATCATCTTCGCCGCCAACTTGGCCGCATACATCGTAACGTTCGGATCGATGCCGCGCTCGAAGCGGAAGGAGGCGTCGGTATTCAAACCGTGTCGCTTAGCCGTCTTGCGAACATAGACCGGATCAAAATAGGCGCTCTCAAGAAAAATGTTTTTGGTCGTTTTGGTCACTCCCGATTTCGCGCCGCCAAAGACCCCTGCGATGCACATGCCTTCCTTGGCATTGCAAATCATCAGGTCATTCTCATGCAGGGTGCGTTCTTCGTCGTCGAGGGTGGTGAACTTAGATCCACTCGGAAGGGTTTTCACGATCACCTCTCCTCCCTCTATCCTATCGGCATCAAAGGCGTGGAGGGGTTGGCCAAAAGCGTGGTTGACGTAATTGGTAATGTCCACGATGTTGTTGATCGGACGCACGCCGATGGCCTTCAAGAAATTCTGAAGCCACGTGGGAGAAGCCTGCACCGTAACGTTGGAGATGGTCACACCGATGTAGCGCGGACACGCTTCCTCATTTTCAACTTTCACTGGAATGACCAAGTCGTGGTTGGTCGCTTTGACATCCTCTACTGAGGTACGACACAGTTCTGACTTGCGTCCTTTCCTGTGCGCAAAGGCCGCCTTCAGGTCGCGGGCCACTCCGAAATGCGAAGCTGCATCGGCGCGGTTGGGCGTCAAGCCGATTTCGAAAACGTGGTCTGTTTCTATCTGAAAAAGTTCCGCCGCTGGGGTTCCCACCTTGGTTTCTGCAGGAAGCACCATGATGCCATCGTGGCTCTCTCCAATTCCGATTTCATCTTCCGCACAGATCATTCCTTGTGAAACCTCTCCGCGGATCTTGGCCTTCTTGATCTCGAAAGAACCTCCGTCGGGCGTATACAGTGTGGTTCCAACTGTGGCCACGATGACCTTTTGTCCAGCAGCGACATTGGGCGCTCCGCAAACGATGGGTTGCAACTCACCGGTACCTATGTCCACTTTGGTGCAACTGAGTTTATCCGCGTCTGGGTGCTTCCACACCTCCATGACATGCCCCACCACGAGTCCCTGCATTCCGCCGGGCACCGACTCAAATCGATCCAGGCCTTCCACTTCCAGTCCGATGCTGGTCAGCAATTCGGCCACCTCTTCGGGCGACTCTTCCAGGTGGATGAAATCTTTCAGTCGGTTGTAGGAGATCTTCATGCGCTATCAGTCGAGATTGAAGGCGCAAAAGTAGGAAGATTGAGGGAGGGATTGCATCCCTCCCCTTCTACAGATTCACCAAATAATAATAGATCGGCAGACCGACCGTAATGTTAACTGGAAACGTGATGGCCAATGCCATCGGCAGGTAAATCCCCGGATTGGCTTTTGGTACGGCAATCTTCATGGCTGCAGGTACGGCGATGTACGACGCACTGGCGGCTAGAACCGCAAGCAGGAATCGATTACCTGGCACGTCGGTTACCCATTGACTGCACAGGGCTACGACGGTTCCATTGACGAGCGCAAAAGCGCTTGCGGCTATGGTAGTAAACCAACCATGGTCAAAGAATGCTTTGAGTTTTCGCCCACTCGTGATGCCCATATCCAGTAAGAAAATGGCCAAGAAGCCTTTGAAAATATCCGTGGTAAAAGGCATGATGCCCAGCGCTTGTTGCTCGTTGGAGCAGAAGCCAATAACGAGGGATCCCGTGATCAACAGGACACTTCCATTGGTCAGCGAGTGCTTGAGCAATTGAGGCATGCTGATATGCTCACAGCTGCTTGAATTGAAGTAACGGATCAATAAGACCCCAACGATGATCGCAGGCGCTTCCATAAAGGCAAGTATGGCCACCATGTATCCGTCAAACGGTGTTCCTTGGGCTTCCAAATAGGCGATTGCAGTTACAAAGGTTACCGCGCTCACCGAGCCGTATGCCGCAGCCACGGCTCCGGCGTTTTCCACTCCCAGCTTACGCTTGACGGTGAAGAAAACATACACCGGAACGAGCATTGCCAGTAATACACTGAAAATTACCGTTGTCAGGATCTCATTGCTGTAAGGACTGTGAGAAAGCTCTTGGCCTCCATTGAACCCAATAGAGAAGAGCAGATACAAGGAGATAAACTTCGAAGAGGTCGGCGGAATTTCCAAGTCGCTCTTGAATTGAACGGCGAGGATGCCAAGCACAAAAAAGAGTAGAGCAGGGTTCGACAAATTGTCGAGCAACAGATCTAGGTTCATGCAGTTTTCGTCATGGCAAGCACTGAAGACTCAACCATATGCACCAAGCCGCTTACCGAAACGTTTTGCTCCCCATCCAGCTGCTCGAAGAAGGCCTGTACTCGTTTCTTTTCTTGTCTCAGCTCCTCAATCCTCACCCCAGATCGAGACAGATCTTTCCCAAGGCGTTCTTCTTCGCTGAAGCGCTTATTTTGATGAAACTTGATCTTATTATCCAGCAAGGCCATGATTACTTCGCACCCTTCGTCTTTCGTGAAGGAGCTGTCGATAAGTTGAACTGCCAATTCTCTTTGTTGCGTTTTCATGTTTTCCGATTTGGAGTGCAAAGCTCATTGGTTTATTTCATATATCTTTATATATTGTTTTTATACTATTCATTTAGTTTTACTATGAATTACACCCTACGTCAACTCGAGGTCTTCACGCAAATCTGTGCTTCCAAAAGCATTACAAAGGCGGCAGAGGTCATGCACATGAGTCAGCCCGCAGCATCCATCCAGCTCAAAAATTTTCAAGCCCAGTTCGACATCCCGCTCACGGAAGTGATTGGTCGGCAACTTTACGTCACGCAGTTTGGAGATGAGATTCGAGAAGCCTGCATCAACATCCTCGAGGAGACCAAGAAGATCGAAGCTTCAGCGATGTCCTACCACGGCCATCTCACGGGAAAGATTCGCATATCGATCGTCAGTACCGGCAAATACATCATGCCCCATTTCCTGACAGACTTCATGAATACAAATCCAAGCGTCGAATTGGTAATGGACGTCACGAATAAAACGAGTGTTCTCGCTTCCTTGGATGAAAACCAAGTAGATTTTTCCTTGGTTTCCATTCTGCCTGAATTGCTCTCGATTGATAAAATTGAGTTGATGAAAAACTCACTTTACTTGGTTGGAGGGCGTGCATCAGAAAGCGTGAAAAGCGCCTGGTCACCCAGCAAATTATCAGCGCTTCCGATGATCTACCGAGAACAAGGATCGGGAACGCGTCAAACCATGGAGCGTTTTTTAGAACGGCATGGCGTTCAACCCGTCAAACGACTTGAGCTGACTTCCAACGAAGCCGTGAAGCAGGCGGTAGTAGCAGGATTGGGTTACTCCATCATGCCTTTGATCGGTATCCGCAATGAACTTGAGCGGGGCGACTTGAAAATCATTCCTGTAAAAGGCCTTCCCGAAGAAACCAGCTGGAACCTCATTTGGCTCAAAAGCAAGAAATTCCTTCCTGCCGCCAAAGCCTTTCTAACCTACATCCAAGCCGAAAAGGAACGGATCATCCAACACCGATTTGAGTGGTACAAGTGAGGATGCAGCCATGAGAACTGTACTACTCTAGTTCTTGACCCAATGCTTCAAATACACTCCTTCTGCACCTTTCAGTCCGAGCGTGTACTTACCAGCAGCCAGGGTAGAAACATCAATCGTGGCGTTTGCATTCAGATTGTCCTCATAAACAGATCTTCCATTGATGTCACGAATGACCAAGGCGTATTCACCCGTCTCCTTTAGCTGAATGGTGAGTTCGTCATCCGCAGGGTTAGGAAACAGTATGAATCCTTCCTCCTCAATCTCCAAGATGTTTTGCGGGACGTCGGGAATGGTGTCCTCAGGTACCGAGTCGGCCGGACAGCCGTGAACTAAAGTAAAGAGAGACTGAAGCGAATCGATGGGTTCGAAGGGATTGACCAATGGCGTCTCGATAGAAACCAACAAAGAAGGTGTTCCGAAGCTGTCATTGGGTTGCGCTACCTTCAGAAAGGCAAACAACGAAGAGGTTCCCCTGGGTGCGCAACGTGAGTCGGCCCCGATCATGTTGGCTCCCTGCAAGGCTGCCATCAATTTACAGGCTAAATCGCCCTCTGTATTCAGAAAATTGTATTCCATGGAATCCAGCACTTGCTGCCCCAGCAGAATGTTGCCTTGGATCGAGTAATTCGGTCCTAGAATGTGGTTTTTGTAGTCGTCTGTTCCGCTTCCGGTATGCGCAGCCGTTACCGGCGATCCGTCTACCAATGCGGCGATTCCATATTGACGCAACTCAGGAGTGCCTTGGACATCATTGGCCACGAGTGAATCAATGATTACAGATGGCGCATAACCCGCATTCATCAACGATCGGGCATAGTCCTGGTTTTCCGGCAGGTACCAAGCCTGGGAATTGATCGCTCCCTTACCTGGGAAAAGCTCGCTGAGAAAGTCGGTTTCGAATTGAGGAAATTGGGCCATGTGGACGCATGAAGCGCCTATTCCTCCTACTTCTCCGGTTACAGAATCCACGGCAACCATAGAAAAAGTGTCTTGGGCAGAAACCCTCATCAATGGTGAGAGCAGAAATGGCAAGGCCAAAGCTAGGATGGGTCTGATATGCATAGGTGCTAGGATTAGTTGCGGCGAAAGGTAGCGCAAATCCGAGAAAAGTTTCACCTTGTACCGCGAACCAATCTTCGATTGGTGGGTTTCCTAGGCAGTGCTGCACTATACTCCATATCTAAATCCAAGCTCTAAGGAGTGGGTAACCTTCATCCACGGGGCTGGTGGAAGCAGCGCCATTTGGTTCAAACAAATACGTGATTTCAAGGAGCATTACAACGTGCTTTTAATCGACCTACGTGGCCACGGTCGTTCGAAAAGTCCCGTCTACGAAAAGCTCCAACGCTACTCCTTTGCCGTGATCGGTGACGAAGTAATAGAGGTCTTGAACCATCTGAATATTCCGCAAACGCACTTGGTTGGGATTTCCTTGGGAACGATCATCATCCGAGACCTCAGTGAACGCTATCCAGACCGTGTCAGCAGTCTGATCATGGGGGGTGCCGTTATGAAATTGAACGTGCGCGGACAAGTGCTGATGCGCTTGGGAGTGTTGTTGCAATCCATTGTGCCTTATCTGGTGCTCTACAAGCTCTTTGCATGGATCATCATGCCCAAGCGAAAACACCGCGAATCCCGCAATCTCTTTGTGCGCGAAGCTCGCAAGCTCTATCAAAAGGAATTCAAGCGTTGGTTCACCCTTGCCGCAGACATCAACCCCCTGCTCAAGATCTTTCGCATGAAAGATACCGGCATTCCAACCCTCTATATCATGGGAAGCGAGGACCACATGTTCCTGCCCAGCATTCGAAAGCTGGTCGCCGATCATCGCATGGCGCTGCTGCACGTCATTCCTGAATGCGGTCACGTCGTCAATGTGGAACGCCCTCTGGCCTTCAACGCTGAATGCATTCGCTTCATCAACGCACTCGGTCGGTCGTAAAGTTTCGTGCTAGATTTGGCATGTGAACGTCGTACAGACATCCCAACTTTCTGAAGCGGATCAACAGCGGATCTTGTTGATTTGGAATACTGTGTATCCAGCCTTTATGGCATATCCTGATTTGGAAGCGCTCCAGGCGTATTTGGATCGATGTACAAACCCTCGTCATTTCAAGGTCCATGAAAACGACCTGCTCCAGGCCTGGCTCTGCACCTTTGATCGGAACGCTAGCCGATGGTTTGTGATGATCATTGACCGAAACTACCAAGGGAAAAGCATTGGTACTGCCTTGCTAAAATCAGCGATGTCGGAAGAAGAAGAGATGAACGCCTGGGTCGTAGAACACGACAATTATCGCCTTCAAGATGGCGGCAGGTATTGCTCTCCACTCGCGTTCTATTTGAAATTGGGCTTTCATACACAAGAAAATCGCTTTGACGACGGGGAATTGCAAGCCATTCAAATCCTTTGGCACCGAGAAAGTTGACCAATCTCAACCCATCGCCCTACCACACTTCTTCCACCGCAAACGTTATCGGTCTACCTTGCCCCAAAAGCACGGCCATGAAAAAAGAAATTAGAACTACCACCACCAATAACGCACCTGTCTACGGTCTTGGACTCATCGGCGCAATGTTCTACTACATCGGCGTTTCGAGCGGGTTTTTAGGCATCCTCCTCGGCATTGCGAAGGCCATCCTATGGCCGGCATTTTTAGTCTACGAGGCATTTCTAGCGCTGGGAACATGATGTAAGACAAGGCTCATTTGACTACTATTGAGCTTTTTACGCTATGCCCAACGAACAAGACTACCTTGACCACAACCGGTCGCTCTGGAACACGTGGACCCAAGGTCACGTCACCTCCGATTTTTACGATGTCCCCTCTTTTTTAGAAGGTCGGAATAGCTTGACCAAAATCGAACTTGGACAACTCGGTGATGTGCGCGGAAAATCCATCCTTCACCTTCAATGTCACTTTGGCCAAGACACCATTTCCCTCAGCCGAATGGGAGCAACCGCCACGGGCATTGATCTTTCCGATGAAGCAATTAAAGCCGCAAAAGACCTAGCATTAAAGGCTGGAACTGACACACAGTTCATCACCTGCGATGTTTACTCACTCCCCGAGCATCTCGACGGGAAATTTGACATCGTCTTCACCAGTTTCGGAACCATTGGTTGGTTGCCAGACATCGACAAATGGGCGGCCGTAGTCAAGCACTTCACCAAGCCTGGAGGTCGATTCGTATTTGCTGAATTTCACCCTGTTGTCTGGATGTTTGATAATGACCTCAAAGAGGTCGTATACTCCTATTTCAAAGGGGATGTCATCGTAGAGGATGAGGAGAGCTCATATGCCAACGGTACGGGAGAAAAGATGCAATCGGTGACGTGGAACCACGGCCTGGCTGAAGTAGTTACCGCTCTTCTCAAGCAAGGTTTTCACCTCGACCACTTTCAAGAATTCGACTACTCTCCGCACAATTGCTTCAAGCATACGGAGGAATTCGAGCCGGGGAAATTCAGGATCAAGCACCTGGGAAATCGCATTCCGATGGTGTATGCCCTGCAGGCATCCCTAGATTAACGGTTTTGCCCGGCCGTGTCTTGGCTGATCAGGACAAGGTTTGTTTCACAAATACGGTTACGGCTTTCACCCTTCCCGTTCGTTGGAAGATGTCCTTGGAATCGTTGAGGTTCAAGCGGCCATCAGAATAGCTGTGCTGCGAACCATCTGCGTAGTGCACTTCGGCGCGGCCGTCATCCCCGAGCGAGTAAACGACCGGAATTTGACAATACGTAAAGGCCATGGATCCACTGGGAACCTCCACCTTGTTCACCTTTCCTTCATGATCATAATACGACAGAGTTGCCGCTTCCTTGAGGAATTCCGAAGCCCGAAGAATGATCGGCTGAAAGGCAAGTCTACCCTCCTTCACAAAAACGCCCAGCTCCGCCCATCGGTTGATGATGTCTTCCTTGACCTGTCCGGTCATACCCGGTTGCTGTGCCCCCGCATACTTCGGTGTATGCGAATACGCATCCGTTGGAAAGGCTCCATACAGCTTTGGTGATTTATTGACTCCGATTCCAGCCCGTATTTCGTAGTAGTGTTCTACCAGTTGACCGATGACTCCGGCATCTGCTCCATGATCGTTGGCCGCGATGATGTTTTCTTGCGCTGACAGTAAGAGCTTGGACACCATGTGCCAATAGATACTTCCCAATCCTTCGTAGCCGTAAAATGTCCCCGATCTGCCCGTGAATGATCGGTGATCAAACACTGTCTCAAACGCTTCCATCAGCTGCTTTTTGTCCTTTCGCGATGTTGCTCCAAACTCCTTTTCATCCAAGGCATTCAACGCGTGCAGCAGGTCTTTTTCATTGTGGAAAGAGCCGTTGAAATGCAATTTTCCGTTGATGTCTCGCTCGATGATCGAAGTATCGTCCTTGGCGAGGAGCGCCTCCACGAGGGCCGACCCTTCCACCAAGGCTGGCTCGATCGTGTTCTTCTCTAGGAAAGGCGCCAATTCGCGGTCTGGATAAAGCATATAACTGTACTGATCCGGTCTGAACATAGCGCTTCCTTTGAGGGCATGCAAAACGTTCAAGGCTTCCTCCGGTGGCAAATACTTTGCACTGAGCACCGCCACTTGTCCCTCCAGCATTTCGTAAAGGTGTTCTACCGATGCAGAGCGCTCAGACAGACTCACCAGGTTATAAGAATGGTAAAGACCATCTAATCGTTTGTTCTTGTCAATCGCGTGCTCTAGAAAGCGATTGGCCTTCGTAAAGAAGGCCAAGATATCGTCCACGGAAAGGGTACGCTTGTCTCCTGTAAATCCAGCATAGGCCGTTGTACGATAATGCTCCCCTGCGATGCCAAAATCATCCATCAAATGTCGTCGGCGTTGATCGGAAAATCCGCTGGTCAAACATTCCTCGTAATTCTGAAAACCGCGGTTCAAGGCATCCAAAAGATCTACCACGGGCTTGTTGATCTCATAACTATTGACCTCCAAATCGCTGAAAAGCGTCGGGCAAAAGCTGAGCAAACGTCGTAAGTAGTACAAGGTAACCATGCTTACCCCGTTGCCGACGAGTGCGTTGTTGGCATCGTTCCATTCTGGCCGTTGGGTGTTCAGCCAAATGCCAGCCTCGGGAACGAAGTTGTAAAGCTTGGTCAGGATCATCACCAAGAGCTTTTCAGTGAGGTTTACCTGCAGCAATTTTCCCTTGTCCGTCCAAATCATCTTACCATCCGAGCCCACCTTGCGCACCCGTTCACCGATCTTTCTATCGAGGTCGTGGTCGAAGTCTATGGTGTCTTTCGGATTGCTGGTGATGGCATCATACCCCTTGATCCGGTAGGGCACATTGGCATAGGTGAAAGACTTCTGTGCCAATAGGGATCGAAGGCGTTTTGGATGGTAGTTGACCGAGAACTCAAGGAATTTCGTGAGGTAGATGACCTGATGATCTCCCCAATATCCGATGTAAGACCAAGGATCATCTGGCTCGATTACCTCCCAATCAATTCCATCTCGCGTGATGCGATAGGGATTGTATCCGTCAATGGTAGAGGCATTCACGAATTTGGAAATCATGCCGAGGGTGAATTCAGGATAGCTGAACGCTAAGGCTTCCCAGTTCTGGAAAATGTCGCGCCAGTTGCCCTCGTAATTCCTCGATTTCTCTCCCAAAGCATTGCGGGTTTCAATGGAGAAGTAATTCCACGGCCTACTCGGATCACCGTGCCTTCGGCTGAAAGAGAGGGGCAAGTACTCGGAATAGTATCGCATCAAGTCTTTTTTCTGCGTGGCCGTCAGAAAGTACCTGAGCTGGTGGTAAGAAATTTTCGGGGGCAATTCGCTTAGCGTAGAACGATGCGTGCGATACCCTTCTTCATTCATCCGCTTTACGTGGGCAACAAAGTCTTTGGTCTCGATCTCGTATTGGTCGTCAAAGGTTCCTCCGCGCATGATGTTGAAGAGCACGTTGGAGAAATGCCTTCCCGTGCTTAATCGATCATTTGAAAGTTGGATGCCGTCGGTCATGCCGATCTTTTTGCGCAGCCCTTCCTTGTCCTTCGCTATATCAGCGTTGACCGCTGCTAAGATCGCCTGCTTGTCCTGCAGGTCTTTACGCAAGGATTCGATCTCCTTTGCCGATTGGTTCACCTCGGAAACAATGACCCATTCTTTTTTCGCTTTAGGAGCTAAAGACAGGGTCTTGTGTATGAAATAAGCGCCTTTCGTCGCTTTGATGTCTTCTTCTTGGACGATGTCTCCGCCCCTTCTGAAATGTCCCAGTTGATTGGTGCTCAACAAGATGGCATCTTGATCCAGGCCAGCGCTCCATACGGTGGTTGCTTTCAACGCCTCACTCGGCTCAGCCTTGTCCACGACCATTGAACTCAGCGAAAAGATCCCCAAGCCATTTTCGGTGTCCAGTTCATTGCGCTTGTACGCATCAACCAGGGTGCTCCTAAAATTCTGCAGGTTGCTGTCAATGCCATAGGGAAGCACATTCATAATGCCATCGAGCAATTCCACTTGCAGGTCTCGATCGCTGTCGTTGATCAGCTGAGAGCGCCGCACGATGCCATAGCGATCTGAAAACATCCAACCGTAGCGGTAGGTAAGACCCAATTGTTCGTTGCGCTTCTCGAAGACAATCTTGTTTCCCTCTCGATTCTTGTACAACTTACTCGTGGTAGGATACACGCCTCGATAGTGTTCTGCAAAAGGCTCCCATAGAAATGCATGGTCTCCTTCGCGCACTCGGAAGATCGCTTTGGCTCCGGTCTGTCCAGCAGAGTCGGTGATTTTATCGTCGGTGTAGTAGGGGAATACCGCGTTGTCTGGATTTCTCCTACCTGCTGACAGCGCTCCATTACTCGAGAGGAAGAGCCAGTGGTCTGACGAACTCACGATGGTCATGAAAAAGGGTGGCATGCGATCAAAATGATTGATCACGAAAAAATCCTCTCCCTCCAGGCTGGTATAGGCACCGGTAATCTCCTTCTCTACTATGTGCATTGGGGTCAACCCAAGGCGTACTTCATTCTTTGCCATGTATCTCTCTCTACTGATGTCCTTCTATTACGATCGACTGCAGTGCTGCTGCATCGATCTCCATTACTTTGCTTTTGCCTCCTTCAACCAGTCTAAACTGCTTGGGCGTGTCGGTCATGTTAAGCGCTACTACACAAACACTACCATCTGGGTTTTGGGCGGCCGTGACCATGAGGTCTTTATCCGTGACGGCATGTCCAATGCGCCTAGCACCCGGTCGAATGTATTTACTAAAATGCGCCATTACATAATACAATGGGGTATAGTACACTTCATCCGCAGCGGTATCAACAATGACGGGCGCCACGCACCAATTGTCGGCGAGGTTTGGCCCGCCGTTTCGATCGAGGACCATGTTCCAGTCGATCCAGCCATCAACCCAAGCATTCATGCAACCGATGATGTCTCTTGCATACCGATAGACAGGGATATATTTCGGGTGATTCGCCTTGTTTTCAGGCTTGGCCCAATCCCAGCCCCAATCTGTTGCTTCTTTCGACCAATACCAATTGTCATCTTTCCAATGCGGCACTTCAGAATCCACGCAGCCTTCTGTGTGCATGAGGTGCAAATCAGGCGCTAGGTTGTGCGTGTGCTCCAGTGAAGCTGGAAACCAATCGACGGTGCCTGTATACCAATGCACGGCTGTGCCTGCCACAAATGGGCGTAGCTCTTGATCCGTCAGCAATGCGTCGGCCCATTCTTCGAGTTCTTCTCCTCGGTTTTGATCGTACAAAAGAATGCGCTGCTCCAAGCCTGCATCGCGCAACGCTGGCCCCAAATGGTGCTTCACAAAAGAGCCCATTTGCTGAGGCGTGTAGAGCATGCTCTCCCAGTTGGAGTCATTCCCCAAAGGTTCGTTCTCTACGGTGAATCCCCAGATATCAATTCCTTGTTCGCGGTAAGCTTCTGTGTATTTGACGAAGAACCTCGCCCATGTGTCGTAGTACTCCTCTGCCAAGGATCCCGCATTCCAGGCATCGTTGGTTTTCATCCACGGCGGCGCCGTCCAAGGAGAAGCGATGATCTTGAAGCCATCCTTGGATATGTCCATGGCATCCTTGATCATGGGGATAAGATCTGGCAAGTCCTCCCGCACGCTGAACGAATCGAGCATGGTGTCGCCAGGAATGGGTGCATAGCTGTAGTTACCCAGCGAAAAATCGCAGCTGTTCATATGGGTACGCGTGAGGGAATAAGCTGCTCCCTCTTCAGAGAAATAGGCTTCCAGCACCTCCTGTCTGTTGGCAGGACTTAACTGAGAAAGCACAAAGGCCGAGGATTCGGTAAATGCGCCTCCAAATCCTGTAATGACCTGGAATGTCTGCTCGGGAAAGAGGGTGACAGAATCCAGCACTTCAGTCTCGATGGATTGCTCCGTTTTGACCGTGAGCTTATCTCCGCCTTTTGAACTTTGGTACACAGTGAGCGACAGCTCTTCCTCAACAGGTGACGTGCACCGGATCAGGAAGACCAGCCCAAGTATAACAGAAGCAGTTCTCATTTCTTTTGGTAAACCCTAACGTAATCTAATACATAACGATGGCGATCGTAGGTAGAATCGATGCCTTTCGCACCGCCCCATCCACCGCCAACGGCTAGATTGACAATGATGTTTTGTGGTTCATTGAAGGGCCACTCTAAACTGTCCGCAGTTTTGTCGTAGGTGTAATAATGCTCTCCATCCAAATACCCATGGATGGCATCGGGATACCATTCAATGGCGTAGGTATGAAAGACCGTGTTCATGCTGTCTACGGCAATTTCGCTTCCGATCTGATTGCCTTGCTTGAAGTAATACGCTCGGGTATGGCATGTAGCGTGATTCAATCCAGCCCCGGTCGAGTCATCGATCTCATATCCCACACATTCCAAGACATCTATCTCACCGCAGTAGGGCCAGGAAATCTCATCCCGGTAGGCATCTCCGAGCAGCCAGCCGGCTGCCCACGTGCCTCGTCCTTCCGGCACCATCGCCCGAAATTCAATCCGACCATAGGTAAAGGAGGTCTTTCCTTGTGTAGTGAGTCGTGTCGAGGTCCAAGGCTGACCCATGTCATCGCGCAATGCTTCGATGATGAGGTGACCGTTTTCCTGTCGGGCATTTTCCTGTCGGGCATCCGTGTAATACTGCGGCTCATTGTTTCCCCATCCCCAATTTCCGACATTATACGTCCATTTGTTGGGGTCAGGCAAGCCCGTTCCGTCAAATTCATCCGACCAGACCAATTCCCATGCATCTCCTTCCATGGATTGTGTCATCTGCTCGGGTGTTTCGGAATGGGTTGACATCAATTCGAATACGACACTGTCTAGGGTCATTTCCTTATTGGCATGGACGAACATCTTGTGCTCGCCTGTAGCCAAGGGGGAACCATCTCTTGACGCCTTCCCTCCCTCTAGCGCCATGGAACCTGTGATGTTATAGGTTCGATCATCTGGATTGCCGATGTAATCTTCTACCCACACCTCACAATCGATGCAGTCTGGACCGAATGCGGTGACCTTGTACCTGCCTGTCTCCGCCACTTGCAAAACGAAGGATATGGGGTGGTCCTCTCCTAAGAGGCCTGCGGTAGGTTGGGGCTGGAAGCGAATAATCAATGTATTCGATTGAGATTCCTCTGAAATAGCCTCTTGGGTTTGTTGCTTCGGGGCGTTACACCCCGTAATCAATAGAGCAGATAATCCAATGGCTGTTATCAATGACTTCATGACAAGCTGATTTAGTGCACGAGTTGTGCTTCGATTTCTTCGAGTGATTTTCCTTTGGTCTCAGGGATCACCTTCACAATAAAGATGAGTCCCGCCGCAGCGAATAGTCCATAGATCAAGAAGGTCAATGAACTGCCCAAAAACTCCAGTTCCCATGGAAAGATCCATTGGACGAGGAAGCTGATTGCTGAATTGATCAGTCCAACAAAAGAGATGGCAATTCCGCGGATTTTGTTCGGAAACAATTCTGAAAACAACACCCACATGACCGGCCCGATCGAGATGGCGAAGGAAGCCACGAATCCCAAAATAGCAAGGAGAATCAGCTTGGCATTCATACGTATGGAAGCGTTGATCAACGTTGTTTTGTTCGCCTCGATCACATCGGGTGAAAGCACTTGAGAGATGCCGTCCAGAAATGCGGATTCATTCGCATAGGTTTGACCGATGACGGATGCAACGTCTGCTGCTTGTACCGTGGTGATGGCCGAGAAAGTCTCTTGCGTTACCTCGTAGGTGGCAGAATGAAATCCGTAAGAAAGCAAGAACATGCAGAGGGCAATGCCCGCAACGCCAAAACTCAAGAGGGGCTTCCTGCCCAAGCGATCGATGAAGAGAATGGCAAGTACAGTAAATACCAAGTTCGCCAATCCGACCAGAATGGCCTGGACGAACGAGGCGTCCGTTCCAATGCCCGATTGTTCGAAGATCATTGGCGCGTAGAAGAAAACCGAGTTGATGCCCGTAATCTGCTGGAGAACGGCTACGACAACGCCAATCGTGAGTACCAAACGCAAGCTCGGTTTGAGCAAATCTTTGACGCTTGCCTTGGGTTCGTCTTTTCTCGCGAGATCACTCTTCCGAATCTCCTCAAGCGCGGCTTCTGCCTCTGCCTCAGAGGTCAATTTGGCCATGATCGACTTTGCCTCAGCCACTTTCCCCTTTAAGATGAGCCAACGCGGACTCTTGGGCACGAAGAAAAGGCCAAAGAAATACAGCACCGCTGGAAGCGTTTCCAATCCCAGCATCCACCGCCAGTTGTGTTCATCCAATTTGAGCCAAACCGCCCATGAGGCATCCGATTTCCCCCAATGCAAGATCAAGTAGTTGGTGAAAAAGGCGAGCGATATACCGATGACAATGTTCAATTGATTGAACGATACCATCCTACCGCGTATGTCGGGAGGCGACATTTCCGCGATGTACATAGGCGCTAGAATCAAGGATGCTCCAACTCCTAACCCACCAATCATCCGTGCAATGACCAAGGTTAAAAAAGTAGGAGCAAAGGCGGAGGCGAGCGCTGAAATCGCATACAGAATCGCCGCTACGCGCAGTACAGACCTCCTTCCAAAACGATCGCTCAGTGGGCCTGACACCATCATCGCCAAGGTGGCAGTTAGCGTCAGCGAAGCCACCGACCAACCCAGTTCAAGTTTTGAGAGGCCAAACTCTGGCTCTATGAATTTCACTACTCCGGAAATGACCGAAGCATCAAAACCCATGAGTAAGCCTCCCAAGGCTACAATCATGGCGATCATAGCAATGACGTATCTTTCAGATCTCATACGGAACAAATTTTTGCTCGAATCGAATCAACCGATCAATCGTTGTTTTATTGACGATTACGTACATTTCCATTCGAAATTAGATATCAATTATACTTTTTTTTCAAATAACCATAAGGTTCCCTTCATTTAAATCAAGTTGAAAGAGATTACTTATCTGGCTGATTCGAATCATAGTTCAGTGTTTTAGGAGCGTACAAGAACAATTCAGCAAATTCCCGCATACTTCAATTCGCATTCGAATTTTCCCTTTTGGTGTTTTATACTATTTCTAGGCCTTACACTTCTGCTCTCATCCTTTCCAGTTACTCAATCCGACTTGGTTAATCCAACCGCCCGATTATTTTTGACCTATGAAAAAGTGGTTGATGTTTTTATTGGTCGGTACGATGGCCTTGAATACAGCATGTGAAAAGGAGCCGGAGCGCAAAGTGATCGACAACTGGACGGAGAGTCAGCCGAAACTTGTAGGATTCTACCTGGAAGAGGATGGGCAATCGGTAAAGGTCAAGGAGGAGAAATTTTACGAAGACGGGACGCGCGAGTATTTCGGAAGCTTTGACAAGGAGGGTGAACGCCACGGTGAGTGGCGCTATTACTACAACTCTGGGCAACTCTGGAGCCTGGGATTCTATGAACACGGCAGTAAAGAAGGCAAGAAGGAAGTCTATTGGCCGGACGGCACAAAACGCTACGAGGGGCAGTTCACAAAAGATCAAAAGACTGGTACTTGGACCTTTTATAACACAGATGCTTCTTTGCTGCAAAAGATGAATTTCGACCTGGAGAAAGCCGACTAAGGCCGCTGGCTTTTGCGCCTTCGTATGTTACCTTCGTAAGCAATGATTCCTCCCCACAAAGTTGACGAGATCCTCCATGCTGCCCGCATCGATGAGGTTATTGGCGAGTTCGTCAACCTAAAGAAATCGGGTTCGAGCTTCAAGGGATTGAGTCCGTGGTCGGACGAAAAGACCCCGTCATTCATGGTATCTCCGGCAAAAGGAATCTTCAAGGATTTCAGTTCTGGAAAAGGTGGCAACGTGGTCACCTTCATCATGCAACACGAGCACTTCACCTATCCGGAAGCGCTGCGATGGCTTGCCAAACGGTACAACATTGAGATTGAGGAAGAGAAACCCACTCCCGAGCAGGAAGAGGCGCGCAACGAACGCGAAAGCCTCTATGTGATCAACGAATTTGCTCAAAAGTGGTTCGCGGAACAATTATGGGGTTCCGAAGAAGGGCAAAACATCGGCTTGAGCTATTTCAAAGAGCGCGACTTCAAGGAAAGTGCGATCAAGAAATTTCAACTCGGCTACAACCCTGATGACTACCAAGCCTTCACGAATGAGTCGGCCAATCGAGGATACAAAGAAGAATACTTATTGGCTACGGCCCTGGTCAAAGAGAAGAACGGAAGGAAGTACGACGGATACAAAGGCCGCGTCATCTTTCCGATCCACAACTTAAGCGGAAGGGTAATCGGATTTGGCGGACGTACCCTCAAGGCGGATAAGAACATCCCGAAATACATCAACTCTCCGGAGAACGCGATCTACGACAAGAGCAGCACGCTCTACGGAATTTACTTCGCCAAGCAGGCAATCGCCAAAGAGGAGAATGTTTTTTTAGTAGAAGGATATACGGACGTGATCGCCTTTCACCAAAAAGGGATAGAAAATACCGTCGCCTCTTCTGGTACTGCCTTGACCAAAGAACAGATCAAGCTCGTATCGCGTTACACGAAGACCGTAACCTTGGTATACGATGGTGACCCCGCAGGGATCAAAGCAAGTTTGCGCGGGATCGACATCATTCTAGAGCAAGGTGTCAATGTAAAGGTCGTGCTCCTGCCCGACGGGCATGACCCCGACACGTTTAGTAAGGACCACGACCGCATTGAAATCAAGGAATACTTGCAGGACAACGCGCGCGACTTCATCGTCTTCAAGGCCGATCTTTTGATGAAGGATGCCCACGGCGATCCGATCAAGACAAACGAGGTGATCCATACCATGGTAGATAGCATCGCGCTGATCCCTGACACCATTCTGCGTTCGATCTACACCACCGAGTGCAGCAAGCTAATGAATGTTTCTGAGAAGGCGCTCATCTCAGAATTGAACAAGTCGCTACGTAAGCAGCACAAGCAACGCTTTCGCTCATCCAACCACCGTGAGGATGAACTGCCCGAACCTGCCGTAATCGAAACCTCGTTCACCGAGGAAAAGAAATTTACCGAAGACACCTTTGAATTTCAGGAGCGCGACATCCTGCGCATCATGATCAACTACCACGACCACAGCTTCACCATGGAAGATCAGGTCGAAGAAGATCAACCCGCACCTGAAGCCATCAACGTATTGGATTTCCTCTTGAACGAAATCGAACAAGACGGTCTCGACTTCGAAAACGAATCGCTCAGGAAACTCTTCGAAGCCCTCTCAAAGCACATGGACCAACACGAAAAGCTTCAGGTCAACACCTTCATCAACCACGAAGACGACGAGCTGCGCGAGCTCTTTGTGGATATGATGAGCTTCCCATACAACTTAGACAACTGGGCACGCAAGGAGATCATCGTGATGCCCGAAGAAAAGAAACTTCGCCGGGCCGTACTCGAATCGATCTATGCGTATAAAGACAAGCGGGTCCAGCGCATGCTCAAGGAAAATCAAGAAGCCTTGAAAGAGCAGACCCTCCTTGGAGCTGACGCTACGCAATTCCTGATGCGCCAGATGAAGCTGGAAAGCATCAAACGTGAAATCAACAAGAAACTAGGAAGAACCGTGTTGCATTGATGGAAGAGCTGAAAACCATAATCGAATTCGAAATCTTCGGATACAAGGACTTCTCCTTAACGGTGTTCAACGTAGGCTTGATCATCATCATCTATTTCGCGACCTGGGTCACCTTGAAGATCTTCCGGATTTTCATCGACCGCAGCATTAAGCGCAGGGATTGGATGGAACGCAGCACGTTGTACGCGCTGGAAAAATTGGCCGCCTATTTCGCTTATACTACCTCTACCGCCATCGTATTGGAAACGGTCGGGGTTGACCTTACCCTATTGCTCGCTGGTTCCGCCGCGTTATTGGTCGGCGTTGGATTGGGTATTCAACAGATCTTCAACGACTTCACCAGTGGACTCATTCTACTATTTGGAGGTACGGTGAAGGTGGGCGACATTGTGGAATTCAACAATACGGTAGGCCGGATCATCGAAATCGACTTTCGCACGAGCAAGATCAAAACCCGAGATGGCATTACCATGATCGTTCCAAACAGTAAGTTGGTTTCTGACAATGTGATCAACTGGACTACCATGGACGACCTCACGCGATTCAACGTAAAGGTGGGGGTGGCATATGGATCAGACACTGCCTTGGTTCGGGATATACTGACGGACATTGTGAAGAAGAATCCAGCCGTAGATCAGAACATGCCTGTTAAGGTGCAGTTCAAGAATTTTGGAGATTCGAGCCTCGACTTTGAAGTCTTCTTTTGGGCGCGAAATTCTTGGGAGATTGAGTTCGTGCGAAGCGACATCCGTTTCGAGATCGATGCCCAATTCCGCGAGAAGCACGTTCGCATTCCCTTCCCGCAGCGGGATGTCCACTTTTTCAACGAAAAGCCATGATCCGCTTCGCCATAGCACTTTTCGCCTTGGCCTTCTCCATCACTTCAATTGCTCAAACGCCGGACGTTGCCATCGATGGCGTGGTCTACGGCAACAATGGACTTCCTTTGAAGGGAGTCATTATCGTTTTGCAGAATAAAGAAGGTGAAGTGGTCCAGAGAAAAGAAACACGACCCAACGGCAAATTCGACTTTGGTGTATCCTTCGACCTCTACCTTGAAATTATCCTTTCAAAAGCAGGTTTCGAACCGAAGATGCTGGTCTTTGATTCGCGCAACGTCCCGGCATCTGAACAAGGTTACAACTATGAATACGGGGGCTTCAGAGTGACATTGGGCGAAGGCGATGACGCACGCACTCCGCAGCAAGTGGCTTACATTCTTTTCGACCCAGCCGTCGGAAACTTCGTTCATCGTGACCCATGAAATGGTTCGTGACCATAGTCTTTGCCCTAGTGCTCGGAACTGGGTACGCCCAATCAGAGAGCAACAACCTGCTGCTTGGTGGAGCAATTCGAGATGCACAAGGAGGACAGGTAAAGCATGCGAGTATTCGCGTGACCAATGCAGAAGGTGACTTCTACACCGTAATGGCGAACAACGATGGAACATTTGAATTTACCGTCCCCTTTGACATGGTATGTGACGTGCGTTTCTATGCCAAAAAGCATCAACCCAAATCCATTGTGCTGGACACGCGGAATGTGCCAGCAAATGAACAAGAGTGGGGCCATGAATTCAGCGGATTCTCCGTCGATTTGGTCCAAGAAAAACAGCCTCAATTGCCCAAAGTGGTGGGACGCATTTTCTACGACGTAGTGTCGGAGGGCTTTATAACCCAAGAGCTATGACGCCTGTCTATTTCATCAGTGGATTGGGGGCGGATGAAACCGTCTTCTCGCGCCTTCAGTTGAAAGAGACCATCGAAATCCATCACCTGCCTTGGTTGGCTCCCAATGAGAACGAAACGATGGAGGCCTATGCACTTCGCATGGGTCAATGTATTGAAGACCCTCAAAGCGCTGTCTTGGTTGGTCTTTCGTTCGGAGGCATCATGGCCATCGAGATCGCCAAGCGCATTCCTTTAAAGCAAGTTGTGTTGATCAGTTCTGTGAAAAGCAAAACAGAGATGCCCATCAACCTCAACCTGATTGGCTTGCTCCACCTTCAAAAGCTCTTGCCCGCCTCCAAATTACTCCACTTCAAAGAGCTCACCGCTTGGTTTTTTGGCGTACGCGAAGGCTCCGATAAGGAAATGCTCTTTGACTTGCTAGAACGCTCGGATGAACGCATCGTAAATTGGTCTGCAGATAAGGTCGTATCATGGGATGGTGACCACAACCTCTCCAACATCTCCCACATTCATGGCACTGCGGATGCGGTGTTTCCGATCCGAAATGTCCGGCCGGATAAAAAAGTGCAAGGTGGCCCCCACTTTATGGTATACACCCATCCAGACGAAGTAAGCGCGTGGCTGAACGAGGTGATTTAAACGCGCATTTTTCATTTCATGCTAAAAGAAATATTCCATTGAAAAGTAGTGACGGAATTATTCCCTCAGCGGATAGTGGGTCCTTACTTTTGTGCCCCAGAAAGTTGAAAACATGAAAGACACACTCACCGCACTCGGAATTGAATCCATCAATCAAGGAACCTACACAGGAAAACGCTGGATTGCATCCACAGGACAAACTTTTGAATCGTTTACGCCGGTGGACGGCAGCAAGATCGCTACGGTAAACGGCTCCTCCGCCGAGAACTACGAAGAAGTGATCGGCCTCGCCCAAAAGGCATTCGAAACATGGAGAATGTGGCCCGCCCCAAAACGTGGCGAGGTTGTGCGTCAAATCGGTGAAGCATTGCGCGAAAAGAAAGATGAGCTCGGCCAATTGGTGAGCTATGAAATGGGCAAGAGCTATCAGGAAGGCCTCGGAGAAGTGCAGGAAATGATCGACATCTGTGATTTCGCAGTGGGTCTTTCCCGCCAATTACACGGCCTGACCATGCACAGTGAACGCGCCATGCACCGCATGTATGAGCAGTACCATCCCATGGGTGTTGTCGGCATCATCTCGGCGTTCAATTTTCCCGTTGCCGTTTGGGCGTGGAACAGCATGCTCGCTTGGGTTTGTGGAGATGTGTGCATTTGGAAACCATCAGAAAAAGTGCCATTGTGTGCCATCGCTTGTATGAAGATCGTGGAAGACGTATTTGAACGCAATGAAGTGCCAGAGGGAGTGAATTGCTTGGTAGTAGGTAACTACGAGATTGGAGAGTTGATGAGCAACGACAAGCGCGTGCCCTTGGTCTCTGCAACGGGATCTATCCGCATGGGCAAGAAAGTAGGTGAAGCCGTCGGTCGACGATTGGGCAAGACCATCCTCGAACTGGGTGGAAACAATGCCATCATCCTCACGCCCAATGCCGATCTTAAGATTGCTGTACCCGGTATCGTATTTGGTGCTGTTGGAACTGCTGGTCAACGATGCACATCCACGCGCCGCTTGATCATCCACGAAAGCATTTACGACGAAGTCAAAGAGACACTCAAAAAAGCATACGGTCAATTGCGCATCGGAGATCCATTGGACGTGAACAACCACGTGGGTCCACTGATCGATACAGACGCCGTTGGTATGTACGAAAACGCCATCGCTGAGATCAAGCGCTCCGGAGGAACCATGGTAGTAGAAGGCGGTGTATTGAGCGGCGCCAATTACGAGAGCGGTTGCTACGTGCAGCCTGCCATTGCTGAAGCAGACAACGCCTGGGAAATCGTACAAGAGGAGACATTTGCCCCCATTTTATACCTCCTCAAATATTCCACCTTCGAAGAAGCATTGGCTTTGCAGAATGGGGTGAGACAAGGCTTGAGTTCGGCCATCATGACCACCAATATGCGGGAGAGCGAAATCTTCTTGAGTCATCAGGGATCTGACTGTGGCATTGCCAACGTCAACTTAGGCACCAGTGGCGCTGAGATCGGTGGAGCGTTTGGCGGAGAGAAGGAAACCGGCGGAGGACGTGAAAGCGGATCTGATGCTTGGAAGGCCTATATGCGTCGCCAGACAAACACGATCAACTGGGGCACCGAGCTTCCATTGGCCCAAGGCATCAAGTTCGACCTTTAAGGGTTATTCTGCTAATTCTGCTTGAATCGTGTTCAGGATGGGTTGAATCGCATCCCCAGGTCGGTTCACAAAAGCGATGACAGCATAGGCGCTGGCATCTTTTTCCAGTTCCGAATGCTGGATCGTATACGACCAGTTGTCTGTTCCTGTACTGAGGTTGAGTGCATCCCCTTCAAAGGCCGTATACACATCCCGGATTACATGCGTGTGGACAAAGCCTTCGATCCAATCACCCCTTTCGAAGTACGGGTGATCGGGGTCACTGTTTCCATAATTGCGTTGATCATAGCCGTTGCCCATTCCCGTCACTTCCTTTTCAATCAGCACGACGGTAATCATCATGTCTTCTTTCAGTGACTGCGATTGGGTAGTCACTTCTATCTCTAGTTCAATGCTATTTTCCGCATTAGCGCGCTTTACGGTCAAGTCGATGCCTGTGGACTCTTCGATCTCCATGCCTAAGATGCCCTTGAACATATTCACAGGATAGTAAACAACGCTGCCGTCCTCATGCCTTCTGTCAACATGACCCAGGGGCGTGTAGACCGTCTTGTTGATCTTATCCAACAAATACTTCGTGTAGGGATGATAGAGCGGGCCGTAGATATAATGAGACATGTGCGTCACTTTCTCGCTCTCCTCCTCCAAGACCTCAATTTCATGGTGTGCTAGGGGGCAAGCGCCACAATTCACACTGACGGTGGGCTCGATCAGCACCATGTGCTGTGGAGCTGACGTGACCACTGGATCGTTCATTTCTTCCTCCGGTGTAGGTGTTTCCTTCTTGCAAGAAGAAACCAACACTCCAAGGAGCATTGCAGTGAGTATTAGATAGCGCATATGTATAAGACGTTGGATGATCACAACGCGTTTGACGCTCCAATCGTTCACTCCTTACGAAAAAAGATTTCTGTGCGGGTAGATTGACCCTGATTGGGTGAGGCAATTTTAGTTGCCTTGAGCCGATCCTCAGCAAGGGAAGTAAGGCGAAGCACAAAGGACGCATCAGACGTATCCGAAGAAACTTCCAGTTCGCCGTAAGCATAGATGCCGGTCGAGTTCGCTGTGAAATTGGTCGACCTGACTTCCTCGGTAGCCACGCCGGCAAAATTCACGTAGGAAAGTAAAAAGAGCGTGTCTCCATTACCACAACGCAGCTGCATCTTGTATTGGAGAGAAGGAAAGCGCTCGATAATGCTCGAATCGATGGTGTCTACGTTGGTCGTCACATGCACCGAGTCAGACACCCACGTCCCAAGCAATGCATCGGGTGCCGCACATTGCACCACGGGAATGGGAAGGATTGGGCGCACCTTTACTTGCTTTTTACAGGCGGTCAACGCCAGCAGCAGAAGGCAAAGCACATCTATACGAATCAGCATCCTCTTCATTTTTTGTAGGTCTCACCGCACTGAAGGTTTGCAAAGGGAGCTTCAGGAGGATCACAAAACGTAAATCGACTTCCTTGCTGATCTACGCAATCGATGCATTCCACCTCTTCACAACTGCAAAACACCACCAAGACACCGAGTATCCAAATCCCTCGCATGGGCCCAAAATAAGGGTAAAAAAAAAGACCCCGCCGCAATGGCGAGGCCTTTTATGGGTGTTCACAAACCACAAATAATTATTGCGCGGCCACCTTCACTAAGGCAGTTGTTCCGTCAACGGCAGTTACACGTACCAAATAAAGTCCTGTAACCATACCGAAGGCGTCAGCAGAAATGTTCATGCTTGTTGCACGCTGACCAGCCATGTTTGCCACTACACGACCAGAAAGATCCATGATTGTAACGTTGGCAATGGCGCTGTTGGACGCGGAGCTGATGGTAAATTCATTTTGGAATGGGTTGGGGAAAACGGTCATGTCAGACTGCTTCACCTCTTCTACATTCAACACTGCGGCTGAGCTATCGCACTGAGTGCATTGGTCCCAGCAAAAGATCAGTGTAGTAGGGGTCTCCGTAATTACAAACTGGCGGTTGATGTTACCAGCGCCGTCATCCAATCCACAACTATCGATTGCAATGTTGGAATTGCCCGTACCTTCATTGGTACCCCAATCACCATTTACGTACTTGAACAATTGCTCAGTGCCAATCGATTCAGCTGGATAAGTGACCTCAATCGACCATACGCCGTTTCCTTCATCGGTCATCGCTGAATTTGCATCAGAAGGTGACCAATCCACCAATGCATTTCCTCCCGCTGTAGCGTTGAGAGCAGCAAAATTTCCGCCGACACGAAGGCCGTTCGCGTCAATGTTGCCATTGGTGTCATAGTTGGTAACGTCCACCTTGTAGGTAATCGTTACTTGTGCTTGAACGCCCGTGAACAAAGCGCCGGCAAGCAAGAGGGTAAAAATTTTCTTCATTGTAGAGAGAGTTTGATATTAGTATTGTACCTTAGTGTCCAAGTTACACTTAGATTATGCTAAAGTAATATTTTCTGATTACGATACAATAATTTATTTTTCTCCTCTTAACCTATACTTATGAACGCGAAACACTTACGGTCGCTCTTGACGTCATGGCTGCTCTTACTGGCAGTTTCTTCGTTTGCCCAAGACGCCACCCTCAAAGGACTATTGAAAGGCGAAGATGGATTTCCACTCGTGGGTGCCACCGTTATCGTTGAAGGCACCTCCCCTTTTCTGGGTGCTTCCTCTGACTTGGATGGCAACTACGAGATCGAAGGGATCAAACCGGGAACCTACAACATCAAATTCTCCTACATCGGCTTCTTGGCCATCACCGAGGAAATGACGTTTGCCGCTGGAGAATCAAAGACCAGCAATACCACCATGGAAATGGATGGCGTGCTCCTGAGTGAAGCGGTCGTGATCGGATACGGTACCACCAACGCCGACGACCTAACGGGTTCGACCAAGGTGATCAGCGAAGAAGACTTTGGGCGCGGAAACATCACCACACCAGAGCAATTGATCTCTGGAAAGGTTTCTGGAGTGCAGATCACCTCCAATAACGGAGCACCGGGATCTGGAAGTACCATCCGTATTCGAGGAGGGACATCCTTGAACGCGAGCAATGATCCACTCATCGTGATCGATGGCGTGCCCTTGGACAACAACAGCATCTCTGGAGCCGCCAATCCGCTCACGCTCATCAACCCCAACGACATTGAAAACATGGTGGTCTTAAAGGATGCCTCCGCTGCCGCCATTTATGGTTCGCGTGGAGCCAATGGTGTTATTCTGATTACCACCAAGAAGGGCGCCCAAGGAAAGACTCCCTTTCAAGTGGACCTGCAACAGAAGATATCCCTCTCTACCATCACCCGAAAAGTGAACGTGATGGACACCGCTCAATACCGCGCCGCGGTTCGGGAATTTGGAACATCGACGCAGTCGTCCTTGATGGGAAACGCCAACACAGACTGGCAAGACGAAATCTACCGGAATGCGCTCATCCTGGAAACCAACGTAGGAATTACTGGCGGCATCGAGGCACTCCCTTACCGATTGTCGTTCAACTACAAAGATGAAAACGGCGTGCTCGACCGCGATAACATGAAGCGCTATGCCGGCGGATTGAACCTCACGCCAAAGTTCTTAGACGATCACTTGGCCGTTGACATCAGCACCAAGTACTCAATCACCAAAAGCGTGTTTGCAGACCAGGGTGCCATTGGCTCCGCCATCAGTTTTGACCCTACTCAACCCGTGTACTCAAACGACCCGGAATTGAACGGAGGCACCTACACTTATCCATCGGACTATGAGCGCTTCGGCGGATACTATGAGTGGATTCGCCCCAGCGGCAATCCGGATCCGCTTGCCGTGCGCAACCCGGTTGGACTCCTCTACCAACGCGATGATTTTGGCAATGCAGATCGCTTCATCGGAAACGCCAAATTGGATTACAAGCTCCATTTTCTTCCTGACCTGCATTTGATTATGAACGTAGGATATGACTACGCTCACGGTTATGGAACGGTCACCGTTTCTGATTCTGCCGCTGGATCCTACATTCAAGGTGGGCGTCAAGAACGCTACGACCAAGTCAAGACCAATCAATTGCTTGAGACCTACTTCAACTACAAGAAGAACTTCGAAGGCGCAAAAAGTGAAATTGACCTCACGGGAGGATATTCATACCAATTCTGGCACCGCGAAACTGAGGCGTTCCCCGTATTGAACATCGCCGAAGACACGATCACGCCGCCGGGCATCCCGGGTTGGAACGAAAATGCTTTGATTTCCTACTACGGTCGAATGATCTACACCTTCAACGGTCGCTACCTATTGACCGCCACGTTGAGACAAGACGGTTCAAGTCGATTTGCACCTGAGAATCGATGGGGATTGTTTCCATCAGTAGCCGGAGCATGGCGTATCTCTGACGAGGCTTTCTTGAAGGATTCCAAGACCTTGTCGTATTTGAAATTACGTGGGGGTTGGGGCATCACAGGACAGCAAGATTTTGACAACGACTATCCCTACATCGCGAACTACCAGACCAGTACAACCACCGCGCAATACTTGCTGGGTGGACAGTACTATAACCTCTTCCGTCCTGATGGATTTGACTACAACATCAAATGGGAAGAGACCATGTCTTACAACCTAGGTATCGATTACGGCTTCTTCAGGGACCGTATTTCTGGATCCTTAGACTTCTACCTCAAGAACACTTATGATTTGTTAGCCGTCATCGACGTGCCGGCCGGCGTCAACTTTAAGAATGAAATCTTGACCAATGTGGGTTCGATGATCAATAGAGGATTCGAATTTGAGTTCAGCGCCATAGCCATTCAGAAGAAAGACCTCCAACTGGACCTTGGCGCGAACATTACCCTGAACCAAAATGAGGTCACCCAACTTACCAAAGTAGCGGACAGCAACAACGTCGGTATTCTTACCGGCAGCATTTCAGGCGCAGGTATTGGCAACAACGTCCAAGTCCACACGGTTGGGTTTCCAACGAATTCATTTTACGTATTCGAGCAGCTATACGACGACGATGGAAAGCCGCTTGAAGATCAATTCGCCGACCTCAATGGTGACAGCATCATCAATCAGGACGATCGCTACCACTACAAGCAGGCAGCGCCTCAGATGTACCTCGGATTTTACGGCAACCTGCGCTACAAGCAATGGTCACTCGGTTTCAACCTCCGCAGTGAAGTCGGCCGATACATTTACAACAACGTCCGTTCTTCTAGAGCCTACTATAACGCAATCCCTTCGCAGAATTTCTTGGTCAACTTGAACGAGGACTTTCTAGAAGATCAAATCATTCAAACAACCACAAACCAAACCTTGTCTGACCTTTATGTAGAACGTGCTGACTTCCTCCGCATGGACTACCTGAACGTCGGATACGACTTTGGTAAAATCTGGAACGAGCGCATGAGCCTAAGGGTCGGAGCCGCCGTCAACAACGTGTTCCTATTGACCACTTATTCCGGACTTGATCCTGAGATCTCCGGGGGCATTGACAACAACTTCTACCCGCGTCCGAGGATCTACTCGTTCAACCTAAACCTGTCTTTCTAAAAGCACCGCAATCATGAATAATCGAATCATAAAGACCATTCTTCCACTTGTGTTCGCGCTTTTAGCAATGACTGCGTGCCACAAGGACCTCAACCTTACGCCCAAGTACGGTTTCAACTCAGCCGCTGTCTACGACACCGCAGACAACTACATCAACGTCGTGGCTAAGCTGTACGCTGGTTTCGTGTTGAGTGGTAACGAAGGCCCCGCAGGAAATCCTGACATCGCAGACATCGACGAGGGCTTCTCTCCTTATCTCCGCGTATACTGGAACTTGCAAGAATTATCCACCGATGCCACGAAGTGCCGCTGGAATGACGTTGGAATTCCTGAGCTGAACACCATGCGTTGGAGTTCATCCAATTCATTTGTGAAAGCGATGTATTCGCGCCTGTTTTTCCAGATTACCCTGGCCAATGAATTCATTCGGGAGTGTTCTGAAGAAAACATGGAACGACGTGGCTTCTCGGAGGTCGATAAGGAATTGATTCGCGGGTATCGTGCAGAAGCGCGTTGGATCCGAGCCTTTGTGTGGACGCATGCCATCGACCTCTTTGGTGGCAATGTTCCGTTCGTGACGGAAGCGGATGGTATCGGTTCTCAATTACCCCCACAGACGAACGCCAAGGAGCTCTTTGCCTATGTTGAACAAGAGTTAATTGACCTTGAGTCCGAACTTCCTGCCGTCGGCGCCGCCGACTACCCACGTGTGGATCGAGGGGCGCTCTATTTCTTACTTGCTAAGATGTACCTCAATGCAAATACCTGGATCGGAGAAGATCGATATTCGGACTGCGTGACCTACTTGGATAAAATCACGAATTCAAATGCCTATTCTCTGGAGTCCAACTACCAGCAACTGTTTACGTTGAACAATGAGAATTCGTCGGAAGCGATTTTCTCTGTGGCTTGCGACGGCGCATTCACCCAATCCTACGGAGGCACCACCTTCCTCGTGCATGCATTTGTAGGGGGTACGATGGTTCCTGGAGACTACGGCATCACGGGCGGATGGGAAGGATACCGCGCGACCAAGGCCTACACGGATCTCTTCGTAGCAGATTCCGCCACCAGCGACCGCTTCACTTGGTACCACAAGGATCACATCCAAAGCATCGACACCTTCGACCAATTCCATCACGGTTGGGCGATGACCAAGTACAAGAACGTCTACCTCGAGAGCAATGGTGACATAACAACCCCTGACAACTACTCGCTGAACTCTCAAGTGAACTTGGATTTCCATTGGATGCGCCTTTCTGAGGTATACCTGATGTATGCCGAATGTGCTGCTAGAGGATACGGAAACAGCGGGCAAGGACTGACTTATATCAATATGCTCCGCACACGAGCCGGTGCGCCCACAGTAGGTTCATACGACCTCAACTTCATCTTGGATGAAAGGGGCCGCGAACTGTCTTGGGAAGGAAAGCGCCGGACCGATTTAGTTCGCTTTGGCAAATTCACTTCGAGCGATTATGTATGGGAATGGAAAGGCAATGATCCGATTGGAATTGGCGTCTCCGACCACCTCAACATCTACCCGCTCAACGCGGACGATGTGATCGCCAACCCGAACTTGACACAGAACCCTGGTTACTGATTTAATCCCGACCTTTCAAAAGCCACTTCGGTGGCTTTTTTTTGTTTCTAAGCCATTGTCCTATGCTAAAGCAATTCCTGATTTTACTTTCGATTGGTTGCCTGAGTTTGAACCTCTCCGCCCAAGCTTGGGCTGAACTTGTGGAACCACCCCATTGGTGGGTAGGAATGGCCGAGACGGAGCTACAGCTCATGCTCTACGGTGAAGACATTGGAAAATGTACCGCGAGCGCAGCAGGCAAAGTGCTTCAGGTAGTACGTACAGAGACCACGGACAACCCCAACTACCTCTTCATCACCTTGCAAATCTCCGGCTCCGCAAAACCAGGCGACTATCCCATCACGCTCGAACGGGAAGGGAAGAAGAAGACCTTCGACTATACCTTCAAATCACGCCGACCAGGTTCCAACGAGCGCGAAGGCTTTAACACGTCTGATGTTATCTACCTCATCACGCCCGATCGCTTCGCCAATGGAGATCCAAAGAATGATGCTGTCAAGGAAATGGCCGAAGGCCCTGATCGCGCATTCAAAGGCGGCAGACATGGCGGCGACATCCAAGGCATGCGCGACCACCTCGACTACATCGCAGGCATGGGATTCACCGCGATTTGGAGCAGTCCAGTGATCGAAAATCGACAACCCGAATATTCCTACCACGGCTACAGCACCACCGATTTCTATCGGATCGACCCGCGCATGGGGTCCCTAGAAGACTACAAGGCCCTGAGCGCTGAGGCCCACGACAAGGGAGTGAAATTGGTTATGGATCAGATCATGAACCACATCGGATCCGGACATTGGTGGGTCCAAGACCACCCGAGCTCAGACTGGGTCAACAACGATTGGAAGTACAAATGGAACAAGCACTACCGAAGCACGATCCACGACCCCTATAGCGCAGCCGAAGATTCGTTGAGCATGACCGATGGCTGGTTTGTAGAGAGCATGCCCGACCTGAACCAGCGAAATCCTCTGCTCGCCAAATACTTGATCCAAAATTCCATCTGGTGGGTCGAAGAAGCCGATTTGAGTGGCATTCGAATGGACACCTACCCGTACTCCGACAAAGACTTCATGGCGAATTGGTCCTGCGCGATCATGAAAGAATACCCCAACTTCAACATCGTGGGTGAAGAGTGGACAATGAACCCAGCTTACATTTCATATTGGCAGCGAGGAAACAGCCGAGGATACCCCTCATGCGTTCCGAGTATGTTTGATTTCCCTACCCAAAAAGCCCTGGTAGAAGCCCTGACAGAAGAGGAATCTTGGTGGGGAGGTTGGTTCAAATTGTACGAGGCCCTTGCCCAAGACTTCCAATACGCCGACCCCTATAACCTCATGATCTTTCCGGACAACCATGACATGGATCGCTTCTACCGCCAGATCGGCGAAGACTTGAATCGCTACAAATTGGGGATGGCCTTCATGGCAACTACACGCGGTATTCCACAGATTTACTATGGAACGGAGCTTCTGTTCAACAACACCGAGAAGGGTGACCATGGAACCATTCGCATCGATTTTCCCGGGGGTTGGGAGGGTGATGCCGTCAACGGCTTTACGGGTGAAGGACTAAACGCGGATCAAAGTGAAGCACAGCAATTCACGCGACGCTTGCTGAAATGGAGGAAAACTGCTCCTGCGATACATTCAGGAAAAATGACCCACTACGGACCGCAAGATGGCGTCTACGTCTACTTCCGTTACAACGCCGACCAGCGGATCATGGTCATCCTCAACAAGAATAAAACTCCCTACAAAATGTCCTTCGACCGTTTCAAGGAGAGCCTCGGCGACAGCGAAGGAGGCACGAATGTCATGACGAAAACTTTCGTCTCGCTAGACGAGCAGTTGAACCTAGAGCCGATGCAACCCTTGATCATTGAGTTGGAATGAAAGCGCTTTGCTACCTCACTTGCTGTTTACTGTTGGCTGGATGCACATCTACGCCGAAAGAAGAAGTATTGGTCTCAAGGATTGAAACCCATGAAGCCTTCGCCTCTGAATACGTGGATGCACGCAACGTGAGCGTCTTCCTACCGCGCCAATACTTCGAAGCCGATGCCCCGCCTTTTCGGGTCTTGTACATGCACGACGGTCAAAACGTCTTCACCCCTGAAACCGCATATGGAGGTGTAGCATGGGAAGCCGATAGCGCTCTGCAAGCCATGATGGATTCTGGATCGATTCCCCCGTCCATCATCGTAGCCATTTCAAACAACGGGATGAAACGCTACGCAGAATACTGTCCAGAAAAACCCTTCCTGGCCTTGGATTCATCCGTACAAGACAGCGTATCTGCAGAGTACAATTTGGAGAAAAAGCTCGCCGATGAATACCTCCTCTTCATCACCAAAGAACTGAAGCCCTTCATCGACTCCAACTATAAAACCTACACGGATCCAGGACACACCTTCATGATGGGTTCCAGTATGGGCGGTTTGATTTCGTGCTATGCATTGTTGGAATACCCCGATGTTTTCGGCGGAGCAGCCTGCCTCTCCACACATTGGCCTTTCTCCCACTCGCCGGGGCCACATCCATTTCCTGAAGTGATGGAAGATTACGTAGCTCAGACCATTTCCCGCTTGGATTCGACGCATCGCCTCTACTTTGACTACGGCACCGTTACGCTGGATTCGCTCTACCCCCCTTATCAGCAACGCGTAGACAGCATCATCGATGCAAGCGATTGGAATGGAGACCATTTGAGCCTCCAATTCATCGGCGCCGAACACAATGAGAACTCGTGGAAGGCGCGCATCGGCACTCCGCTTTCGTTTCTACTGAAGAATTGGTAAGATTACGCTCCCCCCTCGACCCAGCTCGCTTTTAGCAAGGCATCCCTGTGCTCCATTTCTTTGATCTCCGTTTCGTTGAACAAGGGTTCACGGACACGAAGCGTAAGGACGGCAGCCGCTAGAAATAACACTCCCCCAAAGACAAGGTAGTATATCGAATAGTCGTCGAAAAAAGCGTGGACGATCGGTCCTCCGAAGAGCGCATTGATGATCTGAGGAATGACGATGAAGAAGTTGAAGATGCCCATGTACACCCCCATTTTGGCCGCTGGCAATGAATCGATGAGCAAGGCATAGGGCATGGAAAGGATGCTGGCCCAGGCAAAGCCAATGCCGATCATGCTTATGATGAGCATGTTGGGATCGGTAATGAAATACATGGACAACAAGCCTATTCCTCCAGAACTCAATGCCAATACGTGCACAAATTTCCGGCTTGTTTTTCTGGCCAAGGGCGAGAGCAGAAACGCGAAAATCAGGGCGAAGAAATTATACCATCCGAAAAGGAATCCAGTCTGATCCCCTGCAGTGTTGAAGACAGCGCTGCTGGTATCATCTGGAGTCAATCCATAGTGATGGGTCGCCAAGCTTGAAGTGGTGTATACCCACATGGTGAAGAGGGCAAACCACGAAAAGAACTGCACCAATCCCAGCCTGCGCATACGGATGGGCATGTTGACGAAGTCCACAAAAATGTCTGTCATCTTTCCCTTGACCTTCACCTCAGGCTCTCCATTGTACCGCGCAAAATCCTTGGGCGAATACTCCTTGATCGTAAGCACCGTATAGAGGATTGTAAGCATCAAGATCGCAGCTCCGACGTAGAACGACCACACCACATTGGGTGCTACGGAGCCTTCCGCTGCGGAGTTGGCAACGCCAAACCAATTGGTAAGTATCCAAGGCATGAAGGAGCCTAAGATGGCTCCAAAGCTGATCAGGATGGTCTGCACGCTGAAGCCGATCGTTCCTTGACTCTTTGGGAGCATGTCTCCTACCAAAGCCCGAAAAGGTTCCATTGAAATATTGAAGGATGCGTCCATCAACGCGAGGAATCCAATACCCACCCATAGGATGGCGGTGATGCCCAAGAAGTCCATGGCATACATCGACTCGCCCGCAACGATGTTCGAATTAGGAAGGAAGATCAAGCCTAAACAAGCCAATACTGCACCGACGAGGAAGTAGGGTTTCCTGCGCCCGAACTTACCCCAGGTATTGTCTCCCATGTGACCGATGATCGGCTGAACGATCAATCCAGTCAGCGGTGCCACCAACCAAAACCATGAAAGCTCATGGACATCTGCGCCGAAATTGGCGAGGATGCGGCTGGCATTTCCGTTCTGCAGCCCGAAGCCCATCTGTATGCCCATGAACCCCATGCTGAGGTTGATGATGGAGCCCATACCGAGCTTTGGCTTGTCGATGGCAGCAGCAGTTTCAGTGGCAACGTGTGGATCGGTTTGCATAGGGGTAGGTGTTGGTAGCTTATTCGTTCATCTGGAGCATGACGAAGTCATACGCCCCCAAATTCGGTCCGCTGAAATTCGTTCCGTCCATCAAAGAAAGGTCGTTGGGAGTGCCGTCAAGGTAAGCGGTGATATCCTGTGCTGCATCCGTGCAGTTCATGATGAAGCGCACGTGGTTCTCGCCTTTGATGCGATCAAATGCCATGACGCCGTTGCTGCAGTCCTCGCCCACAAAGCTGAAAGACCCTCCAAATTCGCCACCGTGCAGCGCTGGATTTTCCGCTTTGATCTCATTCAATTTTGAAAAGAAATCGACCAGTGCATAACGCTTCCAATCGATCTCGTCCTTCTCAAAGAATTCGAGGCGCTGATCCAGCACAGACTCCTGTCCAGAGTACATCAATGGAATACCAGGCGTGGCAAAAATCAGCGCCTGAAAATTACGGGTGAGTGGGCCAAACAATTCTGTTTCGCTTCCCTTCCAGGTATTCTCATCGTGGTTGGTGGTAAACCTCAATTTGAAGGCGTCATCCGCGTATTTCTCATCTTCCTCCACCAGGAACTTGCGTAAATCATCCAAATTATGGGCTCCTTTTCCAATCTCCATGAGCTGGTGGTGGAACCCCCATGCATACGAGGCGTTGAAGCTGGAATGCATCATGGGCTCATCCCATTCGGCGAGCATGAATACTTCCTTCATGCCGCGCAATTCACGGATCGCATCGTCCCAAAAATCTTGGGGAACTTCACCTGCCACATCGCAACGAAAACCGTCGATGTCGGCTTCGGTGATCCAAAACTTCATCGCGTCGAGCATGGCCTTGCGCATGTCTTCATTGTCGTAATTCAAGTCCGCCACGTCGCTCCAATCGGGGTTCGGAGGAATGATGTTTCCGTTTTCATCTTGGGTATACCACTCAGGGTGGTCTTTTGCCCAAGCGTTGTCAAAGGCGCTGTGGTTTGCAACCCAATCCAAAATGACCTTCATGCCCATTGAGTGGGCCATTTTCACGGTCTTCTTGAAATCGTCCATCGTACCGAATTCCGGATTCACCGCCGTGTAATCCGAGATTGAATAATAGCTTCCTAAACTTCCCTTTCGGTTCTCTACCCCAATTGGCTGAACCGGCATGAACCATAGGATATCTACCCCCATGTTCTTCAGGCGAGGTATGCTCTTGGAAAAGGTGTTGAGCGTACCGTCCTTGGAAAACTGACGGACGTTGACCTCATACATCGTTGCGGGGCCGGCCCATTCCGGCGCATCGTTCAAGCTGTTATCAGGATGTGCGACTTCAGGCGTACTTGCCGCTGGTGCAACGGTATCTGTGTCCACAGACGCATCGTGCTGACCACCACCGCCGCAGCTGTTGAGCAAAAGCACTGAGAAGATCGCGGAAAGAAAGGTTTTGGTTTTCATAACCATGGGTCTATTTCGAATATAGGATCTGTGATGAGAAAGGTGGAAGTGTCATTGTGAGCACGCCGTCTTCGCTTGCATGAACAATCGAAGCATCCATGCCGGCCATTTCCATCTCCGTCGGTACGGTCACTTCAACCGGTCGGTTTGAGTTATTGAAACACGTGATTACTTGATCTGCCAAGTAGGTGCGCTTGTAGACTAGGACATTTTCATCCGCCTGCACGATCTCAACGTCGCCAAACAACAGCGCCATATGATCCGAACGCAGGCGCGTGATGGCCTCGACGTGTGCCTTGACCGCTTCTTCCTCAGGGGCCAGGTCATCGAACCGCATCATGCGTCGATTGTCGGGATCATTCGCTCCGGGCATGCCGATTTCATCTCCATAGAAAATTACCGGAATGCCGGGAATGGTCATGATGAAGGTCTCGAGCATTTTGAGTTTTGCATAACCCACTGGATCTTCCACTTTGATTTCTCGGTGCCATCCAGCCTCTTTCTGGTCTTCATCATCGCGCACCGCCTTGCCGGCTAGACTGATGAAGCGAGTCAGGTCGTGGTTGCCCGTAATGTTGCACATGGCGTGCAAACTGCCGTGATAATTCAGTGACGCCATCAAGGACTCGCTCAATTTGGTCATTGGGCTGGTCGTGTCTTTGAACACCGAAACGGCATCGAAGTACAGGTTGAAATCAAATTGGCCATCCATCATTCCCGATCCGATGTAGCTCTGGATCAACTCACGGCTGCCGAAGGTCTCCCCAACTTGGAAGTACTTCCTGCCTCGCTCCTCACCCAGTTTCTTAAGCTTGATCGTATTGGCGCGCCAAAAGCTTTCGGGAATGTGCTTCGTCGCATCGTGGCGGAAACCATCAAAATCAAATTCTTCGATCCACCAAATGGCACTGTCGCTCATCACATCCGTTACCTCGGGAATAGAAAAATCCAGCGTCGGTAGAAAGTCGTCAAACCAAGTCGTCAATCGTTGTTCATCCCAAAGGCGCAGGTTTCGTCTTCCGTCTGGAAGGACCAACTGGGTCCGCCATTCTGGGTGCGCAATGATCATCGGGTGCTCTTGATGCACGTGGTTGCAGACATAATCAAGGATGATGTTCTTGTTATCGGTGTGGGTTTGATCTACCAGCGTCTTGAGACCTGCATTGTTACCTAAGCGATGGTCTACTTTTTTGAAACTGATCGGCCAATAACCGTGGTAGCCGGAAAACCATCGCCTTGGCTCAGGATATTCTTGATATGCTCCAGTAGGATTCTCGGTGATCGGTGAAATCCACAAGGTGTTGATCCCTAAGTCTTCGAAATAACCTTCTTCCAACTTCTGACGCACGCCTTCGAGGTCTCCTCCGTAATAATTGGCCCTTGGTAATATCCGGTCGTCTTCTACGGGTTCGTCAATGGAGGTGTCGCCGTTTACAAAGCGATCTACCATCATGAAGTACATGATGTTTCCTTCGTTGTCATAGCGGGTGAGTTGTTCGGTAGAGGTGATCACCTTGCCGTACTCCAAAGGAATCCGCACCTCGTTGCTCAGCCCTTGCGCGGTCTCTGACCAGACGCGGACGTAGGACCGTTCCAATTCTTTTGCCGCTTCAGGGATCGCGAACAGGTTGTCATCAGCCGCCTTTTCAATGGATTGGTTTTGCCACAGCGCAAACCACTTCCCACCGTCCACCGATGTTACCACGTGAATCAAATCATCGACAGCTTCTTTGACCACTAAATGAGGAATCAATTCGGCATTGGAGGGCTCCACCTTGAGGAATGAATTGAAAGCGCCAAAACCATTGGGAACAGTATGAGCGTTTGCGGGATCGAGCATTTCCACGCCATCTACGATCAATCGATAAGCGTATCCTCCCGGCGCCAATTCCAACTCGAGGTAATAGATTCCGCCGCCGTCTTGATAGCGATCTACGCCGCGCGTCCAGCTGTTCAAGTCTCCCACTAGATCAATAGAATCTTGCTTTTCGGAAGAAGCAAAAGTCAGTCGGACCTTTTCCATTGCGGGACGCTTGACGGGTACGACGAGCATCTGTCCGTTGATATAGACCTCCATCGCGTCGATCCAGGCTTCCATTTCTCCAAAAAGCATCATTTCATTTGCCCCTCGCTTCCAGTCCGAATCCAAGCCTTTGGGGAAATGAATGGAATCGACAGTAGCGCCTTCTTTGAAATAATCAGAAAGCACCACCTGCAGCGTGTCCTTTGTAAGCAAGACAACCGAATTGAGACCATAAGTGGACTCCTCTACCACGGGGCCCGTAGCTTCCGACGCCTGCTCATGACAAGCAGAGAAGAGGGTGACGATAAAGAGAAGAAAAACGGGTAGGTAGTAGCGCATGGTGGTGGTGTTTAGTTCATACAATGGCCTTCGTGGATACTTCAACAGGATGATTTCCATCTAAGGTGATCACTTCGTCCCACACCTTGACCTCGATGGGTCCGTTGGACGAAAGTTGAACGTGCTTTTCACCGCACTGGACTGAAACGCGCACGCCTCGAAAGACGATGCTAAAGGCGCAGCCCTTCCATTGCTTGGGCACATAAGGTCGAAAACACAATCGGTCATCCTCTAGGCGCATGCCTCCGAAGCCCTGAACCAGGGCGATCCAAGTACCGGCCATGCTCGTAATATGAAGTCCTTCGTGCACCTCGCGGTTGTAATCGTCCAAGTCGAGTCGCGATGTTCGGAGGAACATGTCGTAGGCTTTGTCAACGTAACCCAATTTGCTGGCGAGGACGGAATGGATGCACGGAGAAAGGGAAGATTCGTGGACCGTCCTCGGCTCGTAATAGTCAAAATTGGCTTTGAGCTCCTCCAAGCTGAAATGATCGGCAAAGAAATAAAAGCCCTGCAGCACATCAGCCTGCTTGATGAAAGGAGAACGAAGGATGCGGTCCCACGACCATTTCTGATTGAGCGGTCGCTCGCTCAGTGGAAGCTCAGCGCACGTGATGTTTTCCTTGTCTAGATAACCTTCCTGCTGCAAATAGACATCGCTGCCCTCCATCTTCGGGTAGTGCATGTTGTCTGAAATATGCATCCATGCTTTGGCGTTCTCCTCCAGATCGAAAGCTAGTTTTTGGCATAGGGTCTTGAACTCGTTGCTGTGCGATTCTTTTAGGTATTGCGCAACCTCTAGTGTATAGCGCAAGCACCATGCTGCGAGGTAGTTCGTGTACCAGTTGTTGTTGACGTTGTTCTCGTATTCATTCGGTCCGGTAACGCCCAGCATGACGTATTGCTGCTTGGCTTCGCTCCAATTGACACGCTGCGCCCAAAAACGGGCGATTCCTACCAACACTTCAAACCCATATTCAGCTAAGTAAACGCGGTCTTGGGTATGGTTGACGTAATTGTAGATCGCATAGGCGATGGCTCCATTCCGGTGGATCTCTTCGAAGGTGATCTCCCATTCGTTGTGGCACTCTTCTCCGTTCATCGTCACCATCGGATAGAGGGCGGCGCCGTCCTTGAATCCCAATTTCTCGGCGTTTTCAATGGCCTTGGGCAAGTGCTTGTAGCGATACACCAAGAGCGTGCGCGCTACGTCTTGATGGGTCGTCGCCATGTAAAAGGGGAGGCAATACGCCTCGGTATCCCAGTAGGTGCTTCCGCCGTACTTCTCGCCGGTGAATCCTTTGGGGCCAATGTTGAGCCGGGGATCATGGCCTGTGTAGGTTTGGTAGAGTTGAAAGATGTTGAATCGAATGGCTTGCTGAGAGGCCACGTCGCCTTCGATGACAATGTCACAATCCTTCCAAGTCTGCGTCCAATGGGCAAGGTGCGCGGCCTCCAATTGCACGCTTCCCAGCGAATGTGCGCGCGCAATTGCATCGTGGCATTTCTCTTCGATGTCGGCTATGTTGTAATCCCGAGACGTACAGTTGGCGACCAGTTTTTCCACCTTGAACACATCACCCGGTTCGAAGGATTTCTTCAAGACTACCCCTGCGTACTTCTTTCGGAGTTGCTCGTGGCCCGTAAAGGGCATCTCCTTTTTGTTCTTGTAGAGGTAAAACTTCATCGCCGACCCCAGGTAGAAGTCGAGCTTCTTGGTTTTCATCTCTAGGTAGGCTTCGTTGTTGCCCGTGTGTTTTTTCGTCTCCTCCCAAAACTTCATGTCGTAGTTGGAGTCTTCGTTGAGCACATCTCCATCGAGGAAAGGTTTGATCTGGAGGTCGCCTTCCCCCTCCAGCACGGTGCATTCGTATTCCACTACCCCTACTTCCCGTTCGGCCATAGAACAGAAGCGCTTGGCCGCCACTTGCACCTTCACACCGTTTTGCATGACAGCAATGAAGCTCCTGGTCAGGATGCCCGTGCGCATGTCCAATACACGCTCAAAGTCGCTGACCCTTGCCGTTGCGAGGTCTAACTTTTCGTCGTTGAATTTGAAGGAGATGCCGATCCAATTGGTGGCGTTGATGACCTTGGCGAAGTATTCTGGGTAGCCGTTTTTCCACCAACCCACGCGGGTTTTGTCCGGGTAGTAAATGCCGGCCATGTAGCTGCCGGAGTGGGTGGATCCCGTGTATTCCTCTTCGAACGTTGCGCGTTGGCCCATGTGGCCATTGCCAATGCTCATGAGGCTCTCATACTTGCGGTTGTTCTCGTCTGAGAATCCTTTCTGCACGATCCGCCACGGATCCTTTTCTATCAAGTCACTGATCGGGTTCATAGGATGTTCAAAGCTTCTTCAACGTGTATCTCTGCCAACGATGCGCGCACCAAATCGGCTGCGCCTAAGTTATCGTCTGTACCAATACCAATCGACCGCATGCCCCCGGCTTTTGCGGCTTCAATACCAGCAACGGCATCCTCGAAGACCACGCAATGC
>JABMOM010000026.1 GCA_013204105.1 Flavobacteriales bacterium
ATACAATTCCTACCCCCGTGATGAGAGTAGGAATTGATTGTGGTGGCTTAGAATTGAATCGTAATCGCGGTGTCTTGATTGTGATTTAGGTAGAAGGAGCTGCTAACTTCTTCACTTAACTCTCCATTCCGATAGATCCAATAATTCAAATCATAAAATCCATGAGGGACTTCACCTCCAAATGCGGACGATTCCCCTTTCCCTTTAAAATTCAAACCGCGTTGAACATAACCATCAGAAATTTGAGCCCAAATACTGTCAGACTCACTAGCACCTCCTGATAGATTAGTAGCCCTGAGCGAAACATGCGCAGTAGGTTCAATTAACATCTCGCAGGAATTCTCTTGCTTCTTTGAAAGGGTGCATTCTTCGCTGATTTCATAGGTATTACCCTCATAAACTAACCCAGAATAGTATTCACCTCCGTCCCGATTAAATCGAACAACGTATTGAAATCGATTTCCTCGATTGGCGTTGAACTCATCGGATATGTACTCCCCATAGGAAACATCATACTTCTTGATTTCAGTGAAAATCAATGGAGAAAAAGGCTGGCTCGGAGTCTCGACCTCAAGCAAGCTTACCGAACCCCTCTCATTCATTACCCCTGTGGTAATATCGTTCAAGACAAACTCAAACTGGGTCTTTTTATACTGATCATTTTTAGCACATCCAATCGTCAATATGCATAAAACAACCAGTATCATATTAATTCTGATCATGACTTGATTAGTTTAATTGTTTGACTAAATCTTACATTTTTAAACTCCACATAAAATACTCCCGTTGACCATTTGGAAAAATCAAGGACCATAGAAGATTCATAATATGTTTGATCCTCAAGTAGTTGGCCGGATAAATCATATATTCTAATCCTCGTCGGCTCGTCTGTGGCTGGAAGAAGCACCTCGCATTTACCACTCGTCGGATTGGGAAACATCATAACCTCCTGCAGTTGATTCTTCCTGTGAAGCCCTTCATCCACAAAGCTTCTCTGGTCATATCCATCACCCCCTTTAAACGATTCCCCTTGTGAGAGTATAAAACACTCCTCATTGTCAGAAGATATAGATCGAACATTCAAATACCCTCCATTACTCGTTCGGAAACCTGATGTGATTTTAATTCGCTTTGACAAAACATATAAGCTACTATTCGCATCAACAACAACGTCACCATTCGGGTATTGATCTGAGTTATCAAATCCAATTCTAACTTCCTCTTCGGCTTCATACTGAGCCTTATACAATTCAGTAGAATCTCCAATGAAGTGCCTATTCTCAATGAACTGCTCTGAATTAGAAACTTCACGTCGAATAAAGGCCCCTAATTCAGCTTCAGGATTCTGAATATGAAACGTATTTTCTGGAGAAGCATACAGCACATGAAATGGCGTCTTGAATCCAACATTTTTAATATGGGGATACCCGTGAAATTGTGACACATCGTTATTGTTTTCCCAAAAAAGATCATTCGCCTGCATATCATAACTATAATCCACACTAGCATCGTCCTGGATGTCAAACACGCTGGTGGTCGGCGCGAAGGGCACTCTGTAAGCGGTGTTACGACACTTCCAATTTGCCGGATTCATGGATAAATTCGCATGTATGAGGATGCCGTTGTAGAATCGCTCGTAGGACCCTGGTGCTGCATACTCTGCCTTGGGATAGTTCTTATTCACCGTGACCTTGAACCCAGGAACGTTTATCCCATCAATTTTAAACCTCCCTCTGAACAACTCGATGTCTTGGTTTACCTCTCCGGTCGTTGCCTTCATCTTAATAGAGAGGATCAAGGGTTTGAGCGGGATGTACAACTCCACATCGTTCAAACAGGTGTTCACGATCTGTCCGTTGCTCGTTTCCAATCCATTTGGGCGCGTCACATTTGAACTTCCATCCGCGATTGCTACTCTTCTTGGGAACTGCGGATAACCTAGGGAATCCAATTCACTCTGCAACTTCAGAAAATAGGGGTGGCGATGCAGCGTGGTAGATTTATCCTTGTTGTTGGTGTGGTGGTACGTCATCAAAGACTTTGCTGCTGCATTGTTCAATGCATTATTCAGCGCAACCACTTCCAACACTTCTGCCAATGCAATTCCCGGAATCAACCCCACCAACCCAAAAGAGGCAATGCTCAAAGCGATCGGAAGCTTTTTGGTCAGGTACCATGAGGTCAATTGCAACCCCATCGGAATCGTCGCCCCTTGCATTTCGCCCTCCCAGGAAATCCACAGACGGCATTGGTGATGCATGTAGGTTTCGCTGTCTTCTTGCATGTACTTCTTTTCCCAAGCCGCCAATGCGTATCGCGTACTCACACCACCCATGCTTTGTCCACAGATAACATTCTCATGCTTGCTTCCGTTGTTGGCCTTCTCCTCGTTTACCCATGCAATGACCTCCTCGACCAGGGCTGCGTGGTTCTGAACGAAATCCACCCCGTTGTCGAAATACACGGTGACAACATCATAGCCTTCGTTCCTCAATCGATACAGAATATTCGCTCCGTTGTTTTCACCTGCTTGTTCGTTGCCGGAAGCATCCGCACCGTACATGCCGTTCATGCTTGTATAGAGCATCTTATTTGCCTGATCCGCTACCAAGGTTTTTTGGTTCACGACTCCCGGCACTTCCGGTCCGTATCCTGACACCACGATGTAAGGCTTTCGCAGTTCGCAGGCAGTATTTCCACATCCGTAGTAGATGCCCATACTGCCACTCACGAGGCTCGGATCATCGTTCTTCAGATTCAAAATAGGGGCTGGCACCGACAACTCCACAATTTCCTGAGGTAGGTCACGCATGATCTCTCCCTCAGCTATTGACCCTCCCTCTCCGCAATCGTATTCAAATATGGGGTCTGCCTCCCGTGCCGAAAAGGAGGTGCTCCCCTCCCGTACGTCATCGCTTTCGAAGTGAACAGCGTAGTACCATTGATATTCGCCTTCACCATTGTAGTACACATCCATGGGTTCATTGAACCTTACTTCCCTGAATCCACCGCCATCACCAAAATCAATGGCCATGGCATAGGGAAGATCATCGTACACATTCGTGAAGAAGAAACTGGAGTCTAAAATGAAGGATACCTTCCCCTCATGAAGGTATCCTTCGATCAGAGGAGATAGCGCGAACACCTCCTCTGATCTGAATAGATCATATGAAACTTCTTTATCTGTCACCTTCAACGCGTACTCGTCCCAGTAGATTCCTCCTTTCTCCTTTGCCTCTTCCGATATCTCATGGTACTTGTACCGAAGCAATCCGATCGTAACGGCGTCCTCCTTGGCATACGTTTCCCTCGCCGTCGAATCCAACTGAAAAAAGGCAGGTCTAGGCGTCATTGGCATTTGCGCATCGGTCATTTCGGTATATATAAAGTAGAAGTCTTCTAGCGCGAGCAGACTATCAGGATGCTCCCCTTTGAACACCTCACGTCTGGAAATCTCGGGAACGCGATCAACCAAAACATCAAAGGTCAAATGCTTCTCAAGATTTCCGTAAACGTGGTCAAGGACGTCGCTGTAATCCTTGAAATGCGTAGGTGGCGACTTTGTTGTATCCGGCCCCCAGTATACCTGAGGATCCTTCTGAGCCATGGCAGTAATGCATGTTACTACTTGGAATAAAATGATCAGTGCGGTTACCTCAATCCTCATTATTTCTCGGCATTTGAGGTTTCCAATGCATAGAGACGCGCTTCCAACTCAAGAATGTAAAGCACCAACTCCTCTTGCTTCTCAAGCATCAGCCTCGACATCTCACCCAGTTCGATCCCTCCTTGATCTTCGAATTCGAGCGCCGATGGAATATTAGGCAAGTGATGCTCTTTGGCTATATATGCCCGCAATTCTGCGATAGGCATAAGGGCATAGTCCTCTTGAAACACATAATCGGGAATGGATTCATTGATATCTACCAAGATCTCCCTTGCCACCACATAACCCGTACTCTTTACTTCAAATTGGTTGACGCCTTGAGCATTGCTTACCACAAATCGACCGTTCTTTATAAGGACTTCACCACTGCTTACTTCTACATCTCCATTCTTGACCAATAGTTGCCCATTCTCTACCTCTACATCGCCATCCTTCACTTCAAAAGAACTGCTGGGATTGGTCGTGCCAATGCCGACTCGGCCATTGTTTGTAATGGTCAATCGCGCTAACGGAACCGAGCTCGCACCTATTCCTGTATATAGCCGCAGGGAGCCATTGTAGTTTTGTATGGCACTACCGCTTTGACCCGAAGTCGTTTGAGACATCAACCCACCATTCACCTTAGCACCCAGCCCTAAGGTGTATTTAAAGAGGGATGAACCCTCTTGCTTAGAAAAATGGAAGTCATCAGAAAGTAAAACCTCATCCCCGCCAATGCTCGTTTCATTCTCAGAAAGCGAAAAAAGGGTTGATGCACTTGATCCTGTCCCAGCGATGAATTCAAGTTCCTCTCCAGAGTGAATATCCCACGTATATAAGGTAGAGACAGAACTCGTCGTCGGTGGATTTGGATGCACTTCGGTCGTAAGCCTCAACGCGGGTTCATCCGTAGGTGGGAGAGCAAGGCAGTTGATACACGTGGGCGGAGGTATGAAGTCGTTCTTGATCTCCAATTTAGCCTCCGGGTCGTCCTCACCGATCCCGACGTTGTTGCCGCTAATAACGTTGTTTCCATTGCTGTAGAGTTGTGCAAGGCTTACACCTCCCAACCCGAATTGCAGAGCGGCACCTAGTGCACATACTCTCACGTAGTTTTTAATCCTCATTTCCGTATAATATTTTGTGAATAAAATTTTAACGAAACAAACATGATACGCTCCTCCCTATTCCAAAAACGACATCTGCGACTGACCTTCTGGTTTTTTGCACATATTCAAATTTTAGAATCAAGCGGTTGCGGATCGTATCAAAATTTCAAGGCGTCGAAGGACGCATTCCATCAACTTTTTCATAATTTGCCCCCGACTACGCCGATTGATTGCTCCCTTTTTCTCATTTCTTTAAACCAAAATAGTGACCTATGAAAACAGATTCACTCATTCAGCGTCGTGTCTTTGAAGAACTAAAGAAGCAGACACCAAAGGGAGAAAGCGTCGTCGATAACATTGCCGAGCTTCTTGACATTAGTACCGATAGTGTGTATCGCCGCATGCGCGGAGACACCGATCTCACCGCCAAGGAACTGGAGATCATCAGCCTCAATTATGACGTATCCGTAGATGAGATCTTAGATGGGTCGAGCAAGCGCGTGAGTTTCAACTTCCAACCTATCAACGAAGAGAGCTTCACCTTTACGGATTACCTGAACTACATCAAGAACATGATGCGGGTGGTGCACGAGGCGCGCGATAGGAAAATGCTCTACATCGCCAACGACATCCCTTTCTTTCATTTACTCAGCGCGCCTACCATCGCGGCATTCAAGCTTTTCTTCTGGCAAAAAACCATCCTTGACTACAAAGACTTCCGGCAATTGAAGTTTGAGCTGAATGTGAAAAACGACGCCATCAATGAGATTTCACGACTGACCCGACATTATTACCTGGGAATTCCATCCATAGAAATCTACTCCCCGGAAACCATCAATACGACGCTCAAGCAGATCTATTATTACTTTGAATCGGGTCATTTCTCCAAGCCTACGCTTGCCCTAATCCTGTTAGATGATTTGGAGCGATTGGTAGACCACCTCAGAATGCAATGCGAGCAAGGTTATAAGTTCACACCCAATAAGGAAGGAACTACTCCTAGTCCCGACGAGGTGCCCTACGATGCAGAAGGCAACTACACCGTATTCCACAATGAAGTGCTCTTCACCGATGCCACTATTCTAGTAGAATTGGATGACCAAAAGTGGAGCTATCTGACGAATAATGGTCTCAATGTACTGAGTACTAGAGATGAACGATTCTATGAAGATAACCTCAAGAGCTTTCAGATATTGAGCAAGCGTAGTACACGCATTTCCGGCTCCTCAGAGAAAGAACGAAGCAAGGTGTTCAACAACTACCAATTGTCCATTTCTCAGATGCGCAAGAGGATTGAGATTGCTATGCAGTTGGGGATGTGAATGGGAAGGAACTAGGTGCTAGGCGGGTACTATAAGCTGTCGGGTATTGATGTATCCATTTGTCTCAAAAAAATTTGGATAGTGCTCATTCTCAAGCCTTTTTCTATCTTGTTAGGGCTGAACAATCACCTATGCCGTTTGATGTCGAAATATTCGTAGAGCCGACATATATACGCGCCTTACTAAAAGGTACCCGTGTGCAGGCGGGTGACGTTGAGGTTTCAAAGAAAGTACTGAGTAAGATATCGGCAGCCAGCGAAGAAAATGGCCTAGACGACCTACTGGTCATTGCCGACTTGGTGGGCAGGAAAAACCTCACCGCTACGTTTCAGTTGATCAGTAATCCAGAAAGCCTGGGTTGGAAAACATCGTACCGCGTGGCCTTGGTAGACACCGACATCACCGCCGACGAGTTTCACGCCTTCACCCAACTAGTTGCTTCAAATCGCGGTCTTCAACTCCATGTATTCAAAGAAGAAGCCCTTGCCATTGAATGGCTCATGAGTAAATAATTCTCGAACTTCCATTACCCGCATTGTGCTAGTTTAGTGGTGAAATTACCACCATGGAACCCAAACCCAACCACCATCGGCGATCCATTCCCTGGCGACGCCTTTTCCTAGAAGTCATTGTCGTTTTTCTTGGCGTCACCGCTGGATTCTTGCTCAACAACTGGCGCAACGACCAGAAGGAGGCACAACTTCGTGATAATTACGTCACCGGTTTCCTTCAAGACCTCGATCACAACATTGAAAGTATCTCTCAAGACTTAGAAGCAGATAGTCTTTGGCTTGATCGAGCAATGCCATTTCTATTGGACATGCGAGCAGGCGTTTCGGTGGCCGATTCCGCATCAGCCATTACGTCTATGATCATTGGTGTGAGCCAACTAGACATTCACGAAGGCACCTATTTTGACTTAAGCAATAGCGGCAACCTCAACCTTTTTGAAAACTATGGCATTCGAAGTTCGATCGTAGGCTACCAATCCGAGGTAAAAGGAGTTCGATTTTTGGAAGATTATATGTATCGCCACTTCAGTGATAAAGTCATGCCCCTGATATACCGCGAATATGATCTCCTCAAAGCAAGCTACGAGCATCCTGAAATTGTGGACAACACTGAGTTTCACAACATTTTCGCTGGCTACCTTTCACTTGTGCAGCAGCGCCGTGCAGCCTTCAAAGAATTGTTAGCCGTGAGCTTGCAGTTCAGGACTCAATTGAGGGCCCAATTGACCGACTAGGTTAAGTTGCGTTCGCAGCTATCCTTATTCGCACAAGCTCCGCAACACCCAGTGGTCGCATCGATGTGGTTCTTTGTTCCCAGTTTTTTAGCTACAATCTGCACCCCCATCCATCCACCAGCCAAGGCGGCCAAGGCAAATACGGGAATCAAATATTGTATCATTTCTTCCATCATGCAGCATTTGCGAATAAGCCGGCAAAACCCATAAAAGCCATGCTCACGATGCCGGCAATGATCAGGTTGAGCGCCGTCCCCTCCACGATCTTCGGGATGTTTAAAATCTTGGTCTCCTCTCGAATGCCTGCCAACAAGACCAGCGCCAAGGTGACACCCCCACCCGCTCCAAGCGCGTAGACGATGCCTTCCATAAATCCGTATCCTTTGTTGGTACTGAACAACGCCAAGCCAAGGATGGCACAGTTGGTCGTGATCAAGGGCAAGAAAATACCCAAGGCCTTGAACAAGTCAGGACTCAACTTCTTGATCGCCATTTCCACAAACTGCACCGTACTGGCAATCACAATGATGAAGCTGATCAACCGCAGATACGGCGCGTAGATCAGTACCCAAGTATTCAGCACATAACTCGCAATCGCCGTAATGACCATGACGAAAATGTTGGCCAATCCCAATCGAAAGGCCGTCTCCAGGCGCTGTGTTACTCCGAGGAATGGGCACAACCCAAGGAAAAGACTCAAGGTGAAGTTGTTCACCAAGAGCGCCGAAATGAATATCCAAATCAATTCGTTCATGCCATTGCTTTTTTACGTTGTGCATACCAATTGAATCCCAGCAGCAAGAAGCCAAGCGCGAAGAATCCACCCGGAGGCAAGATCATCACAATCCAAGGCTCAAATCCCTCACCAAAGAGGCCAAAACCGAAGATGGAACCGCTGCCCAAAACCTCTCGGATCAACCCGATGCAGAGCAGCGCAAACGTGAAGCCGAAGCTCATTCCAGCCGCATCCATGACCGCCAATCCCACCGAGTTCTTGCTCGCAAAGGATTCTTGTCGACCAAGGATGAGACAGTTCACCACAATCAGCGCGATAAAGGCTCCCAGCTCCTTATGGATATCTGGAAAGAAAGCCGCCAGCAAGAAGTCGATCACCGTAACGAAGGTGGCGATGATGACGATGTAAGCCGTGATGCGCACCTGTTTGGGAATAGCATTGCGCAGCAAAGAGACGAGCACGCTCGAACTGATCAAAACAAACGTCGTCGCCAATCCCATCGCCAGCCCGTTGATGCCCGAATTGGTCACCGCCAACGCCGGACACATGCCCAACACAGCCACAAAGACCGGATTCTCCTTCCACAGTCCTTTGATAAACTCCTGGGCGGCCGCCCCATCTTGTATTTCGAGTTTTGTATTCATGATTTACAATGCATGATTGTTAGATTGGGCGTGCCCACCTCCCCCTTCGGTGGATGTGGTAGGGCTATCCGCTGTACTCCTCGTCGCCGCCGGCTCCTGCGGGGTGCCGCTGCTATCCCTCACGCGGATCAAATAGGCTCGAATAGGCGACTTCCACTGCTCAAGCGAGCCGTTGATCAACCGCCCAATCGCGTTCGATGAGATGGTTGCGCCCGTGATGGCTTCTACTTCGTTGTCCTTGCTCTTCTCGCCCTTCTTCACCACCGCAACATTCGGATCTGTGCCCAGTGCCTTGAAGTTCAATTGGAAGGCTTCATCCTTATAAATCTTATCGCCCAAGCCCGGCGTTTCCTTGCTTTCCAATACCTTGAACCCAATGATCCGTTCGTCTGACCCGTCGTACCCTATCAATGCAGAGATGATGTCCTGATAACCGGGCTCAGCCCCTGGCAGTGCAAACCCAGTACGCTCTCCCTCACCGTTGAATCCTTCGTAGATCACCCACTCTGGGGCATCCTCCGCTTCACCCAACACTTGGAGGCCATCTTCCATCAAACCAAGGGCTTGATAGGTCGAGGTATTTGGCAACACCTCAAAAATCGCGGCTTTCAGCGCTTCCGCTTTGTTCTTCTCAATGATCGGTTTGGTGTACAAATAGACGCTCACCAGAATCAGTCCTGAGATGAATCCAGCAATGCCCAGCGTCAGGATCAACCGCGCGCTGCTTGGCTCCTGCTCCTCTTCCATGTATGGTTCTTGTTCGCTCATCGGTAACCGTAGGGTTTGATCTTGGTAAATCGATTGATCAAAGGCGTTGAAGCATTCATCAATAAGATGGCATACATCACGCCTTCCGGCAGTCCACCCCAAAGGCGGATGAGCACCACCAAAACACCGATGCCAATGCCGTACACCCAGAGTCCTTTCGGAGTGATCGGAGACGTGACCAAATCAGTGGCCATATAAAACGTGCCGAGCATGAGCCCACCCGAAAACAACATGAATCCGGGCGGGGGATACACTGTTGGATCCATCCACCAGAAAACAGCGCTCAGCAGCGCCACCGTGCCCAAGATCGACGCAGGAATCCGCCAATTGATGATGCCGCGCCATAGCAAGTACACGCCCATCAAGAGCAGCAGCAAGCCACTGGTTTCTCCTACCGAACCGGGTATAGTGCCCAACATCAAGTCTGATGTATTGGCAAAGACATGGTCAAACTTCATTTGTGAAAGCGGCGTAGCACCACTAATGGCATCTACTGCTTCTCCTTGGTAAAACGGCATGGCCGCGTTCGTTCCATTGAGACTAAACCACCCACCATCCGGTGCGCTCCAAGTGGTAATCGCCGTCGGAAAGGCGGCTTGTAAAAAAGCACGACCAACCAGGGCAGGATTGAATACGTTCTGACCCAAGCCTCCCCAAATTGCCTTGCCCATCCCTATGGCCACCACACCGCCTAGAAAGGCCATCCATAATGGAAATCCGGGAGGCAGACACAATCCGAGCAATAAGCCAGTAATCAAGGCACTGCCGTCTTTCAAAGGGCGCCATTTATCGCCTGTTGCAAATACGTATTCCGTGACGGCACAGCCCAAGGTAGCCGCAACCACCACGAGCAAGGCTCCCAATCCAAAGATGTAGTACGAAGCCAGCACCACCGGGACCAAGGTCAAGACCACCTCCCACATGATGCGCGGCGTGCTTGTCGCGTCGTGCAAGTACGGCGAAGTAGATACGGTCGCTGTGGGTTGCTTTTTCATTGTCCTTTTTCTGCTTTTAATTCACGCGCTTTTCGCTCTCGCAGCAAGCCTTTTGCTACCCTAAAACACTGAACCAATGGAATATGAGAAGGGCAAACAAACGAACAACTCCCACACTCAAAGCAGTCGAGTACGTGGTTGTCTTGCATGTCTTCCCAAAGGCCTTTCTTCGCCAACATTCCCAATAAACTAGGATTCAGAAACATCGGACAGGCATCGACGCATCTGCCGCAACGCACGCAGCTGTATTCGTCCATGTTGCCCACTTCTTTTCCTGTAAGCATCAGCATGCCTGAGGTTCCCTTCACAACGGGTACATCCAGCGAACGCTGCACCATGCCCATCATCGGGCCGCCGAGCAGCATGCGTAGATCTGCCGAGGTGATCCCACCGCAATGGTTGACCACTTCGCGCATCGACGTTCCAATAGGCACCAGTACGTTGGCGGGACGCTTAATAGCCGTTCCCGTAACCGTGACCACGCGCTCGATCAAGGGTTTGCCCTGTCGAAACCATTGGCTCAATGCAGCAATCGAGCTCACGTTGCTCACCAACACCTCTACATCTAAGGGAAGCTTACCACTTGGCACTTCTTGGCCCAGTATGGCCGTGATCATCATTTTCTCTGCTCCTTGGGGATACTTCACCTTGAGCGGCACTACTTCAATGGGAGCACCGCTGCTCGCTGCCTTTTCTTGCAAGGCTTTGATCGCCTCGGGCTTGTTGTTCTCAATGCCGATGAAGGTTTTTTCTGCCCCCACAAAATGGTTCAGGATCTTGATGCCATCGATGATATCGGCGGGGTGCTCCACCATCGTCCGGTGATCCGAGGTGAGGAAGGGCTCGCATTCGCATCCGTTGAGCATCAAGTAGCGACAGGTCTTTCCTTCAGGTATCTTGAATTTGACGTGCGCCGGAAAGGCAGCACCTCCCAGACCTACCAATCCGCTTTGTTGCACTGAAGTAATGAAATCATCATAGGACAGCGTAAACGGATCCGGCACCTCCTGGGCAGTCACCAGCTGGGAAGAGTGTTGATCGGTCTCAATGCGGATGCTCTGTACCATCTTTCCGGTGATCGTCTCTGCCAATTCGATGGCTTTTACGGTTCCATCCACCGGACTGTGCAAAGCCACAGATACAAAACCACCCGCCTCCGCGATCCGTTCTCCCCGCTTCACGTATTGGCCTTTGCGAACGATCTCTCTGCTGGGCGCACCTATGTGCTGTCCAAGCGGCAAGACGTACTCATCCACAAACGGCATCCGCTCGATGCGCTTGTCCTCGGTATAGTGCTTATACTCCTCCGGATGCACACCGTGACGAAACGTCGCTATGTTGCTAAAAAGGTCCATCAGTTTCCTGAAAGTTGCATCAGTCGTTCTTTGATCTGTTGTTTGAGTGCCGTCAAATGCTCCGACTCCCAGTTTTGTTTTTCGTCATTCAAGGTAGACTCCAATGCATTCTTCTCTTTCTCAAATCGAACAGCGAGCTCTTGCATCACTTGTTCTTTGAGTCGCTCCGGTTGGTCGGTAAACAACCCTGACCATTCGCGAAGGGTGCGCAGGTTAGACAATACCTCTGTGCACGCTTCTACCACCTTGCTGCTCACGTTATATCGACGCAATGCACTGTGCTCGTCGATGCGCAAGATGATTGGAGTTTTCCCTTCCCGTTCGTCCTCATCGAGCCGCAGGTATTCCGCTACAGAGACTTGTCCTTCTG